>JYOD01000119.1 GCA_000955785.1 Burkholderiaceae bacterium 16
ATTTACGGACTGGTGAGTAAGAATGCGCTCTTGCGACTTGATTCCCAACAAGTGTTACTCAGTTGGGTGGGCGCCAGAGGACTTCCTCAAGGAGGCCGTGGACCCGATCAAGGCCATGGAGGAGCAGAATTGAAAATGACCCTCCCGGCACTCCGATGCGCTCACTTTTCGCCGCGACGCCAGGCTGCCGAGAAGGATCCATAATATCAAATCAGCATTCCTGGGCTGAAGGCACATGAGCCAATTAACGCAGGTGTTGCTTGAATATCACGAGCGCAGCAAGCACCGTGTCAACCGCTACGCTCCCGGCCCCAGAGGGCTCGACTGGACAACCCAGCCAGATCCGTTCCGGGTGTTTCAAGGCACACCGCGGATTGCTCTGCCATTGGTCGCGGACACCTTGGCCGCACGCTACAACGAGCTGCGCTGTGGCACTCTGCCGCCCGCGCAAAGATTCTGTCTGCGTACCCTGGCAATCCTGTTTGAACTTTCACTCGGCCTCTCAGCGTGCAAATCCTACGGTGCTCAGCGGTGGTCACTGCGCTGCAATCCTTCGAGCGGGAATCTGCATCCGACCGAGGGCTATCTTCTGTGTCCGGCTCTGCCTGGCTTGTCTGGCGGGGTCTACCATTACCTGAGCCGCGACCATGTACTTGAACGTCGTGCCGAAGTGGACGATCCGCGATGGACCGAGGCGTTTTCGGGCGGCGGTATCCTGGTCGGCATCAGCTCGATCCACTGGCGCGAGGCGTGGAAATACGGAATGCGCGCCTGGCGCTACTGCCAGCATGACTGCGGCCATGCTATCGCTGCGGTGAGTTACGCCGCGGCAGCACTCGGCTGGCAGACGCGGCTGGTGGAGGCTGCCGCAGATGATGCGTTGGCCGCAGCGCTTGGACTGGACCGCCGCGGGGATTTTGGGGCGGCCGAACCAGAGGTGCCGGATGCCCTGCTTTGGATCGGCAATCCTGGAGCACAGCCAGACCCTGAGCGCCTGTGGGCTGCTTTGAATCAGGCGCACTGGTACGGATACGCGAATCAACTCAGCGCGGGACATGAGTGTTGGCCAGACATCGATTCGATCCATCGCGCCACGCACAAGTCTCGTACTCGCGAACCGAGTTCGCTAAACCCGGAGCCGCACCGGTGGTCCGCGACGCCCGCCCTTGATCTGAGCTTTGCCCGAATTGCTCGGCAGCGCCGCAGCGCGATGAGTTTCGATGGTACGACGCGCATCACCACCGCGGCTTTTTTCGCCATGCTGGCATGCCTGTTGGTACGCAGCGACACGCCACCGTGGAATACGCTGATGTCTCCTGTCGCGGTGCATCCGGCGCTATTGGTGCACCGCGTGGACGATCTGGAGCCGGGCCTGTATATGCTCGTGAGACATTCCGGGGCGCTGCCTAGCCTCAAAAAGGCTATGCGCCCGGAATGGCTGTGGCAAAAGACTGGACCGGACTATCTGCCTCTCTATTTTCTGCTGCCTTACGATTTACGCGCGGTGGCAAAGTTGATCTGTTGTCACCAGGACATCGCCGCCGATTCCTGCTTTGCGCTGGGCATGCTAGCAAATTTCGAAATCGCCCTGAAGCAACCATGGCGTTATCGCCATCTTTTCTGGGAATGCGGCATCCTCGGCCAGGCGCTCTATCTTGAAGCCGAAGCCTCCGGAACGCGCGCTACGGGAATTGGCTGTTTTTTCGATGATGAAATGCACGCCATGCTGGGAATCAAAGATCACGCTTGGCAAAGCCTGTATCACTTTACCGTCGGTGGCGCCATGGTCGATCAGCGCTTGTCTACATTCGCACCGTATGAGGTTCAGCCTTGACTCGAACGTGCTACGTTCCGATTCGTGGGACAGGAACCTTGGCAAATTGAAAGTACCGCCGTCCAGACAGCGAGCACGGCGGTATCTTTCTGCCGCCACTTGCTCGGGAGTCAGCCATGCATCTTCCATCAAGCTGCCGATCAGCATGTCGTCATCCAGCTTGGATCAGGCTCTCCTATCCGGGCGCGGCTTAAAGGCCAATTCCCGGGCCATGGTTTCATAAAGCTCTCGCGCTTTAGGGGTGTTTGCCGGCGGCAACACCACTTGGAGGTCCAGCAGCAGATCGCCCGGTGGATTCGCGGGGATGCCCTTGCCGCGTACGCGTAGCTCATTGCCGCTCTGCGCGCCGGGGGGAATGCGCACCTTCAGTTCTCCCCCAGGCAAATGGATGGGCACCACCGCCCCCAGCGCCGCCTCCCATGGCGCCACCGGCAGGGTGAGGTGTAGATTGCGTCCCTTCACTTTCAATTGGTCGTGCGGTTTGAAGTGCACTTCCAGAAAAAGATCCCCCGCCGGCGCACCACCGATCCCCGGCGCACCCTGCCCGCCCAGACGGATGAGCTGACCTTCGCGCACGCCCTTGGGAATTTTCACGCTGAGGGTCCGGCTCCTGAGCTGTACCCCGCCACGGGCATCCATGCTTGGCACCTGCAGCGAAAGCTGACGGGTGGCGCCGGTAAAGGTGTCGTCCAGGTCCAGCAGCACCTTGGCGTGGTGATCCCCACCGCGTGACTGAAAGTTGCCACCGTGTGTATGGAAACTGCGGTGTCCGCCCCCCATGTGGCCAAACAACTCAGCAAAGAAGTCACTGAAATTGGCCTCTTGCTGCGGCGAGAAGCCCCGACCGGAGAACTCGAAGCCGGTGCCCCAGTCCGGCGGCGGATGGAACTTCTGGCCGGGCTGATGGCCTCGTCCCAATTGCTCATACGCGGCGCGCTTTTCCGGATCGGAGAGTACGGCATAGGCCTCGTTGAGCTCCCTCATGCGCACTTCGGCATCCGACTCCTTGGAAACGTCGGGATGGAACTGGCGTGCGAGCTTGCGGAACGCCTTCTTGATGTCCTCCGCGGTGGCATCGCGTGGCACTCCCAGCGTTTTGTAGTAGTCCCGGAATTCCATGCGTGTTCCCCTTTTCACGTCCCTAGCACTGCTCTTCCGCTCGAAAGAATGATGGCGAATATCCGTCAAAGCAAGAACTTGATATCCTCGGGGGAAGCCTTACCATTGCAACCGGGGACGCCAGAATATGGCGCCCGCGCCAAAGCGAATGGAGGCAAACATGATGTATCGATCCCTGTTTCCCCGTGACGTATTCTCAGAACTGGAACGCCTGCAGCGCGAGCTGCACCAGCCATTCGAGCAGTCTCCCAGTATTCGTGGTCGGGTCAGTTTTCCGGCCATGAATGTCGGCGGCACACCCCACTCGGTGGAAATCTACGCCTTTGCCCCCGGCATCGAACCGGCCAGCCTCGACGTCCAACTGGTGAAGGGCGTACTGACTATTGTCGGCGAGCGCAAGCCCGATCTCTCTGACAAGGACGAGCAAACCTCCCTGCATATCGATGAACGCTTCGCCGGCCGCTTCCGCCGTGTAGTGAGCCTACCGGACGACGTAAACCCCAATGCGGTGGAAGCCAAGTACCGCGACGGCGTGCTGCACATCAGCATCCAGCGCCTCGAAGCCGCGCAGCGGCGCCAAATCAGCATCCTGTGATGCGAGGAGGATCTGGCCATGAGCGAAACTACTGCTGTCACCAAACAAGCCGACACTGGCAGCACTGAAGCGGCCCTGATACCGCCAGTGAATGTGTACGAGGACGCCGCAGGCATCACCCTGTACGCCGATCTGCCGGGTGTGCCCAAGGACAAGCTGGTCGTGCAGGTGGAAGGCGACATCCTGACCATCAAGGGCGACGTCGTCCTGGATCAGCCGGAGGGCATGGACGCCAGTTACGTGGAGGTTTCCCTGCCGCGTTACCGGCGTGTGTTCACGCTATCCAAGGAACTGGATGCCGAGAAGGTGGTCGCCGAGTTCAACCACGGCGTGCTCAAGCTGCGCATCCCGAAAGCCGAACATGCGCAACCGAGCCGCATCGAGGTCAAGGTGGCGTGATGCAAGCCGAGCGGGCCGTGGGCATCGCCCATGGCCGCCAACACGTAGGCAGGCTGACATGAAACTGAAGTCCTTGGCAGAGGGTTCGGTTCCCTGTGGAACAACGTGGTCGCAGGTTGGCACCATCCTTCGGGCACGCTCCAACCACTGAGTTCGGCTGCCTTCCAGGCGAATCTCCCTATCTGCCAAGTGGCCGGCTTTTCTCCCCCCCCCCATGCCTCATGGCCTGGGGTCTCTCATTCCAGCTTATCGAATGCGCCGGCTCCCAGATCTTTGCTGAAGTGCTCCACCCAATCTGTCTCGTAACCGATAGGGTATTCCCGCGTAACGCGAGTGGATCGTCTGGTTACGGCGACATAGCCCTGCAGACCAAAGTTCTCGTCGCCCTTTGGGTCCGTCGTATCGGTTTCGGCAAGCTCGAAATCATCTTCTGTCAGACCGTTATGCTGCAGAGCAGCAAGAAATGCCTGTTGTTCGTCCGGCTCAATCAGTTTCATTGTTGGCTCCTTGTGCGTCCAACGCAGACGTGGTGGCTTCCCTCCTGATGGTGAGTGGCGGACAAGCCCCAGGTTGATCGGCACCGCTCCATCTTCCAGAGGGGGCGCGCTCGGGCGCATTCCCGTGGCCTCAGATGGCTACGCAGCGCCTGGAAGCATCATGGTTGCGGACTGTGGGGTTAAAAAGTGACCACGCCTTCATCGTAGACCTATTTGCTGGCCTCTGGCAGCAAGTGATCTCTCATCATCACGATAGCGCTACCCTTAAAAGGGAGACCAATACCGGAGCGGCGAAATGGACGGCATTGACTCAGAAAGCACCTTCCGAGGCTTTCCCTTGACCCAGGAGCACAAGCGTTGAATCCCAGGCGGCGCGCGAATCGTGCCGAGACCTATTCAGACATTTCCGGCCGCGAGGGCACGTTATTCGACACCCATCGATTGCGGCTCTGCCAGCCAATTCTGCGATCAGATGCGCCCACCGACGAGAAAACGGCCCGCCGTGTAATTTGATGCGCTCCCCAATCGCTGCAACACCGGGCGGTCGAAGCGGACCACTGATACTAAACCATGCGTCGAACATGTCCTCGGATGTACTCACCAGGCCTACGTGAATCTCGAACCCACGATATTCGGTAGTGCGCTCCATGACTATCTCCTGGTGCTTGGAAGGATCCTGGCAGCACGCTGCGGCACCGGACGAGTTCAGTGTGGTCGGAATTGGCAAGGGTCAAGCGCATCGAAGCGCTGTCTGACGGTCGACGATTTCGCCTGATCGGGGTGGGAGCTTGTCGCCCCGGACGCGCAACCTGGGGGCGAGGTGGTGTCTTCCCATGCGCGACAAGGTTGGAGTATGCGACTAGGTTTGCACTTTGATCATGAATTTCGCTGAAAACTACCCGGTTGGTAGCGGTACAGTGCGCCCAACAGATTCGAGATGGGAGCGTTGCACAAATGGCGAGCAACGCTACAAGTTATACCACTACAAGTGGAGCCTCTAACGTCTCTCTTTGGCGGTACCGCGATGACAGAATGGTTCAAACTAGTGCTAATCCGCGACGCGCCGACCGGGGGTTACTGAAATGCAGGTAGATCCGAAGCTTCGCCCCTGGTGGCTTGATACGCTCACGGCCGGGACGGCGGACCTCGCCGCAGCGGCCACGGGCTTGTCAGGTGCGCAAGCCCAAGCCCGGCTCGCCAAATACGGACCAAACGTGTTCCGCGAGCGGCGGGGACAATCGCTGCTGCTGCAGTACTTCACCCGCTTCAAGAATCCGCTTGTCATCATCCTCCTCGTCGCCAGCGCGGTGTCCGCATTTACCGGGGAGCTCACAAATTTTCTTATCATCAGCCTTATCGTTCTGCTGAGCGTCACTCTGGATTTTGTCCAGGAGTACCGGGCCAACGCGGCAGCGGAGAAGCTGCGGCAATCGGTTTCCGTACGGGCAAACGTAATGCGTGATGGCGAACCGCTGGAGATCCCGTTGACCCAGGTGGTGCCAGGCGACCTCGTATTGCTTTCAGCAGGGGATTTGATTCCGGCGGACGGACGAGTGCTGGAAGCATGCGACTTCTTCGTTAAGCAGGCGCTGCTGACCGGCGAATCTTACCCGGTGGAAAAGCGCCCAGGCGTCCTGTCCGATGGTGCCGTGGAGCTTCAGGAGGCGACTAATGCAGTGTTCATGGGCACATCGGTGATCAGCGGCAGTGCCCGAATACTTGTGATCAAGACGGGAGTCGCCACTGCTATCGGGGAAATCGCCGACAGCATTTCTCGCCAGCCACCTCCGACGGCCTTCGAACTAGGTGCCCGCCGCTTCGGCATGTTGATCATGCGGCTGACCATCCTGATGGTCATGTTTGTCCTGCTCGTGAACACCTTGTTTCACAAGCCCTGGCTAGAGTCCTTCCTGTTCGCAGTGGCCCTGGCTGTCGGTTTGACGCCGGAACTGCTACCCATGGTGGTATCGGTCACCCTGTCGCGAGGTGCGCTGCGCATGGCCGCGCAGCACATGATCGTGAAGCGTCTGGCAGCCATTCAGGACTTGGGTTCAATGGATGTCTTGTGCACAGACAAGACGGGCACGTTGACCGAAGCGAAGATCCATATGGAACGGCATGTGGATGCGGATGGCCGTCCCTGCCAACGGGTACTGGAACTGGCCTATCTCAACAGCTTCTTCGAAACTGGATTGAAGAGCCCGCTTGACGAAGCCATTCTCGACCACCAGCATATTGCAGTCGGAAACTGGAAAAAAATCGACGAGATTCCGTTCGACTTCGAGCGCCGTTGCGTCTCGGTGCTCCTGGATAACGGCGAGACACGCTGGCTGGTGGTGAAAGGCGCATCCGAAGAGATCGTGGGGCTCTGCACGCATTACGAAGCAGAAGATACCGCATGCCAGCGGCCCATAGACGAATCTGCCCTGGCTGGCATTCAAAACCAGTACCGCGCTCTGGAAAAAGAAGGTTTGCGGGTGCTGGGCATCGCCTGGCGCCAGGTGCGGCCTGATCATCCTCATGCCGTTGTGGGCGACGAAAAAGAGCTTATCCTGGCCGGGTTCGCCGCTTTCCTGGATCCCCCCAAGGAGAGCGCCGCGTCGGCCCTGGCCGCGCTCAAGAACTCCGGCGTCGCGATCAAGATCGTTACTGGTGATAGCGACCTGGTAACGCAACATGTCTGCACCCAGTTGAACATTCCGATCACGGGGCTCCTGACTGGCAAGGAGATCGCCCAGATGGATGACCATGCTCTGCGCGCCCGAGCGGAAACCGCGAACCTGTTCTGCCGAGTCAGTCCGGCGCAAAAGGACCGCGTGATCCTTGCGCTCAAGGCCCGCGGCCATGTCGTGGGCTATCTGGGCGATGGCATTAACGACGCGCCGTCCCTAAACTCCGCAGATGTCGGCCTGTCGGTGGACTCGGCCGTCGACGTGGCAAAGGAGGCGGCGGATATGATCCTCCTGAAACATGACCTGCATGTCGTCCACGCGGGCGTTCTGGAGGGACGACGTACCTTTGGCAATATCATGAAGTACATCATGATGGGGACCAGTTCTAACTTCGGCAACATGTTCAGCATGGCCGGCGCCTCGTTGTTCCTGCCTTTCCTACCGATGCTGCCGACACAGATCCTGCTCAACAACATACTCTACGACATATCGGAAGTCCCAATTCCACTCGACGAAGTGGACGCCGAGGAAATTGTTGCCCCCCACGTGCTGGATTTGAATTTCATCCGCGACTTCATGCTGGTGATCGGCCCGATCAGCTCGCTTTTCGATTTTATGACCTTCTACATCTTGATGGCCGTTTTGCAGGCGAACGAGCGGCAGTTTCAGACCGGCTGGTTCATTGAGTCGCTATGCACCCAGGTGCTGGTGATTTTTGTAATCCGCACTCGTGGCAATCCCCTCAAGAGCCATGCCCATCCTCTGTTGACGGCAACGTCGCTAGCGGTTGTGACCGTCGCGGTAGCGTTGCCGTTTACACCAATAGGATCGCACTTCGGATTTGTGCCACCACCTGTGCGCTTCTATTTCATTCTCGGTGCCATGGTGGTTGCATACCTGTTTCTCGTCGAGTTGGCCAAGCAGGGCTTCTATCGATGGTCAGCGGCGGCGAGGCGTCCACGCAGATCTGCCACCTTGGCTTAGTCCGCTAGAGCAAATGTATTCTGGAATGCGCCGGACGCCCATGGCTGCCATGGAACCTCTCTACCATGGTAATTGGCCACGGCGCGGTCTGCGGCAAGGCCTATCCGTCCGTTTGGTATGACTCTGCGAGAGACGTATAACGTCGGCGACGAGAACGCCTGACGGCGCAGATCCGGCCCCTTGCCGGGCTTCCAGTGGTGGTGCGGTATTGCGCGTACACTCAAAGTACCGGCCATCATTGGAGGTACATCATGATCCATCACAACGAAGAGCCAACCTTCCGTGGACTGCCATTGACCGCCGGACAAGACTCGGAAGTCCGGCACTACATAAAGAAGAAGACTCAGTTGGGTGAGTCATGGGATACATCGGAACTGACGGCGATGCTCGAAGACATGCTGCTGCCACCCGGCACGGAGGACGACAACCAAGGTGACTTCGCTGTGGATACGCTGGCCGCCGCAGAGCGCGCCGCCGCGTTCGTCGATCAGTCCATGGAGCCGATCGAGGCCTATGAGGAATGGAAGGCTGCCATGGAAACCGAGAGCATGAAGGGAAACAAACGCTGATGCGCAACCGACCACGGAGCCGGTAGCAGCGACCAACGAGCGCCGGCTACCAGGTGGAGATGGCCTTAGCAGTGAACACCGGCATGTCAATCCCTGTCGCTGTGTTGGTCACAGCATGGATTTCGACAAAGGGCCGCTCCGATTCCACCGTGCCGAATATTGCCGCGAACGGTATGTCCGCGGCATCCCGGCCGGTGCCGATACGAAGCAGCCCCGTCGGGATCGATACGCCAGATGGATCGAGCAGGTACCACCGGTGGGACAAGTACACTTCTACCACCGCATGAAAATCCGGCGCGCCCGTTGTCGGATCCGCCCCATAGTCCAGGCTGCTGGACATGCGCGCCGGAATGCTCAGGGCGCGGCAGATCCCAATCATCAGGTGGGCAAAGTCGCGGCAGACACCGGTGCGTTCCACGATGGTATCGACCGCCGACGTGCGCTCGTTGGTGGAGCGCGAGAGAAAACGCACGTGATTGCGTACCCACTCCCGAATTGCGTAGACGCGGGCATAGCCGCGCTGCATGCCCCCGAACTCACGCATCGCAAATTCCATCAGGCGGTCAGATTCACAATATCGGCTAGGCGCCAGGTAGTGCCAGACCTCGAACGGTAGTTCGGCGACAGGCACTTCTGACAACTGATCGCTGTCGTCCAGGCGATGATCGATATCGACGACTGCCTCATAGCGGATGGCAAGGCGGCCCTTGGGGGCGCGCATTCTAAGCAGGCGGTTGCACAGCACCGGATCCGTGTAGTGGGCGGTCTGAATTGACGGGGGGAACGTCAGTCGCTCGGCAACGACGAACTGCCGGGAAGTCCTGGCAGCTTCAATGTTCAGCACGAAGTCCGCCATGGGATCCATGACCTCGTAGGACAGGCTCACCGAGTATTGGAGGCGGTTCATTTCAAGCCTTGCGTTGACGACGCTCTGAAGAAAAGCAAAGAGATCCGGACAGCGAAGATTGCTGTGGATTCCCATTTCAGTGTAGTGCCGGCGGTTGACGACCGGTTTGCGTTTGCGGGCGCCGCGGGTGCGCGGCGCAACGCCTGCCAGGCCATGTTGTAAGTGCGTTAGGCTGGGATGCAATGGACACCTATACTCATAGTTGCAGCCTCCCTGAAGCGGCACGCTTCTGGTTCGCCCACCACTCGTTTCCGGGCCTTCCCCCTCGACAACGTCTTAGGACTGGTGACTCCTGAAGTCACTCACGGGGATTCCTGGAAATTTCATGCAAGATGCCACGCGGCGACCTCCGGTCGTCCACTACCCCGGTAACCAAGGAAATCGGTCGTTCGCCAGGATCGATGCAATCGATGTTCGGCGAGTGGGGCCCTTTGCGGCCGTAATGCCGATCGCCAGGCTGATTGCCGCTTTCTTTGCTGCCCTTCCGCGTTTCAGGCTGGCCGAGCCTCGATCTCATCGTGACGATGATGCCGTGAAGATCCTCGGCAATGCGGGACGGATGGTGCCGAAGGCTGGCCCAACCTGCGGTAGCCATCCTGCCCCGCGGTCAAGGGGCTCTGGAGCTTGGGCCGGAATCATTACGCAAACAACCGCCGGTTCGCCGGAGTGGAAATTGAGATTGAGCGAGGTAACACCATGCGTACGCTGCTATATTTCAGGCTGAATGACGTCGCTACGGCGAGGCTGGCGCAAGCGCGATTTGGCGAGCTGGCCGGTACATCAGCACTCGTCGCGGGACCGTGGTTTGTCCAGCGCGACAATCAGGCAGTTGACGGATTGCCGAGAATTGACATCGGCCAGACGACATATCGCGAAGAAGCGGCGATCACCGGACTTTTCGTCGGCGCGATCATCGCCGCGCTGGTAATTTTCAGATACGGAGTGTCCGCCGGTACGGGCGCCACTGCCCTTGCGTATGTTGGCGCTATCGCGCTTGGCGCGATGATCGCCTGGTGGATCGGCGGATTGGTCGGCGTCAAGATCTACCGCCTCGGGCTGGGGCGGCAGAAAGCGCAAATGGCACCGGGCCAGTTACTGATGATTGCCAGTTGCGACTCGAAATCCAAGGAATCCATGAAGCGGATGATCAACGAACTGGGTTGCGTCAGTATCGACGAGCACAGCGACCTGATGCCGAACTTCAGGTGGGTATGATTGCCGGAAGGGATCTGCCTATGCGGTCCCGGAAAGATACGGTACGCGGCCAAAAAAGAAGGAGGGCCAGTCCGAACTGACCCCAAGAAGTTGGACAGTTAAATCGCTAGGCGCCGAAGGGCTGGGTCCTGTCTTGCACGGGACTCAGCCCTTTTAGCTTCGGCTTGATGCGCTCGTGATTGTAGTGGATCTACCTGGCCGGCCTGAAGCTGGTCCAGACCGGTAAATTTGTTCAGCGTGAAGAACTCGGAGCGTGCCGAAGAACCTCTCCCTCGCGGCATTGTCTAGGCAGTTTCCCTTACGAGACATGCTTTGGGGCGGGGCATGTTGTTCCAATAGGCGGCGGTAGGCGAGCATCTGGTACTGCCATCACTGGTCCGAGTGCAAGAACGGTGTGTCGTGATGCCCCAGCTTGGCCAGCGTTTTCTTGAGCGTGGCGTGGCCGAGGTCGAAGGTCGGCCGCTTGGCCATCTGGTAGGCGACGTCCGTTGTACAGATCCATCACGGGCGATTAGGACCGCTTCTCGCCGCCGACGTTGAACTCGGTCACGTCCGATGGCGACAAGGGTATCAAGGATGACGGGGATCTTGCCTACCAGTTACAAATGGAAAGAATGGCCGTCCGCAACGACCGACGGGCCGCCATCCAGCCTCCGCTTGCCGAACGGCCAGAGAGGGGTTGGCTAGCGGTCACCCAGCTCAAGGTTGGCGATCGTCGCTTCATCGGTCGTGAAGAGCCGATCAGACTGCGTGACAACGGCAGATTGCGAAGGGTGCGTATGCCTGCGCGCCGGCCGACCGCGCCATTGTGCTTCAGTTGGGCGGCTCCTGGTAACAGTTACCGCTATTGAGACACCATGTTGACCATCAATTCGGACAAGCACCCCCCGATGAACAGCCTGCCCTTCCCGCTGGGAATTGGCCTGCCGTCCGTCGGCGCGGCATCAACCTCGTGTGGGCCGATATACCGTGTGCTGGGCGCCCAAGCGTCTGGACAATGCGCAGCTGCCTTGGGCCTCGTTTTTCGGCTGAACCGCTGGTAATACGCATGCGGCCACCTCGCATGACCCGATCGTCCCGCCGCTGTGTATTGGGCTTCGTGATCCGTGTCCCAGCCTCCAGGCGATCGAGATGTATGACTATTGGGTGTGCCCTTTGGAGGGTCTGTGTCCGGATAAACTGTTCCCCATCCAGCCGCACAGCCCGAAACTGCCCGCAAAGCTAAGAGCCGTCACGTGTTGGACGTCCTCAGTATTGGCAATCGTAGGCGGGCCAATGAACGGAAAGAACCCAGTCAGCATATGAACGGTGCACGAGTGCGCAGTGTCCACGGAAGACTGGCTATGGAAGCAGCTGCTCGGGGCCTGCGGACCGTGCCACGCGCTGAGATTTTGAGTACCACTGCCGTTAAAGTCGGTACCTATGAATTCTTGGCCCACCGTTATCTGGGCATACGGTAATGATCGCTGATTTTTGTTTGCTTGCGCATAAAAAAACCGAGCCCATAATATTTTTCTAATTTTTACTCAAAAAAAACGATCGATTTTTCATTGCACCATACTCAGATATTTTTCCAAAAAAAATCGCCCATATGATTAACCACATAATTTTCACGCTGCTCTTCCAATGCTAACAGCATTGTTTCACCATTCCATTCTTAATAAAAAAATATGCCAGATTTTCTGGCAAAGAATCGCATGTACGCGCCTCGGGGATCGCCCAGTTAGTCACAACGGCAACCACAAGCACTTCGACGCAAGCGGACGAATTATCCCCGAAATCTTGAGCGCGATCGCGACGGCCCCGCGGAAACTAGGCGAGCAGCCGGCCGAGCGTTGCTACTGCGATGGTGAGCACGCCGAGCAGCAGGTTCAGGCCCACGGCCTGCCTGATGCGACCCAGCGCGGCGCCGCCGGCTTTCCAGTCCTGCGCGTCGACGGCGCGGCGGAGTGCGCCATACGGGCCAAAGTACACATAGGCAAAGATCGCGATCATGACCAGCCCAATGCCGAACATGGCATGCCAGTGCCTGGGTGCCGCCGCGAACCCGACCACGGCAAGCATGGATATGCCGCTGATGGCGATCAGCGCGACCGCCACCCAGACCCAGGCCAGGAAGCGTGCGAATACAGCACGCCACAGGCGCAACCGCTGCGGCGGCTCGAGCAAGGTGCCCGCGGCCGGGCGCAGGCAGACATAGGCGAAGAACATGCCGCCCACCCACAGCGTGACGCCGGCGATATGCAGGAAACGGAGTGCGGGATCGAGGGTCATGGGTGAGAATTTCGTGCTGGCTGGCCGCGGCCTGGCTGCTGACTGTTGGGGGAATGCCGCATTCTAGCCCCCGAAAGCCACTTACGTCTGCGAAAGCCACCGATAAGGCACGTAAGTCCGAGCATCCCTGTCAGCCACGCGGGATTAACACCCCGCTTCTGCTAACCTACGAGCCGGGTCAGTCGCCCGCGATGGAGGACGGGCAGCCGGGACAGAAAGAGCCGGCAATCGGGCTAATCCGAAAACTCCAAGAATAAGATACTCATGCGGCACTCCCTAAAGTACCGGGTGGCCTTGGCTACCGCAGTCGTGGTGACGTTCATCATCCTCGCGCGCGCGCTGTTCGCCCAGTATTACGCGTTCCAGAGCCTCAAGGCATTACGGCAGGCGCAGCAAGAGACGTTGGTCAAGCTCGTCGCCGAACAGCTCGATGAAAAGTTCGAGTTGCGGGCTAACGCCTTGCGCCGCCTGGCTCGCCAGCTCGCGCCCATGCTGGGGCGCTCGCCCGCGGAAATGAAGCACTTCGCGGCCCAGGCCGTGTCCATCCCGCAAACCCTCAATGCCGTGTTCCTGGCGTGGCCCGACGGGGACATGGCGTTCAGCACCGCCGTCCCCGCCGGGCAACGCATCCACCTTTCGGACCGCGACTATTTCCGGGAAATCGTCCGTGGTTCGGAGTTTGCCGTGTCCGACCTGCTGCGCGGGCGGATGAGCGATTCGCCCGGCGTCGTGCTGGCTGTCCCGTTGCGCGGCCCGGACGGGAAGTTGCTCGCGGTGGTTGGTGGGGTGTTGAATTTCACGGAAAGCAACTTCCTCGGCCAGCTGGCGCACAGCCGGGTTGGCCAGACCGGGAGCTATTGCCTGGTTTCCTCCGGCGCGAACCCGCGTTACGCGATGCACCCCGACCCGTCGAAGGTGATGACCTCGGCCAGGGCGCTCGGCGAGAACTGCGGCCTCGACACGCCGCATTCGGACTGGGAAGTCCTCAACCCGACCCAACCCATCGTGGCGCGTTACCTGCTCGAATCCAATGGCTGGGAGGTGGTGTCCATCCTGCCGGCCAGCGAGGCCTACGCGCCCCTAGTCGAGGCCCGCCGCAAGACGATCCTGGCCGCGGGACTCTCCCTCGTGCTGGCCGCGCTGATGATGTGGGTGGTAATACGGCGCTTGCTGGCGCCCCTGGAGCTGCTGCACCGCGTGGTGAGCGAGGTGCCCAAGGATCCGGCCGCACTGGCCTCGCTGCCCACCCGCCGCAATGACGAGATCGGCGAACTGGCCACCACGTTCAGCGCGGTCATGCGGCAGCTATCCGAACGGGAGGCCGCGCTCTCCACCGCCAAGGATCGTGCCGCCGAGAGCGAGAAACGCATCGAGGCCATTGCCAACCACGTGCCCGATTTCATCTCGTTCATCGACATGAACGAGCGCTACATCTTCGTCAACGAGGCCTATGCGCAGCGGTTTGGCCTGCCGGTGCGGCAGATCGTCGGCCTGACGGTGCGCGAGCTATGGGGCACCCCTGCCTACATGGCATCGAAACCTTACCTGGAGCAGGCCTACCAGGGAACTTCAGTCACCTTCAGCCTGGAAGGCAAGGACGGCGCCGAGTATATGGAAGTCACGTACCAGCCTGCATGGAATGACGGCCAGGACACGGTCCAGGGGCTGTATATGTTCGCGCGGAACGTGACCAGCGAGCGCCAGAAATTGCGCAGCCTGGAAGCGCAGACGCTGACGGACCACCTGACTGGCCTGCTCAACCGCAAGGGCTTCGACCGCCGCATGGCCGAGGCCATGACCCGTGCCAGCGCCAACCATGCCAACGCAGCGCTCTTGCTGGTGGATGTCGACGATTTCAAGGCCATCAACGACACCTATGGCCATGCCGTTGGCGACCAGTTGCTGGTGGCGTTCGGCGAGCGCCTTACCGCGTGCGTGCGCGCGGGCGATGCGGTGGCACGGATCGGCGGCGACGAATTCGGCATCGTGCTGGACGACGCGGTCAACACGACGACGCTGGAACGCATCGCCCAGGCCATCGTGCAAGCGGCAACGCGCGCGCATTTCATCGAAGGCCATACCATCGTGGCGACAGCCAGCGTGGGCATTGCCATTCATTACCCCGATGACGGCCAGACCACGAACGAGCTCTTCATGCGCGCCGACATGGCGCTCTACGAAGCCAAGCGTGGCGGCAAGGCCCGCTATACGCCGCCCACGTCGAGCAGCCGGGCCTAGCACGGCTTGGTCCGGATTGGCATGGCTTGCCCCGGACGGCCGGCACCGGCCACAATGCAGGCTGGCGGCGCAAGCGTGCCCGCCTTCAAGCCCGTATATCGAACCCGAGGATGACACCGTGACCGACCCGATCCTGATCCGCCCCGCCGAGCCAGGTGATTTCGAAGCATGGAAGGTGCTATGGGATGGCTACAACGCCTTCTATGGCCGCAAGGACGAGACGGCGCTGCCGGCCGAGATCACCCGCATGACCTGGTCGCGTTTCTTCGACGCCTACGAGCCCATGCACGCCCTGGTGGCGGAGCGCTCCGGGCAGTTGCTCGGGCTGGTGCACTACCTCTTTCATCGCAGCACCATCCAGATCGGCCCGAGCTGCTACCTGCAAGACCTCTTCACCACCGAGGCAGCGCGCGGCACTGGCGTGGGCCGCGCGCTGATTGAAGCGGTCTACCAGCGCGCGGAGGCTGCCGGCGCCAGGCGAGTCTACTGGCAGACGCACGAAACCAATACGACGGCGATGAAACTCTACGACAAGGTCGCGGAGAAATCCGGATTCGTCGTGTATCGAAAGCCTGCCTGAGCCGACAAGGGGTTACTGGACGTCCGTGTGGGTCGGGCTGTCGCATTGAGGCGTTGTTACCACGCCGCCGGACGCCTGGACCGCTCAGCACGGTTCCTTGCGGCACAGGCAGTAGATGAACTTCTGAACCGTCCCGAACGGCGTGTGGTGCTCCTCACGCTCCTGCCGGAGCAGCGTGAATGGAGCACCAAACTCGGCATGTAGCGCGTCAGCGCTGTAGCGCATGACAGGAAGACCGCTGCACTGCTCTGGCCCGTCCTCCGCGAAGGTCGCGACGATGACGCTGCCCCCGGGCTTGACTGCGCGCAACACGGCCCGGACGTAGGCTTCACGCTCCTCAAGCGTGGTCAGAAAGTGAAAGACCGCCCTGTCGTGCCAGACGTCGTAGGCGTGGATGGGAAGCTCCAGTTGCGTAACGTCGCCAACCAGCCACGAGACACGATTTGCACGCTCACCCAGGCGGGCCTTGGCCGCCGACAGCGCGGCGTCAGACAGGTCCAGTACGGTGAGGTTCGTATAGCCCTCGCCGACCAGGTCATCGACCAACGTGGAGGCGCCCCCTCCCACATCGATAATCGCCGCGTCCGGCGCCACACCCGTTTGCCGGATCAGTTCGACGGACTGGCGAGCATGCTCCTGGAACCAGCTCACGCTGGTCGGACCCTTCGCCGTGTAGACCCGCTCCCAGTGCTCCTTGGATTGCATACGCCCCCTCACAGATGAAACATCGCTAAGTTGCAACCGTCGCAACTCTAACTTTCACTTTACACAAGGTGACTGGAACCAGGGTCACGGTCGGCGCGGAGACCGGGATCAGTTGCGTGCAAATTTCCGGAAGTCCGCACCCAGAACCGCGATGACAGCCCATATAGCCGCTCGTCATAAGCCGGATAACAAAACTGTCTGCTGCAATGCGCAAACGCCGCGCTTGCAGGCCTGTTGCGGGCCTATCCTTTGGAGGCGGCTCGCTCGCACAGGAACAACCACCAACAGGAGGTGCAGCATGCTAAAGACAGTTATCTTGCTCGCAGTGACCAGCGCGGCCCTCGGCTCGGCCGTGGCCTACGGGGGTGTGGGTCCGCGGGACAAATACACGGATGGTGCAAATACCATGGGACCTCGGGATCCCTATGGGGACGGCGCCCGGGTGATGGATCGCCGCGACGTGTTCTCCGATGGAGCCTGCACGGAGAGTGGCGTAACGCGGTGACTGGCCACCCATCATTGAGCATGATTGGGTAGGCATAATCATGGGCGCCTGAGGATCTGTGCCTATCTGTGTGCCTATCGCACCGTGCAGCCTTTGATAGCAAGAGCCCCTCGTTGACAGGGGCTCTTTGCACTCCTTGCTTCTGCCAGCCGCCGCCCTGGGTGTGCTGTGAGACGTTCCCGTTGTTTCAGGCCACGCCTGTCGGCCTGTCAGCGAGCCGGCACCGGCGCGAGGGATTCGTGCGTCGTGGCGGTGCGCTGCGCTGCCTTGTGCACCATGGTGTAGGCGTAGTCCACGCCCATGCCGTAGGCGCCCGAGTGTTCCTTGACCAGCCTCATCACGGCATCGTAGGTGTCGCGGTGGGCCCAGTCGCGCTGCCATTCGAGCAGCACCTGCTGCCAGGTCACCGGCACCACGCCGGCCTGCACCATGCGTTGCATGGCGTAGTCGTGCGCTTCCTTGCTGGTGCCGCCCGAGGCGTCGGCCACCATGTAGATCTCGTAGTCGCTGTCGTGCATCGCGGACAAGGCGAAGGTAGTGTTGCAGACCTCGGTCCACAGGCCCGCCACAATGACTTTCTTGCGGCCGTTGGCGGCCAGCGCATCGCGCACCTTCTGGTCGTCCCACGAGTTCATCGAGGTGCGTTCCAGCGTCTTCTGGTTGGGGAATACATCCAGCAGCTCGGGGTAGGTGAAGCCCGAGAACGATTCGCTCTCCACGGTGGTGATGGTGGTGGGGATGTTGAAGATCCTGGCGGCCTTGGCCAGCCCAACGGCATTGTTCTTCATCGCCTGGCGGTCCATCGACTGCACGCCGAAGGCCATCTGCGGCTGGTGGTCGATGAAGATCAGTTGGCTGTTCTGCGGGGTCAGCACTTCGAGCTTGGCGTTGGTCATGATCTCTTCCCTTTCTAGTCCACTTGGTTGAATTATTTAGAACGTCGCGCTTTGAGGTGTTTCGCCGTCCATGGGTTGAACTTTAAGTGAGCGAAGATGGTCGATGTGCTGAATTGGCAGGATAAGTTATTCAATTTTATTGATGAATAATTGGCGTGCGCCGCCTCACTCCGGCTCAATGCCCGCCGCCTTGATCACCTTCGCCCATTTCTGCGTCTCACTACGGACGAAGGCTGCAAGTTCATCCGGCGTGGTGGGCGCAGGCTCGCCACCTGTGCGGCTGAAATACTCGGCGGCCCTGGAATCGGTAAGCCCCTTGCGCACCATCTGATTCATGCGCTCCACCACCGGCTTCGGGGTCGCGGCAGGAAAGAATGCCGCCGACCACGCCACCATTTCATATCCCGGCAAGCCGCTCTCCGCCATGGTCGGCACGTCCTTCAGCACGGGGTGGCGCTGCGTTGTGGTCACGGCGACGGCACGCAGCTTTCCGCTCTGGATCAACGTCATTGCGGGCGATATGTCAGAGATCATGAAATCGACCTGGTGCCCCATCAAGTCGGTCAGCGCCACGGGCACGCCCTTGTACGGTACGTGCAGCGCCTGTACGCCGGCCATCATCTTGTATAGCTCGCTGGCGATGCGGGTGGAGGAACTGCCGCTGGCGAAGGTGAGTTTGCCCGGCTTTGCCCTGGCCAGCGCGGTCAGGTCCGCCACCGTGTGCACAGGGCTGTCGGGCGGCACCACCAGCACCAGTCCGCTGCGGGCGATCAGCGAGACCGGCGCGAAATCCCTGATCGGATCGTAGGGCAGCTTCTTGAACAGGGAAGCGTTGGCGGCGTGCGTGGTGTTGGTGGTCACGAGCATGGTGTAGCCATCGGCGGGCGCCGTGGCGACGGCCTGGGCCGCGATAAAGCCGTTGGCGCCGGGCCGGTTATCCACCACGACAGATTTGCTGGTCTGGCCCGTAACGGCTTCGGCCACGAAGCGCGCGCTGCTGTCGGTGCCGCTGCCCGCCGGGAACGGGACGACCACGCGCACGGGCTTGACAGGATAATCGCCGGCGTCCGCTGCACGCGCCGGGGTTGCCGGACCGGCGGCCAGCACCAGCATTGGCAGCAGCCGGGCGATCGCCCGCCGTTTGAATGGGTGAGTCATGTTGTCTCCTCATGTGCCTTCGGCATCTGTCGGATGGTAAGAATCACGGGTGGCTGGCCCGAAATGAAAAGCGCCTCAGCTACGGCTATCCGGCACCGCCAGCGCCGGGTAGCGCGCGGTCAGGTGGGCCGGCAATTCCACGTCGAGGATGAAGCGATCGCCCCGATACCAGAAGCATCCCGCCGTCAGCACCTTGCCGTCGACATCGAGCGTGGTGCGGACAATCTTGGCGATGGGCGCGGCGAATCCATACGCAAGGTCGCGCGCCAGCGCGTAGTCAGCGGGCTCCACCGTCATGGTCTGGTGCATCATGCCCAGCCGCTCTCCCACCGCCTCGCGCAGCAGGCTGGCGATCTTGCGATGCTTCTCGCTGCCGCGCGGAAACTGGCTGAAGACAGATGCCGCCACGTATAGCTCGATCAGGCAGAACGGCTCGCCATCGTGCAGGTGCAGCTTGCGCAGGCGAACATAGCGATCCAGCGGCTCGCCGCGCGTGGGCAGCCCGGGCGGCAGGCTGACATCCTTGCGCTTGTCCAGGATGCGGATTTCCAGCTCGCTGCCGCCGACGAGTTCGTCGTTGATCACCGACCGCATGCCTTCGCTCGGGCCCGGCGGCAAGGCGGTCACATGCGTGCCGCGCCCCCGCTGGCTACTGGCCAGGCCTTCCTCGGCCAGCACTGCAAAGGCTTGCCTGACCGTGACGCGGGCGATGCCGTAGGTCTGCGCCAGTCGCTCGACCGTTGGCAACTGGTGCCCGACCGGCCATTCGCCGGACGCGATCCGGTGGCGCAGCACGCTGGCCAGTTGCCGGTAGCGCGCCACCCCGCCGGTGCCGTCTTCGGGCAGCGCGCGCGGCCCGGCATCCGTGAGTGAGGTGGCAGCGGTACGCTTCGCCTCGCTCATGGCAGCAGGCCCCTCGGCACCCGCACCGGCATTGCCAGCAGGATCTGCGCCATACCCTTGCCCAGCGGGTCGTTGCGCAGGGAAGCCATGCCACCGCCGTCGAGCGCCGCTTCGCAGACCAGGTTGATCGCGTCGATGCCCGGCAGGTCGTAGCGCGTGACCGGACCCTTCACCAGGTGGCCGAGCCACTGCGCCACGCGCGCCGTGGTCACCTCGGCGCGCAGCAGCGGCAGGTACTCCGGCCGGCGGGCGATCAGGCCGATGTTGGAGATATCGCCCTTGTCTCCGCTGCGCCCATAGGCAAGGCGGATCAGCGGGACTTCGACGAGGTCGCTGCCGGGATGAACGAGCGCGGATTCGGACGCCGTGGAGGGCGGTGGCGGCGCGGCGTCCCCTGCCGCGCACGCTTGCGACGGCGCCATCGCTACGGTTGTGCGCTCCCCGTCCATCAGCACCGTGGGCGCCAGCGCGTCCTTGTCGAGCAGGAAGGCGTACTGCCGGATCGACGGCGACGGGCTGGGCCGGCCACTGCCGGACCCGATGGTGCCCGCGGACCAGCTCGTCCCCGCCGCCGAGATCTCGCGGGCGAACAGTTCCAGGGCGGCCTTTTCGGGATGCATGACCGCCAGCCGCATGATCGCTTCGCGGGTGTGGCGCGTCTGCGCGTGCGGGCCGAAACAGGACTCCGCGCCCAGCACGTCGATATGCGTGCGGGTGTAGTCGGCCCAGCCGTGTTCGGCAAACAGCTGGCGCGTGCGCGCGAGGATGGCCTGCGCGGTGCGTTCGGCCTTGGCCACCGCGTCGAACCCGACGATGGTGAGCTGCGCATTGCAGCGAAACCCGTCGGCATAGGTTGCCGACACTTTGTAGGTACCGGTGGGGGCGCGGCCACGCGCGCCGCGCACTTCCACCAGGCCGGGACCGGCCTGCGCCAGCGTGACCTGCGTGAAATCGCAGGTCACGTCGGGCAACAGGTAAGCGGCGGGATCGCCGATTTCATAGAGGATCTGCTCACCGACCGTGGCGGCGCTGACCAGCCCGCCGGTGCCGGGCGGCTTGCCAACGAGGAAGCTGCCGTCGGCGCGGCATTCCACGACCGGATAGCCGATGTTGGGCCAGTCCGGCACGCTCTCCCAATCGGTATGCAGCCCGCCGGTGGCCTGGCAGCCGCACTCGATGATATGGCCGGCCAGGCTGCCCTGCGCGAGATGGCCGTAGTCGTCCGCCCGCCAGCCGAACTCGTGCATCAGCACGCCGAGCGTGACCGCGCTGTCGACGCAGCGGCCAGTAATGACGATCTGCGCACCCTGGTCCAGTGCCTGCCGGATCGGCAGCGCGCCGAGATAGGCGTTGGCGCTCAGCAGTGTTTGCGGCAAGAGCCCGCCATTTTGCGCATCCATGTTCTTCACGCCGGCTTCGCGCAATGCAGGCAGCAGCGGCATGACATCGTCCCCCTCCACCACCGCTATGCGCACGGGGATGCCTTGTTCGGCGGCGATGGCGGCCAGCGCCTGCGCGCAGCCTTGCGGGTTGATGCCGCCGGCGTTGCTGACCACGCGGATATTGCGCTCGACGATTTCCCTGAGCAGGGTTTTCATCGTCACCGTCATGAAATCGGTGGCGTAGCCGAGTTCCGGCTTGCGCAAGCGCGCTGCCGCGAGGACCGACATGGTGAGCTCGGCGAGATAGTCGAACACCAGGTAATCGATCCCGCCCTGGCGCACCAGTTGCGGTGCGCCCACGCTGCTGTCGCCCCAGAAGCCGGAGGCGCCGCCGATGCGGACAGTCCTGGCGCTGCTGTTCTCTTTTACGTTCACGTTTGCATGCATGCTATCCGTCTCCACCTATGCCTATGCCTTCACCGGTCCGCGCGTGGCACCCGCAGCCATCATCCTGTCGATATCCGCGTCGACATAGCCGGCCTCGCGCAACACCTCGCGGCTATGCTCCCCCAGTCCCGGGGCGTGGCGCTGGTTGACAGGCGGCGTGCCCGACCACTCGCTCGGCACCGCCATCTCCCGGATGCGGCCGACGCCGGGGTGGTCCGTCTCGCGGAAGAAGCCGATATCGCGCAGATGCGGATCGTCGAGCAGCGTCTCGAACGTGTGCATGGGGAACACCGGGATATCGGCTTCCTTCAGCAGCGCGCGCCACTCCTGCGTCGTCCGTTTGACCATCTCGTCGCTGACCATCGCGTAGAGTTCGGTGATGTGCGCCGTGCGCGTGGTGATATTGGCGAAACGGGGATCGGCTTCGAACAACTCCGCCTTGCCGATCGCCTTGAGGAAGGTGCGCCAGTGATGGTCGTGGTAGATCAGGCAGCACACATGGCCGTCCCGCGTCCGGTACGGCCGCCGCTCCGGCGACAACAGGCGCGGATAGCCGAAGCCGCCCCTGGCCGGCACGAAGGTCTCGCCGTACAGGTGGTCGCCCAGCACATAGGGCACCATGGTCTCGAACATCGGTACATCCACGCGCTGGCCCTTGCCCGTGCGAGCCTGCGCATAGAGCGCGGCGCAGATCACCCCGAAGGCGTAGAGGCCCACCGAGCGGTCGGCGATGGTGATCGGGAGATAGCGCGGGATGTCGCCGCTGCCCATCGCCACCGCCTGCGGCAAACCGCTGGCGGCCTGGATCAGGTCGTCGAACGCGGCCTGCGGCGCGTAGCGCCCGCGTTGCGAAAAGCCGAACATGCCGACATAGACCAGCCGCGGATTCAGCGCCGACAGGGTTTCATAGTCCAGCCCCAGCCGCTGCATGGCCTGCGGCCGGACGTTATAGGCCAGCACATCGGCGTCCTTCACCAACCGCAGCAAGGCTTCACGCCCGTCCGCCGATTTCAGGTCCAGCACGATGCTGCGCTTGTTGCGGTTCAAGCCCAGGTAGAGCGGCCCCATCTTCTCGTCGCCGCAAGGCCCGATGCCGCGCGTGACATCGCCCTCGGGCGGCTCCACCTTGATCACATCGGCGCCCAGGTCGCCCAGCATCTGGGTGGCCGAGGGGCCCATGAAAACCGCAGTAATGTCTACCACCTTGACCCCGGACAGGGCGCCTGCCGTCATTGCCATCGTCTCCTCCAGCCTGCTGTATTAGTTCTATTAATAGAACTATAGAATAAGGCAATGGACCGGACAAGGGACGAAACGGATGCGCCGACCATGACAGCGACCGCAACGGCGGCCCGGTGGATGCCATGCAATGCCGTCCGAGCATTGACGCAAAGGCCGCCCGGGGCCGCCAACCGAGGAAAGGCCCTAGATGCTTGACAACACAACCAGCCTTGTGCTCAAACCCGCCTTTTTTTGGGTCGTGTTATCCACAAATACTGTGGATAACAGGGGGGTCGCTTCCCGCTAACCGGCATGCTGCCGCCAAACCACTCGGACTGCCTAATGTTTCAGCAGCTTGAAGAATTTGTGGCATATTCGTGGCTGCAACGCCGGCACCCACCCTTGCGGCGTTCGACGGTAGAACATTCGCGCTTCCTTTTTTCCGCTTTTCTTCCCTTCCTTTTCGCTTCCGCTCTCCCTCGCGCGCGCGCCCGGGACTCTTGCCCCGGCCTCCGGGACCGCGCCCGGCCCCTTTAGACCTTGACCGGGACTCTCGCCTCATGGTTGGCGCACGGTCCGCGGCCGACAATACCTGCTCGCCTTACGCTTGCACCGCCGCACCGCGCGATGCCGTTGAAGGAGGAGTCGGAGTCATGGATCACTTGCGGTTTCGGGACGCCCACCGGCCATACACCCACTGCACGGCGCACGCCCGGCTGTCTGTGCGTCTGCCAGGCGGCCTGACGGCAGATAGCGCCGCCGCCGCATCGCTCGTGCTCGGCGGAACTGTCCTGGTGCTCTATGCGCTGTACTGCGAGGCCGGCACGTGGGACACGCTGCTCGCTGCGGCGAGCCGGGTGGTCCGCGACCATGACATGCCGGTTCGGGATCTGGGCCGGGCGCTGTCGCTGGCGCGTTCCCTGCGCGGGCAGGCAGCGGTGGAGCCGGCGCCGTGGCCCCTGGCCGCGCAGGCCCTGTGGCACGACGTCAAGGCACGCGCGGATGCGTTGCCCGGCATCGGCACGGGGTACGCGCAGCGGCTTGTCCTGCTCCTGGCCTGCCTGCACTGAGGCTGCCCCGGGACGAACGAGGAGGCAAAAGGAAAGCGGAAAGATACATGGGAATCTGTCATGCGCAGCGCGCCGCGCCAGGGATGGGATGGCAGCCGGTTCACCTCGCGCATATCGCCGTTGCACGGTCAGGGCGGTCACGTGCAGCCAGGTGCCACCGAGGAGATTGCCCATAGGAAGGACTTGCCGGATATGGCAACGCCAGGACCGGCACGCCTGATGGAGACCGATATGCATATGTATCTTGCCAAGACCCTGCTCACCGGTGCCGCGTTGGTTGCCGGCCTTCTCACCACAGCCCAGGCCAACGCGGGCGTGCGTGACCTGGCTCGGGGCACCGCACCCGCGCACACCGGCCAGCGAGACGCCTTTACCGAAGGGGCGCGCATGGGCCAGCGAGACGCCTTCACCGACGGGGCACGCTCCGGACAAGCCGGGGGCACCCCCCTGGCAACGCTCGGCCGCCAGGGATTTTCAGCGTGCGCGTCCCGCCCCTTCGATCCCTACCAGGACGGCTTGCGCAGCGGGCCTCGCGACCCCTACTCCGATGGCGGGCGTACCGGTCCGCGCGACGCATCCAGCGACGGTGCGCGCACCGGCCAGGCCGATCCGTACGCTAGCGGCACGGAATGCCTGTCTGCCCTGCAACCCATGGGCGCGGCATAACGGCGCGCCATCGCCATAGCCCAAGAAAGGAGCTGGCGACAAGGCCGGCTCGCAACAATGAGTGGACGTCATGCGTGGCCCCCAGACCCCAAGGCATCAAGCCGCGCATGACGCCACCGGTGGAAAAGGCGTGCCCGGCACCTTCCCGCCAAACACGGCGCTTCACGCAGGATTTCCTTTGCTAAGCTAGGTGAAGCACGTGGTGCACCGTACGCGGCAGCCGTGCTTTGGCCTGTCGCGCCGGCTACTCCCGCCCGCGTGAACGCCCATGCCCACGCGCAAGCAACAGATTCGCCTTTGCACCAGCCCGGATGGCGTGCGCCTCGCTTATGCCATCAGCGGCCAGGGACCGCCGCTGGTCAAGGCGGCTAACTGGATGAGCCACCTGGAGTTCGATGTCGAGAGCCCTGTGTGGAGCCACCTTCTCAACGAACTATCGCATTGCCACACGCTGGTGCGCTATGACGAACGCGGCTGCGGCTTGTCCGACCGCGATGTCGAGTTGTCTTTCGAGGCCTGGCTGCAGGACCTGGAAACCATTGTCGAAGCCACCGGCGTCGATCACTTCCCGCTGCTGGGTATCTCGCAAGGCGCATCGATCGCGGTCGCCTACGCGGTGGCGCATCCCGGGCGGGTCAGCCACCTGATCCTGCATGGCGGCTATGCGCGCGGCAGGCTCAAGCGGGCGCTCGACCCTCGCCTGCGGGAAGAAGCCGAGCTGATGAACCGGCTCGCCGAAATCGGCTGGGGCCAGGAGAACCCCGCCTTCCGCCAGTTCTTCACGACGCAGTTCATCCCCGGCGGCAGCGCCGAACAGCATCGCTGGTTCAACGAACTGGAGCGTGTGTCGACCTCGCCCGCCAACGCGGCGCGCTTTATGCGCATCTTCAACGAAATCGATGTGGTGTCGCAACTGCGCCAGGTGTCCTGCCCCACCCTGGTGCTGCATGCGGTGCGCGATGCGCGCGTGCCCTTCGACGAGGGCCGGCTGATTGCCAGCCTGATTCCCGGCGCGCGCTTTGTCCCGCTGGAAAGCGATAACCACCTGCTGCTGGAAACCGAGCCCGCATGGCAGCGCTGGCTCGACGAGGTGCATGCGTTCCTGCCCGCCACCCCGCCCAGCGCGGACCTTGTCTTCACCGTGCTGACCCCGCGCGAGCGGGACATCGTGGAGCTGATCGCGCAAGGCCGCGACAACGCGCAGATCGCCGCGCATCTTGGCCTTAGCGAGAAGACGGTGCGCAACCACATCACCAGTGTGTTCTCCAAGCTTGAAGTGGAAAATCGCGCGCAAGCGATCGTGCTGGCACGCACGTCGGGCTTTGGCCAGCCAGGCGCATAGCGTGGCCCCGGCGGGTTATGCGGATGCGCGAGCCATGCGTTCCGGCATGGCGATCCGGCAAACCGATCTACTCGAGATAGCTGCCGAACCGTGCACGGATCTCGTCAAGATTGGCGAGCGTGCCGGACAGGTGCCGGCGCAGGCTGGCCTGCGCCTCGTCGGCGTCGCCCCTGGCGATCGCATCGACAATGGCTGTGTGATCCGCCACCACGGCGTTCGCCTTGCCGGCGATCGGCAGGTGAAGGCGGCGCAGGCGATCCAGGTGGCCGCTCTGGCGGCGCACCAGCATCCACAGGTCCGGCACCCGCGCGGCTTCGTACATCTGGCGGTGGAAAGCCTGGTCGAACAAGGCGAATTCGGCGAAATCCTGCGCCGCGAGCATCGCCTGCTGCCGCGCCACGCTCAGGCGCAGCCGCTCGACCAGCGCCGGGTCGGGTTCTTGCGCCAGGGTGCGCACAATTTCCACTTCCACCGAACGCCGCAGGAAATGCGCTTGCTGCGCCAGGGCAACGCTGATGGGGCTGACCACGGTGGCGTGCTGCGGGAAGATATCGACCAGCCCTTCCTCGCTCAGCCGCATCAGCGCATCGCGCACCGGCGTCTGGCTGATGCCGTATTGCGCGGCCAGCTCGGTACGCGACAGCACCGTGCCGGGGGTCAGTGTCATCGAGATGATCATGTCCCGCATATGTTCGAACACCTGCGGCGCGGCATGCCGCGTGCGGTCGAACTGGAAATGCATCTGGGGAGGGGACAGGGTGGCTTCCATCTGGCGGTCTGGTTTCAGGGCATTGATGCGCCTTATTGCGCACAAGGACGCTACTTCGTGTCCCATGCGGGCATTCTAATAGAAAGTTTTCCGGTTTGACACACTAATATATTAGTGCTTTAATGGCTCACACGAGATCAGTTGTCGTACCTCCAAGGGAGGGCGATCCCGATGACAACACCCATGGAAGAGACAATGACGTCCCGAAAGAAGACGCCCGAAACGCTGCGCAGCGCGCGCTGGTTTGCTCCCGATGACCTGCGCTCCTCCGGGCACCGCTCGCGCATCATGCAGATGGGCTACTCGCCCGACGAATGGCTGGACCGCCCGATCATCGCGATCATCAACACGTGGTCCGACATCAACCCCTGCCACTCCCATTTCAAGCAGCGCGTCGACGACGTCAAGCGCGGCATCCTGCAGGCCGGCGGCTTCCCCATCGAGTTGCCCGCCATTTCCCTGTCGGAGAGCGCGGTGAAGCCGACCACCATGCTGTACCGGAACATGCTGGCGATGGAGGCGGAGGAGTTGATCCGCTCCCATCCCATCGACGGCGCCGTCCTGATGGGCGGCTGCGACAAGACCACGCCCGGCTTGCTGATGGGGGCGTCGAGCGCGGGCGTGCCGGCCATCTATGTGCCGGCCGGCCCGATGCTGCGCGGCAACTGGAAGGGCAACGTGCTGGGCTCCGGTTCGGACGCCTGGAAATTCTGGGACGAGCGCCGCGCCGGCAATATCAGCAAGACCGAGTGGATCGGCATTGAGGGCGGCATCGCCCGCAGCCACGGCACCTGCATGACGATGGGCACCGCCAGCACCATGACGGCGATTGCCGAAGCCATTGGCATGACGCTGCCGGGCGCCTCCTCCATCCCGGCCGCCGACGCCAATCACATCCGCATGTGCTCCGAAGCCGGACGGCGCATCGTGGATATGGTGTGGGAGGACCTCACCCCGCAACGGATCCAGACGCACGCCTCATTTGAGAACGCGATTGCGGTGGCCATGGCGATGGGCTGCTCCACCAACGCCATCATCCACGTGATCGCGATGGCGCGCAGGGCCGGGCACGACATCGGGCTGGGAGATTTCGACGCGGCCAGCCGGCGCGTGCCGGTAATCGCCAATATCCGGCCCAGCGGCGACAAGTATCTGATGGAGGATTTCTTCTACGCGGGCGGCCTGCCGGCGCTGATGAACCGCATCAGCGACAAACTCCACCTGGATGCCATGACCGTCACCGGCCGCACCCTGGGCGAGAACATCGCGGGCGCGGAGGTCTACAACGACGACGTGATCCGCACCCCGGAAAACGCGCTCTACCAGGAAGGCGCGCTGGCCGTGCTAAAGGGCAATATCGCGCCGGACGGCTGCGTGATCAAGCCCAGCGCCTGCGAGAAACGCTTCTTCAAACACACGGGCCCGGCGCTGGTGTTCGACGACTATCCGTCGATGAAGGAAGCGGTGGAGCGCGACGACCTCGACGTCACCGCCGACCACATCCTGATCCTGCGCAACGCCGGCCCGCAAGGCGGCCCTGGCATGCCGGAATGGGGCATGCTGCCCATCCCCAAGAAACTGGTGAAACAAGGCGTGCGGGACATGCTGCGCATGTCGGATGCGCGCATGAGCGGGACCAGCTACGGCGCCTGCATCCTGCATGTCTCGCCCGAGTCCTATATCGGCGGCCCGTTCGCGCTGGTGCGCACCGGCGACATGATCTCCGTCGACATCGACCGCCGCAGCATCCACCTGGAAGTGTCCGACGAGGAACTGGCTCGCCGCAAGGCCGCATGGACGCCGCCGCCGCCGCGCTTCGGGCGCGGCTATGGCTGGATGTTCTCCCAGCACATCCGGCAGGCCAACGACGGCTGCGACTTCGACTTCCTGCAAACCGACTTCGGCGCGCCCACGGGCGAGCCCAGCATCTACTGATCACCGAATCCGCTCACCGACTCCGGACCCGCCATGACCCAAGCCAGCAAGCTCAGCCAGCAAATCATCGACCAGCTCAAGACCGTCAGCACGGCCACCCTGTGCACCGCGCTGTTCAAGCGCGGCCTGCGCAACCAGTTCATCCAGGACGTGCATCCGCTCAATCCCGAGCGCGGCAATATGGTCGGCGAGGCCTTTACGCTGCGCTATATCCCGGCGCGGGAAGACCTGAACCCGATCACGGTGTTCCAGGACCCGAACCACCCGCAGCGGCAAGCGGTAGAACAATGCCCGCCGGGCGCAGTGCTGGTGATCGACAGCCGCAAGGACGCGCGCGCCGCCTCCGCCGGCTCGATCCTGATCACCCGCCTGATGCAGCGCGGCGCGGCCGGCATCGTCACCGACGGCGGCTTTCGCGATTCGCCAGAGATTGCCCGGCTCGCCATGCCGGCCTATCACCACCGCCCTTCCGCCCCCACCAACCTGACGCTGCACCAGGCGATCGAGATCAACGGGCCGATCGGCTGCGGCGACGTCGCGGTGTTCCCCGGCGACGTGGTGGTTGGCGATGCGGAAGGCGTGATCGTCATCCCGCGGCACCTGGCCGAAGAAATCGCGGCGGAGGCCGTGGAGATGACCGCGTTCGAGGACTTCGTCACAGAGGAAGTGATGAAGGGCCGCTCGATCATCGGCTTGTATCCGCCGACCCAGGAGCAAAGCCGGCTGGACTTCGCCGCATGGCGGCAGGCCACGGGACGCTGAGCACGCACCTTGCGCGCGCAGCGCGAACAAGCACATGAGACAGACGGCCCCCGAAATGCGAGGCAAGGCCGCCACGGATGGAGACAAGATGAATCACAGCAAGCGAGGCGCGCTGCGCCACGTTGCCGCCCTAGGCATGCTGGCTACCGCCGGCGCCATCGGGCTCTTTGGCGCGGGCGCCCACGCCCAGGACAAATGGCCGTCGCGCCCTATCACCTGGGTAGTGCCGTTCGCGGCAGGCGGCTCGACCGACATCGTCGCCCGCACCATCGGGCAGGAAATCTCGAAATCGCTGGGCCAGCCGGTGGTGGTCGAGAACCGGCCCGGCGCGGCCGGCGCAGTGGGCGCGGGCTACGTTGCGCGCGCCAGGGCGGATGGCTACACGCTGTTCGGCGGCACCATCAGCACGCATGCCATCAATGCCAGCCTGTACAAGAACCTCACCTACGACCCGGTGAAGGATTTCGAGCCGGTCTGCCTGATCGCCTACGTGCCCAATGTGCTGATGGTCGATGCGAAGCTGCCGATCCACAACGTGAAGGAGCTGATCGCCTATGCGAAGCAGCATCCGGGCCTGAGCTTCGCGTCCTCCGGCGCGGGTACCTCGACCCACCTGGCCGGCGAGTTGTTCGCCGACATGATCAAGGTGCCGATGACCCACGTGCCCTACAAAGGCAGCCCGCAGGCAATACAGGATGTGGCTGCCGGCCTCGTCCCCTTTCTCTTCGATCAGCTGACGGCGGGCGACGCGATGATCAAGGCCGGCAAGCTGCGCGCGCTGGCCGTGACCTCGCCCAGGCGTTCGGCGCTGGCGCCCGATGTGCCGACCATGGCGGAGGCCGGCGTGCCAGGCTTTGAAATGGTGTCGTGGCAGGCCCTCTACGCGCCGCGCGGCACGCCGAAGGACGTGGTGCAGCGGCTGAACACAGAAGTAGTGCGCGCGCTGAAGCAGCCCGCCGTGCAGCAACGGATGACGCAGCAGCTTGGCATGGAGGTGGTGGGCAGCAGCCCCGCCGAACTGGCCGCCTTCATGGGCAAGGAGATTCCGCGCTGGGCGGAGCTGGTGAAGAAGTCGGGCGCAACGGCGAATTGATCACGCAATTGATCGCGTAATTGATCACGTTAGCGCCAGGAACCACTCACTGAACAAAACCAATAAGCGCGAACTGAATCGCGCAGGAGACAACATGCACTTCAACACCAAACCCATCGCCCAGGCGCTCGCCGGCATCGCCGCCGCCCTGGCCCTCGCAGCGCCTGGCGCCCACGCCGCCGACGCAGCCTATCCCACCAAGAGCATCACCATCGTCGTGCCCGCCTCTCCCGGCGGCGCCATTGACCTCGTAGCACGGCTGGTGGGCCAGAAAATGACCGAAGCCTGGGGCCAGCCGGTGGTGGTGGACAACCGCCCCGGCGCCACCGGCATCATCGGCACCGACCTGGTCGCCAAGAGCCCGCCGGATGGCTACATGCTGGCGCTGGTGGCCAGCAGCCACGCGATCAATCCGAGTATGGTGAAGAAGCTGCCCTTCGACACCATCAAGAGTTTCGAGCCGGTGGTGCTGACCCACGTGGTGCCGCTGATGCTGGTGGTGTCCCCTTCCCTGCCCGTGAAATCCGTCAAGGAACTGATCGCCTATGGCAAGGCCAACCCGGGCAAGCTGTCGTTCGCGTCCAGCGGCTCGGGCGGCGCGCCGCACTTCTCGGGCGAGCTGTTCAAGAGCATGGCCGGCATCGACATGATCCACATTCCCTACAAGGGCAGCACGCTGGCGCATCCGGACCTTACCAGCGGCCGCGTGTCGCTGATGTTCGACACGGTTGCCGCCATCGGCCCGCAGGTCAAGGGCGGCAAGGTGCGCCCGCTCGCCGTGACCACGGCCAGGCGCTCGTCGACCGCGCCGCAGGTCCCGACCATGACGGAAGCCGGCCTGCCCGGCTATGAAACCAGCACCTGGGGTGGCGTGCTCGCGCCGGCCGGTACGCCCAGGGCGGTGGTGGACAAGCTCAACGCGGAGATCAACAAGGCGCTCGCATCGCCCGATGTGCGCGAGCGCCTGCAGAACGCTGGCATCGAACCCGCGGGCGGCACCCCCGCGCAATTCGCCAGTTTCCTTCAGGTGGAAATGGGCAAGTGGGCCAAGGTTGCCAAGGACGCCGGCATCCAGCCCGAATGAGCGGCGCGCCGGCAGCCGCTACCCCACACATGCCGCCGCGCCATCGCAACCGGCACTCAAGCAGTCCTCCCGGAGACAGAACATGAGCTTGTTCACCCCCCTGAAACCGCGCCGCCGCGCGGCACTCATCGCCTTGGCTATCGGCGCGTGGCTGCCCGCCGCGCACGCCCAGCCCGGCGTGGCCTGGCCGGCCAAGCCCGTGACCATCATCCTGCCGTTCGCCCCTGGCGGCGGCACCGATGTGGGCACCCGCCTGGTAGCGCTGCGGCTATCGCAACTGTGGGGCCAGCCGGTGCTGGTGGACAACCGGCCCGGCGCGGCGGGCAACGTCGGGCTGGACATCGTGTCCCGCGCCAGGCCGGATGGCTACACACTGGTCGCGGGCAATGTCGGCACGCAATCCATCAATCCCACGCTCTACAAGAAACTCAGCTACAACCCGGCGGCCTTCGTGCCAGTGAGCCTGATGGCGGAACTACCGTTCGCACTGGTCGTCACGCCCAAGCTGCCGGCCAGGACGCCGAAAGAACTGGTGGCGCTGGCCAAGGCGCAGCCCGGCAAGCTGACCTACGCCAGTTCGGGCAGCGGTGGCTCGCCGCATTTGTCGGCGGAGATCTTCAAGGCCGCCACCGGCACCGATCTGCTGCACGTGCCCTACAAGGGCGGCGGGGCCGCCATGAGCGACCTGATGGCGGGCAATGTCGACATGCTGTTCGCCTCCATCCTGGAAACCGCCGGCCATGTGAAATCGGGCAAGCTGCGCGCGCTGGCCGTGACCAGCAAGGTCCGCTCGCCCGCGCTGCCGGACGTGCCGACCTTGGCGGAAGCCGGTATTGCCGGCGCCGAATCGGGATCGTGGGTCGGCCTGCTGGCGCCGGCGGGCACGCCCAAGGAAATCGTCGACAAGATCGCCGCCGGCGTCAAGGAAGTGGTGGCAATGCCCGCGGTGCGCGAACAACTGATTGCACAGGGCGCCATTCCCGTCGGCAGCACGCCGGCCCAGTTCGCCGACCTGATCGCCACCGACCGCAAGCGCTACGCCAAGATCATCCTGGACAACAAACTCAGCGCGGACTGACATCGCCAGCCTCGCGCGATCGTCGCCATCACCAACCGGATCTCTTCTCATGAAACAACGCCTGCTCCAGCACGGACGCTTGCCGGCCGCACTCGAAGCCAGCCTGGCCGAACACTATGACGTCCACCCCCTGTGGGCCGAAACCGATCCCGCCGCCTTCCTCGCCAGCCACGGCGGCGAGTTTGCCGCGCTGACCACGCGCGCCGCGATCGGCGTCGACGCGGCCATGATCGCGGCCATGCCGGGGCTGAAGGTCATCTCCAGTTTTGGCGTGGGCCTCGACAAGATCGACCTCGAAGCCGCGCGCGCGCGCGGCATCGCAGTCGGCTATACCCCCGACGTGCTCAACGATTGCGTGGCCGACACGGCCTTTGGCCTGTTGATGGACGTGGCGCGCGGCTTCAGCGCGGCCGATCGCTTTGTCAGGCGCGGCGAATGGCCCAAGGCGCAGTTCCCGCTAAGCACGCGCGTCAGCGGCAAGCGCCTGGGCATCATCGGCATGGGCCGCATCGGCCGCGTGATCGCCCGGCGCGGCTCCGGCTTTGACATGGAGGTGCGCTACAACAGCCGGCGCGCCGCGCCGGATGCGCCCTACCGCCACGAGCCCTCGCTGACCGAGCTGGCCAGGTGGGCGGATTTCCTAGTCATTGCCACCGCGGGCGGGCCGGAGACTCGGCACCTGGTTTCCGCCGACGTGCTCGAAGCGCTCGGCCCCGACGGCTTCCTGATCAATATCGCGCGCGGCACCGTGGTTGACGAGGTGGCGCTAGTGGACGCGCTGGTGCACCGGCGCATCGCCGGCGCCGGGCTGGATGTGTTCGAGAATGAGCCGCACGTCCCTGAAGCTCTGTTCGCGCTGGACAACGTCGTGCTGCTGCCGCATATCGCCAGCGCCACGCACGAAACCCGCAATGCGATGGCGGACCTGGTCTTCGACAACCTGCAGAGCTTCTTCGCCAGCGGTGCCGTGAAGGCTGCGGCTGCATAGGGCAACCTGGATGCCGGGCGATAGCGCGGGGGGAACGCTCGCCCCCCTTTTTTCCTATGCCTTGTCTTATGCCGCGGCGCCCCGCGGTTGTACCCTAAACGAGGTAGATTTTCCCGTGAATTCTTCCTCACCCCCCTCCGCCGAGTGGTAGCGCGCCGGTCTTGAACTTGCTAATACTGATTGCCTAACCAAGAAGAACAACCACACAAAAGCAGAGGGGTCAGCCATGGAAGGAGCACTCACTTTCGGGGCGTATATCGTGGTTTTTATCGCGGCGATTTTGTTCGGTGCAATAAGCGTCAGCCGGAATCATCCCGCGCTACGGCAGGACACGCCGCCAACCGGCGAGAGCCCGCAGCGATAAACCGGGCAGGTTGCCGCGCTGATCCGCATTTCAGGGTTCGGCGATGACCGGCGCATCATCCGTTGCCATCTGCGCGAGGGCCTTGAGCCGCGCCATGGAATTCCGGATATGCAAGCGGGCCAGATGCTCCGCCTGGCCGGCATCCCCGCGCTCAATCGCCGCGACGATCTGCTCGTGCTCCCCGATGGCGGCCAGCGCGCGGTCCCGCGCAAACAGGATCCGTGGCGCGAACACCTGCGACGTCATATGCACGATGGGTACCTGCCTCGCCAGGTACTCGTTCGCTGCCAGGCCGATGATGGCCGTATGGAACTCTACATTGGCCGCCGTATAAACCTCGGGCAGCCAGGGCTCGAGACTCCCCTGCTGGGTTTCGATGATGGCGCGCAAAGGCGCGCCGGCCAGTTCGCTCGCGCGCGACGCCGCCAGGCGAGCGGCGAGGCCGTCGATCACCTCGCGCAGTTCATAGGCATCCATCAACTGCCGGAAATCCGCGCTGACCACGGTGACGCCGCGCGCGGTTTCTGCGCTGACCAGGCCTTCCCGTTCGAGAATGCGCAGGGCTTCCCGCAGCGGCGTGCGGCTGATCTTCAGGTCCTCCGAAATCTCGACCTGCCGCAGCGGCTTGCCCGGCGGGTAGACGCCCCGGTAGATGCGCTGGCGCAGCACCTGCGCGACTTCCTCGACCAGCCGCACCCGGCCTTGCCACTCGAATGTTTCCGACATTTCCGACATTTGCCCCCTCTTGGCGCAGCGCATTTCCGCGTATTTCGGCACATCTCCGCGCCGGGTGATCCAGACAGGTTGGCGCAGTTTACAAGGGCTGCCCACGGGTCTACTATAGCCTCAAACACTGGATTCTGGATCCAAAAACCAAAGCCATGCAGAGCATGGCGTGGCGTCCAGGCCACCCGAGACGTTTCTGGAGACGCCCGCCAATGAGCGATGCGCTTTGCTTTCTTTCCGCCACCGAACTCCAAGGCCGCATCGCCCGCAAGGAAATATCGCCGGTAGAGCTCGCGCAGGCCGTGCTCGACCGTGCCGCACGGCTGCAGCCCGAGCTGAACTGCTTCATCACCCTATGCGCCGATGAAGCCATGACCGCGGCCCGCGAGGCGGAGCAGGCGGTCATGGCGGGCAAGCCGCTGGGGCTGCTGCACGGCATCCCGTTCACCGCGAAGGACCTCGTCAACACCAGGGGCGTGCGTACCACGTTTGGCGTGGTCCCTTACCGGGACAACATGCCCGACCAGGATGCGGTGGCCATCGCGCGCCTGCGCGAGCAGGGCGCCATCCTGATCGGCAAGACCACCACGCCCGAGTTCGGCTCCAAATGCCTGACCGATTCGCCCCTGTTCGGCCGCACGCGCAATGCATGGAGCCGCGAGCGCACCAGCGGCGGATCCAGCGGCGGTGCGGCGGTTGCCGTGGCCAGCGGCATCGCGCCGCTCGCGGTCGCCACCGACGGCGGCGGCTCCACGCGCATTCCGGCGGCGTGCAACGGCGTGGTCGGCATCAAGCAGAGCAATGGCGTGATCCCGCATAGCCAGGCGCAGGACCTCTTCGGCAACCAGACCTATGTCACGCCCACCACGCGCACGGTCGCGGACACCGGGCTGATGATGCAGGTCATGGCCGGCGAAGATGCCTGCGATCCGTGGTCGATCGGTGTGCCGAAGCCGGACTATGCCGGCGCCGCCCGCCCGCAAGGGGATTTGCGCGGCCGCCGGATTCTTTACTGCCTGGCGCCGCCGGGACGGCCGGTATCGGCGGAGGTTGCGCGGGCATTCGAGGCGAGCCTGTCGAAACTGGCCGGGCTAGGCGCGGAACTGGAAGCCTTCTCCGGCGATGGCTTTGACGTGGAACCCATCTGGCGCGCGATCAACCATACGGTCTGGCGCGCGCGCTTTGCCGCCATCGCGGCGGAGCACGGCGACCAGCTCAGCGCCACGTTCCTGAAGCAGGTGGCCTCCGCCTCGCAGGTCAGCGGCGTGGAGTACCAGCAGGCGATGTTCGATCGCTCGAAACTGTTCCTGCGCGTGCAGGCGCTGCTGCAGCGCGGCGACCTCCTCGCCATGCCCACGCTCACACGCACGGCGCTACCCATCGAACAAGACCTGTTCGGCACCATCGACATCGACGGCCAGGCGCTCGAGAACGTGCGCGCGCACTGGTTCCCGTGGACGATGCCGTTCAACATGACCGGCCATCCCGCCATCAGCCTGCCCTGCGGCTTCGGCAGCGACGGGCTGCCGATCGGCTTCCAGTTGGTGGGACAGTTCCGCGGCGACGCCGAGCTGCTCCGCGTGTCCGCGCTGTTCGAAGCCGCGCACGGGCTGCTGGGCCAGTGGCCGCAGCTATAACACGCCGCGCCTCGTTTTTACATCGATTGAAACCGCACCCGCCATGACCCACGCTTTCCGCCGCAATTTTGTGATCAATGCCCTGGCGCTTCCGGCATGTGCCGTTGCTGTCCTCGCCCTGCCCCGGCCGGCCTCCGCGGCGGAAGATGCGGCGGCCCCGATGCATATCATCGTCGGCTACGCGCCCGGCGGCGCGGCCGACAGCCTGGCCCGGATCTACGCGGAACAACTGCGCCAGGATGGGCACGGCACCGTCATCGTCGAGAACAAACCCGGCGCGTCGGCGCGCCTGGCGCTCGACTACGTCAAGCGCTCCAGGCCCGATGGCAAGACCATCTTCATCGGCCCCTCGCCGCTGTTCACCATCTTCCCGCTGACCTACAAGAAGCTGGGATATGACGCGGACAAGGACCTGATACCGGCCGCCGTGCTGACCGACGTGCCCACCGTGATTGCCGCCGGTGTCCAGCAGCCGTACAAGAACATGAAGGAATACGTCGAGTGGGCCAGACGCAATCCCGGCAGCGCCAGCCTGGGCCTGGCGACCATCGGCAGCGCCGGCCACCTCGGCACGGTGGCACTGGGCAAGAAGCTCGGCATTTCCGTTACGCCCGCCGCCTACCGTGGCGCGTCTCCGATGCTGGTGGACGTGATCAGCGGTACTGTCTCGATCGGCTGGGATGCCGTCGCCAGCATGATGCCGTTGTACAAGGGCGGCAAGCTGCAGTTCCTGGGGGTGAGCGGCACGCGGCGCGCCAAGGCCTTGCCGGAAGTGCCCACACTGAAGGAACAGGGCTTCAGCCAGTTCGAATACGCGACCAGCTGGTACGGCGCCTTCCTGCCGGCCGGCACGCAAGCGGATGTGGTCGCCAGGGTGGAGAAGATGTTCATTGCCGCCTCGGCCAATGCCGCTACCGCGGCCAAGCTGGAGGCCCTGGGGCTGGAAGTGGCCGCCGGGCCGGGACAAGAAGCGCGGCACCGCATCCAGCTGGAGCGCGCTGCCTGGAAGCCGATCGTGGAGGCTACCGGCTTCGTCGCCGAGGACTGACCCGGACCGGGGCAAAGGGGCGGATGACTCCGCCCCTTTGCCCCGCTCTAACGCGCTGCGCCATCTCCTAGCGCCTCGCGCGCAGCCATCAGCGCGAATCCGAGCAGGTTGGGCCCGCGCCACTGATCGGGATTGGCCGCGCGCGGATCGTCAGCGGCCAGCCCGATGCCCCAGATGCGATCCACCGGACTGGCCTCCACCAGCACACGCCGCCCGGTGCCGAGCAGGTAGCCGGCGAGGTCCGGATTCTGGCGGAATTTCTCGATATTGCCCTGCGTCACCAGCACCTGGCACGCGGCATTCCAGCGCACTTCGTCAAAGCCGCGCACCTCGCGGCCAAGCCGCTTGGCCGCGGCGGGCGAAGGCGCGGCCAGTATCCGCGCCAGGGCAGGCTCGTCGCCGAACAAGCGCGCCTTGCCAGCCATCATGAATTGCTCCGCGCTGGCGAACACCTGGCCATCCACGCTGAACCGCGCGGGCCACCACTGCGACAGGCACTCCTTGCCCACCGCGGCCCCCGGCCTGGCGCTGTGGCCCCAGAAAAACAGGTAGGCGGGGCGGTGGCCGCGCCGGAAGGCACTGATCAGGGAGGCGTGGTCGTGGATATCGGGCTGGGTCATCGCGAGTCGTTATGGTCTGGCATGAATGGAGCCTGGGTGACCCCAAAGCCCTATAGTATTGTTCGCGGCAAGGGTGTGCGTCAAAGGGCACCAGGCGCCGATGCCGGCCGTGACAAACCATTGATCGCCCGGGGCACCCGATCCCCGCCAGCGCAGGCTTGTGATATCATCTGCGCCGTCTTAGGGGAGTAGCTAGCCTCCAGTCCCCCTGGAGGAGCCGACGTCAACATACTTGGTACAAAAAACCATGGCGCCGGCAGCCTGATTGGCTCTGCGAGACCTTTGACTTTTCTGTCCACCAGCTGGGGCTGGCACTGGGCAGCGAAGTCATTGGTTCGTGTGTTGCCAGCCCCTTTGGATATCTCATGGAAGCACTTATTGCTTCATTCGGCATGGTCGCCCTGGCGGAAATGGGCGACAAGACTCAGCTCCTGTCCTTTCTCCTGGCGTCCCGGTTTCCCGGCAAGCAGTGGAGCATCATTGCGGGCATTTTTGTCGCAACCATCTTCAACCACCTCTTTGCCGCCGCCCTGGGCGACTGGGCTGCCTCGCACGTCAGCCCGGATGTGACGCGCTGGGTGCTGGGCATCGCCTTCCTCGGATTCGCCGCCTGGGCCCTGATCCCCGACAAGCTCGACGACGAAGGGAAAAACGGCAAGCGGGCCGGCGCCTTTGCCACCACCGTGGTGGCCTTCTTCCTCGCCGAAATGGGCGACAAGACCCAGTTCGCCACCATTGCGCTGGGCGCGCAGTACGCGAACCTGAGCATGGTCGTGGTCGGTACCACGCTCGGCATGATGGCGGCCAATGTGCCCGCGGTCCTGCTGGGCGAACGCCTGACCCGCATTATCCCGCTGAGCAAGATGCGCTTCGTCGCCGCGGCGCTGTTCGCCGTATTCGGGATCCTGATCCTGTTCAAGGTGAACTTCGGCTTGAACCTGGGTACCTGAGCGGCAAACGCACATCGGCGGCCTGCACAAAACCGCGAACGCCGCATGCGTCAGCGGCCCGGGTCATCGGCCTCCCGCCGACCGTGGCGGCGCTGGTGGGCGGTGCCGGCTGCTTCGCCCTGCGGCTGCTGGCGGTGTGGCAAGATTGGCATCTGCCCAAGGTGCCCGTCTGGTGATCCCGCCGGGATGCCAGCGCCAGGGCAACCGCGAGGGATGAACCGATATGCGCATGAAAGACACACCCAGGGACTGGGTGCTTCGCGCGCCGCAGCAAGGCCGGCTGGAGCGCATCGAAGCGTTCTTTTCGGGGCACGGCTACGATATGCATCGCCACGATACCTACGCCATCGGGCGCACGCTCTCCGGCGTGCAGCGCTTCCAGTATCGGGGCGGGCAGCGCAACAGCCTACCCGGCGGCACCGTCGTGCTGCATCCCGATGAGCCCCATGACGGCGAGGCCGGCTCGGACGCTGGCTTCAAGTACCGGATCATGTATATCGAACCGGCGCTGATCCAGCAGGTGCTGGGCGGCAAGCCGCTCCCGTTCATCAAGGATGGCATGTCCAGGGACCCGCGGCTGCGCGCGGCAACCGGGATCCTGCTCCAGGGCATGGACAGCCCAATCGATCCGCTGGAGGAAGACGACGCCTTGTTCGATCTCGCGCATGCGCTGGAAGCGGTATCCGGCGCGCCTGCCCGCCGCCAGGGCTACGACTACCAGGCAGCCGAGCGGGCGCGCGAATTTATCCACGGCGCGCTGCACCGCACGGTCACGCTGGGCGAACTGGAAGCGCACAGCGGACGAGACCGCTGGAGCCTGTCGCGCGATTTCCGCTTGCTGTACGGCACCAGCCCGTACCGCTACCTGACCATGCGACGGCTCGACCAGGTCCGGTCGCTGCTGGTGCGGGGCCAGTCGCTGGCCGATGCCGCCCTGGCCGCGGGTTTCACGGACCAGAGCCATATGACGCGCCACTTCGGCAAGGCCTACGGCCTGTCGCCTGCGCGCTGGGTGAACATGCAGGGCGTGGCCGCGCCCGCGGCTCGCTGAGGCTTGCACGATCGTACAAGATTCCGGCCGTCCGCCTTGCTAAGGTAAGCCCTCATGACAAGGCAAGGAGAGCAACGCCATGGACAACGATCGGGCAACCGCCACCGGTAAGTACCAAAGCCTGAATTTCGTGCAGAAACTCGGCCTGATCCACGAGCAGTGGACGCCGAAGGTGATCGCCGAGATGAACGACTACCAGTTCAAGCTGGTCAGGATCGAGGGTGATTTCATCTGGCACAGCCATGCCAATACCGATGAGACGTTCATCGTGCTGGAAGGGCAACTGCGCATCGAATTCCGCGATGGACAGGTACGGCTATCGGCGGGCGAGATGTTCGTGGTGCCCAGGGGCGTCGAGCACAAGCCCTTTGCCGAAATGGAGGTGAAACTGCTGCTGATCGAACCCCGGGGCGTGGTAAATACCGGCGGCGAGGGGGGTGAGCGGACGGCGGTCAACGACGCCTGGATCTGACCGCCGCCAAACACCGCCGCCAAACTCAAGCCTTGCGATACCGCGCGATGCCGTCCGGGCCCACTTCCATCACGGCCTCTTCCCGATGCACGAGGTAGTTCAGGTGGGCAATGCTCTCGCCAGTCGCCATGCCCAGCAATCCGGGCTCCCCGCCGATGGGCCGGGAGAATAGCTCGGCGAAGACATCCACCGCGCGTTTTGGCTCGGACAGCGCCTGGCGCAGCCGGTCGAGTGCCTGGCCCTGGCTGCGCTCCAGGTAATCGATGCGCGCATGCAGGCCGCGGAAAGGCTCGTTGTGCGCTGGGAGCACCAGCACATCGTCCGGGACTTCCCGGCGCAGCTTGGCGAGCGAGGCAAGCCAGTCGCCCATCGGGTCCGCGTCGGGCTCCGTGGGAAATACCGACACATTGGAGGAGATGCGCGGCAGGATCTGGTCGCCGCTGATCAGGATCTTCAGCGTCTCGCTATAGAAGCAGGCGTGTTCGGGCGAGTGGCCGTTGCCGACGACAACCCGCCACTGGTGATCGCCAATCGTCAGGCTCTCACCGTCGCGCAAGCGCCGGTAGCTGTCGGGCAAGGCATGGACGTACTTGCCGAAGCCGCCGAAGCGCACGCGGTATGCCTCGATGGCGTTGTCGTCCCAGCCCGCGCGGCGATAGAAGCGCACGCCGTCCTCCGGCGCCGCGCGCCCCGTGTCCGCGGCGAGAACGCGGCAGTTCAGGTATTCCAGCCGGGTCATCCACAGGCGGCAGCCGAACTTGCGGGTCAGCCAGCCCGCCATGCCGATATGGTCCGGATGCATGTGCGTGACGAACAGCCGGGTCAGCCCGTCCGCCAGCGCCCCGCCCTGCGCGAAGAGATCGCGCCAGGCGGCGGCGGTCTCGCTGGTTTGCAATCCCGCGTCCACCCCCGCCCAGCCCGCGCCGTCGCGCACCGCCCAGAGGTTGATATGGCTCAGCGCGAATGGCATCGGCATGCGGATCCACAGCACGCCCGGTACGATTTCCCGCACGGTGCCCGGCGCCGGCGCCTCTCCGCATGGGTATTCGAGCACAGGCTTGCTCTCGGCCGGGGGGGTTAAACTCGCATCGCTCATTGGGTCTTATTCCTTGGTTCCGTGCGGACATGCGGGGCGCGGCGCGGCGAGCCTTTTTGCACCTGCATGGGGCAAACAAGGGCAGCAATTCTCGCATTCGACGTCGTGAGCGATTCTACCGAGGTCCGGCTGTTCGCGCAGCAGCACCGGCTGGCTGCGCAAACAGGCGTTCAGATGATGTGCTGTGGCGAGCTGTCCATGTTGTCCGTGCAGTCCATGGTGTTGGCATTGCCGCGCGCGTACCTCGCCCGGATGGCCTTCTTGTCGAGCTTGCTGACGGCGGTCAGCGGCAGATTGGCTTCGAACACGACGGTCTTCGGCGCGTTGACCACTCCCTTGCGTTCCGCCACAAAGGCAATCAGCTCCTGCGCGTTGGCACTGCATCCCGGCTTCAGCACCACCATCGCCGTGACGGCTTCGCCCCACTTGGGATGGGGCAGGCCGATCACTGCCGTCAGCGATACCGCCGGGTGCTGCGCCAGGCAGTTCTCGACCTCGCTGGAATAGACGTTGAAGCCTCCCGAGATAATCATGTCCTTGGCGCGATCGACGATATACAGGTAGCCGTCGGCATCTTGCCTGGCCATGTCGCCGGTATGCAGCCAGTCGCCGGCAAACGCCTTTTCGGTTTCCTCCGGCCGGTTCAGGTATTCATGCATGATCAGCGGCCCGCGCACGCATAGCTCGCCAACCTCGCCAGGGCCGACTTCCCGAAGGTTGGCATCGAGCAGCTTGACCTGGTTGCCCGGCAGCGGCCTTCCGCAGGAGCGCAACAGCTGGGGCCGCTGCGGGTCGTGCTCATGCCGCCGCAGGTAGCTGATCGTCATCGGCGCCTCGGCTTGCCCGTAGATCTGGCAGAACACCGGGCCCAGGCGCTGCACTGCCTGCGCGAGCCGGGCCTCGGCGATGGGCGCCGCGCCGTACAGCACCATCTGCAGCGGCGAGAGATCGTATTGGTCCAGGGTCTCGCAATCGAGCAGACCGTAGATCTGGGTGGGCACCAGGAAGGTCGAACTGATGCGCTCCGCCACCACGGTTCGCAGGAAATCCTCCGGACTGAACTTGCTCATGAAGAACAAGGTACCCCCGCGCAACAACACCGGCAGCATGATGGCGCCCGCAGCATGAGAGATCGGCGTCGCCGCCAGGAAGCGCGTTTCCGCCGGCCACTCCCAGCAAGCCAGCTGGTGCAGTGTCATGGTCACGGTAGTGCGCTGCCGGTGGATCACGCCCTTGGACTTGCCCGTGGTGCCGCCTGTATAGGAGATCTTGGAAATATCCTCGGGCTGGACGCGCAAGGGGATATCGGATCCGTCGAACGCAGGCAGCGCAGCGTTGACATCGGCGCCGAACGAAGCCGGCCCCAGCGTCAGCACATGCTCGACCACGCCCAGCGCCGCCAGCGCGGCACCGCGCTCAGCGAAGCGCGGCACGTCCACGATCAGGGCCTTGATGCCCGCGTCGCGCAAGGCAAACACGTGGTCGTCCTGCGCGGCGAGCGGATGCAGCGCGGTGTAGCGCAAGCCCATCAATTGCGCCGCGATGATCGCCACCACGGCGTCCGCCCGGTTGCCCGACAGCAGGCTGATACCATCCTGGCGGCGCAGCCCGATCGACTCGAAGTACCGGACCATGCGATGGCACTGCGCTTCCAGCGCCTGATAGCTCAGGCGTACCCCGTCCCCCACGATCGCTTCGCGCTGCGCGAAGGATTTGAACGCCGAGCGGTAGAGCTCCGCCACCGTCGATCCCGCGTAGAGCGGCTCCCTGCCCTGCTGCATACCCTGCATCCCCTCACCCCTCGTCATTGCTTTTCTATCCCGGCCTGCGCGCCGATGGCCACCATCTTCCCGGAATCGGACTTCATCTCCTGGAAGAATGCCTCGGGCGTGCCGGTCTCCACACTGAACCCCATGGCTTCGAGTTTGGCCTTTATCTCCGGATTCTCCACGGCCTGCCTCAGCGCGCCGTTCAATCTGGCGACGACCGCATTCGGCGTACCCGTGGGTACCAGCATGCCGACATAGGGCTGGTCCTCGAAGCCCTTCAAGCCCAGTTCGGTGAGCGTGGGCACCTCGGGCAGCGCGGCAAGCCGCTTGCGCCCGAATACCGCCAGCGGTTTGGTGGTACCGCTGTCCAGGAAGGGCTTTTGCGCCGCCAGGGTGTCCATCAGCATGTCGACGCGGTTGCCGTTCAGGTCGTTCATCGCGGCCGGCACGCCCGCGTAAGGCACCTTCAAGGTGTCGATCCGCGCCAGCTTGTTGATCCGTGCGTAGTAGAACTCATAAGTGGACGCCGTCACCGCCATGGATGTGCTGCCAGGCTTCTTGCTCTCCATCGCCACGACCTGCTCGAACTTGTCCGCGGCAAACCCCTTGCGCGCCACCAGCACCAGGTTCAGGTTCACCGCCTTGCCGACCGGCGCCAGGTCCCTCTCGAAATCCACGGCCGGGTTCTTGTACATGGCCCGGGCCACCACCAGGGGCATCCCGCCCATCAGCACCGTGTAGCCGTCGGCCGGGCTGCTCGCCACGGATTGCGCGCCGATGGCGCCATTTGCGCCCGGTTTATTGACCACCATGACCGGCTGGCCCAGGGTCCCGCTCATGCGCTCGGCCAGGATCCGCGCCACGATGTCGTTGGCACCGCCCGATTGATAGACCACGACAAGTTTGATCGGCCGCTCGGGATAACCCACTGCCTTGGCATCGGCGTGGGCCGTACCGGACCACGGCAGCACGGCGGCGCACAGGGTGGCCAGTGCTTTGGCAATACGCATGTCTCCTCCTTCGTCTCACGCGTCAGCTTGACGCTGGTTCTTTCTGATTTATTGGTTGAACCATTCTACAAATCGCCATAGCATTGAACATACTGGAAAACCCGGAAGGGAATCGGCAAGGGTTTCGCACCGCCGGCCTTCTACAATGCGGACTTCCTCCCGACGCCATCGAATATGACCAACGAGATTGACGCGCAAAGCCCCGCGACCCTGGCCGAAGCACCGGGCCCGCAGTTCAAGCCTGTCCAGGTACTGCGCGCGGCCGACGACATTGCGCGCCAGATCCGCCAGGAGATCACTTCCGGCCGCCTGCTGCCCGGGGCGAAACTGCCGGCGGAGCGCGCCCTGGCGGCGGAGCTGGGCGTTTCGCGCAACACCTTGCGCGAAGCGGTGCGCTCGCTGGAACAGGCCGGCCTGGTGCAACTCAAGAAGGGGGCTCACGGCGGCATCTTCATCACAGGCAACAATGGCGCGTCGGTCGCCATCGTGAGCGGCCTGCTCGACCTCTACCGCCTGGGCGGCATCGCGCCGCGGCACCTCACGCAAGCGCGCATCTGGGTGGAAGCCATTGTGATCCGGGAAGCCTGCCAGCGCGCCACGGCCAGTGACATCGCGGCCCTGAACGCCAATATCGACGCCGCGGTCGCGGCGGCCGAGTCAGGCGAGTTCGAGACAAAGGTCGCGCTTAACCACGAGTTCCATCGCATCCTGGCGCGCATGACCGACAACCCGATCATGATTGCCTTCATCAACGGCTTGATCGAGGTTCTGGTGGAGTTCGTGATCCGGATCGGGCCGCACGACACCAGCTACATCTTCCCTTCGCGCCGCCGCTTCATGGCGCATTTCGAACGGGGCGATGCGGAGGCGGCGGTACAGGAGATGACCAGCGTGCTGGAGCAGTTCCAGGAAGCGTATTTCCCGAAGGAAATGGGCGGCTGAGGTACCGCCGGGCCGTTGCGGCTATGCCAGTCCCGAGCGCTCGGCCGCGGGGACTGGCGCCGCGCCCTTTCCGCGGCACCGTCGCCAGCCTGCCGGCGGCTGGCCGAATTCGCGCTTGAACGCCCTATTGAAAGCCGCTTCCGACTCATAGCCGACGTGCTCCGCCACCGCGGCAACCGACTTGCCCCCGGTGAGGAGTTCCTGCGCCGCGATCTGCAGGCGCCAGTGCGCCAGATACTGCATCGGCGGTTGTCCCAGCAGGTCGGTGAAACGCTGCGCCAGCGCCGAGCGTGACAGCCCCGCGCTGCGCGCGAGTTCGTCCACGGTCCAGTCATGGGCGGGTTGCGCGTGCATCATCGATAACGCCCGTCCGACGAAGCGGTCGCGCACGCCGGCAAGCCATCCCTTCTTGTCCGCCGGCAATCCGTCGATACAGCGGCGCACCGCTTCGACAAAGAGCAGTTCCGACAACCTGGCAAGGACGATCTCGCTGCCGGCCCGCCAGTCCGCCGCCTCGGCCGTCGCGAACTGCAGCGAAGAGTCCAGCCAGGCGGAGCGCGGATCGTTGCGCATATCGACCTTGAAGATGCGCGGCAGCGCCGAAATCAGAGGATTGCTCAAGAGGTCGTCGCAAGCCAGGAATCCGCACACGAGACGCGTGCCGGTTCCGCCGCCGCCGTATGACAGCCTCATCACCTGGCGTGGCGCCGTCTCCAGTTGCGTGGCCAGCAAAGGCCCCACCTGCGCCGGGGACAGGTCGAGGACGCTGGCCATGATGTGCGACTCGCCTTGCGGCACCACCAGCAGTTCGCCGGCAGTGAGATGAATGGCAGACATGGGATCGTCCGCGAGGCGTGCCCAGCAGCTCCCTTCAGTGACCAAGTGGAACGACACGATACGCTCGGAGCGCGGCAGGAAGGCTTCGCACAGCGCCGCATCCGCTTCGCCAAGCACGCACCACGGCGCGGTGAATTCTCCGTTGAGATAGACCGCACCGCTCAGGCGGACAACGCGAAGTACGTCGGAAACGGCATCCATGATCAGGGTCCGTCAATTGGGTCCGTCAATTCCGGCGTCCCGCGCAAGAACGCTGGACGCCTGGGCATTCATCGAGACAGGCAACGTGGAGATACTACACCCACGCCCATCCGCGACAACGCCTGTCTGGAGGGCTTTCGCATGGACACCGCCGGGCAACCCCGCACCGGCAGGACGAGTGCAATCCATCCAGGAGACGCGATATGAGCGATGAGAAAACCCATGAGGGCGCCTGCTTTTGCGGTGCGGTGCGGTTCACGGTCAGCGGCGAGCCCGCCGGCATGGGCTATTGCCATTGCGAGTCCTGCCGGCGCTGGTCGGCAGGCCCCGTCAATGCGTTTACGCTATGGCATCCCGACGCGGCGCGTGTCATGCAGGCGCGGGCAATATCGGCACGTACAACAAGACGCCGCACAGCTATCGCAAATGGTGCAAGACGTGCGGAGGCCACATCTTCACCGAGCATCCCGGCATGGGACTCACCGACGTGAACGCAGCAGTCATTCCCGGCTTTCCCTTCCGCCCCGGCATTCATGCGCACTATCAGGAAACGCACCTGCGCATCCAGGACGACTTGCCGAAAATGAAGGACGTCCCCAAGGAAATGGGCGGCTCCGGCGTCGGCATGGCGGAGTAACGCGCCCGGCACGGTAAGCCCAGGTTCCCTGAATCCCAATCGCAAGACCATAAGGAGAACTGCCATGTCCGCAGTCCTTTCCAATCCCGCCCCCGTCATCGATCTCGCCGCGGTCAAGACCCGCCAGCAAGCCGCCTGGTCCGCTGGCAACTACGCGGTCGTGGGCACCACGCTGCAGATCGTCGGCGAGAACCTGTGCGAGGCGCTCGACCTGCGCTCCGGCGCGCGCGTGCTCGACGTCGCCGCCGGCAACGGCAATGCCACGCTGGCGGCCGCGCGCCGCTGGTGCGAAGTCACCTCCACCGACTATGTGCCAGCGCTGCTGGAAGCCGGCCGCGTGCGCGCACAGGCCGAGGGCCATACGATCAAATTCCAGGAAGCGGACGCCGAAAACCTCCCGTTTCCCGACGCGTCGTTCGACGTGGTGATGTCCACCTTTGGCGTGATGTTCACCCCCAACCAGGAACAGGCCGCGAGCGAGCTTGCCCGCGTCTGCAAACCCCGCGGCAGAATCGGACTGGCCAACTGGACGCCAGAGAGCTTCATCGGGCAGGTGTTCAAGACGATCGGCAAGTACATTCCGCCCGCGCCGGGCGTCAAATCGCCCGCGTTGTGGGGCACGGCTGCGGCGCTCGATACCCTCTTCGGCGACACCGCGCGCGCGATCCACACCGCTACCCGCGAGTTCACCTTCCGCTACCACTCGCCAGCGCACTTTCTTGAGATCTTCCGTACCTACTACGGGCCGATGAACAAGGCGTTCGGTGCGCTCGACGCTGAAAGACAGGCTGCCTTTGAGCAGGATTTGCTGGCGTTGATAGGCAGCCGGAACCGCTCGGGGGATGGGACGCTGGTGCTGCCCAGCGAGTATCTTGAGGTGGTGATTGAACGGAAGTGAGATCGCAAAACGAGGTCGCATCGTGAAGCGAAAGAGCCGCAACCTTGAGGCTGCGGCCCGGCGTGCCGGCAAGGCCGGCACGGATCTGCGCTACCGTCCCTACGCGCCGATCGGCTTGCCGTCCTTGTGGCGGACCACGATGGTCGAAGACCTGGCAGGCTTGCTGGCGTCCGGCCATTTGTCGGTGGGATGCTGGATGTTGATAAAGAACGTGGTCAGGTCCGGCGTGTACGCAATGCCGGTGATCTCGCATCCGTGCGGGCCAACCAGGAAACGTTTGCACTCGCGGGTGTCCTGGTCGACGTAGTGCATGGAGTTGGCACCGAAGATGTTGGTGGTGCTCGCGCCGGTGCCGGCGTCGGTCTGCACCCACAAGCGTCCCTTGGGATCCACGCGGATGCCGTCCGGGCTGGAGAAGGTGTTGCCGTTGATCGTGCCCTTCAGGTTATACGCGGCGATGGAGGGATCTCCCGCCAGCAGGAAGATCTCCCAGGTGAAGCTCGTGGCCAGCGGGGAATCGCCGGCTTCCTTCCATCGGATGATGTGCCCATGCGAGTTGTTCATGCGGGGGTTGGCCGCATCGGGCACCTTGCGGCCGCCGTTGTTGGTCAGCGTGCAGAACAGGGTTTTATCCGGCCCTACCGTGATCCACTCCGGCCGGTCCATCAGCGTGCCGCCAGCCACGCGCGCGGCAGCCTTGGTGTTGACCAGCACATCGGCCTGCGTGGTGAAATTGACAACCACCGGCGTCTGCGGGCCTTGCGTGGTATTGCCCGGATCGGTTGCGCCGGCCAGCAGGTTGTTCTTGCCCTGGGTCAGTTCGATCCATTGGCCGCCGCCGTCGGCATTGAACCTGGCGACATACAGCGTGCCCTCGTCGAGCAGGTTGAAATTGGCCTTGCGGTCGTTCGGATCGAAGGGTTTCGTGGGGACGAACTTGTAGATGCAGCCCGGCGTGCCGTCGTCGCCCATGTAGAACGCGACGCGATTGCCGGCGCCGGTCATGAACGCGGTGTTCTCGTGGTCGAAGCGGCCCATCGCGGTGCGCTTGGTCGGCGCGGCGAGCTGGTTCAGCGGATCGATCTCCACCACCCAGCCGTAGCCGATTTCCGGCTGGGTCGGGTCCAGGTAGTTGTCGGTGGTCTCCTCGCACGTCAGGTAAGTACCCCAGGGCGTATGGCCGCTCGAGCAATTGTTGAGCGTGCCGACCACGGTGGCGCCCACGGCGCCCGCGGCGGGCCCGCTGACCTTGTACACCGTGTTGCCCGTATAGCGCTTGTTGTAGGCGGAACCCTTCTTGACCTGCCACTTGCCGCCGGACAGCGCGATTTCGATGACCGACACGCCGACCGAGGACAGGGCGATCTTCTTCTGTTCGGCCGTTGCGGTCGCGGCATTGTAGGTGCCGCCGGGGAACAGGATGGCCGCGTCGAGCGTCTCGTGGTTGATCGCCAGCAGGCCACCTTGCTGCGGGTCGACGCCCGGCAACGGGAAGAAGTGCATGCCGTCGTGGTTGCCACCGGCTTGCAACTCGGTCTCGGCCGACGTCTGGAAGGATCCGCTGTACCCCGGCGCACCGGCGACGACCGGGTCGCCGGCCGAGAACAGGACGTCGTAGGCGTAGTTGGCCGGCAACGTCACGGTGTCCGCTGTCACCTTGTCCGCCACCGGGGTAAAGCCGATCTTGTAGTCGAGCGGCTGCGCTGGCGTCGGTGCCGGTGCCGGCGCGGGTGCCGGCGCGGGGGACGGCGTTGCTGCCGCGTCGTCGCCGCCGCCGCATGCAGCAAGCAGGCCGCTCGTGCCGAATACGGACAGCAGCGACATGCTCAGGCCACCGCGCAGCACGGTGCGCCGCGCCGGATTGGCGGCAACGATGTCTTCGAGCATCTGGCCCGGAACAGTGACTACGCCTTCGGCATCACGGCGCGGCGCGCGGGCCTTATCGGTAAGGTACGACATGCGTGGGGATCCTCTCGTCTGTGCGAAGCCGGCGAATCGGGGGATTTCGGTGCGCACGGGTTCGCGGTGCGCCGCCGATAGTAGAGGGGGAATATGACGTTGGCGTTACTGGATGTACCAACAAAGAGTCATTAAGCGTGCGAAAGTGGCCGACTCATGCGAACATCTCCGGTTTTTGGGATCCCTGCCCATGAAACGCCCGACGCTGCTCGCCTCGCTCGCCCTCCTCTCGCTGGCCCTGGGCCAGCCAGCCATCGCCGACACGCTCAAGAAGCCCGACCTCGACACCCTCGTCGCGGCCGCGCAGGCGAAGCCGCCGGCGAATTTCAACGCTTTCCTGGATGAAGCGGTCAGGGCCAATCCCAAGCTGGCGGGCAGTGTCGCCGCGTATCGCAAGCAGGCCGTGCTGAGCGGCGACGACCTGACCAATATCGGCCGCCTGCTCGGCGTGTACAACCGGCTCCACAACCAGCGAGCCGTGATCTCCGCCATCGAGCGCATGGTGGCCTTGCGCACCGTGCGCGACGACAAGATTCCCCAGCACGAGAACCCCGCCATCGTCTCGTTCGGCAAGCTGGTGGAAGGCATGGCCAAGGACTTCGGCCTGACCTTCCGCAACGCGGACAATCGCGTGTTCGAGGTCACGCTGCCGGGCCGGGGCAAGGAAGAATTCGGCTTGCTGACCCACGCCGACGTGGTGCCCGTGGTGGCGGACGAATGGGTGCTGGACGACGGCACCAGGCTCGACCCGTTCAAGGTCACGCGCGTTGGCGACTATCTCTACGGCCGCGGCACCATCGATGACAAGGGCTCGATCGCCACGGTGCTGTACGCCATGAAGACCGTGAAGGAGAGCGGCCTGAAGCTCGACCGCACCATCCGCCTGATGATCGAGACCACCGAGGAAACCGGCGGCGACGGCATGAAATACTACCGCGAGCACACCTCGCTGCCCGAGTACAACATCGTGCTCGACAGCAAATACCCCGCCGTGGTGGCCGAGAAGGGTTCCGGCAGCCTGAAGGTGTTCTTCCCCGTGCAGGCCACCGATGGCAAGACCACCGCCATCGTCGCCATGAGCGGCGCGGCGGCCGCCAACGCCGTGCCGCAGACCGCCAGCGCGCAGCTCAAGGGTGGCGATCTTGGCGCGGCCCGTGCGCGGCTTGAAGCGGCGCGCGCCGGCTTTATCGGAAAGTACGCGGCGCAGGGCAAGTTCACGATCGATATCAGCCAGGGCGCCGACAGCGTGGACGTCAAGGTCACCGGTACTTCCGCCCATGGCTCGCGCCCCGAGGAAGGCGTGAACCCCCTGCCCCGCCTGACGCTGTTCCTGCAGGAATCCGGGATCGCGCTGGCCGACAACCACTACGCCAGGGCCGCAAAGTACCTCAACGACCTGTACGGCACCGGCTACCTGGGCGAGAAAATGGGCGTGGCCTACAAGGACGATTTCATGGGGCCGCTCACGATGTCGCCCAACCTGGTCCGCGAGAAGGACGGCCAGCTGGAAGTCACCGCCAACGTGCGCATGCCGCGCGGCAACACGCCGCAGGCGCTGTCCAGGGCGGTGGCCGACAAGATCAACGCCTGGGCCGGGGCCAACCATGAGAAGGTGACGATCAGCCACGAGCAAGGCGACTGGATGGCGCGCGACCCCAAGGGCGCGTGGCTGGCCACCCTGCTCAATATCTTCGGCGATACCACGGGGCTCGAATCCAAACCCGTGCCCACCGCCGGCAGCACCACGGCCAAGCTGATGCCGAACGCCATCAACTTCGGCCCGGCCATGCCCGGCAAGAAATACACCGCGCACAACGCCAAGGAGTACAAGGAAGTCTCCGACCTCGACCTGGATATGCAGATGTTTACCGAAATGCTGATCCGGATCGGCGACCTGAAGACGATGCAGTAGGGTGTGAAGCGGTTAGGCGGGAGGGAAGGCGTCAGGGGTAACGAGGCGTTTTCCACCCCCGCGTTTCATTCCCCCGCTTTCAATTCCCGATAAACGCACTGATGCTGCGTGCCCCAACGATGGTGCCTGTTCGTAAAAGGCGTCGGCCTCAAAGCTCACCAATCCGTTCGAAAACGCCCAAGTCCAGATGCCGCGCGGCTCCTCGGGCTAAAGTCTCGCCGCTTTCTGCCGTTATTCCTCATCGGGAAACGCCCTGCTCCTCCGCCGGGCTGCCCGCACATCTGAACATAGCGCCGCTGGAATCGAGACGCAGCCCTCCTCGATTCTCATTTTGTTGAAGGATCCCGTGAGCCTCGAACCCGCCAATGCCAAGCGCCAGACCGCTAGCACGCAAGCGCCAGACGGTTTCCCCCCCGATGCCCGCCACCGGCTCACCCTTCCCATGCAGATCAGTGCCGTGCTGCTCGATCTTGCCTGGCTGAAGTGCGTTGTCAGGCTACGCTCGCGCGACGGCTACAGGATTGCCACCACATTGCTGAAGGTTGACCCCGTCGGCTGTACCTTCATCTTCGACGGATGCCGCACAGAAGCAGAGCGGGATTTGTTGCTGACATCGGACGAGATTGCCGTCTCCGCGATGCTGCGCGATGTCAAGATCCGCTTCGTCATCAAAAGACCCTACCCCATCAGGTATCAGGGCGGCATGGCCTGCGCCGCGGCCTTCCCGGCCCAGCTCTACCATTTTGAACGCCGCCGCCACCCCCGCGCACGCCCGGACGCCGCCATGGGCTATCGTTGCGAGCTGCGCACGCCCGATGACGAAGTTCTGAAGCTGGACATTGCCGACCTCTCGCTCTCCGGTGTCGGCCTTCGCACCAGGCTCGCGAATACCGATCCGTTTCCGGCAGGCACGATCTTGCAGAAATGCAGGCTGGACTTTCGCAACCAGGGCGAACTGGAGTTCGACCTGCAGGTGGTCGGGCATGGCCTGGTGTGGAGCGACCAGCGCGCCATGCATCACATTGGCTGCACCTTTGTCTCCCTCGGCCCCGGCCAGCAGACCTTCATCCAGCGCCTGGTCTACCACATCGAGCTCGCGGGACGCGAATGACCGGGAAGCGGATGCCGGGGAGATATGTAGCGGATGACTGCTGCCGACGCCGAAGGACGGCAGTCAATTCAGTCCGTGACCGCCAGTTCGTAACGGGCAACGGACCCTGCGCCTTTCTGCACGCAGCTGTGCAGCGCAAAGCCGAAACGCTCGTAGAGCGTTCGCAGCGCCAGCCTGTCAGCGACACAATCCAGCCGGAGATGCCGGCGCCCAAGACTACGTGCGCGCTCTCGGGCGAAGGCTAGCAGCGCGGTGGAGACACCCTGCTTCGCCCACGAGCGGCGAACCGCCAGCTTGTGCACGAAGGCGGATGTACCGGGCTCGACCTCCGGCCAATAGAACGGGTCTTCCAGCTCGAACCGCATGACGCCGATGATGTCATCGCCGTCGCGCGCCGCATAGAAGTTCCCTGCCGCGGTATCACGAAGCACACGCTCGACGCTCACGTCGGAAGGCATCCATAGTGGCCGGCCTGTGTTGGCAAGCCACTGCGCCGCCTCTTGCAAGACTGAAGCAACCGCCTGCACGTCGTCTGATCGGGCTTGTTCGATACGCATCGGCGATGACACTGTTGGATTGGGCTACGAAACCTGGGCCACGAAACGACGGCTTGCTGCGTCCGCCTTACGGGCCGCCGGGAAACTACACTACCGCAGTCCTGCCTGTCCGATCACCCCCGGCGCACCGCGGTCACCTTGCCGTCCTTGACGTCCAGCGTGCGGCGCTGGGGGTTGTAGTCCATGGTGCCGGGCAGATGCTGGCCTTCCCGTTCGCCAAATCGCCAGGCGCAGCCCTTGAGCAGCGCGACGGCATCGGCCTCGCTCTTGCCGATCAGCGCGTCATCGGCAAGCTTGTCGGCCTGGCAGCCCTCCGGCGTGCCGCGGCTGCCTTGCGGGCCTGGGTTGGGCGCGGCGCTCACGGGTGGCTGGGCGGCGCATCCTGCCATTAGCGTTGCGAATACGATCGAACCTGCTGCGATATGCCGGTTCAGCGGGCTTTGCCCTTTTGGCTTTTGTTGCATGATATTCGGGATAGAAAAGTGCAATAAATTCAGTCAGTCCGGCAAGGCGCCGGACAGGCGTTTGCGGGACGTGCCAGGCAGGTGCTGTGAGAAACTACGTCCCGCGGTATTTGTCGCCGCAGGCAGCTTTCATTGTTATGGAGAAAATGGAACATCATCCTGAAACGCCCGATATGCAAATGGTACAAGTTCCCGCGGGAACGATTGCGCTGAGGGACGACAGAACAGGCCGCCAATGGTGCGTCGCACTGCAACGCTTTGCGATCGGCCGCTATCCCGTCACCCAGGCGCAATATGCCACGGCAACCGGACAATGGCCATCGGCACACGCCGCCGCGCAATGTCCGGTAGAGAACGTATCATGGATTGATGCCGTCCGGTTCTGCAACCTCCTCTCAAAAACTTCCGGGCTCCCGGACTATTACGAAATTCGTCAACTACCCCGCCCTGAAG
>JYOD01000012.1 GCA_000955785.1 Burkholderiaceae bacterium 16
CATTTCCTTATACAGAAGTCATGACTCTTCCCGCAGTGCTTGAATGGTGAGCGCGGCGTCCATGGTTCGCTGCATGCCGATCCAGATCGTCTTAGCGCCGGGCTCGCCATCGCTCTTGCGCCCGAGGAACCCACCCAGGGAAGCAACCAACCGAATCATCTGATTGAGTGTGACTGGTGTCTTCGGGCGGGCCTTCTTGGCGAGCACGTATGCCCCCCGAATCTCGTCGGCGTCGAAGAATAGGGACGCATCCAGATCCGGGCAGGTTCTGCCCAACCGCATCAAGCGGGCAATGCGCCACGCCACCACCATGTACAGCGCCAAGGCCCGCTCCACACGATCCATGTGCGAGAGCTGTAGCGCTTCGACCTTGCAGCCGGTCTTCAGGACATGGAAAAACATCTCCACTTCCCATCTGGCTCGGTGGTGAGTAGGCCCAAGGAGTTTCACCTTGAGCCTCTCGCAGAACCGTACGTGAGGCTCGCGCCTCATACGGCTCCCGTTATCCAACCCTATTTCCTGCGACATGCCAGTGGAAGAACAATGTGGGGTAGAGTTCCTTCATCTTGCGAAGCCATTCCGCACTGCGCCGCTTGTGCCGCGTCAGTGTTTTGTATTTCCGTCTGGCCCATTGCTCTAGTTTTCGATCGATATAACCAGAGAGCTTGTGCATTGCTGTCCGATAGAACGCCCCATAGTAGTTCCACCACCCACGTATCGTCAGGTTGTATTGCTTCGCCAGTTCGGCAAGCGTCGCCGGAGTCTGACGGTGTAGCTTCCACCCACGCACCGTTTGCCGCATCCGCTTGATGGCATCCGTACTCGCAGCCGGCAGGAAGCTGGTGAATTGCCGGTGCTGCTTGTCGAGCGCCGCTCTCGGTCGAAAAGTAAAACCGAGGAACGTGAATTGCACGTGCGGATAGGTTCCGCGACGGCGGCTTTGCCTGCAATATACGATCTTCGATTTCTCCGGATGCATCGTCAGTCCACACTCCTCTAGCCTCGATGCGATGGACTGCATCAGGGCTTCCGCCTGCTTTAGATTGCGACAGTGAACTACCGCGTCGTCGGCGTAGCGGGCAAAATGGCACTGCGGATAGGTGCGATGCATCCAGCGGTCGAACGCATAGTGCATGAACAGGTTCATCAGGATCGGACTGACCACGCCCCCTTGCGGGGTACCACGTTCCCGCGGCAAACGAGTGCCGTCTTCCGCCTCGAACGGAGCAGTCAGCCACCTCTCGATATACAGCAGAATCCAGCTTTCGCTGATACGGGTGCGGACCGCCTTCATCAATAGGCCGTGATCAATCTGATCGAAGGCCGCCTTGATATCAAACTCAACCACCCAGTCATATCGCCAGCACCGTTGTCTGGTGACAGCAACCGCCTGTTTCGCCGAACGCCCCGGCCGATATCCATATGAGTCTGGATGAAACATCGGGTCGAGTATCGGTTCGATGATGAGCTTGGCGACAGTCTGCGCAATCCGATCTGAAACGGTTGGAATACCGAGTTTTCTGAAGCCACCGTTTGCCTTCGGAATTTCCACTTGCTTGACCGGTGGTGGGAAATACGACCCCGACGACATCCGGTTCCACAGCTTATACAAATTCCCGGACAGGTTCCGCTCGAACTCGACTATTGTTTCATCGTCGATGCCGGCAGTTCCCCGGTTAGCCTTTACTTGCTGGTATGCCTCCCATACGGTGCGCTTTGCAATGCTATAAGGTTTCGCTGATGTCACGTCACTCATCCCCACATGGCAGGTTGGTGACCGTCGTCAGCAGGATAACGCTGCCCCTTCGCTCCACTTTCATTACAAAAGCTTCCTCACTACTACGAGCAGCTCCGCCCCTCGTTCCGGCATCGGTATTCTTCCTCATGGTGTCTGCCATTCGTTATTTCCCTTCGCATCCAGAACAAGGTTCTCACGTTCCGTATCAAAGCCTGTATTGAGCTCATGCCGCCTATACACCGACTGCCATCGGGACCGTAAGCAGGTATCGTCCCGACTAATCCTGGAGCAACTGGTCGACTCCAGTTTTGACAGTACTTTTACTCATTAACGATGCGTCATCGGACGGTTCACTTGCGTTCATCTTCTCAACACGTACCTGACATCTTTACGATGCCTTTTCCGCAGTCGCTCACCACCACGCCTTTTGAACGCAGCAGCACTGGGCGGTTTGAAGCCTGCCCCTGCAGGCCGACTTCGGGAGGCCATCTCCCATCTTTGATACAGCATCACAAGCTTTCGCCTGTGTTCGTGACACACACCAGTCGACGAGTTCGATGACAGCATCGGCGTCCTGCGCTTCTCGGTTCGTCAACAACCGCCAAACCACTGGCTTGACGCCTGCAGGCGCTCCGATTTCCCTGGCCTCTACACAGGTGAGCGCCGCTCCGGCCAGGCCCGGCAGCTTCACACGTTGGGCGCGTAGCTCCTGTTTGACCTGGCGCGCCTTCTGGTCTGCACGCCCTGGCAAGATAAAGGTGATTTCTCCAAGTACTGGGCTGGCTCCGACGCTATCCCACAACTTGCCGCCCTCAGCAAGGTTGCGGTTGTATTGGCTGCGGATCAACCAGTCGGCTGGCTGGCCAAGTTCCTGGGCGCGCGCCATCAACTCGGCAATATCACCCTCGCGGTCCGTCACATACACCAGCCGTGTCTGGGGCAACAGCGCGGCTTGCTCCGCAACCCGTTCATACCCTTCAATCCAGCGTACGCTTTCCTTGATCCCGCTACGGTTGCCGTTGGCGTCCTTCGGCTCCCGAGCCCACATCCAGGCATCGATCACTCCCAGCGGTTCACG
>JYOD01000120.1 GCA_000955785.1 Burkholderiaceae bacterium 16
GGACCTCACGCGCATCAACGGGCTGGGGGTGACGGTGGTGATGAAGCTGCTGTCGGAGATCGGCCCGGACCTGAGCCGCTTCGGCAGCGTCAAGCACTTCTGTTCCTGGCTGGGGCTGTGCCCGGGCACCAAGATCAGCGGCGGCAAGGTGCTGTCCTCACATAGCGACTCGGCGCTCGGCGCGTTCTACCGCCGGCTGTGCGCCCGCATGGACAAGCCCCGCGCCAATACCGCCACTGCGCACAAGCTCGCGCGGCTGGTGTACTTCATGTTGACCCGCGGCGAGGCCTTCGTCGATCAGGGCCAGCAGCGCTACGAAGACCAACAGCGCCAGCGCAGCATCGCCGCCCTCAAACGCCGCGCCGCCGCGCTGGGCTTCCAAATCACCCCAACAGCCCCAACCCCAACGCTCTAAAAACCCGCCGTTCCCATTTTGTTTCTCAGGAGTTCTGCCGCGCCGTCCTGGCGCGGAGCCCGGCAAGCCTGCCGGGGGCGGGTGCAAGGCGAAAGGCTTAGGCCTACAATGTCGCCCTTGTATACAAAAAACAGACAGGAGCGATGCCGCCCGTTCGCGGCGGCATCGCACTCCGTGTCCCTCGCCGTGCATTCTCTCTCCCGCCAGCCCATGTCCGCCGTCTCCCCGCCGTCCTCGCCGACGGCATCGGTTCCGCCGTCCTCCCCCTTTCTGTCCGCAGCATCCCCGGCCCCCGGCGCGGGCGAGGCCGGCGGCCACGGCCACGCAGCGTCCGGGTCCCCTGCCGTGCCGCCGGTGCCGGTGATGCAGGTCATCTTCGGCCTGATGCTGGCCATCCTGCTGGGGGCGCTCGAGCAATCGATCGTCGCCGTGGTGCTGCCTGAGATCGCGTTGCAGCTCAACGGCTTCGAGGAGATGGCGTGGGTGGTCTCGGCCTACCTGGTGGCTTCGACGGTGGTGACGCCGATTTACGGCAAGCTGTCGGACCTGCTGGGGCGGCGCTCGGTGCTGTCGTTTGCCATCGTGTTGTTTCTGCTGGCCTCGGTGTTCTGCGCGCTGGCGCAGACCATGCCGCAACTGATCGTCGCGCGCATCCTGCAAGGGCTGGGCGGCGGCGGCCTGATCTCGGTGTCGCAAGCCACCATCGCCGATGTGGTGCCGCTGCGCGACCGTGGCCGCTACCAGGGTTACGTGAGTGGCGTGTGGGCCGTGGCCAGCATGGCCGGCCCGGTGATCGGCGGCTACCTGGCGCACTACCTGTCGTGGCGCTGGATTTTCTGGATCAACCTGCCGCTGGCGCTGGTCGCGCTGGTGGTAGTCCGCCGCGCGCTCAAGCACCTGCCGGCGGGCGGGCGCCGCCATCGCATCGATTACCTTGGCGCGCTGCTGTTCGGGGGTGGCCTGACCGGCGTGCTGGTGTTCCTGACCCGGCTCGGGCAGGGCCATTCGGCCGCAACGCCGCAGACCCTTGGCCTGCTGGCGGCAGGCCTGGCCGCCATGGTGCTGTTCGTGTGGCAGGAGCGGCGGGTCAGCGACCCGATGATCCCGCTGGCCATGCTGCGCGTGCCAACCGTCTCGATCTGCTGCATCACCCTGTTCCTGTGCTTTTTCCAGTTGATCGCCATGTCCGTGCTGCTGCCGCTGCGTTTCCAGGTGGTGGGCGGCGTGCAGGCCGACACGGCCGCGCTGCGGCTGGTGCCATTGACGCTGGCCATCCCGTTCGGAGCGTATTTCTCGGGCCGGCTGATGTCTTGGAGTGGCCGCTACAAGCCGCTGCAACTGGTGGGCTCGCTGGTCGCGCCGCTGGCGATCGTGTCGCTGGCGTTCGTCGACCCGCATGCGGTCGTGCTGACCGGGCTGGTGATGGTGACGCTCGGGCTGGCCATCGGGCTGCAATTGCCCAGCGGGCTGGTGGCCACCCAGAACGCCGTGCCCGCGCACCAGGTGGGCGTGGCCACGGCGCTGACCGCCTTCTCGCGCATGCTGGGCGGCGCGGTCGGCGTGGCGGTGCTGACCACGGTGCTGATCGCGCTGTTGCGCCGTGGCGGCATGGGCGTATCGGACCTGGGCGGCGGCGAAGACATCCTCATGAGCATGTTCCACCGTGCCATGACAGGCGGCGATACGGCCGATGCGGGCGCGGTGCGCGCCGCTGCCGAAGCGGCGTTCCGCACCCTGTTCCTGCTGAGCGCTGCCGTGTCGCTGGTGGCGCCCTTCCTGGTGGCGCGCCTGCCGGAAGCCACCTTGCGCGGCAGCAAGAGCACCAGCGTGGCGGCGAGCATCGATTAATGCCAGGCCGCCGCTGGCGAGTCAGGGGCGGGCCTGCGCCCCTGGCGCGCTTTTCCCCAGGAAGCCGAACTCAACCGGCGTCTTGGCGTAGAACACCTGGATGTCTTCCTCGGCCAGCCGGTCGAACAAACGCTGCACTTCCTCTTCCGTGGCGATCACGGTGATTTCTTCCGGCCGGTCCGCCAGTTCCAGGAAATGCCAGGTGTGAAAGCGGCGGTCATGGCCGATGCCCTCGGCCGCCACCGTGTGCGTGGCGCCGCGGATATGCAGGTCCCTCAGAACCTGCAGCAACCAGTGCGACAACTGCTTGCCGTGGTGACGCCGGTTCTCGATGGTAAACAGCGTGAGCTGGAAGCCTTGCACGATAACCTCCCGTGCGCGCCCCGCAACGGCGTCCGCGTGCCGCGACCGTGGCATGGACGGCCGTCGTGTCAGGGTGCTGTTTCCAGTCTAGGCCAGCCGCCGCGCGCAGCTTTGCGGGCGCACCAGACTTCACCAGCACGGCCGGTTCCCTGATGCATTACGCGAACCTGGGGATAACCCAAGTCTCTTCCTTTGTAGGGACGGGCTATATTTTCTTTTGTTTCAAAAGAAGAACCATGTTTCATGTGTGAAACAAAATATCTTCATTGCGGCACTACCAATACCCCAGACTCGTGAGCAGGCCTTCCGAAGTGCAATATCCGAAGAGTGAAGAAAAGATCGCGCGCGCGATGCGCGGGATGGCACTAGCGTGCCTGGCGTTTGCCGGCCTGTGGCAAGGCGCTGTTCCGGCTGCGCGCGCCGCAGGGACGGATGCGGCCAGCAGTTGCAGTGCTCTGCGCATTGTCGTGCCGTTCCCCGCGGCCGGCCCTGCAGATCTTCTGGCGCGCACGCTCGCGCAAGGCCTCCACCAGCGCCGCGGCGTCACCGTGGTGGTCGACAACAAGCCGGGCGCCAACGGCAATATCGGCATCGACGCCGTGCGCCGCGCGGCGGGCGACGGCTGCACGCTGCTGGTGGCGCCTGCTGGCAACCTGACCATCAATCCCACGCTGTTTCCGGCGCTTGCCTACAACGTGGAGCGGGACTTCCGCTCGGTCTCGCTGCTGGCGAGTTCGCCCAATGTGCTGGCGGTGCATCCCTCGGTGCGGGCCGGTTCGGTGCAGGAACTGCTTGCGCTGGCGGGGCGCACCAATCCACCGCTAGGCTATGCCAGCCCCGGCGTGGGCAGCGGCCTGCACCTGGCGGGCGAGTTGTTCCGCCAGCAGACGGGCATCGCATTGCTGCATGTCCCCTATAAGGGCACCACGCAGGCGCTTAACGATGTGGTGGGCGGGCAGGTGCCGATCCTGTTCGGCACGCTGCCGGCGCTGGCGCCGTTTATCCGCTCCGGCGCCTTGCGCGCGCTGGCCGTTACCCAGGCCGCGCGCTCTCCCGCGGCGTCCGCCATCCCGTCCCTGGCGGAGCAGGGCGTGCGTGGCATCGAGGTCAGCTCCTGGTATGCGCTGCTGCTGCCGCACGCCACCCCGGCGCCGGTGGCCGATGCGCTCTATGCCGACGTGCGCGCGGTCTTCGGCGGCAAGGCGGTCCGCGAAGAACTCGCGCGGCAAGGCATGGAGCCAGTCGCCGGTACGCCGGACGCGCTCGCCACGCGCATTCGCCAGGAAAGCGCTGGCTGGGCCGAACTGATCCGCGCCCACGGCATCAAGGCCGAATAACGCACGCCGGCGCGCACGCGCATCGTCCGCGCCGGCATGTCTTTCCTGTAGTCCGCCACGGCCTCCGCCATTACTCCGGCGCTTCGTCCGCCACGGGCCCTTCGGCATCCAGTGCCTTCATGTTCTCCAGCAGCTTGAGCAGGTAATGCAGCGTGTGCGTGATGTCGCCCGTTGAAAAATCGGTCAGCGCCCGCTCGTAGTAGTCCCGGATCTTGGGTTGCGCCAGCTTCAGCCAGACATGGCGCCCGGTCTCAGTCATGGTGACCAGCCGCGAACGCCGGTCGCGCCCGTCCGGCGCCAGGCTCAGGTGGCCGTCGCGCTCCATGCGGCTCACCAGGCCGGACAGGTTCTGCCGGCTGACCATCAGGTAGCGCGCCAGGTCCCCCACGCTCATGCCCTCGGCCGCCTGCGGCCGCGAGAGGGCGCCCAGTACTGCCCACTGCTGCGTGGTCAGGCCTTCAGCCTCTACGGCTCTTGATCCCGTTTTATGCAACATATTTGCGCATTGGTATAGGCGGAAGAACAACCTGTTTGCCATCTCCATGCGCGCCGCCGGAGCAAGATCATCATCAAAATCGGGGTTAACCATCATAACTTCCTGGGTAGTCGTACTTGCATTGGTCCAGTTGCCAGCCTAGTATACGTCAATATATTTACGTATTTAACCGCTGACGCGCGACGCTTAAGCCGCACGATAGCACCCTGGACCTGGAAGGAGAACACTGTGCAAAGACTCGAAGGCAAGACGGTCATCGTGACCGGTGGTGGTGGTGGCATCGGTGGGGCGACCTGCCGGCGCTTTGCGCGCGAAGGCGCTGCCGTGGCCGTGCTGGACCTGAACCTCGACGCGGCAGGGCAGGTCGCCGCCCGGATCCGCGAAGAAGGCGGCCGGGCCGAGGCGTTCCAGTGCGACATCACGGACCGCGCCAGCGTGGATGCCGCGGTTGCCGCCACCGTGAGCCAGCTCGGCCCGGTCGATGTCCTGGTCAACAACGCCGGCTGGGACGTGTTCAAGCCGTTCACCAAGACCGAACCGGCGCAATGGGAACGCCTGATCGCCATCAACCTGACCGGCGCGCTGCATATGCATCACGCCGTGCTGCCCGGCATGGTGGAGCGCAAGCGCGGGCGCATCGTCAACATTGCTTCCGACGCGGCGCGGGTGGGCTCCTCCGGCGAGGCCGTGTATGCCGCCTGCAAGGGCGGGCTGGTGTCGTTCTCCAAGACCATCGCGCGCGAGCACGCGCGCCACGGCATCACCGTCAACGTGGTGTGTCCCGGCCCGACCGACACGGCGCTGTTCGCCGACTACAAGCAAGGCGCCGGCAACCCGGAGAAGCTGATGGAAGCCTTCACCCGCTCCATCCCGCTGGGCCGCATCGGCCAGCCGGACGACCTGCCCGGTGCGATCGTGTTCTTTGCCAGCGATGACGCGGCCTTCATTACCGGCCAGGTACTGAGCGTGTCGGGCGGCCTGACCATGAACGGCTGAGCGCAGCCAGCATCCGGCACCCACCACGACAACGGAGACACACCATGCAATACGAAGACATCCTCTATGAAGTGCGCAACGGCGCAGCCTGGATCACCATCAACCGCCCGGAGAAGATGAACGCTTTCCGCGGGCGCACCTGCGACGAACTGATCCACGCGATCAATCGCGCCGGCTATGACCGCGCCATCGGCGCCATCGTGCTGGCCGGCGCCGGCGAGAAGGCCTTCTGCACCGGCGGCGACCAGTCCGCCCATGAAGGCCAGTACGACGGCCGCGGCACCATCGGCCTGCCGATGGAAGAACTGCACAACGCCATCCGCGACGTGCCCAAGCCCGTGATCGCGCGCGTGCAGGGCTACGCCATCGGCGGGGGCAACGTGCTGTGCACGATCTGCGACTTCACCATCGCGTCCGACAAGGCCGTGTTCGGGCAGGTCGGCCCCAAGGTCGGCTCGGTCGATCCCGGCTATGGCACGGCGTTCCTGGCGCGTGTGGTGGGCGAGAAAAAGGCGCGCGAGATCTGGTACCTGTGCCGGCGCTATCCGGCTGCTGAAGCCCTTGCCATGGGGCTGGTCAACGCACTCGTCCCGCATGAGCAACTCGATGCCGAAGTGCAGAAGTGGTGCGACGAGATCATGGACAAGAGCCCGACCGCGCTGGCCATCGCCAAGCGCTCCTTCAATATGGACACCGCCCACCAGAGCGGCATTGCCGGCATGGGCATGTACGCGCTGAAGCTCTACTACGACACCGAGGAATCGCGCGAGGGCGTGACCGCCTTCCAGGAAAAGCGCAAGCCCGATTTCCGCAAGTACGCGAAGTAATCCGCCGTTGCTGGCACAAGCAACGCTGCCGCATGGCGCATCGCACAGGCGCGCCGTGCGGCAAGACATCCTGGAGACGCCATGAACCCCTATCTCGATGAAGACCTGGTCGCACTGGGCGACCATGCCCGCCGCTTTGCCACCGAACGCATCGCGCCCGGCTTCCTCGCGCGCGACCGCACCCGCGAGCTGGACCGCGCGCTGATGCGCGAAATGGGCCAGATGGGCTTTATCGCGCCCGAACTGCCCGAGCAATACGGTGGCCAGGGTTTGGGCTGCCTGGCCGCCGGCGTGATCCACGAAGAGGTGGCGCGCGCCGACCTGAGCCTTTCCTATATCAACCTGCTGGCCTCGCTGAACGGGCAGATCCTGGCCCATCACGCCGCGCCGGAAATCGCCCGTCCGTGGCTGCAGCGCCTGACGCAAGGCGAAGCCCTGTTCGCGATCGCGCTGACCGAGCCGCGCGGCGGCTCCGATGCGGCCAGCCTGCGCCTGCGCATGGAGCGCGATGGCGATCATTACGTGCTCAACGGCGAGAAGACCTCCATCTCCGTCGCCGACCAGGCGGATGCAGCGGTGGTGTTCGCGCGCAGCGGTTCCATCGAAGCGGGCGCGCGCGGCGTCTCGGCGCTGCTGGTGCCGATGGACCTGCCGGGCATCACCACCAACCGCTTCGACTGCCACGGCCAGCGCGCCATCGGGCGCGGCTCGATCTTCTTCGAGAACGTGCGCGTGCCGGTCAGCCATCTGCTCGGCAAGGAAGGCGAGGGCTTTGTGCAGGTGATGCAGGGCTTCGATTTTTCCCGAGCGCTGATCGGCTTGCAAGTGCTGGCGGTGGCGAAGGCGAGCTTGGAGGAAACCTGGGAATATGTGGCGGAGCGCCAGGCCTTCGGCCAGCCGCTGTCGGCTTTCCAGGGCGTCTCGCATCCGCTGGCGGACTACGAGACACAGGTAACGGCAGCGCGCCTGCTGTGCCTGCAGACACTCTGGATGAAAGACCACAACCTGCCGCACACCGCCGAAGCTGCGATGTGCAAGTGGTGGGCGCCCAAGCTGGCCTACGACGTGGTGCACCAGTGCCTGCTCTCGTTCGGCCACGGCGGCTATGACCGCGGCCCGATGGAGCAGCGCCTGCGCGACGTGCTGGGCTTCCAGATCGGCGACGGCACGGCCCAGATCATGAAGACCATCATCGCACGCACGCGCGCGGGCCGGGATGCGGTGCCCGCCTGACCACGGCCCCCGCCGAGACCGGACCACGACAACAACGAGGAGACACGCCATGGAATTCGACGCCGTACTGCTGCCACCGCGCCGCGCCGCCAGCATCGCACAGGGCTTGTGGCCCGAGCGCACCATCAACGATGCGCTGGACGATTGCGTGGCTCGCTGCCCGGACAAGGTCGCGCTGACCGCCGTGCAGGTGGAAAGCGGCGCGATCACCCGCCTGACGTATCGGGCGCTGGCCGCCCGCGCCGAACGCATTGCCCTCGGTCTGGCCAGGCTGGGCGTTGGCCGCGACGACGTGGTGTCCTGCCAGTTGCCGAACTGGTGGGAGTTCACCGCGCTCTACCTGGCCTGCTCGCGCCTCGGCGCCGTGCTCAATCCGCTGATGCCGATCCTGCGCGAGCGCGAACTGTCGTTCATGCTCAGGCACGCGTGCAGCAAGGTAGCGGTGGTGCCAAAGCGGTTCCGCGGGTTTGACTACGAAGCGATGTTCGATGGCCTGCGCCAGGCGCTGCCGGACCTGCAGCACGTGGTGGTGATCGGCGGCAGCGGGCCCAATGCCTTCGAGGCGCTGTCGAGCGGGCCTGCCGGGGACGATGCCGGCGATTTACCGGCACGCCATCGTCCCGGCCCGGACGACGTCACCCAGCTGATCTACACCTCCGGCACCACCGGCGAGCCCAAGGGCGTGCTGCATTCGGCCAATACCCTGATGTCCAACATCGTCGCCTACGCCGGACGCCTGCGCCTGGGCGCGGATGACGTGATCCTGATGGCGTCGCCGATGGCGCACCAGACCGGCTTTATGTATGGCCTGATGATGCCCGTCATGCTGGGCGCGCGCGTGGTGCTTCAGGACATCTGGGAGCCGCGCAAGGCGCTGGACCTGATCCGGCAGGAGGGCGTCAGCTTCACCATGGCCTCGACGCCGTTCCTTACCGACCTGGCCAGGACGGTGGCGGAGACGGGCGATGCGGTGCCCACCCTGCGCGCATTCCTGTGCGCCGGCGCGCCCATCCCCGGCGCGCTGGTGGAGCACGCGCGCGCCGCGCTGGGCGCCAAGGTGGTCTCAGCCTGGGGCATGACGGAAATGGGCGCCGTGACCACGACCCGGCTGGAAGACGACGATGAGCTGGCCATCCATACCGATGGCTGTCCGTTGCCGGGCGTCGAAGCCCGCGTGGCCGACGCGGCAGGCGCGGCGTTGCCGCCCGGCGCCACCGGCAGGCTGCTGGTGCGCTCCTGCTCCAACTTCGGCGGCTACCTGCGGCGGCCGCACCTGAACGACACCGACGCCGAGGGCTGGTTCGACACCGGCGACCTTGCACGCATCGATGCCCGCGGCTATATCCGCATCGACGGGCGCAGCAAGGACGTCATCATCCGTGGCGGGGAGAACATTCCCGTGGTGGAAATCGAGACCCTGCTGTATCGGCACCCTGCCGTCGCGCAAGTGGCCATCGTGTCCTATCCCGACGAGCGCCTCGGCGAGCGCGCCTGCGCCTTCGTCGTGACCAGGCCCGGCCAGGAGTTCGGCATGGCGGCGATGGTGGACTTCCTGAAGGCGCAGAAGATGGCCGCGCAATATATCCCCGAGCGCCTGGTGGTGCAGCCGGCGCTGCCCGCCACGCCGGCGGGCAAGATCCAGAAGTTCAGGCTACGGGGGCAACTCCGCCAGGCGGGGAACCTGGAGGGCGAGTCCAATGCGCGCGGATGAAGGCGATAGCAAGACGGAAGAGAACCTGATCCTCGCCGAGATCACCGGCCGCGTCGGCGTGCTCCGGCTCAATCGCCCCAGGCAGATGAACGCCCTCAACGATGCGCTGATGGATGCGCTCGGCCTGGCGCTGCTGGCATTGGATGAGAACGACGGCATCGGCGCGATCGTGATCACCGGCAATGACAAGGCGTTCGCCGCCGGTGCCGACATCGCTGCGATGAGCGGCTGGGACTATATGGACGTGTTCAAGTCCAACTACATCACACGCAACTGGGAGACGCTGCGCGGCGTGCGCAAACCGGTGATCGCCGCGGTGGCCGGCTACGCGCTGGGCGGTGGCTGCGAACTGGCCATGGCCTGCGACATCCTTATCGCGGCGGACAACGCCGTGTTCGGCCTGCCGGAGCTGAAACTCGCGGTCATTCCCGGTGCCGGCGGCACCCAACGCCTGCCGCGTGCAATCTCCAAGGCGAAGGCCATGGACATGTGCATGACGGCGCGCAATATGGATGCGGCGGAGGCTGAGCGCAGCGGGCTGGTGTCGCGGGTGGTGGCAGCGGGCCGGCTGATGGATGAGGCGATGGCGGTGGCGCAAACCGTTGCGGGGTTTTCTTTGCCGTCGATGATGGCGGTGAAGGAGGCGGTCAACCGTGCCTATGAGTCATCGCTCTCGGAGGGGATGCTGTTCGAGCGCAGGCAGTTGCATGCGTTGTTCGCCACGGAGGATTTGAAAGAGGGGATGAATGCGTTCCTGGAGCGGCGGGAGGCGGTGTTCCGGCATCGGTAGGCGCGGCAAGCGCGCCGCCGCCGCTTGTGATTCGCATTGCCGGCGCCGCGTTCCAGGCGCGCGATTCGCGGCGCTGCTGCGTCACGCGCCGTAGTAGAAGGGGGTGCGCACGGCATCGATGCGGGGCTGGCCGCGATCCGTTGACATGTTGGCGGTTGCCTGCAGCGCGCTCTGTGTTTGCGCTTGCGTGTTTGCCGTGGCACTCTTGGCTGATGCGGCGTCCTCCGCTTGCACCTTGGCTTCGGCAGCCTGGATGTCTCGCGGATAGTTCGCGTTGTCGCCGCGTCCCGGCTGGTAGCCCGCCTGTTCCAGCCGGATCAGGTCGGCACGGACTTCGGCGCGGCTAAGAGGCGCCTGCTCGCTTTGCGCGAAGGACAGGGCTGGCGCGGCCAGGGCGCAGGAGATCAGTACGGTGCGGATGAGTGCATTCATGATGCGTTACCTCTTTCGGTGGGATGGCCCGCTGCCGCCGGGGCCGTGGCGCTTTCATCGACAGGATGAACAGACTGTACCCAGTATTGGCTTTGGCCACTGACCCGAGCCTGACCATCTCATTACAGTTTCGTCATCGGTGCGCTTTGCCAGCCACCACCGAGTGCCTTGACCAGCATGACGCTCGCTATCAGTTGCCGCCGGCGCACCGCCAGCCGCAGGATCGGTACCGTGGAGGCGCTATAGCTCAGGATCAGCGGCGGCGTGGTGCCTGGCGGCATATTGCGCAGCATCGATTGGGCGCCGGACAAGGTCTCGGCAATGGCGCGGTTGATGTCCGCGCCCGGGTGGAAGAAGATCTTGATCACCGCCACGCCGCTGAGCGATTGCGACTCGATATGTTCAATATCCTCCACGCTGTTGGTCAGCGAGCGCTCGTAACCGGTGGCGATGCGCCGGGCCATGTCCTCGGCGGACAGGCCGTTGTAGGTCCACACCACGCTGACCACCGGCATATCGCGATGGCCGGAAGATATCGGTGGGCGTGCGCAGCAGCACCAGCGGGCCGGCCAGCAACAGGCACAATGCCAGCACCACGAAGGTGTAGGACGGCTCAGCGCGAGCCTGACGATCCACATTGTGGGGTCTCCGGAGTGATGGATGAACGGGGCGCGGTGCGCCCTCTAGGCAGTTCGGCGGAAACGCTCGACGGGCGGATTCTAGAAAGGGCAGGGGGCGGGGAACGCTGTCGAATCCATTACAGATTTGTCATTCAAGGCCGGCGCGGGCGGGGCTATCATCCGGCATGCAAGGCGCCGCTGCATGCCTTGCCGGCACTGGCTAGACGAGGACGATCATGAGAATTCTGGTGGTGGAGGACGAGCCCAAGACCGGCGAATACCTGCGCAAGGGACTCACGGAGTCTTCCTTCGTGGCCGACCTGGCCGTGACCGGTGCCGACGGCCTGCACCAGGCGCTGGAGGGCAGCTACGACCTGGTCATCCTGGACGTCATGCTGCCCGGCATGAACGGCTGGGAAGTGCTCAAGCGGCTGCGCGAGCACAAGGACACGCCGGTGCTGTTCCTGTCGGCGCGCGACGAGGTGGAGGATCGCGTGCGTGGCCTGGAACTGGGCGGCGACGACTATCTCGCCAAGCCGTTCGCCTTCGTCGAGTTGCTGGCGCGGGTACGCACGCTGCTGCGGCGCGGACCGGTGCGGGAAGCCGACCGGATCGAAATCGAAGACCTTGAGATCGACCTGATTCGCCACCGCGTGACGCGTGCCGGACAGCGCATCGATCTGACGCCGCGCGAGTTCTCGCTGCTGCATTTCCTCGCGCGGCGGCACAGCGAGGTGCTCAGCCGTACCCAGATCGCCTCCCATGTGTGGGATATGAACTTCGATAGCGACACCAATGTGGTGGACGTGGCGGTACGCCGCCTGCGGGCCAAGATGGACGACGACTTCCATCCCAAGCTGATCCATACCGTACGCGGCATGGGCTATGTGCTGGAGCGCCGGCAGCCCTGATGCGCAGGCTTTCTCTCACTACCCGCCTGGCGCTCGCCTTTGGCCTGGTCGCTGCGATCGTGTTCGGCGGCGCGGGCGCCTACCTCTATCGTGCGCTCGCCATGCAGGTGATCGAGCGCGACGATGCCGAGTTGCTGCGCAAGGCGGTACGCGTGCGCAATGAACTGGCGGAACTGGACCCTGGCGCCGCCGGAGTGTGGAGGGAAGTCGCCGGCGTGGTGTCCGGCAACGACGAGTTCGCGCTGTTGGTGCACGCATCCGACGGCACCGTGCTGGTATCCGCCAATACCGGGAAGGACGCGCCGCCCGCCTTGACGCCTCTCGCCGCGGATGCGCCGTTCGGCACCGCGTCGATACGCACCTGGACCACGCAGCAGGGCTACTATGTGCACGGCATAAAGGCCTTGGTGCGCACGGGCGCCGCCTCCACCTCCACCTCCNNCCACCGCCGCTTCCACCGCCGCGCCGGCGCAGACGTTCACGCTCTACCAGACCGCCATCTCCCGCACGATCATGCTGCGCGCCTACCGCGACAAGTTGCTGGCGGCCGGGCTGCTTGGCACGCTGTCGGTGGCCGTGCTCGGCTACCTGGTGCTGCGTGCCGGCATGGCGCCGCTGCGGCGCATCGCCGCCGGCGCCTCATCGGTCACTGTGCGGCGGCTGGCGCTGCCGGTGGATCCGGCGCAATTGCCGCCCGAACTGGAGGAGCTGGCCGCGGCCTTGCAGCAGATGATGGACCGGCTGCGCGATGGCTTCGAGCGGCTTTCGCAGTTTTCGGCCGATCTGGCGCACGATTTCCGCACGCCCATCGGCAACCTGCTGGGACAGAGCCAGGTCGCGCTGGCGAGCGAACGCAGCGCCGACGAGTACCAGGCCCTGCTGGCCTCCAATATCGAGGAATATGAGAGGCTCGCCCGCATGATCGAGAACATGCTGTTCCTCGCGCGGGCGGAGAACGCCCGCGTGGCCGTCAAGCCGGCGCGGCTGGATCTGGCGCGCGAGCTGGGCGCGCTGTCGGACTACTTCGAGGGGCTGGCCGAGGCACGCGGGGTGGCGATCGCGGTGGACGGAGGCGGCGCGGTGCAGGCCGATCCGCTGCTGCTGCGGCGCGCGGTCAGCAACCTTGTGGCCAACGCCATCCGCTACACACCGGCCGGGCAGACCGTGGTGCTGGCGGCGCGTTCCTCCCCGGGAGGCAGCAGCATCGAAGTGCGCAACCCTGGCGCCGGCATCGCGCCGGAACACCTGCCCAGACTGTTCGACCGCTTCTTCCGTGGCGATCCCGCTCGCGCTAATTCAGGGGAGTCGGCAGGCATCGGTCTCGCCATTGTGAAGTCGATCATGGACTTGCACCACGGCAGCGTCGAGGTGGAGTCGGAGGTCGGGGGCACCACGGTGTTCAGGCTGTTTTTTCCTGCAGGCATTGCCGATTCCGCGCCGGTTCGGCAATACGCGTGATGTTGCTGCCTGTGCTCCTGGTATGCCTTCTTCCCGCCAGAGCCTCGAAGCGTGAAACCGGAGCGCGAAACATGGCCAGCCCCAACTAATTCGCACCCGCCGCAAAAAACCTATTCAAAAATCAAAAAGCTTGTTGTAGAATTCGGCCTCCGTTTCGCAGAGTAGCAGCAAGTCGCAAGAAACGGAGCTTGTTCCCCGATAGCTCAGTTGGTAGAGCGCCGGACTGTTAATCCGTAGGTCCCTGGTTCGAGCCCAGGTCGGGGAGCCAAATAAGCGGGAGTAGCTCAGTTGGTAGAGCGCAACCTTGCCAAGGTTGAGGTCGCGAGTTCGAGCCTCGTCTCCCGCTCCAAATACAGATCTGCAGGGTTCCACGGAATTCTGCGGGTCACCGAAAAAAGGAGCGAAAGCTCCTTTTTTCGTTCCAGTGCAGTTCCACTGCAATCCAGCAGCAGCCAGTACTTTTGTGTCCGGGTTGAATCCATCAATACGGGCGGGTACTTGCGCGCCTTGTTGCTGGCTGGCGGCGGGTGACATGTGGGCCATCTGTTCCTGAATCCAGGTACAGAGGAGTCTGCCTCCTCGGTGGTCAGTGCATGCTTTGTTTCCATGCCTATCCCTCGCGGCAATGCAGTGCTCAATCGGCATGGATCGGTCGCGGCATCCCGTCCTCGCTACTCTGGCACGGAGCCTTACCGGCCACTGTCCTTTTGGAAGAGTTGCGCCAAACAGGTGCCGAGAACTGACGCAGGATCCTCCAGATCGAAAACGATGTCGAAGTGATTCCGCCCGGACACTTCTTGCGCAGCCAGGAGCAAGTCATGTCCTTCGACTTGCATCGCAAAATCAACGCTCTGGCGCTTGAACTCATCCGTTTCCCGCTCTCCCCAAAGTACCGCCACAGGAACGCACGCTTGCATCGGCAGGCGTGCCGGACTCATTCGGTTGGCCTCCAAGGCATCAAGCTGCAGCGCCTGGTTAATGTAGGTGCCGACCAATGGACGAACATCGTAGATCCCGGAAACGAGCAGTGCTCCATGAAATGGGGGAACACTAAGACCATAGGCAGTCCAGTCCTTTGCCAACATCATGGCCGCCAAGTGTGCGCCCGCAGAACTGCCTGCAAGAACGACCCGGGGAGTACGGCCTTGCTCACGATGCATGCGCGCAAGTACCCCGATGGCTGAGTGCCATGAGCACTCGCAATCCAATCCGCTTCGCGCAGCGCGCCGGCACGGCGGTCGGTCGTGCCGGCCGGACTTGCCAAAGGATTGTTGTGGGCGGTGCGACTCGTTGTCCTCGGCGTGCTTTTCTACGCGGCGTTTTGGTTAACACTTGTCGGGGACAGTCGCATCCCTGTGCACGGCTCCTCCACGCGTCTCGTCCGAGACGCTTCCCATACGCTGTCCACGCGGTATCGATCCGGCCTACGGCACTAGCGCGGCCTGCCGCGAGCGCTCTTCCTTGGGCTCCCGGCGCGAGGCGCATCCTTGCCCGCCAAGGCACCGCCGCCGTTCATCTGCTCCATCCACGACAAGGCATCGACATACGACAGAAACTGGCGGAGATAGCCTGGCGACAGTTCGTGCATCAGTGAGAGGGATCGATGCACCAGGCGGTTCGAGTTGAGCGGGCCGGCATTGTCGGGCACCTGCTCCAGCGACTGCCGCAATTGCCGGTCGGTACTGACCCTGGACCAGGTCTCCCTGAAGTAATCGAGCACCGCCGGTTCGGGATAGGAGGCGCTGCGGGGCGTGGCGTGAATCGCTGCGGGGACGCTGCGATCCGCCGGCGCATGGCTGGCGATGTATTCGATCAGTCCGGCAAGCGCTCCGCGAGCCGGCTCGCATGGTGATGCCGCGTTGCCCGCATCGCCGGCCTTGCTTGCGGTGCTTTCAAGATCGTCGGCATAGGCCTTGAGCAGTTTGGACAGCCTGTCGTCCAGGATGCGTCGCGCATCGCCGCCGTGGCCGGCCGACCGCCGCGCCAGCGCCTCGATGAAACGGAAGCGGACAGGATCCAGGCGGTCGGCGCCTCGCTCGCGCCATGCGTCGAGCATTGCCTGGGCGTCGCGCGTCCCGCCGTCGTGTGTCCCGCCACTATTCACGGCGCTTCACCGTTGCGGTGGATGGTCTGGCGATCGGCGCTATTTCCACGCGCCGGTTCTTGGCCCGTCCCTGGTCGTCGGCATTCGAGGTCACGGGCTGCTCGGAGCCGAACGCGGCCGCGAATACCGAGGAGGATGGGATGCCTGCATCGATCAACGCACGGGTTACCGTCAATGCGCGCTGCGCTGACAGCTCCCAGTTGTCGGCAAAGCGGCGGTTGGCCTCCCGCACCTGCTGGTCGTCGGTAAAGCCGCTCACCATCAGGATCTCCTCGCGGGCCTGCAGGTAAGCAGACAGGGGCGCGGCCAGGCTCTTCAGCACTTCCCGGCCTTCAGGCTGCAACTGATCGGAGTTGAGGGCAAACAATACGCTGCCGCTGATGCCGATGCGCCCATTGACGAGCGTCACCCGGCCAGCCGCCAGCGGCACCGCCAGCGCTTTCTCCAGGGCCTCGCGGCGATGTGTCTCCTCCTGCCGTTGCTTGACTTCCTCTTCCAGCCTGGTCGAGAGCTCCAGCTGCACACCGATGACGCCCACCAGGATCAGGACAAAGGCGCCCAGCAGCACCGACATCAGGTCGCCGAAGACGGCCCATATCGGCGCTGTCGGCCCAACGCCGGCGTCGATGTCCTCGCTCATGCCGCTTCGGCGCCAGCGAGCGCCCCCTGGCCGGCGAATTGTTGCAGGTTTTCGACGATCTGCTTCTGCGACATCATGCTCAGGTCGATGACTTCCCTGGCCTGTGCCACGTAGTACGCAAGCTGTTCGTCACTACGCACGATGGACTTGTCCAGCGCGGCTTCGATGCGCTGCAGGTGGGCCACCAGCTTGTCGTTCGACTCGCCGAACAACTGCACGGCCATACCGAATGCTTCGCCCAGACTTGCCACCTCGACGGCACTGCCGGTGACTTGTGCCGCGACGGCTTCCAGCTTCCCGGTTTCAGCCTCGACCTTGTCGGTGAACCGGGTGCCGACACGGTCCAGCAGATCCGCCGTCGTGCCGACCAGCGCGTCGACAGCCGTGCGCTGTTCGGTGGAGGCATGGTTTACGGCATCGAGCAGGGTTGCCAGCGTTTCCAGCAGGCGACCGCGCTCTTCCAGCATGGTGTTGTCGCGGACCATGCTGTCGGAGAGCTTCTGGCGCAGTTCGCCGATGACGTCGGCCGCAGCCTTGGGGGCTTCCGAAGCGGCTTGCACGAGCCGGGAGATTTCGGCAATGGTGTCGCTGGCGTGCGCCTGCGTCTGGGCCGAAATGTCGTGCGCGGTCTGCGCCAGCGTGTTGCAGATTTCCTGCTGCCGGCTCGCGTTGTGCGTGCCCGCCAGCTCCCACTCCTTGTGTAGCGTGGCAGCCATTGCACCGAGCGTCTCGGTCCAGGCCGCCAGCCGCTGCTGGTCCCGCGACGCCAGTTCCGCCTGCAGGTCCGCATGCGACTGGCCCACCGCGCGCACCAGCGACGCCGAGTGCTGCTCGAGGGTCGCCGCGGCCGCCGCCAGCGCTTGTTGGTTGTCGCCCGCCAGTTTCTCGCTGACGCGTTCGTGCTGGGAGAGCGCGTTGCGCCATGCTTCCGACACGCTGCCCGTTGCGGCTTCCAGGCGCGCGGAGACGCTTTCCAGCAGCTTGGGGGCCGCGGACGCGGCTTGCAAGAGGCGGTCGATTTCGGTGAGCGTGCTGTTGGCGTGCGCCTGCGTCTGGGCCGAAATGTCGTGCGCGGTCTGCGCCAGCGTGTTGCAGATTTCCTGCTGCCGGCTCGCGTTGTGCGTGCCCGCCAGCTCCCACTCCTTGTGTAGCGTGGCAGCCATTGCACCGAGCGTCTCGGTCCAGGCCGCCAGCCGCTGCTGGTCCCGCGCTGCCAGTTCCGCCTGCAGGTCCACATGCGACTGGTTCACCGTGTGCAGCAGTGAAGCCGAGTGCTGCTCGATGGTCGCCGCGGCGGCCGCCAGGGCTTGTTGATTGTTGTCCGCCAGCTTCTCGCTGACGCGCTCGTGCTGGGTCAGCGCGTTGCTCCACGCTTCTGACACGCCGCCCGTCGCGGCTTCCAGGCGTGCGGAGACGCTTTCCAGCAGCTTGGGGGCTGCGGACGCGGCTTGCACGAGCCGGTCGATTTCGGCGACCGTGTTGCTGGCGTGCGCTTGCGTCTGGGCCGATATGTCGCGCACGGTCTGCGCCAGCGTGTCGCAGATTTCCTGCTGCTGGCTCGCGTTGTGCGCGCCCGCCTGCTCCCACTCGTGGCGCAACGTAGCGGCCATCGAGCCGAGCGTTTCGGCCCAGGCCGCGAGCCGCTGCTGGTCCCGCGATGCCAGTTCCGCCTGCAGGTCCGCGTGCGACTGGCCCACCGTGCGCACCAGCGACGTCGATTGCTGTTCCAAGGTCGCCGCGGCCGCCGCCAGGGCGCTTTGATTGTCGCCCGCCAGTTTCCCGCTGATGTGCTCGTGCCGGGACAGTGCGTTGTTCCACGCTTCCGACATGCTGCCCGCCGTGGCTTCCAGGCGGGTGGAGACGCCTTCCAGCAGGCCCGCCGAGCGTTGCTCAAAGGTGCCGGCGAACTGATCGAGCGCGGTGCGCAAGTCCTGCGTCAGTGCCTCGCTCGATCGCTGGTGCCCTGTCAGCGCCTTGTTCCAGATGTCCGCCACGGTAGTGGTCGCGGACTCGAACCCGGCCGACAGCCCGTCCAGCTGCCGCTGCACGGCTTGCGTGACGGTGTCGTTCAACGAGGCCGTCTCCCGCGCGATGCTCGACATCAAAGCTTCCACGGCCGGCTGAAGCGCCGCACCGGCGGCGCGGGAGCTCTCGGCGATGCTTTCCTTCATGGACTGCTCCACCGAGGAAGCCAGGCGGGTGTACGCGGCCTCGGTCTTGCCGTGAAAGGCGTCCTGGCTGGCGATCTGCCGCTCGTGCAAGGTTTGGCTGTGCTGCTCCATGGCCGCCATCATGGCCTGCAGCCGGTCGGCCAGGGTGGGCATCACCTCGGCCTGCCGCTGCAGGAGCTTGAAGGATTCCTCGCGCTGGTGGGTCAGCGAGTAGACGCGCAATGTCGTCGCGATCTTCTCGTCCAGCATCTGCGCCGCCTGGAGCCGCTCGCGCCGGCTCAGCGTGGACAGCAGCCCCAGCATGGCGGATGTGGCCACGCCCGCGATCGAGGTGCCGAATGCAAATCCCAGACCCTTGACCGGCGCGGCCAGCGAAGCGCGGATGGCCTGCAAGTCCGTTGCGCTTTCCAGCGCCATCCCGGTGCCCCTCAGGGTGACCACCATGCCCAGGAACGTGCCGAGCATGCCCAGCAGCACCAGCAAGCCCACGAGATACGGCGTCAGCGCCGGCCCCGGCAGGCCCACGCGCTCACCCTCGATACGCAGGCGCGTCGCATTGCGCAGGCTGGGATGCAATTGCTCCAGCCAGGCAGCCAGCCTGGCCGGAGGCTCGGACAGGCCGGCCACGGCACGCACCAGGGTGGACGTGGCCTGGTGGTAGCGTCGCAGTTCAAGCGCGCCTGCCAGGTAGCAGGCGCCGACCAGCATCGTGACGGCCAGCGCCAAGGTGTTCGAGCCGGCGTAGCCGGCGCCGATCCAGCACACGACGGCCAGACCCACCACAAAGACGGCGAAATTAAGAAGATATCTGGACATGGCGTCCTGGTTAGCTTGAGCGAAGGGCCGCAAGAAGCCCTTCGACCGGTTGAAAACGAATGTCCAGTTCGGCAAGCAACACGCTCCGCATGTCCTTGCGGAACACATCCAGCCATGCGCCGGGCGTGACCGCCGCGGGCTCTCCCGGGACCTGGGCGTCGGCCAGCGCCGCCTGCCCGGCCTGGCGCAAACGCTCGAAGTGCCCTTCGAGCAGCGCGGGCACGGCGGCAAGCAGACTCCGCTCGCGCGCGCTCAGTGCCCGCTCCATGGCGGCATCCAGCACCGCAAGCCGGGACATGGCGGGCGTACTGGTGGCCAGCATCGCCCGCAGGCGGCCGCGCAGATTGCCGATGCCCGTCTCCATCGCCTGCTGCAGAGAGAGATAACGCTGACGATAGACCGCGTAATCGACTACCGCATCCACCGCATCCGCCTGCGCGGGCGGATGTGCTTGTCCGCGCCGCCTGGCGGGGGCGAGTGCGCTGTCGCCGTCGATGGCATCCGCCAACGCGGTCCGGACACGTGCGCAATCGCGCTCGTCGGCGCTGCCGAAGGCTCGCGCGCCGGATGCCACAGCCGGCGGACTGCCGCTCAGGGCCGTGGACAGCTCGATGGCGTCGGCCCAGCCGAGCCATTGGCTCAGCCGGTCCGAGAGCGATTGTCTGGATTCGGGAACATCGACGTCCGTCAGGCGCGCAAGCAAACGAATGAGCGTCGGGCCGCTGAAACTTGTGCGCTGTGACACTTGCACCATACCGGCGGAGTCAAAAACCCGCTAGTTTACACGCCGGCGGCAGCTGAACCCACTCCCTTTCGCATTGAACCGCTAACAAGCAGCCAGAGCCACATGGTGTCATCGGTAACGGCGACCGACCCGGGTCAGGCTCCACACGCTCCATGGCATGATCGCCCGTTTGCGGGCCAGGCTTTGCGAACGCAATAGCCATGGAAACTTTCGCTATCAGGGGGTTGCCGAGCGGGGGTGATTAGTCCATAATGCAGTCCATTGATTCGGCGTGATACTGAAAAATTCCTTAAGAATCAATGGGTTATGGCGACTATATCGGTCTTGTATCCCGCTCCGTTGCATCAGGCAAAAGAGCAAGTCGTTGCAGTTTGCGATCAGTAACTGCCCATGTGGCTCAGTGGTAGAGCACTCCCTTGGTAAGGGAGAGGTCGGCAGTTCGATCCTGCCCATGGGCACCATCCGTTTTCATTCCCCGAATTCACTCCCCCGCAGTTATAGCGGCCATCGTACAGGCCGCTCAAGTCAGGTTCACTCCATCGGTCAGTCCCTGCGCCGCATTCCGTCGTGCCAGGCCCTACTGACGCATTCCCCCGAACATGAAGCTGGACACCGTGATGCCGCCGGCGAAGTCAACCTCGTGATAGACCCGCGTGGCTGTGTCGTCTTCGGCCGCGCCGACCGCCACCATTAGCGGCAGCAGATGCTCCTCCCGCGGATGTGCCAGGCGAGCCGCGGGTGCGTTCTCCCAGGCCGTCAACGCCGCGGTGCGTTGCTCCGGGGTTGTTGCCGTGAGTGCTTGCTGAAGCCATGCATCGAATGCGGCCGACGCCTCCTTCCCCGCGGGGCCGAATGCGCGCAGGTTGTGGTAGCTCAGCCCGCTGCCGACGATAAGGATGCCCTCGCGCCGTAGCGGCGCCAGCGCCCGCCCGAGCGCCAGGTGCGCGAGCGGTTCGAGCCCGCGCTTGAGCGAGAGTTGCACGGTCGGCATCTCCGCGCCGGGATAGATGACGGCCATCGGCGCATACATGCCGTGGTCAAAGCCGCGCAGCGGATCGAGCCGGGTAGCAATGCCCGCGTTTTCCAGCAGGCCGAGTACGCGCCCGGCGAGTTGCGGCGCGCCTGGCGCCGCGTACCGGATCTGGTAGGTGTAGTCCGGGAAGCCGTAGTAGTCATAGATCATGGGCGGATTCGGGTTGGCCATGATCGTGAAGTCCGGCTCTTCCCAGTGCGCGGAAATCATCAGTACTGCCTTGGGCACCGCGCCCGCCAATTGCGGCATCTGCTGCAGGGCGGTCTTGAGCCTGTCGTAACGGCCACCCATTTGTTCTTCCATCCAGGGCCAGGGCCCGCCGCCGTGCGAGATGAAAAATGTGGGAAGTGCGGGCGTTGTCATCTTGGCTCTCCTGGTGACTCAGCGGCGCGGCTCGGCAACGTAGCCAAGCAGGCCGGACAGGTCGCGCGCGGCGCGCTTGACCTCGCGTTCGACGCGCTCGCGCAGCGTAGTATCCCGCTCGAAGCGGAGTTCCGGGCCGGCCACGCTGATGGCGGCAACGGTGGTGCCGCTGGCATCGAATACCGGCGCCGCGCACGAGTCGATGCCGGCTTCGAACGCGGAGAAGCTCCATGCGCAACCGCGCTCGCGGTCGGCGGCAAGGATGTCGCCCAGCCGCGCGTAGGTGGCCGGGCTCTGCCCGGTGACGATGGCCAGCGGTTCTTCGCCCAGGCGCTCGCGCAGTGCATCTTCCGGCAGGCCGGCGATCAGCATGCGCCCCGGCGTGGTGAGGTGGGCCGGCACCCGGCTGCCCACCTGGATGTTGCTGACCAGCGTGGTCTGCGGCATGTCGCGCAACAGGTAAAGCACGTCACCGCCATCCAGCACGCCAAGGTAGGCCGACAGTTGCAGCGACTCGCTCAGTCCGGCCAGCACACTGCGCGCGAACACGGTGAGGTCCTTGGACGCCAGCACCTTTGCCGCCAGCTTGACGAGATAGAAGCCGGCCTGGTGGCCGCCCTGCGGCAGCCGCTCCACCATGCCCTCGTGCTCCAGCGTGGCAAGCAGGCGCATCACCGTTACGCGGTTCACGTCGATGCGCCGGCCCACCTCGCTCAGGTTGGCGGTGGACCCGCCCTCGGCAATAAAGCGCAGCAGCCGCAGGGCGCGGATCACCGGGCTGACCAGTTGCGTCTTGTCGTCATCGCCGCCATCGGCGGCCTCGATTGCGGCGGGTGCGGGCTGGCTCAGCTTGAGGTTCTTGCTCATCGGTTCCGGTTGGGCTGGGTGGCGGTGTACCGCACAGCTTAGTTGAGCGGCACCTGCCAGGCGTTGTAATCGTACACCCAGTCCGCATTGCCGCCTTCCTTGAGCCAGGCGTTGCTGCGCGAGCCGATCTGGATGCGGCTGGTGCGCTCGTGGCGCGCAGCCTGGTAGCGCGCGAGCGCGGCCGGGATGTCCTTGCCGTCGGCCTCGGCCAGGCAGCGGGCCAGTACCACGCCGTCCTCGATGGCCATGCCGGCACCTTGCGCCATGAAGGGCATCATCGGGTGGCAGGCGTCGCCCAGCAGCGTGACCGTGCCGACGGACCAGGCGGGCAGCGGGTCGCGCACGTACAGCGCGGAGATCAGCACGTCGTCGCAGGCATCGAGCAGCGCACGGGCTTCCGCATGGAAGCCGGCATAGGCTTCGCGCACGTCTTCCACGCGGCCCGGCGTGGTCCAGGATTCGTTGCGCCAGGTTGCCTGCGCCACCGTGGCGAAGACAAAGATCTCGCGGCCGCGGTTGAGCGGGAAGGTCACGATCTGCGAGGTTGCCTCGGGGCCCCACCACTTGGTAAAGGCCTGCAGGTTCGGTACGGAGGCAAGGCGCTCGGCCGGCACCACCGCGCGGTAGGCCACCACGCCGGTGAAGACCGGATGCTCCGGCCCGAACAGCGACGTGCGCACTGCGGAATGGATGCCGTCGGCACCGATCAGCACATCCACGTCTTCCTGCGTGCCGTCGGCGAAGCGCAACGTTGTGCCGGCTTCATGCCGTTCGATTTCCGTCGCCTTCTTGCCGAGCCTGACGCATTCGGCGGGCAGGGCACCCTCCAGCGCGGTCATCAGGTCGCCGCGGTGCATGGTGAGCTGCGGCGCGCCGTAGCGGATCTCCGCCTCGTCGGACATGGCCAGGCGCGAGGTTTCCTCGCCGGTATTCCACACCCGGCTGATGCGGTGGGTAGGCCGCGCGGCGGTCTCGCGCAGCGCTTCGCCCACGCCCAGGCCATCCAGCGCGCGCACCGCGTTGGGCGTGAGGTTGATGTCCGCGCCGACCCGCGCAAAGCGCGCGGCTTGCTCGAACACCACGACATCCTGCCCGAGCTTGCGCAGCGCGATCGCCGCGGCGAGGCCGCCGATGCCGGCGCCGTTGATGCCAATTTTCTTTGAAGCCATGGTGCTTATTCCTTTGGGGTCGCCTTGGTGTGTACTCGGCGCGGGTGCGCCTCGCTGCATAGCGGCTGCGCTTGCCGGTATGAGTGTTTAAATATGAACGTAATGTTCATAAAAGAATATAAAGGCAGCAAAGGGATGTCAATCCGAGGGTTTACGCGGGGGCGAACGAAGGAAGAGGCCGCATTGCGGCCTCAAGGGAAGGAGAAAACCAGTGGGTGCGTGGGTCCGCCTAAAGGCGGCGAGTGCGCGAGTTCAACCCACGAGGTTGAACTGCACAGTCTCTTTGCGTGCCGGTGCGGCGTGCTTTCTCTGGAGGCTAGTATTCCCGCAATATCCAACCACTGATAAACGCAAAATACTCGCGCAACCAGGCGTTGTATCGCAAATAGAGTGGCGTAGCGGCCCCTGCGCCTGACACGGTCCGGAACCCGGCCTTGTACGCAATCCGCTTCGCGCGTATCAGATGAAAATCACTGGTCACCAGCACCAGCGGGTCTCCGGCGCTCACGCCCTGTTGCTCCAGCAACCGGCGGCTGAAGAGCAGGTTTTCCTCCGTGCTGGTACTCCGGTCCTCCCGGATCAGGCGGTCCGGCGCCAGGCCGTGAGCGGTCAGGTAGTCCGCCATGACATCCGCTTCGCTGCACCGCAGTCCGAAGTCCTGGCCGCCGCTCACCACCACTCGCGCCGCTGGCCATTGCCGTGCCAGCGCCAGGCCTTCGTCCAGCCGCGCAGCCAGGGTAGGCGACGCGGCGCAATGTGGCGTGCCGGAGCCCAGTATGAGGATGGCTTTTGGGGGCGATCCCGCGTCCGTGGATTCGGAAATGCCGGCGCTTATGAAATAGAAGAACATCCCCAATGTCACCAGCCAGGCGGCAAACGCCGCCAGGCCTATCCCCCAGATCCATCGGCGCCGCCGGCTGGCCGTGCGCCATTGCGCCACTGTCTCCCAGCGCCATGACAGCATGAGAAAGGCCGCGCCGATCGCCAGAGGCAGGACGACACCAAAGTTGAACAGTCCCATCAGCATCAGCGCGATGGCATCGCCAATCAGCAGTGCGCCAAGTAGTGCAAGGCAGGTGCGCCGCCAGGCTGCGCTAGTCGACAATGGTGCGCGTGTCACTTTCATCCAGGCAAATGGTTAGTTGCATGCCTTCTTTGTTGAAGGCGCAATGGGGCAGGGGCGCGCGCAGGGCGTTGGCGAGCGGGATCCCTGCGAAGATCAGAATCAACGACCCGGCGGCCGCTAGCCGCACCAGCACCCTCGCTTGCGATATCGGACGATGATGCGGAGCGCGGGCAGCCCTGACATGGAGAATCGCTCCGCCGATAAGCAGCGCCACGCCAGCCAGCATCGCTGCGGCAAGCTCTTCCCGCCGTGGCGAGTGAATCAGGTCGCCATCGTGATTCCCGGGATAGTGCAACAGCCACCAGGCACCAGCGCCTATTTGCAGGATCCCGGCCATGCACCAGGCCACACGGTACCCCGCCAGACGAAACGCGGTGGCCAGGAGCATGCCGGCAATCGCCGCCAACCAGGCGCAGGCATACATCATTTGATTGAAGCTGCCGCCAAACAGGGTGCCGCCCACGTCCAGAGGCCGCATCCCATGGAAGTCGATCAAGCCGAGACTGGTAACCGTCGCCACAAGGGCAATCCGGCTCAACGCGGTGTCCAGCCATGACCACAGTCTTGGCACAGCGCCAGTCACTAGTTTCCTTCCGGGGTCCCGCTCACATCGCCTCGCGCCTGGCTCCCGCCCAGCGAGCGCAGGAACGCCGGCACCTTGGCGCTGCTGGTGAGCTGTACGCGGGTGATGAGTTCGTAGTCCACGCGGCTCATGCCGTAAGTCTGGGCGATATCGTGCTGCAGACGGTGCCAGAGGTGGCAGGTCATCTGAGCATCGGCCATCGCACGGTGGGCACGCCCGGACTTCGGCAATCGCAGCATGTCGACTAGCGTCGACAACCTGTGGTTTTGCGCGTGCGGGTAGACGCGCCGCGAAACGAGCATCGTGCAGGCGAAGGACTGATCGGACGACATGCCCAGGTGCGCAAGCTCGGCTTGCCAAAACCTCCGGTCGAAACCCGCGTTGTGGGCCACCACGGGATGCTTGCCGACGAACTGGGCCGCTTCTCGCATCACCTTCGACGCGGCAGGTGCCGATGCAATCATGTCGTTCGTGATGCCGGTGAGGTTCACGACCTGCGAGGGGATGCGCCTGCCCGCGTTCATCAAACTTTGATAGCGGTCGACGATTTGCCCGTCACGCAACAGAATGACAGCAATCTCGGTAGCCCGGTCGCCTTGATTTGGTGACAGTCCCGTCGTCTCAAAATCCAGAACCGCAACGGTCTGCATACTGTTTCTCTTTATCTTTGTTAGTCCATTGCCCGTCCAGGCCACTAGCTCAGGACGACTGTGTCAGCGTCGCGGGCGCGGGCTTTGCCGCCCGCCGCCGCGCGCGCGCCGCCAGTCCGCTGCCGAGCGCCCAGCGCAAGGTGGGGGCCAGCACTCGCATGCCGGCCAGCGAAACCGGCCGGCGGATCGCGGTGGCGCCATGCAGGCCAAGCTCGCGCTGGGCCCAGTGCGGCAGCAGTGCAATGCCCGCGTCGGCCATGATGCGTACAGCCGGCACCAGCAGCGGGCTGGCCACCGGCATGGCCATCACCAGCCTTACCACTTCGCGGCTGCGCTCGCTCACGACTAGTTGCGGGCGCATGCGCTCCAGGTAAGCGGCGATGGCTGCCGTGCTGCGGGGTATTTCGGTAGCGCCCAGCAGTTCGGCGATACGTGCCTCTTCCTCGTAATAGCGGTCCTGCTCGGCAAGCGAGAGTGGGCCGACATAGCGCAGGTATGCGGTCAGGAAGCTCGACACCTCGGCCACATGGACCCAGGTCAGCAGCGCCGGATCGTCCGCCGCGTAGGGCCGTCCGTCCGGGGCGGTGCCCTTGACCGCGGCGTGAATGCGCCTGACGCGGTCAATGAGCGCCAGCGCATCGGTGCGGCTGCCGTAGGTGGTGCCGGCGATGAACTGCGCGGTGCGTCCCAGCCGGCCCTGCATATCGGTGCGGAAGGTGGAGTGATCCCACACGCCGGCCAGCGCCAGCGGATGCATGGTCTGCATCAGCAGGGCGCTGACGCCGCCCGCCAGCATCGCCGGAAAATCGGCGTGCACCCGCCAGCAGACCGCGTCCGGGCCGAACAGGCCGGGGTCGCCGGGCGGGTTGTCATAGTCGAGGCTGAGGCCGGAGTTGCTCCGGGTCAGACCCCTCACCTGCGCGCCCGCCCGGGCGCGCAGGCGGTCGAGCAGCCGCCGGTGAAGGCCGCCGGCCGGGGACATGGAGGGTGGAGTGCCGGGGGGATGGCCTTGCGAGCCGCTCATAAAAGCCTAGTGTTTGCGTGTCGATTTCACACTAATGATGACACACGGCTCAGTAGTAATGCAGGTCCGTCGCCTTGCCCCAGAAAACACGGTAGGCGTAGAGCGTGTAACCCAGGATGGTGGGCAGCACGACCGCCGCGCCGGCCAGGATGACGCCTAGCGATTCCGGTGCGCTCGCAGCTTGCCAGATATCGATCTTGTCCACCACCAGATAGGGGAAGATGCTGTAGGCCAGGCCGTTGAACGCCATCAGGAAGATCACCGCGGTGCCGGCGAACGGCACCCAGCACCAGCGGTCGTTGCCGCGGTCGTGCATGGCCGGCATGCGCCGCAGCAGGCGGTCGATGATGACGAACAGTGCCACCGTGACCAGCGGGATCGGCGCCAGCAGGATGATGTTGGGCAGCGAGAACCATTTGTCGAAGATGCGCTGGCTCACCATCGGCGTGACCAGCGAGATCGCGGCCACGCCGATGCCGGTCAGCCACAGGCTGCGCCGCGCCCAGTACATGGCGCGCCGCTGCAGGCTGCCGCTGGTCTTCATGATCAGCCAGCCCGCGCCCAGCAGGCAGTAGCCCGCCACCAGGCACAGCCCCACCACCACCGCGAAGGCGATGTCGAGCCAGCCGTACTGGAAGCCGGTGATATAGAGGCCGAGCATCAGGCCTTGCGAGAAGGCAGCCAGCAGCGAACCCGCGTAGAACGCGCGGTTCCACCACGGCTTATGGTGGGCGCGCGCCTTCACGCGGAAGTCGAACGCCACGCCGCGGATGATCAGCCCCGCCAGCATCAGCGCCACCGGCAGGTAGAGCTGGGTGAGGATCGCGCCGTGGGCGATGGGGAACGCCGTGAGCAGCAGGCCTACGCCGAGCACCAGCCAGGTTTCGTTGGCGTCCCAGAAGGGGCCGATCGAGGCGATCATGGTGTCCTTGTCGACATCGTCCGCGCGGCGCAGCAGCACGCCAACGCCCAGGTCGTAGCCGTCCAGGATCACGTAGATCAGCATCGAGAGGCCCATCAGGGCCAGGAATACCAGCGGCATCCAGCCGGCGGGTTGGGTCAGGTCGTTCATTCTGCGCTCCGCAATTCGCCAGGCACCACGGCTTGAAGGGGTTCGATCCCGGGCTTGCCCGCATTGGCGTCGGTGCCCGCCTTGCGGGCCAGGTAGAAGACCACCGAGATATAGGCGGCGATCAGGGCCAGGTAGAGCGCGAGATACATCGCCAGCGTGGCGCCGATCATGGCTGCCGGCACCTTGGAGGCCGCCTGCGCGGTGGTCAGCACGCCGTACACCAGGTAAGGCTGGCGGCCGATCTCGGTGACGTACCAGCCGGCCACCAGGGCCACCCAGCCCGAGAAGGTCATGGCCACCAGCGCCCGCGCCATCCACGGTGCGGGCTGGCCGCCACGGCGCAGTTGCCACGCCGCCACCCACGACACCGCGAGCATCAGCAGGCCCACGCCCACCATGATGCGGAAGGCGAAGAACAGCGGCGCCACCGGCGGATGCCTGTCGCCAAAGGCGTCGATGCCGTTGACCTCGCCATCCGCGCTATGCGTCAGGTAGATCGAAGCCAGCTTGGGAATGGCGATCTCGAAATCGTTATTCTGCGTAGTTGCATTGGGCAGGCCGAACAGCACGGCCGGCACGCCTTTCTCGGTTTTCCAGATGCCTTCCATAGCGGCGATCTTGGCTGGCTGGTGGTGTAAGGTGTTAAGTCCATGCAGGTCGCCCGCCACGATCTGCAGCGGGATCAGCACCGCCGCGATGGTCACGCCGGTGCGCAGCGACGACAGCACCTCCGGCGCGCGGTCGCCGCGCAGCCAGCGGTAGGCCGATATGCCCGCTAGCAGGAATGCCACGGTCAGGCCCGAGGCCAGCAGCATATGGACGAAACGGTAGGGGAAGGACGGGTTGAAGATCACCGCCAGCCAGCTCGTCACGTGAGCGCGGCCATCGATCATCTCGAAGCCCGCCGGGGTTTGCATCCACGAGTTCAGCGCCAGGATCCAGAAGGCCGACAAGGTGGTGCCGCCCGCCACCAGCAGCGTGGCGATGGTATGCGTGCGGTTGCTGACGCGGCGCATGCCGAACAGCATGATGCCGAGGAAGGTGGCCTCCAGGAAGAACGCCGTCAGCACCTCATAGGCCAGCAGCGGCCCGGCCACATTGCCCACGGTTTCCATATAGCCCGGCCAGTTGGTGCCGAACTGGAAACTCATGGTGATGCCGCTGACCACCCCCAGCGCAAAGGTCAGGGCGAAGATCTTCACCCAGAAGCGGTAGGCGGCCATCCAGCGGTCGTCGCCGGTCTTGTTGAAGCGCAGCTTGAAGAACAGCAGCACCCAGGTCAGGGCGATGCTGATGGTGGGAAACAGGATATGGAAAGTGATGTTGGCGGCAAACTGCACGCGCGCCAGCACCACCGGGTCGAGCGACGAGAACATGGAACTACTCCTTCCGGGTGCGGGTCGGCTTGGCCTTCACGGCGCTGGCAGGGGCGGTATCGGCGCGAGGCTTGCCGCCGAGGGCGATGCTGAATTTTTCTTTCGCTTCCAGCAGCTTGTTGACCTTGGAGCCGAGCTTCATCAGCTTTTCCAGCGTGGCCACGTCGAGCTTCTGGATATCGCCGAACCAGCTCGTTACCAGCAGGATCAGCTGGTACATCTCCTTCATCCGCTCCTGCGCATGGCGGTCGTTGGGGTCGGACGGGGTTTCCAGCTGGACTTCGCGCAGCATCGACAGGGTCGGATCGATCTCGCGCCGGCGGCGTTCCTCGGCCAGCGTGCGGAAGATCGCCCAGACATCGTCAGGTGCCGAGAAATACTCGCGGCGATCGCCTGGCTGGTGCGACAGTTTCACCAGGTTCCACGACTCCAGCTCCTTCAGGCCGATGCTGACATTGGAGCGCGAAAAGCCCAGCGCTTCGGCGATCTCGTCGGCATTGAGCGGGCGGGAGGCGGTGAATAGCAGGGCGTAGATCTGTCCGACTGTACGGTTGATACCCCAGCGGCTGCCCATTTCGCCGAAATGGAGCACGAAGCGCTGGATCAGGGGCGAGAGATGCATGCTTGTCTGTTTTGAATTTTTAGAAAGTTTTGAAAGTTTAGTATGAAACGGGAGAGCGTGGCCGGGTTCTAGGGGTGCGGCAAGGTGTCGCTGTCCAGACTTGGAGTTCGCTGCAAGCGGCTCAAAGCGTGGTTGTCTGAGTTCCGTAGCCAGGCTGGCCCCACGCCACTCATTTCGCCTGAGTGGCTGCGGGAGCACTTTACGAATTTCCCAGAAAAAGCTTGCAAGCTTAGTGGGGAACCCTTAGTATTCGGTCCCCCACAGCAGGAAACACCGCTGCAAACTGAGCGGCAGAAAATGGTTGCGGGGATTAACGAGAGTAATCAGGCGAAGTGTCAGCGAAGTTTCCGGGAAAAAGAAATTTCGCAAAATGCTTGA
>JYOD01000121.1 GCA_000955785.1 Burkholderiaceae bacterium 16
AAATTCCTGACTTATGAGTAATTGATGGAGACCGACATGGCTACCTACAAACAATTGCTGGCAGAAAAAGAAAAGCTCGAAACCCAGCTCGCTGAGGTTCGTCAAAGCGAGGTCGCTGGAGTTATCGCGAAGATCCAGGGTTTGATGGCGGAGTACGAACTTACCGTTGAGGACTTGGCTCCGAAACGACGCCGTGGGCGCCCGGCAGCTAGCGATCAGGCTAAGGCTCCGGCAAAAGAGAAAACCTCGCTGCCGCCAAAGTACATGGACCCGAAGACCGGCACCACTTGGACCGGGCGTGGTCGTGCACCGGCGTGGCTGGGGAAGAATCGCGACAAGTTCCTGATTCCAGAGGCGTGAGCAGGAGCACCGGAATCCGTTTGCCGAGTTGAAATTCCTTGGCCTGAGGAGTTGCTGCCAAAGCTGTCTCTTGGCGTCAGCGGCGCGGCAATATCCCCGCATGTCTAGGTTTGCCCGCTCTCTATTGCGCTTCTTTCATATCGCAGTATTAGTGGAGCGGGTAGTCGTTTTTGCGCGTGCTGAGCACTATAAAGAGATGGTTTTTTTGCGGTCCGTCCTCGGCCTTGCTAGTGACACCCGCGTCAGAGAAGGCGTCCCTGGGGGAAGGCTTGTAACCGGAAATCTGATCAAGCGCGGCCGCGCACCAGCATCAAGGCATCGAAGCAGTAACGCTGTTTTCCCTCTGGGGTTTAACGGGAACCTGGTAAAAAAAGGGGTGTAGGCGGCAGGGTTGACGCCCACACCCTCGAGGAATGGCAACACGGGGTCAGTCAAGTCGCCGTGGGTAAGTATGTTGCATTGCATCAGTTTCAGTACCCCGCCAATGGCGGGGTTGTCCAAGGGACAAAACAGTCCCGCGACAAGTGGCTGGGCTGGGCCGCTTCTACAGGAGACCTAACACTCGAGGGCCTACCGCTTGCAGTGCCCCGCGATCGCTTGACCTTGTCCAATTGGGACCTGACGCGACCAGCGTACTTGCTAGTAGTAGAATCCCGCCCGCGCCGACGATCAGGTCAAAGATGATCTGGGCAAGCGGGTCGCTGTGCAAAGAGGCTGGTGGCGCCCGAAAAGCTTCCACTCTTGATGGCGCAGCCAGTGCGTCGACGCGCTGGCCAGCACCGCGGCGCGGCTTTCCCACTCGGGGCCGCGTGAGCGCAGGCGCTCGGCGGCCATCCCGGACACTTCCTTCAGCATCAGGTGCAGCGCACCGCGTGACAAGGGCTTTTTCTTGCCGATGATCGGCAGCACGATGGGGCGCGCCTCGCCGGGATGCGGCGCCGGCGGCAGACCGTGGGCGGCGCGATAGCGCGCCAGCTCCACGATCAGTTCGTCGGTGGCCGGCACCAGCCACTTGTTGCCCTTGCCGGTCACCTCCAGCCACCAGCGCTCAACGCCGTCGCGGCCACGCCGGCAGAAGAAGGCGCCCATGCGGGTTTCGGCCACTTCCGCCGCGCGCAGGCCGCCGAGATACAGCACCGTGAAGAGCCTGCGGCAGCGCGCCGCGTGCAGGCGCTCGCGCTCGGTGGCACTGTCGCTCGTGCCCGGCATCGCTTCGATAGTGTCCTTGACCGCCTGCCACATGGCGCGGCTGAGGTAGCGCGTGCGTGATTCTCGGCTTGGGCTGGCCGCGCCGGCTGCGTGCCAGGGACAGTGGGTTGCCGGCTACCGAGACTCAAGTCTGTGGAGGAAGTCCTGCGACGCGGCCGCGAGCGCTTGCTTGCCGCAGGCGTCCGCAGCATTTGCTTTGGGTGCGCACGTATGCCTGCCGACCGGTACGACAAACGCATCTCAGTCGCTAGCGCTGTCGGTCCGCTGACCCAGCGACTGTTCGAAGAATTGCAGAAGGGCTTGCACGCGGGCGGTGCGGCCCTTGCGTGTCGGAACAAGAAGGGTGACTGGCGCACTGTCGAATTGCCAGTCGGCCAGTACACGCACCAGTGCGCCACTAGCCACCGCCTCGGCGGCATCCCATTCTGATCGCAGAACCAATCCCATGCCTTTCTCGGCCCAGTGGCGAGCCACGCTTCCATCGTTAGTGGTATAGGCGGGTGCGACGCGAAGCGCCTCCCCGGGGCTTGGCCGCCGGAGCGCACGGGTTGATGCTTTTCGGACATGCCACAGTGTTACGTCCTCATCGTTCTCGCGGATGCAGATGCATGCGTGCGCCAGCAGATCGCGCGGCACCTGGGGCACCCCATGCGCGCTCAGGTAGCTTGGGCTGGCACACAGCCATCGCTCATTGGAGGCCAGCGTGCGGGCAATCCACGAAGATTCCTTCACTGTGCCTACGTGGACCACGGCGTCCGCATCGTGGCGGTCTGGCCATGGCGTCTCCCGGAGATCCAACTGCAGCCGTAGCCCAGGATGGAGACGCGCGAAGCGCGCGAGCATCGGTGCGATACGTTGGCGACCGTAGCCAAAGGGGGCAGAGATACGGAGGATTCCAGTCAACTGCCGGTCGTCGCGCTGGAAGGATTCAGGCAGCGACTCCAATTGCCGTAGGAGGAGTTCAGCTTCGTGAGCGAAGCGCTCCCCTTCCGGGGTCAGGCTGAGGCGATGAGCGGTACGGGTGGCAAGTGCGAGTCCCAGCGTCATCTCAAGTTTGCGTAAGCGCATAGACAACGCTGGCGGGGTAACGTCGAGCGCGCGCGCTGCGGCGCTGAGCGATGGCGCCCGCGCTAATGCAGATACCAGCTGCAAGTCCTCGATGCGGATCATTCAATTCAGCTTAACAATAGATTTCCAGGCATTTAACCACATTGACGACCTGACTGACTACAGTGGCTTCATATGCACCGGCACCACCTTCGGCGCGCCGACACAGGAGGACGCTGCTCGTCCCCGGGCGCGCTTTCTGCGACCGCCCAGCCTGCAACCAATTTTCCTTGCCATTCGACATGTACTTTTCCCTTCACACCGTTGACACCCCAGCAGCGATCATTGACCTGGCGCGCATGCAGCACAATATTGAGCGCATGCAGCAGCGCATGGATGCGCTGGGCGTGCGGTTCCGGCCGCATGTTAAGACCAGCAAATGCACACCTGTCGTGCGTGCCCAACTCGCGGCCGGAGCGCATGGAATCACTGTCTCCACGCTCAAGGAAGCCGAGCAATTCCTTGCCGCAGGTGTGACAGACATTTTCTACGCGGTTGGCATGGCGCCGCACCGGCTTCCACAAGCGCTGGCATTGCGCCGGCGCGGTTGCGATTTGAAGATACTCACAGACGGCATTGACTCGGCTCGGGCGATTGCCGACTTCGGCAGAGCGAACGGTGAGACCTTCGATGTGTGGATCGAGATCGACACGGACGGCCACCGCTCGGGCATCCAGCCTGAAGACTCAGCGCTCCTGGAGGTCGGGCGCGTATTGCACGACGGGGGTATGCGCCTTGGTGGCGTGTTGACCCACGCAGGCTCGAGCTACGAGCTCGATACGCCTGAGGCGTTGACGGCCTTGGCCGAGCACGAACGCGTCGGCTGCGTGCGTGCGGCGGAGCGCCTACGTGCGGCGGGCCTTCCCTGTCCAGGGGTCAGCGTCGGCTCGACCCCGACGGCACTTGCGGCCGTGCAACTCCAGGGGGTGACCGAGGTGCGGGCCGGCGTTTACGTTCTCTTTGACCTGGTGATGAACAACGTCGGTGTCTGCACCACTGATGAGATAGCGCTTAGTGTGCTGACGACGGTGATAGGCCATCAGAGCGACAAGGGTTGGATTATCGTGGACGCAGGGTGGATGGCCATGAGCCGCGATCGAGGAACCCAGAAGCAGAGGCGGGACTATGGATATGGGCAGGTCTGCACGATAGACGGCACGGTGTTGCCAGGCTATCTGCTGAGTGGCGCTAACCAGGAGCACGGCATCGTGTCGCGCGAAGGTGGACCCGATTCGGACATCTCCCATCGCTTTCCGGTGGGCACGCGCTTGCGCATTCTGCCGAACCACGCCTGCGCGACAGGAGCGCAGTTCCCCGAGTACCGAGCGCTCGCTGAGGGCGGAAAGCTCACGACCTGGGAGCGCTTCCATGGCTGGTGAGTTGCGCGGCGACGTACGAGTCGCCACTCCGGCAGGCTTGGCCAGCGCGGCAAGCCGCTGTGGCCCCCGCATCGTTCAAGCGATGCAGGCGCGTTCAATCGCGCAGGGAGGAGGCCAATCCTGACACACAAAGGAGTAGATCATTACCCGGCCGACTTGCTTGTCACGAGCAATGGCAGGAAAAGACTTTAGGAAAGATCATGAAATTCAAACGCCTCCCTCACTCTTCTCTCGTAGGTCGCATCATGCGATTCACGACCGCTTTCGCTGCTTTCGCTGCTTTCGCCTTTGGTGCGGCCTGCAGTCTCACCTCGTCCGCTCAGGCGGCGGAGGACCCGTGGCCCCATAAGCCCGTCACCGTAATCGTCGCTTCTGCTGCCGGTGGATCGGGCGACGTACTGAGCCGCATTGTGCTGAGTCACCTCGCGAGAGCTACCAACGCCAACTTCGTCGTCGACAATCGCCCGGGCGCTGCAGGAAACATCGGCATGGCGATGGTCAAGCGCGCCGAGCCGGACGGGTACACGCTCGGCTATGGCAACATCAACACGCTGGCCATCAACCCGGGCCTGTTCAGCAAGCTTCCCTATGATGTGCAACGGGACTTTGTGCCCGTGGGCCGCATGTTCTCGATCTACAACCTGCTCGTGGTTCGTGGCGACTCCCCGATCAAGAACGTCGCCGAACTGATTGCGCTGGCCAAGAAGGAGCCCGGCAAGCTGTCATACGCCGCGGCGGGTACCGGCAGCAGTGGCCACATGGGCGGTGAGCTATTCAAGAAGATGGCCGGCATCGACGTGTTGTTCATCCCGTACAACGGCGACCCCCCGTCCCTCACCGACCTCGCCGGCGGCCGGCTTGACTACACGTTTACCAATGCCTCGGTCGCATGGCCACTAGTCAAAAGCGGCAAGCTGCGCGCGCTGGCGATTACCAGCCGTGAGCGTATTGCACTCTATCCCAATCTACCGACCCTGGACGAGGCCGGACTGAAAGGCTATGAGAATGTGTCGTGGGGTGGTTTGGTCTTTCCCAAGGGGACACCACAGCCGATCGTCGACCGGGTTAGTGCCGCGCTGGAAAAAGTGCTGAAGACCGATGCCTTGCGCAAGGAGCTGACCGACGCCAACGCATCGGCAGGCACCGGCACCCGCGAAGAGTTCGTGCGTTTCATCGCCAGCGAACAGAAGAAATGGTCTGGCCTCATCGAAACCGCGCATATCCCCAAACAGAACTGAGCGTCCCGCCGACCATGTCTAGCCCCCGCATTGCAATCTTAGGCTTCGCCATCGAATCGAACCGCTTTGCCCCGGTTTCCACGCGGGCCGATTTTGTGGACCGCGCTTACCTGGCCGGCGAGGTGTTGCTGGCGGATGCGCGCAGTCCCGCACCTGCCATGACGCCGGAGATCCCAGCCTTCGTCCGGCGCATGGATGCCAACGGTGCATGGATTCCTGTGCCGATCCTGTTCGCCAACGCAGAATCGGGCGGCCCGGTCGATCACGCTTTCTTCACCGAGACATTAGCCATCTTCGAGCAGGGACTACGTGCAGCTTTGCCGTTGGACGCTGTCTACATCTGTGAGCACGGCGCCGCCATTACCACCGAGGAGGATGATCCGGACGGCCTCGTTTTCGAAATGGCGCGGTCTATCGTTGGCCCCTTGGTTCCCATCGTAGCCACCGTCGATTTGCATGCAAATGTGTCCGACCGGATGGTCGACCACGTTGACATGCTCATTTCCTATCGCCGCAATCCCCATACCGACATGGCCGAACGGGGGGCGGACGCGGCCGATGTGCTGATGGAACTGCTGCGCGGCATGCGCGTGACCGTGGCCCACGTGCGCATGCCGGTTTGCGCACCACCGACGCAGCTGTTGACCGCCCCCGGTACCGGGCCATACGCGGACATGATCCAGGCGGCAGAAGCATTGGATGATCCACGAATCGTCAATATCTCGGCCCTGGGCGGGTTCGTCTTTGGAGACACACCAAAGAATGGAATGACGGTGATCGTCTCGACCCGTAACGATGCCGAGTTCGCGCGTCAAACTGCCCTGGACCTGGTCACGCCAGCATGGGCAGGGCGGGCCGCCTTCACGCCCGAGTTGGTGCCGCTCGAACAAGCTGTGGCTTTGGCAAGGGCGGCTGGCCGCGACTCTTCACTGCACGCAGTACTCTTGGCCGATGTGGCCGACAACCCGGGTGGGGGCGGGCGCGGCAACACGCCATTCCTGCTGCAGGCGCTATTGGAAGGCGGCGTCAATAACGCGATCCTGGGGGTTGTCACAGACCCGTCACTGAGCGCCGAGGCGCAGGCGCTTGGCGTCGGCGCCTCGTTCACCGCTCGCTTCAATCGCGAGGAAACCGCCACGTACTCGTCGCCGTTCAGCGCGCCCGCTACAGTGCTGCGCTTGCATTCCGGAAAAGGCGTCGGACGGCGGGGCCAGTTGGCTGGCTGTAGCTTTAACCTGGGCCCCTCGGCCTTGCTGCAGGTTGGAGGCGTGCAGGTGGTGGTGATCAGCAACCGTCATCAATGCCACGAGCCCATGTTCTTCGAAATGTTTGGCATCGACATCGCGGCTGCGCGCACTGTGGTGGTGAAATCGCGGGGCCATTTCCGTGCCGCATTCGACGAGTTCTTCGAGCCAGAGCAGATACTCAGTGTGGACGCCCCCGGGCTGACATCGCCGGTATTGTCCCGTTTCGACTTCCAGCGTCTGCCCGGTCCCGTTGTTCCCATTGATACCATGACAGAATGGGCGCCGCGCGTCCGCCTGTTGTACAAGCCGGAAGAAAGGCAATGAGGCTTGCGAGCCATGCAGATCGCTCGCCATTACGGCGTATGTGGATGATAGTCAACGCTTTCAACGCCAAGGTCCTCTACAATGGCGGCGACCTGTCCGCAACGGCGGACGCGCGAGCGACATCCACTCCATGCCAACAAAAAACAAACCTTCGAAGAAGGCGCCCCCGAAACCGCAGCAACCGGCGCTGACGGCCATCGTGGCGCGCATCGAGAGCATCCGCGACACGCTGGGGGCTACCGGCCAGCGCATTGCCGACTTTATCGCGCAACATCCGCAGGAAGTGATGCATATGTCGGTCAGCGAAGTGGCGGAGCGCACCGGGGCCAGCGAGGGCAGCGTGGTCGGCCTGTGCAAGACGCTCGGGGCTACGGGCTTTCAGCAGTTGAAGATAGTGTTGGCGCAGGAGACCGTGCGGCCGGTACAAATGATTCACGAAGACTTGGAACCGAACGACAACGCTGCTGCTGTCGTGCGCAAGATTTTTCAGAGCAATGTGCAGACCCTGCACGACACACAGTCAACCCTGGATGTCGGGGCGCTGGAGCGCGCGGTACGCATCCTGAAGAAGGCCAAGCGCATCGAGATCTACGGCATCGGCAGTGCGGCAACGATTGCAGAGGATGCCCACTACCGCATGCTGCGTATCGGCCTCAACGCCAAGGCCGTTATCGATTCGCATATGCAGGTAATCAGCGCTGCGCTGACCGGGCCGGATGTCGCCGTACTGACCATCTCCCATTCCGGTAGCACGCATGAAACCGTAACTGCGACGCGGCTGGCGAAGGAGGCCGGCGCGCATACCATTTGCATCACCAATTTCGGTAAATCGCCGATCCAGGCGTTCTCCGATGTCGTGCTGCTCACGATGGCCCGCGAAACCCAGTTTCGCACAGAAGCGATGACCAGCCGCCTGGCGCAGTTGGCGATCATCGACGTGCTGATCGCGTGCCTCGCTCTAAGCGACTACGATCGCGCGGTCAAGACGATCCGCCACACCTTCGACGTACTGTCGCTCAAACGCTACTGATGTCGGGTTACAAGTGCGTGTGCCTGGTGCCCCATGTCTCAAGCAACTGCGCGGGGGTTTCCGCTTCAGCCTCAGGCCCTGTACCGAGGAGAAGATAGGACATACCCATCGCGACCGCACCCGCAGCATCGGTTGCCGGATTGTCGCCGATCATCAGTGTCTGCGCCGGCTTCGCCCGCAACCGTCGCAAGCCCTCCCGAAACAGCACATCGGAAGGTTTGCCGATAATGCTCACGGGACGCACGTCGGCGCAGGCGAGTACCGCCGCCAGCAGCGTACCGGTTTCCGGCACGCGCCTGCCGTTTCCACCGGGATGGCTGAGATCGGGGTTCGTGACAATCAACCGTGCGCCGGTGCGCAGCACATTCACCGCTAGCAGCAATTTTCGGTAATTGAAGGCGCGGTCTAGCGCCAGCAACACGACGTCCGGGTTCTGCTCCACCAGCCTGCAGCCCACCCGCTGGGCATAGCGTCGCAATACCGGGCTGCCAAGCAAATACACACGCGCGCTGGGCGAGGTTTGCCACAGCCAGTTCACAGTCATCTCGCCCGCCAGCACGAGCTGCGCGGGCGCAACGACGAGGCCCATTTTCCGTAGCTTGCGTGCCATGCCGACCGCCGTGTCGGTGGAGTTATTCGACACGATCGCGTAGCGCCCATGCAGCGCCTCGAGCAGCGCGGCCGCACCCGGCATTGCCGCGCCGTCGCGGATCAGTGTGCCGTCCAGATCGATAATGTAATGCCATGCTGGGTCGTGCCAAGGTGACCGCACCGCGGGCGAGAAGCCCGGAACGAGGGACGTACGATTACCCGAGGACAAAGGTCCGATATCTGTCATTGCCACATACATTGGAATTGAAATAACCAGCTCTTCACGTTCGGCTACGTCTTTAGCCTTGGATGGCGTCCAACTGGACGCCATCCAAGGCCAAAAGCAGTTGTATCGGGTCACCTCCGATCTGGAACGCTGCATCCCGAGAAGAAGCTTCCTTGAATCATCGCGCGTGCACGATCATGCCTATAGGTGAAGTGCCATGGCAGGATCGCTGACGCCGGGCTTGCCGGTTTCGACGCGGCCCGAGAATCGGCGCTCGAAGTTGGCAGCCGTGACGGTAAAGTCGTACCAGCGGCCGCTTTGGCTCAAGTCCCAGTTCAGCACGCCAGTCGCACCTGCTGCCACATCCAGAGTCCACGGGCCGTCGGTGCGGTAGGCGTTGGAGTGGACCATCGCCGTCCCGCTCTTGGTGCCGGTGTTGTGGACCTTTACGTAGACCTGGCCATTGACCGGCTCGTAGCAGACCTGGACTTCGGGCTGGAAGTCGGCCGCGCCGCTGGCGAGTGCATCGCCCTTGAAGGTGCGCACGAATCCGTTGGTGCTATAGACCCACAGCTCGTACTTTCCGCTGTCGGTCGCGCTGGTGTTCCAGTCGTCGGTCACCATCTTGCCTGCTTCCACGGTGTAGCGGCGGGGAATGCGGTCGAGGTGCAGCTTGTCGTAGACATGGAACACCGCGCCCTGAGCGCCGGTGGTACTGAACGTCAGCGACACCAAGCCGTTTGGTTGGATGCGTGCGCTGGTGTGCAACTCGTAGGGCAGCGCGCGCGAAAAGCGGGTGCCGGGCTCCTGGAACAGCGGCTGTGGCGTGGCCGGTGCGCTCGGGGTGGGCAGCGAGCTCTGCGCGGCCAGGACTGCGGCGTAATTACTAGTGTCGGGCAATGCTGGCCACTTTGGATCGTTGGGCGACACGAAGTCAAAACATGAGGTCAGGTCGCCGCATACTGCGCGGTGCCACGGGCTGATGGCGTCGACGGTGACGCCGAAACGCTTCTCGAGAAACATGCCCACGGAGGTGTGGTCGAAAACCTGCGAGTTGACCCAGCCACCCTTGCTCCATGGCGAGATCACATACATCGGTACGCGTGCGCCCAGGCCAAATGGGCGCACGGTACCGCTGATGGTGTCACTGGCGAGGAGACGGGCGCGTGTCGGATCGGAAAAGTACTCGCCGTCGAGCGGCAACGTTGCTTTGCCGGCCAGCGTGCCATCAGCGTTGTACGAGGGTGGTGCTGGCGCCGGCAGGTGGTCGAATAGGCCATCGTTCTCGTCATAGGTGAGGAAGAACACGGTTTTGGCCCAGACCTCCGGGTTGGCAGTCACGGCTTCCAGCACCTGCGAGGTATAGTTGGCGCCGATCGCCGGGTTGCTGTTGCCGGAGTGCTCGGAGTTCGCGGCCGTGCACAGTATCCACGAGACTGCCGGCAGCGTGTCGTTGACCACGTCGTTGCGCAAGTCGGCAATCGAATAGTCCGTCATGCCCTTCACATACAAAGCTGAGCCGGGCTGCGCATTGCGGAAGCTCTGGAATGCCAGGCCGCCGTGCATGGCGCCGGTCCAGTTGTCGTTGGTATTCTGGTAGATCTTCCAGCTCACGCCAGCGTTCTGGAGCACATCCGGCAACGTTTGCCAAGTGAGTGCGTTGTCCGCATAGGTGTAGCCCGGGGTCGGCATAGTGCCGGTGATCCAGCAGCGGTCGTTGTCGGGCTCCGAGGTCCGGTCGTTGCTGTTGATGCCCTGCTTGGCAAGCACGGGGTCGAAGCCGGAGCCAGAGAAAAAGACCACGCGGTTGGGGTCGGTGCCGCTGGTGACGGAGCAGTGGTAGCCATCGCAAATTGTAAAGGCGTCGGCCAGCGCGTAATGGAAGGGGATGTCTTCACGGCGAAGGTAACCCATCGTGTACTGGGTCTTGAAGCGCGGCCAGAACCCCATCTTGCCCTGGTCCCAGGCGGCCTGCGAGTCCTTGAAGCTGTGCGGCGTGCTCGGTGATTGCAGCGCCTTGGTCGTGGTCCCGTCCATGTGGTAGGGCGGAATCTCTTTCGTACCGTCCGACTGGAACCAAACGTCCTTACCGCTCTGGAGCGGTATCGGGAAGCGGTCGCCAAAGCCACGTACGCCACGCAGGGCGCCGAAGTAGTGATCGAAGCCGCGATTCTCCAGCATCAGAATCACGACATGCTTGACATCCTGGATGGTGCCGGTGTCAACCGCGGCGTTGACGGCGAGTGCCTTCCGAATTGAGGCAGGGAGCATGGACAGGGCCGAAACCGCGCCAACGGCGCTGGCGGATCTGCGTAGGAAATCGCGTCGGTTAGTCATGATTGGTGTCAATGGATGGATCGATGGTAAGTGGAAGACGTCTCTTGTCAGGGTGCGCAATGGAGCGTTGGTGCCGCTTGCGGGCCAGGGGTGGCGGGTGCGGGCTTGGTCGCCGGTGTCGAGGCCGCCGAGGAGTCGTCGCCGCCGCCGCAGGCGGTGAGAATCAGGCACAAGAGTGCGGCCGCGACAGCAAGGCCGTTACGGGACGAACTTGTTTTCATGGAGTTTTCCTTGAATGTAACCATGGGGAAGCAAAGCCGGCAGGCTCGGAGGTGGTATGGCGCACCGGCTCAGGGAACAGAAAGCAGCAGGGGAAGACCATCGCCGTGCTCGACCGCATAGAGCCCAGGAAAGGGAGTTGCGCGCCCCTCGCATCGTGCAAATCCCGGCATTGGTTCGTGTCAGGCCAGCTTGCGACGCAGCCGCGCGGCCAGTTGATCCAGCAAGAACACGGTGATGAAGATTGCCACCAGAATTGTGCCCACATGGGCGTACTGGTACATGTCGTAGCGGCCTTTCAATTCCTGGCCGATGCCCCCCGCGCCCACCAGGCCGACAACCGTGGCCATGCGCACGTTGCGATCCAGGATGTATAGGGTGTACGCGATGAATTGCGGCATGACCTGAGGACCCACTCCATACGCCAGCACTTTTAGTTTTCCGGCCCCGATTGCGCGCAATGCCTCCTGTGGCTTGGGATCGGCAGTCTCGATGTCCTCCGCGTAGAACTTTCCCAGAAAGCCCATTGAATGGATCGCCAACGCGAGTACACCTGCGATGGGACCAAAGCCGTAGGCCAATACCAGGAATAACGCACTGATTAGCTCTGGCATGGAGCGAAACAAGCTTACGAGGCTGCGTGCGGTCACGTAGAACGCGCGATTTGGCGTGTAGTTTCGTGCGCTAAAGTACGCCAGCGGCAGGCTCGCGCCTATCGCAAGTAAGGTGGCCCAGATCGCGATCTCGAAGGTCTCGATCATCTTCACCGCCACCTGCCACAAGTAACCCATGGGCTCGACCAAATACTCACGCGTAACTACGCTCGTTTCCATGCGCAAGGTATCGGGGTTCAGCTTCGACTCACTAACCCCAACGGTTTCCAGGTGAGCCAACCAGGGCAATTGCGTCGGATCGAAATTTTCGATGCGAGCAACCTCTACCCGCTCGGATATCTGGATGGGAAACAGGCTGTGCGCCAGATGCTCAAGACCCGTGGTGACCTGCGACTGCGGCTTGATGCCGACCGAGGCCAGCACGCCATCTGCGGTTAGCGCCACCATCTTGCCCATTTCTACGCGTTGCCCCACGTATAAGCAGAGAATTAGCGTCACTAGTAAGGCAAGCACGGTCTTGGCTCCATAGGGATGGCCAATGTTCCAGCGTGTGTCGGATGCGGGGTTTTGCATCACACCTCCTGCAATTGCAATCTGGCCCCCGCCGGGGCGGGCGAGGCTGCGATCGGCACACGAGCGTCCTGGCCGGCGGGCGCGTCGCCCACCTCGTACAAAGAGTGCGCGAGAGTGTCGTCAAACGCGGTGGCGGGGCCGTCAAACATCACCACGCCACCACGCAACGCCACGATGCGGTCGGCATACTCGCGTGCCAAGTCGATTTGGTGCAGGCTGCAAAGCACTGTCGTTCCGCGCTCGCGGGCTTGCGTGCGCAGCAAGGAAAGGATTTCGCGGCTGATGCGCGGGTCCAGGCTTGCCACAGGCTCATCGGCAAGCAGTAACGGCGGATTCAGCATGAACGCTCGCGCTATGCCCACCCGTTGCTGCTGTCCGCCCGACAGATCGCTCACCCGTCGATGCAGGTGCTCTGGTGCGAGCCCGACCTGCTCGATGAGCCCGGCGGCCCGACCACGCGTCTCGGCAGAAAAACGCGCCAGCAATGCGCGCCAGGCCGGCAGGACCGGCAGCGCGCCACAAAGCACATTCATCGCCACCGTAGCTCGCGAGACCAGGTTGAATTGCTGATGCACCATGCCTATACGCGGGCGCACGGCGTTGAGCGTCCTGGCGTCAAGCCGGACACCGTCGACCCGCACCGTGCCCTGTGTGGGAACAACGAGACCATTGGCCATGCGCAACAAGGTCGACTTGCCTGCACCCGAGGATCCCAGCAGCACGCAAAACTGTCCGCGCTGCACCACCATCGACACGGATTTGAGCGCCGCGGTGCCGTCGGCATAGCGCATGCCGACTGATTCATAACTAAGCATTCCCATCTCCGTCTGAGCGCAGATCAACGCTGCGAGGCCTTCTTCAGAATCTCGGCCTTGATCTCGTCGGAAAGCAGGGCCATCTTGGATGCAGGGCCGGCGAACTGCGCTTCAGAGAACTGAGTATCGTAGCGCTGGATCTTGGCACCGCCGTATCCTCGGATCATCTCTGGCGTCACGCCAGGCGCTTTGTGCACGTTGGCGAATGCCTTTTTCAATTCGGCCTTGAGCGCCTCGGGGAGCTTGGTGTTCATGGCCAGCGGCGGATACGGAATCGGTTCGCTCTTGAAAATCACCTTGACGGTGGCCGGATCCACCGCACCTTGGCGCACCGCCTTGTCGAAAGAATCGAACGACAGGGCTGCGGCGTCAACCTGACCTTGCACCAGAGCCGCCAAGCTGCTGGCGTGGCTGCCAGTCAGGCGCAATTCGGCCAGGTCGCGCGCCGGATTCATGCCATCGCTCAGCATGGATGCCATCTGGAATGTGAAACTGGATGCCGAGTTCACGTCGCCAAATGCTGCGCGCTTCCCCTTGAGATCCCGCAGGCTGACGATCGGCGAGTTCGACTTGGCAAACATGCCTGCGTAGTAGATGGACTGCCCATTCTCGACACCCACGGCTAACAGCTGCGCGCAGCCGCGCTGGTGCGCTTGTACATAGGAAACCGGCCCGAAGAACGCGATTTCTGCCAACTGGTTGCACATTCCTTCCACGACCGCCCCATACGATTGACCGACCTTCAGATCGAAATTTAGGCCAGTGCTGCGGGTAATAGCATTGAAGACCGGTGCATAGTCGGCCTTGGTTCCCGACTCGGTGCCCCCATCGGCGGGAATCAATAGCACGCGCAATGGGTGTGCCTTGGACCCATCGGGGGCTGATTGAGCATGGACTTGGATGCCCGCAGCCATCGTCACTGTGGCGATGAGCGCAGCAACGGTGCGGGGGAGAGTTGTCTTCATTGCGAATCCTTGTACCTATGGGCGTTTGTGCGCTGTTTCCCAGGAGGGGGTACGCGCTTGAGACGCAAGGTTAGACAAGGAGCGTGACAGTTGCATGAAGACTACTCAATTATTTGTCTATGTAAATTGAAAAAAGCTCAGTCAAGGCAATGGCTATCGGGATAGTGCGTAGGCTGGACTTGTCGCTACTATCACTTAGTTCCCAGACCCAACATCCGGCCCGGGACTAGATGGCGTCGACGAGTTCCTTCTATAGCGTGACAAGGTCTTCAACCGAGCACGCCACCGCGCCGGCCCACACAACCGTCGAATACAATGGCTGGAGCGAAGGCAAACCTAGCAAGGGCGCTTTACCACTGCAGTCGGCAAGGCTGGCGCGATGTATCTGGAGCGCCACTGGCATCAGTGCGAAATCGAAACGATCGAGAAGCTGCGCGGGCTCGCCGAGCAAGCCGGTGAATCGCTAGCGAAGACCTCCCTGGCGTGGGTCCTGGCGAATCCGCCCATTACCTCGGCGATCATCGGTGCGAGTCATACCGATCAGTTGACGGGTTCGCTAGCCGCTACGGATCTTGTGCTCGATCCAGAACTGACGGCGCAACTCGACGATACGACAGCCGGGTCTCGGTGGGGTGACGCGGCGCGTTGAGGCTGGCCCAGTGCCCATAGGCGGGGGCACGGGCATTTGACGATCACGGAGCAGACGGGGCCCGCTGTCACTTATCCGATGGCAACGGGCCCCAAGGCGTACTCCGTATCAGACCGCTACTGCGAACCCTATAGAAGGCCAAACTCGGTGAGGTCTGGGTTCCGATGCTCTGCGCGGAGTACTTGCGCAACTTCATGAGCATCATCGAGCAGTGCCTTATCACTCAATGCCGGGGCCAGCATTTGCACGCCTATCGGCATTCCTGCATGGTCAAATCCCGAGGGCAGCGCGATGGCGGGCGAACCGAGGAAGTTAGCCGGCCGCAAGAGCTTTCCAAGACCCGAGTGGACGACGTCCGCGGCGTCCAGGACCTGAGCACCTTGGTCACAAGCTGGCATCAAGAGGGCGGGGAACTCCCCGAGACAGTGCGCGAAGAGTCGGGCGGCATGGCGCCTACGTTCATGCGCAGCGCGATAGGCCTCCTCCTTGATCGCTCCGCCGGCCAGGATCCGGTTTCGAACAACTTCCCAAAGCGGTTGGGCATTGTCCAGCGCCAATGGGCCATAGTGCCTGAAGCCCTCATAGCTGAGAATCAAGGAGTTGTCGTCAGCTAACTGATTCATAGCCAGGAGAGGCGGCGGGGTCCAGCTTCGGATGTGATAGCCTGCTTGCTTGAGCTGGTAGATCGTGTCATCCCATACGCGCTGTGCATCCTTTGCCAGGCACGTAGGCCAGGCCGACTCATCTAATACCAGTAGCACCTTGGAGGACCCATCGGCCCGCAGTTTCAGGCTTTGGTAGACCTCCACCGGTGTGGCCAAGGTGATGGGGTCAGCCGAATCGGGTCTGGCGAGAATAGCTATGAGGGCGCGCGCGTCTTCCACCGTGCGGGCAATCGGACCCAGCACATCAAGTGTACCGGATAGCGGAAGGCAGCCGGCTCGGCTGATCAGGCCAGAGGAAGGTTTGAATCCCACCAGGTGGTTTAGTGTCGCCGGCGCGCGCACAGAGCCGCCGGTGTCGCCACCCAAGGCGATCGGCGCCAGCCCGGCGGCCACTGCGACGCCAGCGCCGGAAGAAGATCCTCCTGGTGCTCGGTGTCCCACAGGGTCCCAAGGGTTGCGTGCGGTGCCGACGGTCGCGTTCTGGCCGGAGAGCCCGAATGCATACTCGGTCATATTGGTCTTGCCGAGAATGACTAGCCCGCTCCCGATCAAGAGCTTGGCCGCGGCGCTGGTTTCGGAGCTGATCCTGTTAGCGCGGGTTAAGGACCCGGCTTCGGCAGGCGTTTCCGCCCACTGGATACTGTCCTTGAGCGCTATCGGCACTCCGTGGAGAGGGCTCAGCCATATGCCTGCAAGAAGCAGTTGATCGGCGAGTTCCGCCTGGGCCATCGCTCGCTCTTCGAACACGGCGCTGAAGGCATGAAGCTTGTCGGCGCGTGCGATCCGGTCAAGAAAGTGCCGCGTGACCTCTCGCGAGGTCAGTCGTCCGTCGTGTATGTCCTGGGCTAGTTGTAGGGCGCTGCGAAAGTGGAGGGGGAGATTGGCTTGCGACATGATTGTCAGGGAATGAAGGAGCCTCATCTGGTGAGGCCAAGGGGCCAACAAGGGTGGATATAGACGAGCCCAGTGAATCAACATTCCGATACAGTCAGTCCAAACTCGAAAGACAACATGCGCTGAATGTCTTCGGGGTCGACGAGTTGTTGCTCGACTTTTCCATTCGTAACGATCTTCAGCGTATTGCCGAACAGCAACTTGCGACCAGCCTGATTGTGTTGAATCACCAGCAACTTTTGTACAAAGATCGCGTCCGGGTGCGTGGAATTCAGGTAATTAGCGGGCGCAAAATCGATCCACTCCTGCGCAGACAAGTCGAATGCATATTGATTTTCCCATTTCCCATCGACCAGCGCCTTCAGTAGGTACTCTCGGCCATTTGATCTGGTCAGCATAAAGCTGTCGAAGTCCTGTTTGATTTCAGCGTCGAGTACATCCAGTCGTATCGGAGCCCTGATCCCGTAACTGCCGAAACCCAGATCACACAGCCACTGCTCATCGTTCACTGTCAGCACGAGTGCCATATGGGTCTTGGGTCTTTTGACCGGGTAAAACATCGGTCTGGCTGCAACGAACTGATAGGGGACACCAAGCTCTTGTAGGGCCATCGCGAAGATTCCGTTCACCTCGTAACAGTACCCGCCTCGTTTACGATGGAGAATCTTTTCAACGATATGTTCGGGAACCAGGGAAACGGCTTTTTTTGCCTGCACGTCCAGATTTTCGAACGGAACGGTAAATAGCTGGCGCCTCATCATCCCAGTGATTGTTGCGATGTCAACCTCTGCAGGTTGTTCAAAACCTATCCGGTCAAAGTAGTGTCGCAATGTAAAGTTCTCAGCCTTCATTGTTCGATAGCTCTGGTTAATCCTGGATGTTTGAAGAGCCTCTCTTCAGTTATTACACCAGCGATGGAAATGGTCGACACGCGCGAGATGGCCGGCCCTCACCGGGCTGGGGTGCCAGTCGCGCCAGCTGCAAAAAATTCGCTTGCGGCAGCGAGTGCGGTTGCCACCGCCGCCTTGCCGACGTCGAGGTGCGTGACCCAGCGCTGCTGGGTTGCGCCATACGCAGATGTGACGCCGATGCCCTGTCCGGCGAGGTGCTCCGCGAAGGCCGACGCGTACTTCGCAGCGACATTCACGAAAACGATGTTCGTGTCAGGTTTGGACACAGACAGGCCCGGCAGCGCCGAGAGACCTTGTGCGAGCGCGCGCGCATTGGCATGGTCGTCCGCGAGTCGCTCGACATTGTGTTCCAGCGCGTATAGCCCGGCCGCAGCGAGAATCCCCGACTGCCGTAGTCCACCACCGAGCATCTTGCGCAGGCGTCGTCCTTTGGCAATGATGGGTGCGGAGCCGGCGAATACCGAGCCGACCGGCGCCCCAAGTCCCTTGGACAGGCACACTGAGACAGTGTCGAACGGTCGGGCAAGCGTGTCGACCGAAACACCGAGTGCCACGGCCGCATTGAACACGCGGGCGCCGTCCAGATGGCAGGCAAGCCCGTGCCGGCGGGCCATTGCCGTCGCCGCGTCGACGTAGGACAGCGGAAGGACCTTGCCGCCAATCGTGTTCTCCAGTGCGAGCAGGCGCGTGCGTGCGAAGTGCGGATCGTCCGGCTTGATCGTCGCTTCGATGTCCGCCAGGAGTAGCGTACCGTCGGGCTGGTTGGTCAGCGGTTGGGGTTGGATGCTGCCCAGCACCGCCGCGCCTCCTGCCTCCCAGCGGTAGCAATGCGCCGTTTGGCCGACGATGTACTCGTCACCGCGCTCGCAGTGCGCCATGAGTGCGATGAGATTGGACTGGGTGCCCGACGGCACGAACAGCGAAGCCTCCTTTCCGAGCATGTCGGCCATCCGCGCTTCCAGTCTCCTTACAGTCGGGTCGTCGCCGAAGACGTCATCGCCCACCTCGGCGGCGGCCATTGCGGCGCGCATGGCCGGCCCAGGCCGGGTGACGGTATCGCTACGAAAGTCGTGTCGAACTGCGGTATTCATGCCATCTCCCTCTTAAAGAACGCCCATGGTGACATTCCGCTTGCCGTCAGCCTATATACAACAGCGACGAATCTGTTACGTAACAGATTTGCTCGTCGGGATGACGTACATGCAGACTACGGAACCGGTGGTACCAGTGATACTGGCAGCTAGCGAGGCGGTAGTGGGACGGTATCGTGCAGGCCGGACTCAAGGAGAATCGGAACCTCGTCGGTGCCCACGTCCGGGGAACGGGTCACCCGGAACTGCGGCGTAAGATATGGGCGCCTAAAGCAAGAGGTAGGGCGGGAGCGTTGCACAGCTTGGTGTGATGCTTGGCCATCACGGCTCGATTGTCGACAGGTAAGCCGCAGCCTCTTCAATCTGCCGCTCGTTCAGCGTTGCCGCCACGGCCGTCATTGTCCCCGGTGAGGGTGTTCCCGCCTTCGCGCGGGCCTGGAACTCGTGGAGCCGGTTGATGACAAATGCAGCCGGTTCGCCGGCAATGCTCGGATAGCGCGCGCCATTGCCTTTTCCATCGACCGCATGGCAACTGAAGCAAGCCGGAACGTCCGGAGCCGCTCCCAGCTCGGCCAGTTGCTTGCCGGCCATCACCAGGGCCGGTGGAGGTGGGTGTTCGCCCTGGACGCGCGGAGGATTTTGGGCTGAAAAGTATACCGCGAGGCTGCCTATTTCGCTGTCGGAAAGCGCATGTGCAACGCTTTGCATGACAACGCTCGCACGAGTTCCTGCCTTGAACATCGACAGTGCATGTGCAAGATAGTCTGGATTCTTTCCCGCGAGCCTGGGTGCGCCAGTTGCCGTGCCGGCCCCTAGTACGCCATGGCACGAGACACAGTTGGTAAGGGTGGGCGCTGGTGCACTGAGAGCGGGATCCCCCGCAGTGACCGCAGATTGCGCGTGACAGACGCTGGATATAGCGATAAGCGCTACTAGACTAAAACGCAACCGGTAGCCCCGCAGGTTGGTAGGGTAGGGGTCGGTCATGAGCATTATCCTGATATGGTGATGGTAAGCGCTGTCCGAACAATGAATGGCATCACTATGCAGCGTCAATACTGACGAATTAGTTGCCATCGAATTACAAGATCGTAATTTTTATCGAATGATCCGTGCTCCCGGCCCGGGGAGACCAAATCAGTGCGGCTTCCAGCCGGCGTGAAGTGCAGCCATTTACATAGACCTTTGATACGCGCCATTCCACATGACGTGTGGTTGGCCGTGACATCGCCATGGTTATTTTGTTCAATAAATCTATGTATTTTTTAAATTGGAATTAGCAATTTCAGAACGAAAATTTACTCGCTGCTGTCACATAAATGTTTCAAAATTCCGGTCGGGATTGCTGAGCCGTACGGCTCACTCCCCTGCCATGATCATCCCCCGGCAGAAGACAACCTACTTGATCAAACAGAAACAGAGATTGACAGTGAAAAAGACTCTCTTCGCATTGGCAGCCGCTGCCGCAGCTTGCGCCGTGTCCGGCGCTGCCTTTGCCCAATCGTCCTCGACCAGCATGACTCTCTATGGCATCGCTGACGCCGGCGTTAGTTACCAAAGTCACGTGCAAAGCGTCCCGGGGCAGGGCGGCTCGCTGTATGGCGTGACATCCGGCGGACTCTCCGGTTCGCGCTGGGGCATTCGCGGTGTGGAAGACCTCGGGGGCAACCTGAAGGGCATCTTCGTGCTGGAAAGCGGCTTCAATATCGATTCGGGTACTTCGGCCCAAGGCAACCGCCTGTTCGGCCGCCAGTCCTATGTTGGCCTGCAAGGCGACTTCGGCGCCTTCACTCTGGGCCGCCAGCAAAACGCGCTGTATGACCTGTTCGGCGCCTACGACCCGATGGCGGTTGGTAGTAGCTACTCCCTGAACTCCGTCGACACCCTGGGCTTTAACGGTCGTGCCGACAACGCCATCAAGTACACCGGCAAGTTCGGTGGGCTGACCGCGACGGGCTTCTACAGCACCGGCCGCGACAGCACTATCCCCAATGGCACCGAAGTCCCGGGCCATTTCAAAGTCGGCACCAACTTTGGCGGTGGGCTGGCGTACGCGAGCGGCCCGTTCTCTGCGGGCGTCGCCTATGACCAGTACCAAGGCAGCAGCATCGCCGCGGCTGACGGCACCGCCAAGCGCATCGCGGTTGGCGCGTCGTACGCATTCGGTGAGGCCAAGGTGTTCGCCGGCTACCGCTGGCTGCGCGATGAACTCAACGCCGCTACCACGGCCATTGTCACTGCCCGTCATGACAACCTCTACTGGGTCGGTGCACTGTATAAATTCACCCCGGCCTTCAGCCTCACCGGTGGGACCTACTATACCGATGCCCGCACTGACAACAAGGATTCGTTGATGTTCGTCCTGAACGCCGACTATGCCTTTTCCCAACGTACCGATGCCTACCTGCTGCTCGGCTATGTGAAGAACCACGGCAGCGCAACGTACGGTGTGACCAGCACGATGAACACCCTGCCTGGCCAAAACCAGACCGGCGCCATGGTCGGCGTGCGTCACCGCTTCTGATTGCACTCGCGGCATGCACTGGCGAGCTACCAGGCCGTTCATATCGACCTTGGCTTGATCACTGAGTGCAAGGACGTTTGGCCGGCGGCAATGCCGGCCAATTTTTGTGGGTGCGCCCGGCAGGGCGCA
>JYOD01000122.1 GCA_000955785.1 Burkholderiaceae bacterium 16
GGCACAGACGGCTGGCTCGATAGTGCAAACATACTGTCTGCAGCCGACCGCACAAGAATGTGCGGCCGCCCACGGAAAAAGCTGATTGAATCCGCAGCCAGGAGGAGCCGTCCGCTGCCGTGTCGGCCAACGGCGCTTCATCGGCCGTTTCTGCCTTTCGTCCAATCCCACGTGTAAGCGCCGGCATCGCACAAGCCTCAAGATAGATGGACCGTCGTCGGGCAAGAAATGGCCGCTCATGGAAACGACCATTTCAGCCCCCTGAAGCTAGACGACTGTAAGCACTTCTACGAGCCCCTGTAGCCGAGGCGCTTCGAAACCGCCTGCGCACACGCATCCAATGCTTTGGCCACCGGCCCCTCCCAATCGGTATCAACAGTGCCGGTCGGTCCCATGATGGTGATCGTCAGCGCAATGTTTCCCGAATAATCGAACACCGGCGCAGAAAAGGCGACGATCCCTGGCGTGGGATGGTTGATGCTGCGGGACATGTGGCGCGCCCGCGCTTCCTTGATCATTTCCTCGACCACGGCGGCGTCCAGCGGATGCGCAATATCGGCGCCGAGCCGAATGCGATCGTCCAGCAACAGCTTTTCGGTGAACTGACGTGGCAGGAATGCCGAGAAAACCCTGCCGGTCGCCGTATTGGCGAGCGACATGACCGTGCCGGTGCGGATGTTCGTGTGGATGGGATAGGACGCATCGATCAGCCGCACGATGACCGGCCCAAGGTTTCCCCAAACAGCGAGCGCGACCGCGTGCGACGTTTCTTCCGAAAGCGCTTCGGCGAACGGCGTGGCCTCGCGGATCGGGTTCAGCGTCTGCAGGCTGGTTAGCCCGAGCTGGATGGCCATCGGGCCGAGCAGATAGTGACCCGTGACCGGGTCCTGGGCGACGAGCCCGATCTTGCCAAAGCTCACCAGATACGGATGGATCTTGCCGGACGGCATGTTCGCCGCCTTCACGAGATCGCGTAGCGCCATCGGCCTGGCCTCGGAGGCCAGCACCTTCAGGATTTCTCCTCCCACTTCAATCGACTGGATGCCGCGGCGCACTCGCTCGGGTGCCTGGTCGGTCTGTTCCACGGTATGTCCCTGTCATGAGATGGATAGTGCGCGCAGTATAGCACTAGACAATATCTAATGAATAAGCGTAGGGTTAACGAGTAGATAATTTCAAGCGCGCTAGTATTAATCTAGCGGACATGGTGGCGCCGCTCTTGGCGACCGTACCGCCCGCACTTGAATGGAGAAGTCGATGTCTACACTGCAACAGGAAAAATGTGATGTTCTGGTCATCGGGTCAGGCGTCGCCGGCATGTCCGCGGCCATTACCGCCGCCAGCCGGGGGCTGAAGGTCATCGTGGCCGAGAAGGCGAGCTACTACGGCGGCACGACGGCCCGCTCGGGCGGCTGGCTCTGGGTGCCGAACACCCATCTGGGCAAGGCATACGGCCATCACGAACTACCGGACCAGGCGCTGACCTATATCCGGAACCAGGCCGGCGCCGGGTTCGATGAGGCGCGTGTACGCGCCTTTCTGGCGAACGGCCCGAAAGCGATTGAGTTCTTCATGACGAAGACCGCCGTCCAGTTCGACATGCCGCTCACGTTCCCGGACTACCATGCCGAGGCGCCCGGCGCCGCACAGGGTGGCCGCTCGATGGTGACGCGTCCGTACGACGCGCGCGAGCTCGGCCCGCTGCTCAAAACCCTCGGCCCCGTGCTGCCGGAACTGACGGTCTTCGGCGTAACGATCGGCTCCGGCAAGGAGATCGTTCACTTCATGCGGGTGACGCGATCGCTGCAGTCCGCTTGGTATGTCACCAAACGTCTGACCAAACATTTCCTGGAGGTGATGAAGTACGGGCGGGGCATGACGCTGACCAACGGCAACGCGCTGGCCGCGCGGCTCGCGAAGTCGGCGGCCGACCTGTCGATCCCGGTATGGCTGTCGTCGCCTGCCGTGCAGTTGTTGCAGGAGGGGGGGCGCGTCACCGGCGCGGTGCTTGAGCGCGACGGCCAGCGGGTCAGCGTGAAGGCGCGTTACGGTGTGGTGCTGGCCAGCGGCGGATTCCCGCACAACCTCGAGCGGCGCAAGGAGACTTACCCGCATGTGAAGGCCGGGCACGGCCACTTCTCGCCAACGCCGCAGACCAATGTGGGCGACGGCATGCGCATGGCCGAAGAGGTGGGCGGTGTGTTCGACAAGACCCTGTCGAATGCCGCCGCGTGGACGCCCATGTCGCTCGTGCCGCGCAAGGACGGCACGACCGGCATCATGCCCCACTTCATCGACCGGGCGAAACCGGGCGTGATTGCCGTCAGCCTGGATGGCAAGCGCTTCGCCAACGAGGCGAACTCGTACCACGATCTCGTGCAGGCGATGATCGCCGCCTCGAAGGGCAAGCCGGAGACGGCGTGCTGGCTGATCGCCGACCATGCGGCGATCCGGCGCTACGGCCTCGGCTTCGTGAAGCCATTCCCGATGCCGCTCGGGCCGCATCTGCGCAACGGCTACCTCAAGCGCGGCAAGACGATCGAGGACCTTGCGAAGCAGATCGGTGTCTATCCGGCGACACTCGCCGCCACCGTTCGCCAGTACAACGAAACGGCGCAGTACGGCCGCGATCCCGAGTTTGGGCGCGGCAGCAAAGCCTACAACCGCTACCAGGGCGACGCGCTGCACACGCCCAATCCCTGCGTCGCGCCGCTGGCCAACGGTCCGTTCTATGCGCTCAAGCTCGTACCGGGCGACCTTGGCTCATTCATGGGCATCCGTACGAACGAGCACGCCCAAGTCGTCTCCCGGGACGGCGATCCGATCCCCGGCCTCTACGCAGCGGGCAACGATGCGGCAAGCATCATGGGCGGCGAGTACAGCGGTGCGGGCATCACGCTCGGCCCGGGGCTGACCTTTGGCTATGTCGCGGGCAACCACATCGCCGATCACGTTCAGGCCACGCTCCCGAAAGCGAGTGCGGCTGCGGCGCGCGAGCCTCTGGCCATGCACTGAGTTCCCTACCCGATTTTTGTCACCCACGCGGCCGCATTGCGGCGGCCCCGTGGCGGCGTTCACCCTGAATTTCCCTCGATTGCAATCATGATGATTCCTCAACTCCTGACCGGGAAGGTCGCTTTCATAACCGGCGCGGGCCAGGGCAACGGCCGGGCCATCGCCATCGGCCTCGCAGAAGCCGGCGCGACGGTCGTCGTGACCGACATGAACGAAGCCAATGCCGACGAGACGGCGGCGATGATCGATGCCCGTGGACATGCGGCACGAGCCTGCGCGCTGGACGTGACCGATGCCGCGCAATGCCGCGCCGTCGCCGAAGAGATCACCGCCTGCGTCGGCCCCGTCGACGTGCTGGTGAACAACGCCGGCATACTCATTCGCGAGGGCATCGACAGCGAGAATGCGCTGGCCAACCTGCAGCGGGTGATGAAGGTCAACCACGAAGGGACTTTCAACGTCTGCCACGCGTGGCTGCCGGCCCTGCGGCAGACCCGTGGCGCCATTGTCAACGTCGCGTCCATCGCGTCGCTTTCGGGCCAGCCGAACACGCTCGGCTACTCGCCCTCGAAGGGCGCGGTGAAGATGCTGACCCAGTCGCTGGCAGCCGACCTCGCGCGCGACGGTGTGCGCGTCAATGCCATTGCACCGGGCGTCATCGAAACGCCCATGACCGTTTCCACGCGCACGGACCCGGCGAAGCTCGAACGCTTCATGTCCCGCATCCCAATGAACCGGGTTGGGCAACCCGAAGAGCTGGTGGGCGCGGTGCTGTTTCTCGCCTCGTCGATGTCCACCTATGTGACCGGCGTGACCCTGCCCGTGGACGGCGGGTACCTCGCCGCCTGACCCTCACAAACGAGGCAAGCGCGCACAGCGCGCTTGCCCGCCCATCCAGGAGACAACGATGAAACAGGCATCCCGCACCATAGACGTGCAGTCCTTCATCGACGCCGAACGCTTTTCCCCTTGCCAGTGGCTGGTCCTCGCCTTCTGCTTCCTCGTCGTGGCGGCCGACGGCTATGACACGGCGGCAATCGGTTTTATCGCACCGTCGCTGGCGCACGAGTGGGGCATCGGCCGCGGCGAACTCGGTGTCGTCATGAGCGCAGCACTGGCTGGCCTGAGCCTGGGCGCGATCTTCGCGGGACCCGTGGCGGATCGCATTGGCCGGAAGACGGTACTGGTGGCGGCCGTCACATGCTTCGGAGGATGGACACTCGTTGCCGCCCATGCACAGACCGTCGGCACATTGACCGTCCTGCGCTTCCTGACCGGACTCGGGCTCGGTGCGGCCATGCCGACGACCATCACGATGATGTCGGAATACGCGCCGTCGCGTCTGCGTTCCCTTGCGGTGAATGCCATGTACTGCGGCTTCTCCGGTGGACTGGTGGCGGGCGGCGCGGCATCGGCCTGGCTGGTTCCTCATTTCGGCTGGCGAAGCGTGTTGACGGCTGGCGGCATCGCGCCGCTGATACTCGCCGTGCTGCTCCTTGCGCTGCTTCCGGAGTCGGCCCAGTTCCTGGCGGTGCGCGCCGGGGCGCCCGAGCGGATCGCGCGCATCCTGAAGCGCATTGCGCCTCGGCAATCGCTCGAACACTGCGTGTTCGTCGCGCCGATGGCTTCGGCAGGCAAGGCGGGAAAGGCGTCGGCTCTTGCACTCATCCTGTCGGCCGGATACCGGCGGCGCACGTTCCTGCTCTGGCTGTCGTGCTTCATGGGTCTGGTGATCTATTACCTGATGACGAACTGGATGCCGACGCTGTTCCGTGAAGCCGGATTCAGCGTGGAACGTGGCGCGTTGCTGGCCTCCCTGTTTCCCCTTGGCGGCTTGCTCGGCAACCTTGTTGCGGGCTGGCTCATGGACCGCTTCAATGCCAACCGTACCATCGTCGTAGCGTACCTGCTGGCCGCTGTGCTCGTCATCGTGGTGGGACGCGGTGTCGATCATCCGGAGTTCCTCGGCATCTCGCTTTTCCTTTGTGGCACCCTGGTCACGAGCGCGGCAACTTCGATGTCCACCTATGCCGCAGGCCTCTATCCGACCGAGGCGCGTACGACGGGCGTGGCGTGGATGCAGGGCATCGGGCGGATCGGTGGCATGGCCGGCGCCTTCATCGGCGCAGGCCTTCTCGGTCTTGGCTGGGGCTTCGGCGATGTATTCGGCCTGCTCGCCGTGCCGGCGCTGCTCGCGGCAGGGTCGGTCTTCATGATCGCGAAGCCCCGGCACGCCTATCCGATGGCAAGGGTGGCGGAGTGAGGCGGTTCGGAGCTCTCGCCATTGCGGCGGTCATGAGCATGGCGTCCATGCGCGCCTGTGACGCCTTGCTTCCGGCACTGTCGTCGGACTTCGATGTACCCATTGGCATGGCGGCGTGGTCCATCTCCGCGTTCGCGCTGGCCTATGGCCTGATGCAGCTCGTATATGGACCGCTCGGCGACCGCTTCGGCAAACTCCGCGTCGTCACCATTGCGCTGGCAGGCTGCGCCGTTGCGAACGTCATGGCCGCCGTCGCCCCGACCATGCCCGCCCTCGCGCTGGCCCGGGGACTATCGGGCGCAGCCGCGGCGGGTGTCATCCCCATGAGCATGGCGATGATCGGCGATACGGTTCCGGTCAGGGACCGGCAGCAGGTGCTTGCCCGCTTCTTCCTCGCGACCATCGGCGGGATGATCGGTGGCCAGTGGTTATCCGGGCTGATCACCGACTGGCTGTACTGGCGCATTGTCTTCTGGGTGCTAGCGGCGGGCTCCGGCGTCGCGGCGCTCGTCGTGTGGATGCAGGGATCGGGCATGGTCTCCGACCCGATTGCCAGGCGTTCATTCGGGGAGCAGTTCCGCAGCGTGCTGGGTCAGCCACGCGCCAGACTGGTGTTCGCAGTGACGGCGATCGAAGGCCTGTTCACCCTGACGGGATTTGCCTTTGTGCCGACATATCTGCACGGCCGCTTCGGGCTCGGCCTGGGTACGGCCGGCGTGGTGATGGCGATGTATGGCGTCGGTGGCCTGGTATATGTGGCGCTGTCCGGCGTGCTGATCAGGCGTCTGGGCTCTGATGTGCTGGCCGCCCTCGGAGGCGCGCTCCTGGGTGCCGCCTTCGCCATCGTCGCGGTCGGACCACGGTGGGAATGGAGCGTGCCCGGATGCTTCCTCGGCGGACTCGGCTTCTACATGCTTCACAACACCTTGCAGACCCAGGCGACCGAGGTGTTCCCGCCATCGCGCGGTACGGCGGTCGGGCTGTTTGCCGCGAGCCTGTTCCTTGGGCAGGCGCTCGGCATGAGCGGCGCTGCGGCCGTCGCCGGCACCCTCGGCGAGCGATGGCTGTTTGCCGCCGCCGCCGTGGCTCTTCCCCTTCTCGGCATGGCATTCGGAGGACGGCTCCGCACAGACGGTCCCCGTCACCGTCCCGGATAGCTGCCATAGATGCCTGCCACCTGCCAGCCATCGAACCAGTTTGCCCTGAAGCGATCACGACGCTGATCGCTGCTGGCTTCCACTTCCCGATTCACCTGACGATGGGCCGTTCGGCGCGTCTAGGAAATCCCTTTTTTAGAACCCGAACGAACATACATCAAGACAACTGGAGGATCCAAGATGCAAGACTTGACGACAAGAAGCGGTATCACGCTGCTGCGTGGCGCTCTCCCTGCTGGGTGCCACAGGATTGGCCCATTCCGAAGTGACCCTGTATGGCGTAGTTGATAGCGGCATCGAATACGCCAATCACCAGCCCGGGATTTGAGTCAGCGTCTGTCGCATGACTTCCGGAAATATCGCCGGCTCCCGCTGGGGACTTCGGGGTACCGAAAACCTCGGAAACGGTGTGCAAGGCGTGTTCGTACTGGAGAGCGGGTTCGACGTCGACACCGGAAAATCCGGCCAGGATCGCCGCCTCTTCGGCCGCATGGCCTATGTCGGACTGCAGGGATTGTGGGGCGGAATCCTGCTGGGAAGGCAGCAAAGCGCGTTCTTCGACTTCGTCGGCAACTACGATCCCATGACGCTGGCGACCAAGTATTCGATCTTTACCCAGGATCTCGCATACATCCCCTGTAGGTCACTGCCGTGGAAACTCGCCTCACCTTGGCATCCGGCGTGACGGTGACAGTGCAGGTGTTGATTTCGTCATACGCGGCAGCGACACCAAACGGCCCGGCGTCATAGGCCAGGAAGCCGCCGTACTCGCGCCCCAGGCTCGCATGGCCGGGCACTTCACTGCCATTGACCACGCTGCTGTCCGCGCCGAAGCCAGCCAGCGTGATAGCAGCCGTGAGTTGCCAGTTGGCGCCCAGCCAGTACAGGTTGGAGCCCTGGTTGGCTGGACCCGCGACGGACCCGGGTACGACGCCGCCGTCATAGCCTCCTGCCCAGCGGTAACCGGCAAACAGCTTGGCCGGGCCGACGGAAATGCAAATCCCGGCCAGAATCAGCTAGGAGCCGTCGTAGGGGTGCGGCACATCTTTTGAAGTCCGCAGGTAGTTCCTTCCTTCTGCCTCTGCCTGCCTCGCTCCCACGTCTGGGGAGCAGGCACGCGCCAGCGCTCGTATTCTGGCAGAGGGCTTTGCAGGCCTGAAAATGGAGGGGCTGGCCTGCTGACTGACACCTTGTCTTGCCACATTGGCGACGTCACCAAGTGGGTTCGCCGACGATCGTACGCAGCCGGCGGTCGATTCCCTCTTTTTGCAGTCCCGGCTTGTGGCGCCGATCTGTCGCGTTGAAGCTAACTTGAGCTTTGGCTTTGATGTAAGCACTATCGGATATCCGGTGCGGGTATCGTGGACACGCCCTGGGCCAGCGCGGCTTGGTGCTGCACCTCAAGCGCCTTTCGATACCCGTCGCGTTGCTGCAATCGCGCCCAGTAGGCCGCAACGGCGCGGGTGAAGTGATTGCTCAGATCCAGATGCGTGGCGAGCAGCAGCGCGTAGGCGACGGACACGTCTGCTGCGGTGAAGCGTCCGGCGCAAAGAAATTCGCGTGTCGCGAGCACAGGCTCCAAGCTGCGCAGCCGCGCGAGGAACCATCGGGCGTAGTCGTCCGCCACCTGCGGCTGGCGACGCTCCGCGGGCTCGAAGTACCGATAGCGCAATACCAGCGTCTGCGGAAAGGTCAGCGTTGCTTCACCGAAATGCAGGGCATTCAGATAGGTGCCGTAGTCCGGCTCGTCGACGGCTACGTCCATCGCGCCCGGCGAGAACCGCGCAGCCAGGTACTGGCAGATTGCCGCCGATTCGGTCATCAACAGCGCACCCTCTGCGAGCGCGGGCACCGTCCCCAGCGGGTTGACAGCCAAATAGATGCGCTGCTGCGAACGAGGCGGAAAGGGCAGCACCTGGAGGTCGTATGGCACGCCGATCTCTTCCAACATCCACAGCGGCCTGAACGAGCGAGCGCTCAGGCAGTGATACAGGGTCAGCGCGGGGCGATTCTCCGCAGTCATCGATTCCTCCTACGCGCTGTGATCGACGACTTTCATCTGCATGGCGTTCATGCGACCGCCATGCACCGTCAGCTTCGGCAAGGCAGTGTCGATCTCTCGCAGTTCGGTCGACGAAAGCGGCAGAGCGACGGCCTGCAGGTTTTCCGCGAAGTGGGCAGGACTTCGGGTACCGGGGATCGGCACGATCCAGGGCTTTTGCGCCAGCAGCCATGCCAGCGCCACCTGCGCAGGCGTGGCGTTCTTCTGCTCGGCGACGCGCTTCAGGAGATCGAGGAAGGGCTTGTTTGCGGCGATGTTCTCCGGGGAGAAGCGGTCGAAGCCTGAGCGCAGGTCGCTCGTCGGATCGAGCTTCGTGCTCGCATCGATCTTCCCGGTCAGGTAGCCCATGCCCACGGGTCCCCACGGCACAAAACCAATGCCCAGCTCTTCGCAAGCCTGGAGCACCCCGTTGTGCTCCGGATCCCGGTTCATCACGGAATACTCGGTCTGGACCGCCGTCACCGACTGCACTGCGTGGGCGCGTCGAATGGTTTTGGCACTCGCCTCCGACAGCCCGAAATGCAAGACCTTGCCTTGCGCGATCAGGTCCTTAATCGTGCCGGCGACATCTTCGATCGGAACCGCCGGGTCCACGCGATGCTGGTAGTAGAGATCAATGCGGTCGGTCTGGAGTCGCTTCAGCGATGCCTCGACCACCTTCCTGATGTGCTCGGGACGGCTGTTCAGCGCGCCGTGGTTGTCCATGTCGAAGCCGAACTTCGATGCGATCACGACCTGGTCGCGAATGGGTGCGAGTGCCTCACCCACCAGCTCTTCGCTGGTGAAAGGGCCATAGACTTCTGCCGTATCGAAGAACGTGATCCCGCGTTCATGAGCATTGCGCAGCAGCGCGATCGCCTGGCCCTTGTCAGCAGGCGGGCCGTAGTTGGCGCTGATGCTCATGCACCCGGCACCAAGTGCCGAGACTTCGAGGTCGCCGAGTTTTCGCTGGGTCATGGTGGTTGGTCCTTTGGTTTGTGCGGTTGCGGCCCAAGCCCTTGGTGCGAGTGCCAGTCCTACGCCGATGAAGGCCGTGGTGGTCAACAGATCGCGCCGCGTCAGAGCCGACGCTGACGTCGAGTCCGATTGGGCGGGTTGGATCGAGTTGTTCATGGTGAATCCTTGAATGGGCGGCGGATCACGTTCAGACTGGGATCCAGTTCTGAAGCCAGTAAGCGTACGGCGTGGGCAACACCTGGGTCTTTGCGCCGAGCTCGCGCGCAGCGGTGTTCGGCCAATGCGGGTTGTCGAGAAGTCGCCTGGCCAGCATGACGAATGCGACCTTGCCCTTGCGCACGAAGCTGTCCGCGTCTTTCGCATTTGTGATCAACCAGCTTGTCGTCACCTCAAGGCCTGTCTCATCGCGCACGATCCCTGCAGTCTCGACGAGAAGGTTCGCCGCCCACGGAACAGGTGCGAGCGTCGAGAACCCGATGCCGACATCGACAAGATCGAGCCCTTCGGCCTTTAGCCATTTGAGAACCTGAATGGCTTCGGGCAGATTTCTGTCGTCCTGTCTGTCGAACTCAAGCACGCCGAGCCTGGCAGTCAACGGCAGATCGGCGGGCCAGACGCGGCGCACGGCCGCGACGGTCTCGACAAGGAAGCGCGCGCGGTTTTCGAGGCTCCCGCCGTAGGCGTCATCACGCTTGTTGGAGTGATGGGAAAGAAAGCTCTGCGCCAAAAAGCCGTGGGCGAAATGAAGCTCGATCCACTTGAAGCCGGCTTCGAGAGCGCGCTGCGCAGCGTCAGCAAAGTCCTGCTGCACGCGCCGAACGTCTTTGACGCTCATGGCGCGAGGAACATGCGCTTGCTCGGGAATCAGCGGCACGGCCGATGGAGCAATTGGCTCCCACGCACGCGGATCGTTAGCGGGCATCGGAGCACCGCCTTCCCATGGCGGCGTGCAGCCCGCCTTGCGGCCTGCATGAGCGAGTTGGATGCCAGGGACGGCGCCAGCGTCAGAGATCGCTCCGGCAATGGTGGCCACACCGGCCGTGTGCGTATCGCTCCAGAGGCCAAGATCCCCGGGGGTGATTCGCCCCTCGGGCGCAACAGCCGTAGCCTCCACGACGACCAGGCCTGCGCCTCCGCGCGCAAGCCCCGTGTAGTGAGGCAAATGCCAGTCGGTGACGCTCCCGTCGATGGCACTGTACTGGCACATCGGCGATGCAGCGATGCGATTCCGGAGGGTGATTCCGTTGAGGGTGAAGCTGTCGAACAAACCTGGCATTTCAAGACTCCTTAGTGCGTCCAATGTAGGTTTCGGCTTCTGAAAGAAAAATGGCCTGGCGCTGCATGCTTTATGAAGCTATGCTTCAAAGTATGAAACTTAAACAGCTCGACGGCCTAGTGGCGTTCTGGAAAGTTGCGGAGCACCGAGGATTCACCGCGGCGGCCGCCGAGCTGGAGGTTTCTCCCTCGGCGCTTAGCCAAGCCATACGGCAACTGGAGACGCGCCTAGGCGTTCTGCTGCTGCACCGGACGACCCGAAGTGTGAGCCTTACCGAGGCGGGCGAGATGTATCTTGCGCGAGTTGGTCCAGCGCTCGGGCAGGTTGTTGAGGCCGGCGAGGAACTGAACGTCCTTCAGGGCAGGCCGTCGGGAATACTTCGCCTCAATGCGGCTCGGATTTCGATCGCGATGGTGCTGCAGCCGATGCTGGCTGGGTTTCTCAAGGCGAACCCGCATGTCCGGCTTGAACTGACGAATGACGAAGGCTTCGTGGACATCGTGGAACGCGGCTTCGACGCCGGCATCCGCCTTGGCGAAAGTGTTCAGCGCGACATGATTGCCGTGCCTCTAGGTGGGCCGATCAGCGTTGCTGTCGTCGCGTCACCGGCGTATCTGGCAAACAACCCGGCACCCGTTCATCCGGACGATCTTGCGGACCACAACTGTGTTCGCTTTCGCTTTGCCGGGACCGGGGCGATCCACAAATGGGAGTTCCTGATGAAGGACCGACTCGTGGAGTACGAAGTCGCGGGCAACCTGACGATCAGCGACACGATCTTCAGCGTTGAGGCCGCGCTCGAAGGGGTTGGGCTTGCCTACACATTCGAGCAGCTCGCGCTGCCTCACATCAAGGCGAAACGGCTGAAGCGGGTCCTGGTTCCGTTCTCGCCAACCTTCCCAGGCTTCTATCTCTACTATCCAAGCCGGCGCAATCAGTCGACCAAGCTCAAAGCGCTGGTGGAGTACGTCAGTGGTCGACGCTCTTGATGTGACGGATTTCGTCACCGACTGCTCGAAGGTGCAAGCGGTCAGACGCTGACCTTGCACGGCCGCCCGCTCATGGCCGACTTCTGCCAACTGAGGGGAGGGCGCCGGTCGGCGCTTCCCGACCCCTATGCCTTCCGCTGATCAGATGGGCAGATGGCGGCTTCCAGACTACAGCGGTCGTCCAAGCCTTCCTCCCGATGCGCATAAGCGTACGCACTCTGCCCCGCCTTTCACGGCGCGTTGGGCAACTTGCTGCACCAACGCGCCCGGTGCCTGACTAGCGGTTCTTCAGCGCCTCGGCAACCCCTGCGCCATAGGCGCGATCGGCCATCGTGCAATTGCGGATATGCCGCTGCTGCACGTCCTCGCTCGCGCCGCCGAGCGAGCGCGCCGTGTTGTCGAACAGCTGCAGCTTCTGCTCGGGCGACATCAGTCGGAACAGCGCCCCCGGCTGCGAGTAGTAGTCCTCGTCCGCGCGATGGTCCCAGTGCGCGGCTGCGCCCGAGAGCGCCAGCGGCGGCTCCGCCAGCCGCGGGCTGTCGGCCCACTCGCCGCGGCTGTTGGGCACGATGCCGGGCAGCCCGCCCTGGTTGCCGTCCACGCGCATCGCGCCGTCGCGGTGATAGCTGTGCACCGGGCAGCGCGGGGCGTTCACCGGGATCTGGTGCGCGTTCACGCCCAGCCGGTAGCGGACCGCATCGCCGTAGCTGAAGAGCCGCCCCTGCAGCATCTTGTCCGGCGAGAAGCCAATGCCCGGCACGATGTTGGCGGGCGAGAACGCCGCCTGCTCCACATCGGCGAAGTAGTTGTCGGGGTTGCGGTTGAGCTCCAGCACACCCACCTCGATTAGCGGGTAGTCGCCGTGCGGCCAGACCTTGGTGAGGTCGAAGGGATTGAACGGGCAGACCTGCGCCTGCTGCTCGCTCATCACCTGGATGCACAACGTCCAGCGCGGGAAGTCGCCGCCGTCGATCGCCTCGAGCAGGTCGCGCTGCGCGCTCTCGCGGTCGTTGGCGACGATCGCGGCGGCCTGTGCGTCGGTGAGGTTACGGATGCCTTGCCGGCTGCGCAGGTGAAACTTCACCCAGTGCCGCTCGTTGTCCGCGTTGATGAGGCTGAACGTGTGGCTGCCGAAACCGTGCATGTGGCGATAGCCATCGGGCAGGCCGCGATCGCTCATCACGATGGTCACCTGGTGCAGCGCCTCGGGTAGCAGCGTCCAGAAGTCCCAGTTGTTCTGGGCGCTGCGCAGGTTGCTGCGCGGGTCGCGCTTGACTGCGTGGTTCAGGTCGGGAAATCGCAGCGGGTCGCGCAGGAAGAACACGGGCGTGTTGTTGCCCACCAGGTCCCAATTGCCTTCCTCGGTATAGAACTTCACCGCGAAGCCGCGGATGTCTCGCTCGGCATCCGCCGCGCCTCGCTCGCCGGCCACCGTGGAGAAGCGCACGAAGACGTCCGTCTTCTTGCCGATGCCGGAAAAGAGCCTGGCCTTCGAGTACGCCGTGATGTCGTGCGTCACCGTGAAGTGGCCGAAAGCGCCGGAGCCCTTGGCGTGCATGCGCCGCTCGGGGATCACCTCGCGGTCGAAGTGGGCGAGCTTCTCGAGCAGCCAGATGTCCTGCAGCAGCGCGGGGCCGCGCGCACCGGCGGTCTCGATGTTGAAGTTGTCGACAACGGAGGCGCCGTTGGCATGAGTGAGTTTGGTCATGGCAATGTGGGCAAGAAGAGGGGTTCAGTGGAGCGTCTTCAGGAGGGAGGACTGGACGTCCAGAGTGGGAGTCGCGTCGATGGACCTCCAACTCAAGGGTGGACCGGCCATCGACGGTGCCGACTGATTCGACGCAATCAGGCCTTGATAAAAGCCAGCAGGTCCGCGTTGATGACGTCCGCGTGCGTTGTCGGCATGCCGTGCGGGAAGCCCTTGTAGGTCTTCAGCGTGCCGTTCTTCAGCAGCTTGGCCGACAGCGGCGCGGAATCGGCGTAGGGGACGATCTGGTCGTCGTCGCCGTGCATCACCAGCACCGGCAGTCCGATCTTCTTCAGGTCGTCGGTGAAATCGGTCTGCGAGAACGCGACGATGCCGTCGTAGTGCGCCTTGGCGCTGCCCATCATCCCTTGGCGCCACCAGTTCTGGATGATGCCTTCCTGCGGCTTCACGCCCGGCCGGTTGAAGCCGTAGAACGGCCCGGCGGGAATGTCGCGGTAGAACTGCGCCCGGTTCGTGGCCGTCTGCAGTTGCAGTCCGTCGAACACGTCCTTCGGCAGGCCGCTGGGATTCGACGCGGTCTTGACCATCAGCGGCGGCACGGCGTTAATGAGGCAGGCCTTCGCGGCCCGCTTCTCGCCGTGGCGAGCAAGATAGCGCACGACCTCGCCGCCGCCGGTGGAGTGGCCGACGTGGATCGCGCCCTTGAGGTCGAGATGGTTTACGACCGCGGCGAGGTCGTCGGCGTAGTGATCCATGTCGTGGCCGTTCCAGACTTGCGCCGAGCGGCCATGCCCGCGCCGATCGTGCGCGACGATACGATAGCCCTTGGAGAGGAAGAACATCATCTGCGCGTCCCAATCGTCGGAGCTCAGAGGCCATCCGTGCGAGAAGACGATCGGAGTGCCATTGGAGGGACCCAAATCCTTGTAGAAGATCTGGACCCCGTCTTTGGTGGTGACATAGCTCATGGGTGGATTTCCTTCCGGAGTTTCAGCGCCATTCGGCGCAGTAGGAGCAGCGGACGCTGCGAATGGCAAAGCCGCTGCTGCTGCAGTGCCTGCCCCAATGACCAACAACTGACGGCGCGTGACTCCAGCGAAGCTAGGCTGTATTGGCGCGGGATCAATGTTCATGGGTATAGACCTGAGTGGAGACGCGATCAGTCTAGCCATGGTCTGCTCGCCGTGCGAGATGCATCACGGGCAATTCGATGTTGCAGGAGCTTCACCAATGTCGCGGCAACGCATCCAGCGCGCGCCGCTGGGTCGTTCACCGAGCTCAGCCATCCGCGCGACAGGATCTTCAAATGCGCCGGCTCATTCTTGACGGACTCTCGCTGAGCGCGATTGGTGCTTCGCGATCAACAGATTTATCCGCACCCAGCCCCTAGTGCAGGCGGGCATTTGCTTCTAGATTTCAACGCATCACGTCAGCATCGATGCATCGGATCGAGAGCCTCGCGGCGTGTTCGTTGTCCACCCCAGTCGCAGGAACCAACATGACCCAACGCAGCAACTACCAACAGCAGTCGTCGGAACCTTTCAAGATCCATGACCACCGATGCGTTGCTCGCGCCACGCTTCGGTGGACGGCCGCGCTTGCGATGGCCGTTGCAAGCATCGCAACCGCCACGGCACATCCACATCCGGTACAACCTGCGCAGTACACCGATCCGACCGAGCGCGCCATGCCCGTTCCCACGATGACACTCGATCTGGAACGCACCGCCCTGGTCGTGATCGATCCCCAGATCGACTTCATGAGCCCGAAGGGCGCCGCTTGGTCCGCTGTGGGTGAAGCCGTCACCGAGCAACGGCTCGTGCCGAACCTGCTGCGCCTGTTCGAGTCCTCGAAGAAGGCGGGCATCGTCGTCGCGATCTCGCCTCACTACTACTACCCGCACGACCACCAATGGAAGTTCCAGGCCCCCGTCGAGCTCTTCCAGCACAAGATCAAGATCTTCGACAGGCCCAGCGCACTGAGCCTGGATGGGTTCCGCGGTTCGGGCGCGGACTTCATGCCCGAGTTCAAGCCCTACATCGAGGACGGCAAGACCATCGTCGCTTCGCCCCACAAGCTCTACAGCCCGCAGACCAACGATCTCACGTTCCAGCTTCGCAAGCAGGGCGTCACCAAGATCGTCCTCGCCGGGATGCTGGCCAACCTGTGCGTGGAGTCCCACTTGCGCGAGTTTGCGGAGCAGGGCTTCGAGGTGGCCATCGTGCGTGATGCGGTCGCAGCCCCGAAGCTGCCTGAGGGCGACGGCAATCTCAGCGCGCTGATCAACTTCCGCTACATCGCCAATGCGCTGTGGACGACCGACGAGGTCGTCGCCCGGCTCGCGAAGCCCACCGCGCAGTGACCTGTGATTGCCTCGCCCTCCTGGGCGAGGATTTCGCCTAGGTCACGAGTGGCGAATGCGCCGCACGAGTCCACCGGCCCTTCTTGCGGGCTTCTGGGAATGCAGCCGCAGGTGCCTTCCAAAGTCACTGCGGCTGCGCAAGGATGAAGAACTGCTTCACCACACAGACAAGCCGATCAAGTCAATCAGAGCGCGCGGTGACTGCGGCCGCAGCACATCGAGTTTGCACCCAATGACGGGAGCGTCCTCATGCAAAACCTTGTCGAAGGCTTTCTGAAGTTTCAGCGCGAGGAGTTTCCCAAGCGCACAAAGCTATTCAAGCATCTGGCCACCACCCAGAACCCGCGCACCCTGTTCATTGCCTGCTCGGACAGTCGCGTCATACCGGAACTGCTGACACAACAAGAACCGGGCGAACTGTTCGTCATCCGCAATGCCGGAAATATCGTGCCGTCCTACGGGGTGCAACCTGGAGGCGTCTCGGCCAGTGTCGAGTACGCGGTCGCCGGCCTTAGCGTCACCGATGTCGTCATCTGCGGTCACTCCGACTGCGGTGCCATGACGGCAGTCGCGACATGCAAGTGCCTGGACCATATGCCTGCTGTTTCTGGCTGGTTGCACCACGCCGGCGCCGCAAAGGCCGTCAATGAATCGCGAGAGCACGCATCCGAGCGGGCGCGCATTGACTCCATGGTGCGAGAGAACGTCATTGCCCAGCTTGCCAACCTTCGAACCCACCCTTCTGTGGCACTCGCTGTCGAGCAGGGACGGTTGAACCTGCACGGCTGGGTGTACGACATTGAAACCGGCTCCATTAGTGCGCTGGACGGCATCACGAACGGCTTCGTTCCTCTTGCGGAGAACCGGGTCTCCGCGAATCCACCCCGACTCAACGCAACTGTCTGAGTTCTTCCCCCATCCTTCAGGAGTTTGAAAATGCCCCAATCGCAATACAGCCAAGCCCATCGCCAGGCCCTCACTGACGCCATCGTTGAGGCGAAGATTCGCAAGAATCTGACCTTCGAACAGATCAACGAGGGCACCGGGCTGTCGCTGGCCTTCGTGACAGCAGCGCTGCTCGGCCAGCACCCGCTTCCTGCAGAGGCAGCGAAGAAGGTCGCCGACAAGCTTGAGCTCGCTGAAGATGCCGTGCTACAGCTCCAGACAATCCCCGTGCGCGGCAGCATTCCCGGCGGAGTTCCAACTGACCCCACCATCTACCGCTTCTACGAAATTGTCCAGATCTATGGATCCACGCTCAAGGCCCTCGTCCACGAGAAATTCGGCGACGGCATTATCAGCGCGATCAACTTCAAGCTGGACATCCAGAAGGTACCGGATCCGGAAGGCGGTCACCGTGCGGTGATTACCCTTGACGGCAAGTATTTGCCGACCAAGCCGTTCTGACTGTAGGCCATCCTCGGCGGCTAGGGTGGCTGACCCTGTCCCTTGAAGGACTGCCGATGTGACCTGCAGGCCGCATCGGCGGGCGAATTCGGTGGGGGTGGCCCAGTCCAGCGCAGAGTGGGGTCGACTCTCGTTGTGGTGGGTCCGCCAGGCAGAGATCTTGGCCCTGGCGTCGTCCACTCCTGGCGCAGCCGCTCGTTGAAGCTCTCCACGCGCGCGTTGTCAGTCGTCTTGCCAAGTCTATTGACCCCGCAGGGGCACCAATGGCGCCGAGGCGACCTGTCGATCATCAGGCGTTGGTGAGAAAGCGCCTGCGCATTGAAGGTCCAGCGCCCGGATCGCTGCCGTCATGTGGTCGACGAACACGCGGATACGCGACGGCAGATGCTGACGGCTCAAGTAGCAGATGTAGTGGCCCCGGTCATCGGGTGCGTACTGTGGCATGGAGTGAACCAGTTTCCCCTCGCGCAGCAGATCGCAGATCAGGTACCCGCCCAATTGAGCGATGCCTTTGCCTTGGAGGACGGCCTCCAGCACTAGCCCGACATCGTTGAACATGAGGCGCGATGGCGGCGTCAGCTTGCGCGATCCCCCCTCCACCTTGAACTCCCATTCGTAGATGCGGCCCGACGGCAGACGGACGTTGATGCAGTCGTGCTGCATCACCGCGTCCGGCGACTCGGGCATTCCGCGCCTTACCGCATACTCGGGCGAGGCGCACACCAAAGTCTGCATCGGGACGATCTGTTTCGCGACGATCCGGCTGTCGGCCAGGCGCCCGTTGAGAAACGACACGTCGATGCGGTCCGACGTGAAGTCGCTCGCGACGCAGCTCAGGTGCAGCTCGATCTCGATGTCGGGGTACTTCTCCTGGAAGCCCCACAGCAGCGGCGCAACCACCTTGCGGCCGAAGCCCACGGAAGCGGAGACCCGCAGGCGTCCTCGCGGCGGACCGTCGCGCAGATCGCGCAGGTCCTCCATCGCGTGTGTGATGAGAGCGACGCTGGGCTGGCAGCGGGCATGGAGAATCTCGCCTTCGCGCGTGAGCGAAATGCTGCGCGTCGTCCGACTCAACAGACGCAAGCCGACCTGCGCCTCCAGCTTCTGGATGCCGCGGCTGACCGCGGAACGAGTGATCCCGAGCCGGTCAGCGGCCTTGGAAAAGCCGCCTTCGGCCACGACGGTGATGAAGGCGACGACTCCGGGATAGCTCCTCGCGAAACTCGATGCAAGCGCGTCCGAGTTGTCCGCACCGGCAGTCGCCAAAAGAGGGGACTGCATGGCGAAGCAGGACTGAGCCTGGTAGCGACCGAGCCAGTCCTCGAACCGGATCGCGCCGATGCGGGGGTTCTCCCCGGGTGTGAGCGTCCGATCGGAGAGGAGGCCACCGAAGTAGCGCGCGTGGACGTCCGGCACGACCTTGCGCGTATCCTGCGTCGCCCGCAGGAAGCGCCTGACCAGTTCGTCCAGCGGCATCGCCTCCGGACCGGCGACTTCGACCGTGCCGTTGACCGGCGGCGCGACTGCAACGTCGGCAAGCGCCGCTGCCACGTCCGCTGACGCGATCGGCTGGATCAGCGCCGGCGACAAGCGAATCTCCTTGCCTAGGGTGGCCAACTGGGCAGCCGACTGGGCAATGTCGCCGACAAACTCGTAGAACTGCGTCGCACGCACGATGGTGTAGGGAATGCCGGACGCCTTGATGAGGCTCTCCTGCGCGACCTTCGCCCGGAAATAGCCGCAGTCGGGAAGCCGTTCGCTACCAACGATCGACAGGGCCACATGGTGGCGTACGCCGGCGGCAGCGCCCGCAGCCAGCAGGTTGCGCCCCGATGTCTCGAGAAACTCGAGGGCCGCCTTGTCTTCCCATACTGGCGCGTTCGCCACATCGACGACGACCTCGGCGCCGTCGAGCGCTTTGGCCAAACCCTCGCGGGTGATGGTGTTGACGCCGGTGTCAGGGGCGGCTGCGAGCACGTCATGGCCGCGCTTGCGAAGGTCCTCCACAAGCTTCGTTCGGATGAGGCCGGTGCACCCGATGACGACAATCTTCATGTTTTCTCTCCGTTTCTCGACCGCAAACCGTTGCCGTCGATGTGCGTGGAGATTGCCCGCGCGCTCCGGGGAGGTCCTTGCCTTCACCTTGAATTTCTCTGCAGGAGAGCTTGGTTCTTCGTCCAAGCGTTGCCCGATCGGGATGAGATGCTCTCACCACCGGTTGCAGTATCATCCATGGACGGAATTCGCCAGTTGCCCCCACTTGGGAGCCGAATCGGCCAGGGGATGTCAAGTGCAGTTCGTGTTTGGAGACTACGTGATCGACCCGGAACGCCGGGAGCTTTCGCATCGCGCGAAAGTCGTACCTGTCGGGCCGCAGGTCTTCGATCTGCTGCTGCACCTCGTCAGGAACCGCGACCGTGTCGTCAGCAAGGATGACCTGCTGCAGGCGGTATGGCGCGGCCGAATCGTCTCGGAATCGACGATCACCAGTCACATCAATGCGGTTCGCAAGGCCATTGGCGACACCGGCGGGGAACAGCGCTTGGTCCGGACTGTCGCCCGCAAGGGTTTCCGCTTTGTCGGGGAGATCGGCGAACACATCTCCAGAGAATCGAGGGAGCCGCCGTCCGCACTCCTCCTTCCGGGTAAACCCTCCATTACCGTATTGCCCTTCCAGAACCTGAGCGGCGATCCCGAGCAGGAGTATTTCGCCGACGGTGTGGTGGAGGACATCATCGCTGCGCTGTCGCGCATACGCTGGCTGTTCGTCATCGCGAGCGACTCGAGCTTCACTTACAAGGGCCGCGCAGTCGAGGTGAAGGACGTCGGCCGCGAGCTTGGCGTGCGCTACGTGCTGGAAGGCAGCATGCGCAAGACCGGCAACAAGGTGCGCATCACGGGGCAGCTCATCGATGCCAGGACCGCGACACATCTCTGGGCGGAGCGCTTCGCAGGCACGCTGGACGACATCTTCGAACTGCAGGACCAGGTTGCGGAAAGCGTGGTGGGCGCCATCGCGCCGCAGCTCGAGCGGGCGGAAATCGAGCGTGCCAAGCGCAAGCCGACGGAGAACCTGTGCGCCTACGACTATTACCTTCGCGGCACCGCGCAGGTGCACAGCGGAACGCGCGAATCAATCGAGGCGGCGCTGCCCTTGTTCTACAAGGCCACCGAGCTCGATCCGGATTTCGCATCGGCCTATGGCATGGCGGCCTGGTGTTATATCTGGCGCAAGATGAATGGTTGGATGACCGATCAGCCCCGGGAGATTGCCGAGGGCACTCGCCTGGCGCGACTGGCGGTGGAGCTCGGCCGGGACGATGCTGTGGCGCTCACGAGAGGAGCTCATGCACTCGGGCATCTCACCGGCGACCTCGACGGCGGTATCGCGCTGTTCGACAGAGCGTTGCTGCTCAATCCGAACCACGCCCTTGCATGGTCCCTGTGTGGGTGCCTGCACGCTTGTCGCGGTGAAACAGACGCTGCGATTAAGTATTTGGCGCGTGCCGTTCGCTTGAGTCCATTGGATCCCGAAATGTTCAGGATGCAGGCTGGGATGGCGCTGGCACATTTCTTGGCAGGACGCTTCGACTCCGCTTCGGATTGGGCCGAAAGGGCCAAATGGAATCTATCGAGTTTCCTTGCCCCGGTCGGCGTGCTGGCGGCGAGTCATGCGCTCGCTGGACGCATGGACAAAGCGAAGGAGGCGATGCGGCGCCTGCGCACGCTCGATCCGTCACTCCGCGTCTCCAATCTGAAGGATTGGCTTCCGATCCGTCGCCCAGAAGACCTGACCCAGTTTGCGGAGGGGCTGCGGCTGGCCGGATTGCCCGAGTGACTACGGCACGATTGCTCCTCGCCGATGGCGCATACCGGGCCGAGCAGAGCGTGCTCTCGAACGGCCGCATAGATCGCATGGATGAGACCGCGAAGGCCTTCCCTGGCGAGCGGCGTGCCGCCTGGTGCGGCCGGTGCGGCGATCATGCAGACCCATGGATGAGTCGCTTCTCAATCTCACGTCAGTCATTGGGCCGAGCGAAGGCGTCGCAATTGGGCAAGGTCGAGTCCGTCCATCGAGGCCACGCAAGGGCGCGGATGCGCGCTGATGCTCGTCACCCATGATCCCGATAGGAACATTGCGATGGGTGGACCTGGCGAGGCTCGAGTCCCATCCTCGCTTGAACGACGGTAGTTAGGCCAACCAGCGCCTCCGGTTCCAGGCGATGTACAACGTCCGCAGCGTAAGCCAGGTCGGTCCAGCCATCGACACGCTTTGGAGCCGCTGCGACTTCTTCCAGCAGTTCAATCATGCGGCTGCTCTGAAGATGCATGAGTTCCATAGCGGCCGTGCCCTCGCTGGATGCCCAAAAGTTCGCCGCCGCCTGCAAGGTTTCAGCCATTGAGCTGTGCATTGATTTGAGGCGATGGTGCATTGCAAGAATCCTCTCTCGCTGGCGGTCCAGATGATCGCTAGCCTCGGCCAGCGACGAAGCAGAACCAGGTTGCCAGCGCGGCAGGAAGTGGTGTGCGAGTTCATTCCGGTTTGCGGTTAGCGCATCCAGGTCGGCCTCCAGTGCTTCCCTGTCCGGCGGTTCGAGGTCGAACCGAATCGTCGTGCTGAACCAAGGCAGCGAGGGGTCGGCAGGTTCTTGATTTTGTGGATGGTCCTCCGGGCCCACGAGAAGTTCATTGCGAAATCGTCTTTGCAGTCCGCCCATAGGTGTCGTCGTTAGCGCTGCATTTCGCGCCTCAAGTCGCGCAGGGGCGTCCGCCGGTGTCCCCTCGATCCTTGCAAGTCCCAGTATGGCCTTCAATAGGTGTTCCACCTGTTGATTCAGAAGAAGGTTCCGTCCCATCTTGAGGAGAACCTCGTCCATGAGAGATTGTGGTGCTGATTGTTGAGCGTCGTCCATACGTTGTTCTTGTCTGGTTCAAGTGGCGCGGCCCTATCGCAACGGCTTTCCCACCTTCGTGTGCCGGTCGAACGAAAAGACATGCTCGGCGGGATGTTCGTCACACCTTCCGACCAGTCGGCCTGGAAACTCCTTTCGCCCATCCTGCAGGTGGACGTCTTCACCACAGATGGGGCAGCGGGCAGAGTACCGAACGAGACGAATAACTCGGAGTGAACCGCCGTTCGCTGTAGTTTCCTTCGCGGCTTCAAGCTGGACGCCTCGTTCGCGAAGGGACAGTAGAGCATCGGGCGCCATGATGATGCGCAGGTCGATGAGCCTCCAGAACGGACGGAGGAGAGCGTACCCCGCCCAAGCCACCATGCCAGCGAGAAGCAGTAGCGTGAAAATCTCGCCGCCGGGCAACCGCGTCGCCTGGGTGGTGATA
>JYOD01000124.1 GCA_000955785.1 Burkholderiaceae bacterium 16
ACCCCGTCCCCTACTCGATTGCGCGGCGGCTTGCCGGAAGCAAGGCCTTGCCGGCCACGCCGTCACTACAGGCAATCCCGTACTTGACACCGCATGCGTCATGCACGATCTTTAACGTGTTAATTAAATTGGCGGGCCAGCGGGGCTGCCCAGGAGCGGGCGAATCGGGATGGCGGCCATGCTGCGCCGCGGATATGGTGCTCCAGTCATATCGAAGGTTTGGCGCGCGCTGGCGGATGACCGATGCGGCACTGCGCAACCTAAGGGTTCGTCAGGATTTACGCTATGCGTAAGGTCTTTACTATTTCGTAATTCGTTTTTTCACAAGCCAGCCGGCCTCCCTCGCCGGCAGGACTATTCAACAATACGGGGAGACAATGGACCTCTCGATCGCCGCCATCCTGGCGCAGGACGGGATCACCTCGGGCGCCATCTACGCGCTGCTTGCGCTGGCCCTGGTGCTGGTGTTCTCGGTGACCCGCGTCATCTTCATTCCGCAAGGGGAGTTCGTCGCCTATGGCGCGTTGACCCTGGCGGCGATCCAGTCAGGTCATGCGCCGCAAAGCAGCTGGCTGCTGCTGGTCATGGGCGTGCTGACCTTTCTCTACGAGACGATCACCATCCTGCGCAGCGCCGAGCTGCGCCGTACGGCGGCAAGGCGGCTGGCCGTGCTGGCGGGCAAGTACCTGGGCTTCCCGCTGGCCGTGCATCTGCTGGCGCAGAATTTCAACGGACAGTCGATGCCGATGCTGGCTCAGATCGCGCTGACCCTGCTGATCGTGATTCCGCTCGGTCCCATGCTGTACCGCCTGGCCTACCAGCCGCTGGCCGAGGCCAGCACGCTGGTGCTGCTGATCGTTTCGGTCGGCGTGCACTTCGCGCTGGTGGGGCTGGGCCTGGTGATGTTCGGCGCCGAGGGCTCGCGCACCACGCCGTTCTCCGAGGCTCGCTTCGAAGTGGGCAGCCTTTCGATATCCGGCCAGAGCCTGTGGGTGGTGGGCGTGTCGGCATTGCTGATCGCGGCGCTGTACTTCTACTTTGAGCGCACCATCGCTGGTAAAGCGCTGCGCGCCACCGCGGTCAATCGCCTTGGCGCACGCCTGGTGGGCATCGGCACGACCCAGGCCGGGCGGCTGTCGTTCACGCTCGCGGCGGCGATGGGCGCGCTGTGCGGCATCCTGATCGCGCCGCTGACCACCGTCTATTACGAATCGGGCTTCCTGATCGGCCTCAAGGGATTCGTCGGTGCCATCGTGGGTGGCCTGGTGAGCTATCCGGCGGCGGCCGCGGGCGCCATCCTGGTGGGGCTGCTCGAATCCTATTCCTCCTTCTGGGCCAGCGCCTTCAAGGAGGTCATCGTGTTCACCCTGATCCTGCCCGTGCTGCTGTGGCGCTCGCTCACCAGCAAGCATGTGGAAGAAGAGGAATAAGGGACACGCCATGAACAAGAACCTCAAGAACCGAATTTTCCTGCTGGCCTTCACGGTGGTGCTGGCGCTGTTGCCGGTGCTCCCCACCCCCGAGTTCTGGATCACCCTGGGCAACTACATCGGCCTGTACAGCATCGTCGCCATCGGCCTGGTGCTGCTCACCGGCGTGGGCGGCATGACCTCCTTCGGGCAGGCCGCCTTCGTTGGCCTGGGCGCCTACAGCACGGCGTACCTCACCACGCAGTTCGGGATGTCGCCGTGGTTCGGCCTGCTGGTGGGACTGGTGATCACGATGGCCTCGGCTTATGTGATCGGCCTGATCACCATGCGCATGTCCGGCCACTACCTGCCGCTGGCCACCATCGCCTGGGGGCTGTCACTGTTCTTCCTGTTCGGCAACCTGGAATTCCTCGGCAAGTACGACGGCCTCAACGGCATTCCGGTGCTGAACGTGCTCGGCATCGACCTGGCCTCCGGCCGTTCGATGTTCTACCTGATCTGGGCGGTGGTGCTGCTGGCGGTGATCGCCATGCAGAACCTGCTGAACTCGCGCCCGGGCCGCGCCATTCGCGCGCTCAAGGGCGGCGGCACCATGGCCGAGGCGATGGGGGTCAACACCGCGTGGATGAAGGTGGTGATCTTTGTGGTGGCGGCGATACTCGCCTGCATCTCTGGCTTCCTCTATGCGCATCTGCAGCGCGCGGTGAACCCGACGCCCTTTGGCCTGAACTACGGTATCGAGTACCTGTTCATGGCGGTGGTGGGCGGCGTCGGCCATGTTTGGGGCGCGGTGCTCGGCGCGGGCATCCTCACCATCCTGAAGGACGTGCTGCAAGGCGTGCTGCCCAAGCTGCTCGGCGCCAACGGCAACTTCGAAACCATCGTGTTCGGCGTGCTGATGGTGCTGCTGCTGCAGTACGCGCGCGATGGCATCTGGCCCTTTATCAAGAAGCTGTTCCCGAGCGGGCCGCCGGTGTCGGCGCCGGAGCAGGCCGAGCGGTTGCCATTGCGGGCGAAGCCGCAGGCCGGCGAGCTGATCCTTGATGTGAAGGCCGCGCGCAAGGAGTTCGGCGGGCTGGTGGCGGTCAATGACGTCAGCTTCCAGGTGCGCGCCGGCGAGATCATCGGCCTGATCGGTCCCAACGGCGCGGGCAAGTCCACCACCTTCAACCTCGTCACCGGCGTGCTGCCCGCCACGCGCGGCGAGGTGCTCTATCGTGGCGAGCAGATCTCCGGGCTGCCGTCGCGCGAGATCGTCAAGCGCGGCATCGGACGCACCTTCCAGCACGTGCATCTGCTGCCGACCATGACGGTGCTGGAGAACGTGGCGATCGGCGCGCACTTGCGTGGCGACTTCGCCGCGCAGGGCGGCGTGACCGCGGCGATCCTGCGCATGAACCAGAACGAAGAGGCGAAGCTATTGCACGAGGCCGCGCGCCAGCTCGAACGCGTGGGGCTGGCCGACTGCATGTACATGGAGGCCGGGAGCCTCGCGCTGGGTCAGCAACGCATCCTGGAAATCGCCCGCGCGCTGTGCTGCGACCCCGCGCTGCTGCTGCTGGATGAACCCGCGGCGGGGCTGCGCTACAAGGAAAAGCAGGCGCTCGCGGAACTGCTGAAGAAGCTCAAGGGCGAGGGCATGAGCGTGCTGCTGGTCGAGCACGACATGGACTTCGTGATGAATCTGACCGACCGCCTGGTGGTGATGGAATTTGGTACGCGCATCGCGGAAGGTGTGCCCGAGGACGTGCAGAAGAACCCGGCGGTGCTCGAAGCCTATCTCGGCGGCGTGGAGTAAGGAAAAGACAATGAGCCTGATCCTCGAAGTGAAAGACCTCCACGTGCGCTACGGCAAGGTCGAAGCGGTGCACGGCGCCAACCTGAAAGTGGAGGCGGGCAAGATCGTCACGGTGATCGGCCCCAACGGCGCGGGCAAGTCCACCATGCTCAACGCGATCATGGGGGCGCTGCCGGTGAGCGGCTCCTCGGCCGGCGCGGTGACCTATCTCGGCCACGACCTCGCCGGGATACCGGTGGAGGGCCGCGTGGCGCGTGGCATGTGCCTGGTGCCGGAGAAGCGCGAGCTGTTCGGCTCGATGAGCGTGGCGGACAACCTGGTGCTGGGTGCGTATCGCCGCAAGCGCGCCGGGGAAAAGAACTTCCTCGACCAGATGGAGGTGGTCTACGGCTTGTTCCCGCGCCTGAAGGAGCGGGCGAAGCAGGATGCCGGCACGCTGTCCGGCGGCGAGCGCCAGATGCTGGCGGTGGGCCGCGCGCTGATGGCCAAGCCGCAACTGCTGATGCTGGACGAGCCGAGCCTCGGGCTGGCGCCGCTGATCGTGAAGGAGATCTTCCACATCATCAACGACCTGCGCAAAACCGGTGTGGCGACGCTGCTGATCGAGCAGAACGCGCGCGCGGCGCTGCAGGTGGCCGACTATGGGTATGTGATTGAGACGGGGGATATCGCGATGGAGGGGCCGGCGGCGGAACTGGCGGCGAATCCGAAGGTGATCGAGACGTACCTGGGGCTGGCGAAGAAGGCGGCCTAGGCCCTATCGATTGCCTGGATTCATACTACGAATAATGGCGGGCATTGCCCGCCATTATTATTTGTGGGCTGGATCGTCAGTGGCCGATTCCGTGCAGCAGTATTCGTGATGCAGGGTTAGCGCAGCGATAGGTACGCTACGTATCTATGATAAGAATGTCATGGCAAATATTTATCTGAATTAAATTCTTCGTATAAATATCAAGGCACTGCAATAGGATTAGCTATTCGCTGAATAAGCGAAATTTCCAGAATATTGCCTTCTATTATTTATTCGGTGAATTTTCATGGTTGGCCTGCAGCACGTCGGGATCTTGCGCTGCCATGCCAAGTAGCCACGCACGAAACTTGGCAAATGCGGGATGGTCCCGCCTCTCCCTCGGCGCACACAGGAAGTACCCCCGCGTCAGCCTGATCGGCAAATCAAACGGCGCCACTACGCGCCCTGCGGCGATCTCGTCCCGTACCAGACAGCGCTGCAACACGGCCACTCCCATGTCCGCCTTGACCGCCTGGACCAGAATCGAGACCTGGTCGAAGCCCGTGGCAAGCGCGGGCGCAGCACTGGGTACGCCTGCCGCACACAGCCAGTGCTGCCAGTTGGCCGGGGCGGTGGTGTGGTAGAGCAAGGGTTCCTCGAGCAGTTCTGCCGGTTGGGACCATCGTCCAGACTCATGGCGGGCGCGGGCCCGGTCGGGATGGCAGATGGGTACCATCTCGCTGCCGATCACGTAGTCGCATTGCAGGCCCGGCCAGCGGTCCGGGGCGCCGGCGAGGATTGCGGCATCTGGCGCCGGGCCTGAGAAGTCCTCGTTACGCCGGTAGGGCACGAAGTCCAGGCGGATCTCGGGGTGGCGGCGGTGGAAATCCGGCAGCCTCGGTATCAGCCATACGCTGGCCAGCGTGGGCACGGCGGACAGCGTGAGGTGATGCTGACGGTCGCGAGAGAGCAGGGCGGCGCTGGCGTTCTCGATGACTGCCAGCGGGCCGGCTACTGAGTCGAGCAGCTGGCGGCCGGCATCGGTCAGGGTCAGGCGATGCGCATTGCGTTGGAGAAGGGGCTGGCCGAAGTGCGATTCGAGACGGGCGATGGCACGGCTGATCGCCCCCTGGGTGACACAAAGATCCTCCGCCGCACGCGTAAAGCTGCCCAGTCGCGCCGCGGCGGCAAAGGCATGCAGTTCGGACATCGAGGGCGAGCGTAGCCGCATGGGAGAAGGGGGGAGCCGAGAATGAGCTTTGGTAATGCAAGCGTGCAATATAGTCGTTTGTGCGGACCCGGTAAACTGCCGACACTTGGCCACCTTCCCACATAACGCCAAGGAGAAAACCCCTCATGATCCGAGCCAGTTTGCCGCGCCGGCATTTCGTCCTGTCCTGCCTGGCGGCGTGCGCCAGCGTCTCCGCCGCCGGCGGCGCGTTCGCGCAGGCCAACTATCCGAACCACCCGATCCGCCTGGTCGTACCTTTTGCGGCGGGCGGTTCGACGGACCTGTCGGCGCGCCTGGTGGCGGAGTTCGGTGGCCGCGAGTTGGGGCAGCCGATCGTGGTGGAGAACAAGGGCGGTGCCGGTGGCTCGCTCGGCATGGAGCAGGTTGCGCGCTCGGCACCGGATGGATACACCATCGGCATGGCTACCGTCAGCACGCACGGTTCCAACCCGGCCGTGTACCCCAAGCTGAATTACGACCCGATCAAGGATTTCGCGCCGGTCACCAATGTGATGGCGGTCCCCAGCGTGTTCGCGGTGCATCCCAGCGTACCGGCCAAGACCATGCAGGAGTTCGTTGCCCTGGCCCGTGCCAACCCCGGCAAGTACAGCGTTGCTTCGCCAGGTGCGGGCTCCCTGGGTCATGTGAATATCGAGAACTTCAAGATGCTGGCCAAGATCGACCTGTTGCACGTACCGTACAAGGGCGCCGGTCTGGGACTCAACGATGCGGTGGCGGGGCAGGTCAGTGCCATCACCGACAACTTGTCGTCCGCGCTGCCCCACGTGAAATCCGGGCGGCTGCGCCCGCTCGCCGTGCTGGGCTCCGCTCGTTCGCCGCTACTGCCCAACGTCCCGACCTACGCGGAACTGGGCTACAAGGAGATGGGGGATGGCGGCTGGTTCGGCATCGTGGCACCTGCGGGCACGCCGCCGTCTATCGTCGAGAAGCTCAACCGCGCCATCCACAAAGCCATGCAGAACCCGGAGTTCAAGCGCAAGGTGGAAGAGTCCGGCGGCACGCTCGTGCCGACCACGCCGGATGGCTTCAAGGTACAGATCCAGCAGGCCATGACGCGCTATGCGCGCGTCGCCAAGGCCGCCAATATCAAACTGGATTGATGGCATGAACGATAGCTTCGAACCCTTTGTCCAGTCCGCGCCGCAGGCTCAGGCCTTGCCGCTGGTTTGCGATTCGCCGCACAGCGGCACGTGCTACCCGCAGGACTTCGGTGCGGCCATCCCACTGCAGCGTCTTCGGAGCGGCGAGGACACCCACGTGGAATCGCTGTGGGAAGCCGTGCCGCGGATCGGTGGCACGCTGATCGCCGCGAATTTCCCCCGCGTCTATATCGATCCCAATCGTACGCTTGACGATCTGGATCCCGAACTGCTGGATGACACCTGGCCTGAGCCGCTGGCGCCAGGTGAAAAGACGCGCCTGGGCTATGGACTGATCTGGCGCAATGTGGATGCGGCCACACGGATCTACGACCGCAAGCTCTCGCTGCAAGAGGTACGCGGCCGGATCGATCGATACTACCGCCCTTACCATCAGGCACTATCAGCGGCGGTGGAGGAGGCCTACCAGCGCTTCGGTGCGGTGTGGCATCTGAACCTGCACTCGATGCCGAACAATGCCTATGAGCGGCTCAAGATTCAGAGTCCGCATCCACTGGCGGACTTCGTGCTGGGCGATCGCGACGGCACGACCTGCGAGCCGGATTTTGTCGCGCTAGTGGAATCCGAATTGCGGGCGCTCGGCTATACGGTGGCGCGCAACGATCCGTACAAGGGCGTGCAACTGATAGCGCAAATTGGGCGTCCCGCCGAGCGGCGTAACAGCCTGCAGATCGAGATTCGCCGACCGCTATATATGGATGAGGTGACGCGCGAGCGCAGCGCTGGGTTCGGCCAGCTTCAGGCGGATCTGGGCCGACTGGTCGAACGCATTGCCAGCTACTTGCGAGAGCAGGGTGGGGCATGACGCGTAGACGTTAATCCAGTCAGTATCCAAGCCGGGCCATCGAGCCCGGCTTTTTTGTTTCACGTGGAACACACCCGAGTTATTCATGCGGCATGTTTCACGTGAAACATGCTGCGGCGCAGGGACGCCACAGCGAATGCCGCTATAATTCGGCATCCCGATTCATTTCCCGCCAGCCTCCCGGAGGAGGTGCCTCCATGCTTTACCCAAAAGAATTCGATGTCATTGTTGTTGGCGGCGGCCACGCCGGCACGGAAGCTGCGCTCGCCGCGGCTCGTATGGGCTGCCAGACGCTGCTGCTGAGCCATAACATCGAGACCCTTGGCCAGATGAGCTGCAATCCGTCGATCGGTGGCATTGGCAAGGGTCATCTCGTCAAGGAAGTGGACGCAATGGGCGGCGCCATGGCGGCTGCCACGGATGAGTCGGGCATTCAGTTCCGCATCCTGAATTCCAGCAAGGGCCCGGCCGTTCGCGCCACCCGCGCCCAGGCCGACCGCGTGCTGTATCGCAAGGCGATTCGCACCCGGCTGGAAAACCAGCCTAACCTGATGCTATTCCAGCAGGCCGTGGACGACCTCGTGGTGGAGGGCGACCGCGTGGTCGGTGCCGTCACTCAGGTTGGCATCACCTTCCGAGCGCGTGCGATTGTGCTGACCGCCGGCACCTTCCTCGACGGCAAGATTCATGTAGGACTGGATAACTACACCGGCGGCCGCGCTGGCGATCCTGCGTCGGTATCGCTGTCCGCGCGGCTGAAGGAGCTCAAGCTGCCTCAGGGCCGCCTGAAGACCGGCACGCCTCCGCGCATCGATGGCCGCACCATCGACTTTTCGGTGATGGAGAAGCAGCCCGGGGATCTCGACCCGGTGCCGGTGTTCTCTTTCCTTGGCCGTGCCGAACAGCACCCGCAGCAATTGCCGTGCTGGATCACGCATACCAATAGCCGTACCCACGACATCATCCGCGGCGGCCTCGATCGTTCGCCAATGTACACCGGCGTGATCGAGGGGGTAGGGCCGCGCTACTGCCCCAGCATCGAAGACAAGATCCACCGCTTCGCCAGCAAGGACAGCCACCAGATTTTCCTGGAGCCGGAAGGGCTGACGACCAACGAGTTCTATCCCAACGGGATCTCGACCAGTCTGCCGTTCGACGTGCAACTCGCCTTGGTGCACTCGATCCGTGGCATGGAGAACGCGCATATCCTGCGCCCAGGGTACGCCATCGAGTACGACTACTTCGATCCCCGTGCCCTGAAGGCCTCGCTGGAGTCCAAGGCGATCCGCGGGCTGTTCTTCGCGGGCCAGATCAACGGCACCACCGGTTACGAGGAGGCGGCGGCCCAGGGCCTGTTGGCCGGTATCAATGCCGGGTGCTTCGTGAAGGAGCGCGAAGCCTGGACTCCCCGGCGGGACCAGGCCTATCTCGGGGTTCTGGTCGATGATCTGATCACCCGCGGGGTCTCGGAACCGTACCGAATGTTCACCAGCCGCGCGGAGTTCCGTTTGAGCCTGCGCGAAGATAATGCCGATATGCGACTGACCGAAGCTGGTCGGGCGCTCGGCGTTGTCGATGATGTGCGTTGGAATGCATTTAACCGGAAGCGTGACGCTGTTTCACGTGAAACAGAGCGACTGAAGGGGACCTGGGTCAATCCGAGCCTGCTGCCCGAGGCGGATGCGGTGCCGCTGCTCGGCAAGGCGATCGAGCGCGAGTACAACCTCGCCGACCTGCTGCGCCGTCCGGCCGTTACGTACGACGCACTGATGGCACTGCAAGATGGCAAGTTCGCGCCGGCCCAGCCGCTGGATACCGATCCCCTGCTGGTCGAGCAGATTTGCGAGCAGATCGAGATCGGCATCAAGTATCACGGCTACATCGCACGCCAGGCTGCGGAGGTGGATAAGCTGGAAGCCAACGAATCCACCCGCTTGCCAGAAGACTTCGATTACACCGAAGTGCGAGGCCTGGGCATTGAGGTCGGCCAGAAACTGAACCAGCACCGGCCGGAGACGCTCGGCCAGGCATCGCGCATTTCCGGCGTGACGCCGGCGGCGATTTCACTGCTGCTGGTCCATCTGAAGAAAAAGGGCATGGGGCGCACCAAGTCCGGCTCCAGCCAAGAGGCCGCCTGAGTGAGGAACCAACGTTACGCCGCCGTGGACGATGCCGACCAGCGCCGTCGGCTGGAAGCCGGCCTGTCCGCCATCGGGCTGGTTCTCCCCGCGCCACAGATCGACCAGTTGTTTGCCTACCTCGCGCTGCTGCGCAAATGGAACGGCGTCTATAACCTGACCGCCATCCGTCATCCCGACGAGATGGTCACCCACCACATGCTGGATTCGCTGGCCGCCGTGCCGGCGCTGGCGGAGGCGGCACGCGCCGCCGTGGTGGAGGAGGGCGCGCGCCGCCGGGTGCTCGACGTGGGTTCGGGCGGCGGCATGCCCGGCCTGCCGCTTGCCATCGCCTGTCCCGATGTATCGGTGCTGATGGTCGACATCGTGCAAAAGAAGACAGCCTTCCTCACGCAGTGTCGGGCACAGCTCGGATTGTCCAATGCCGCTGCCCATTGGGGGCCGGTCGAGAAGCTGGAGGACAACAAGGGCTATGCGGTGATCACCTCGCGCGCATTTGCCGAGCTGAGCGATTTCGTCTCGCTCGCCGGCCACCTACTGGCGCCGGGCGGCAAGCTGATAGCAATGAAGGGCGTTTATCCCCAGCCCGAGATCGATCGCATGGAAGCGGCCGGGCTGATGGCACAGTGGCAGGTCGAGGCAATACCGCGCCTGACCGTGCCGGAGCTGGACGCAGAGCGTCACCTGGTGGTGCTGTCGCGCCGCTGACCCGGCCGGTGGTTGTCGCCGGCGCCCACCCCCGGCAGGTTGAAATCAAGCAGGAGCAGCAGGAGCTTATGGCCAAGGTATTCGTGATCGCAAACCAGAAGGGCGGCGTCGGCAAGACCACCACCACGGTGAACCTTGCCGCCGGCCTGGCGGCACAGGACCAGCGCGTGCTGCTAGTCGACCTCGATCCCCAGGGCAACGCCTCGATGGGATCCGGCATCGACAAGCAGTCGCTCGAACACAGCGTCTATCAGGTGCTGGTTGGGCTGTCCACGGTGAAACAGGCGCGCCAGCACTCCGAGTCCGGCAAGTACGATGTGTTGCCTGCCAACCGTGAACTGGCCGGTGCGGAAGTGGAGCTGGTCGAGCTGGATCAGCGTGAGCGCCGACTCAAGAACGCCCTTGCCGAAGTCGATGACGAGTACGATTTCGTGCTGATCGATTGCCCGCCCTCGCTCTCCCTGCTGACCCTCAACGGCCTCTGCGCGGCCAACGGCGTAATCGTGCCGATGCAATGCGAGTACTTCGCGCTGGAAGGGCTGTCCGATCTCGTCAACACCATCAAGCAGGTGCACGCCAACCTCAATCGCGACCTGAAGGTGATCGGCTTGCTTCGTGTGATGTTTGATCCACGTGTGACATTGCAGCAGCAGGTGTCAGCCCAGCTTGAATCGCATTTCGGCGAGAAGGTGTTCAAGACCGTCATCCCGCGCAATGTGCGGCTGGCGGAAGCACCGTCCTACGGCGTACCCGGCGTGGCCTTCGATCCGTCCTCCAAGGGCGCCAAGGCTTACCTCGACTTCGGCGCGGAAATGATCGCGCGCGTCAAGCAACTCGGCTAAGCGCCGGGCCTGAGATTCACGTATACAGGATACCGAGATGAGCACCGTGAAGAAGAAGGGCCTGGGCCGCGGACTGGAAGCCCTGCTGGGTGGGCCGGCCGAAATTGTCGATGCCGTCAAGCAGGAGGGCGCGCCTTCGGTGCTGCGTCTGGATCAGCTCCAGCCCGGCAAATACCAGCCGCGCACGCGCATGGATGAGGGCGCGTTGCAGGAGCTGGCCGCGAGCATCCGCTCCCAGGGTCTGATGCAGCCCATCCTGGTGCGTCGCGTGGCCGAGCCGGATCGCTACGAGATCATTGCAGGGGAGCGGCGCTTCCGCGCCTCCAAGATCGCCGGGCTCGACGAGGTGCCGGTGCTGGTCAAGGACGTGGCAGACGAAGCCGCCGCCGCGATGGCGCTCATCGAGAATATCCAGCGCGAAGACCTCAATCCGCTGGAAGAAGCGCAAGGCATCATGCGCCTGGTGCGCGAGTTCAATTTCACGCATGAGCAGGCGGCGGAATCGGTAGGGCGCTCGCGCAGCGCGGTATCCAACCTGCTGCGCCTGCTGAACCTCGCCCAGCCGGTACAGACCATGCTGATGGCGGGCGATCTCGACATGGGGCACGCGCGCGCGTTGCTGTCCGTCGACGGCGCCAACCAGATCACGCTCGCCAATCAGATCATTAATAAACGATTGTCGGTGCGCGAGACCGAAAAGCTGGTAGCCTCCACCCTCAAGCCCTTGGACCTGAGGTTGCAGAAACCAAATAACGGCGCGCCGGCGCGCGACGTGACGCGCCTTGAGGAAGAACTATCCGACGTGCTTGGCTTGCCCGTGCAGATCAAGCTGGGCACGCGCGGCAAAGGCCAGCTCACCATTCACTTCACCAGCAACGATGCGCTCGACGGTGTGCTGACACGCCTGCGCGAGCCCGGCGAGAGCCAGTCTCCCGCCTGAGTGGGCTTCCCAAAAATAGTGCGCGATTAACGGCCGGGCTGCGTGGTTTTAGTGCCACGGGCCGGCCGCGACGATCCCTTCGTAAGCGCCACGCAAGGGCGTTAAACGACCATGGTGCGCTGCTGTCCCAAGGCGCTTCAATTACCTGGCGCGTTATTGGATGCAGTCGGTCGTGCGCGCACTATGGGCGCGTGGAGATTGCAAGCGGAATGCGGACTGTTGCAAGGAGTCTGTAAGCAGATTGACTCGCATGGTGCATTCCTCGTAAAATCGTGCGGTTTGAATTCCGGCCGGTCCAGAAAAGTTCCGGGTCGGATTAAACAACAAGCAGAGGCAATACGCAGGTGGTTTCAGATCGTCATGATGCTGGTCAGGATAAAGACCGGCAGCCGCGTAACGCACCTAAAGTCGCACGTAATGCAGCCTGGGAAACCTGGGAAGACGACGAGGCGGAGCGCGAGGAAGAGGCGGTCGATCCGCTGTCGCGCGTCGAGGCGGAAACGCTGTTCGGCGAGCGCGCGCTGCGCCCTTCACGCATGACGCCTGGCAGGGTCGTGCTGGCGCAGGTGGCGGTTACTGTTTTGTCGGCCATTGCCTGGCGACTGTTTGCCGGCGGCAACGCCGGGGCGGCGGGTTGGTCCGCACTATTTGGTGGCACGGTATGTTTCGTGCCCAGCGGCTTCTTCGCCTTGCGCCTCTGGATGTCGCGCGAGCGTCCCTCGATCAGCGGGCTTGTGGTCGGCGAGGCGATCAAGGTGTTTGCCACCGCAGCACTGTTTGTGCTGGTGGTGGTGCTGTACGGCGAGTTGCGCTGGGTTCCGATGCTGGTCACGTTCCTGCTTGCGCTCAAGACCTACTGGGTGGCGCTGGCGATTCGCTGAGGGTGTGCCTCAGGGAAAGGTGGCCAGGCGCAGTAGATCGAATAAGTGTGCTTCCCGTCGAAGTGGGGCACGAAAACAGAATATCAAGAGTTTTTTGGCGTGGCGCGTCACAACAGTGAAGCGCGGCGCAGATAAGGTTCAAACGAGCTTGCCCGCGGTGACCAGCAAATCATGCTGAAGGCGGTGCAAGAAGCGTACCGGCAAGAATGCCGGCAACTGGTTTCGCAATATTACGGTTCGTTTCGACATGTCAGCTGCTCAAGGCGCCGAACAGGCCCTCACCCCCTCCGGCTATATCGCCGAACACTTGCAGAACCTCAACACGGTTGGCGGCAAGCAAGCCTCCGTCGTTGACTTCAGCGTGATCAACTACGACACCGTGTTCTGGTCGGTGCTGTGTGGCTTCATCGCCGTGGCGTTCCTGTACGCCGCTGCCCGCCGTGCCACCCCCGGCGTGCCGGGCCGCTTCCAGGCTTTCGTCGAAATGATCGTCGAAATGGTCGACGACCAGGCCAAGGGCATCATCCACGGCGACCGTTCCTTCATCGCCCCGCTGGCACTGATGGTGTTCTGTTGGATCACGGTGATGAACGCCATCGACTTGATCCCGGTCGACTGGGTCACCGGCCTGAACGGCTTGCTGGGCATCTTCCACATCCACCTCCCGCACCATCGCGCGGTTGCCACGGCCGACCTGAACGGCACCCTGGGCATGTCGTGTGCGGTACTGGTTCTGATGATTTATTACAGCTTCAAGATCAAGGGTGCGGGCGGTTTTGCTCACGAACTGCTTTCGGCCCCGTTCGGCGCCAAGTGGTACCTGGCCCCGTTCAACCTGATCCTGAACCTGATCGAATTCCTGGCCAAGGCGGTTTCGCTGGGCATGCGGTTGTTCGGCAACATGTACGCCGGCGAACTGGTGTTCCTGCTGATCGCGCTGCTAGGTTCCATCTGGACGTTTGGTGCGGACCTTTCCGCGCTGGGCTTCGTCGGTCATGTGCTGGCCGGTACGGTATGGGCGATCTTCCACATCCTGATCGTTCTGCTCCAGGCCTTCATTTTCATGATGCTGACGCTGGTGTACATCGGCCAGGCACACGATCACCACTGATTTTTAGATTTTCGGTTTTTCGGTTTTTTGGTTCTAAGTCTCTTCTCAATTAAAGGAGTAGTCATGCAAGCATATCTCGCCAACATCCAGGGTCTGACCGCCATCGGTATCGGCATCATCATCGGTCTGGGCGCAATCGGCGCCTGCCTGGGTATCGCCCTGATGGGTGGCAAGTACATCGAAGCGTGCGCACGTCAGCCTGAACTGATGAACCCGCTGCAAACCAAGATGTTCCTGCTGGCTGGCCTGATCGATGCGGCATTCCTGATCGGCGTGGGCGTTGCAATGCTGTTCGCATTCGCCAACCCGCTGCTGGCTGTCATCAAGTAATTCTTTTCGGTCTGCATGATGCTGACGGGCGGCGCGGGCCACTTAGCCTGGCCGCCCTTGCGCATTTATCTGTAGTTTGATTACCGAAAGGAACACACCATGAATCTGAACGCAACGTTTTTTGCGCAGATGGTCGTGTTCTTCATCCTGTGGTGGGTAGTTGCCAAATTTATTTGGCCGCCGCTGGTGAAGGCGCTCGACGAACGCGCAAAGAAGATCGCCGATGGCCTCGCCGCTGCCGAAAAGGGCAAGGCTGAGCTCGAACTCGCCAACAAGCGTGTGGACCAGGCCCTGGCCGAAGCCCGCACCGAAGGTGCTCAACGCGTCGCCGACGCCGAGAAGCGCGCCCAGCTGACGGCTGACGAGATCAAGCAGAACGCCCAGGCAGAAGCCGCACGCATCATTGCCCAGGCCAAGGCCGAAGCCGAACAGCAAGTCACCCGTGCGCGCGAGCAATTGCGCGACCAGGTCGCCGTGCTGGCCGTCAAGGGTGCCGAGCAGATCCTCAAGCGCGAAGTGAACGCGCAGGTCCACGCGGATCTGCTCAATCAACTCAAGGCTGAGCTCTAATCATGGCTGAAACCGCAACCATTGCCCGTCCCTACGCAGAGGCGCTCTTCCGCGTCGCGACCGAGTCGAGCGGCAATCTGGATGCATGGTCCGAGCTGGTGTCGGAAATGGGGCAAGTTGCCGCCAATCCCGACATGAAGGCGGTGGCTGGCGATCCGAACGTGCAAGGCGACAAGCTGATCGCACTGTTCCTGTCGGCCCTGAAGTCTCCGGTCAACGACGAGGCCAAGCGCTTCGTCAACCTGCTGGCGGCTAACCACCGCCTGTCGGTATTGCCGGAAATCGCCGAGCAGTTCCATGCGCTCAAGAACGACCGTGAAGGGTCGGCAGATGTCGAGATCACGAGTGCCTTCCCTATCGAGGGCGCAACCCTGACCGACCTCGTCGCCGCGCTCGAACGCAAGTTCGGCCGCAAGCTGCAGCCCTCGGTTGCGGTGGACCCGTCGCTGATTGGCGGCGTGCGCGTCAAGGTCGGCGACGAAGTGCTCGACACCTCCGTGCGTGCGCGCCTGGCAGCAATGCAAGTGGCGCTGACCGCATGATGCGCGTAAGCGCGCATACCGGCCGACGGATTGAAGAATTAGGAGCATTGTGATGCAACTGAACCCCTCAGAAATCAGCGAGCTGATCAAGTCCCGCATCTCGGGTCTTGGCGCTGACGCTGAAGTGCGCAACACCGGCACGGTGATTTCCGTGACCGATGGTATCTGCCGCGTGCACGGCCTGTCCGGCGTGATGCAGGGCGAGATGCTGGAATTTCCCGGTAACACCTTCGGCCTCGCGCTGAACCTCGAGCGCGACTCTGTCGGCGCCGTGGTGCTGGGCGACTACGAACACATTTCGGAAGGCGACCCGGTCAAGTGCACCGGCCGCATTTTGGAAGTGCCGGTTGGCAAGGAACTGCTGGGCCGCGTGGTCAACACGCTGGGCCAGCCGATCGACGGCAAGGGTCCGATCAACGCCAAGGAATTTGACGTGATCGAGAAGGTTGCCCCTGGCGTGATCGCACGCCAGTCGGTTAGCCAGCCGGTGCAGACCGGCCTGAAGTCGATCGACGCGATGGTGCCGATTGGCCGTGGCCAGCGCGAGCTGATCATTGGCGACCGCCAGACCGGCAAGACCGCCGTCGCTGTCGACGCCATCATCAACCAGAAGGGCAAGGGCGTTTTCTGCGTCTACGTGGCAATCGGTCAGAAGGCTTCGACCGTGAACAACGTGGTGCGCAAGCTCGAAGAGCTGGGCGCGATGGAGTACACCATCGTGATTGCAGCAACGGCTTCGGACTCCGCCGCCATGCAGTACCTGGCTGCCTACGCCGGCTGCACGATGGGCGAGTACTTCCGCGACCGCGGCGAAGACGCGCTGATCGTCTATGACGACCTGACCAAGCAAGCCTGGGCCTACCGCCAGGTGTCGCTGCTGCTGCGCCGCCCGCCGGGCCGCGAAGCCTACCCCGGCGACGTGTTCTACCTGCACTCGCGTCTGCTCGAGCGCGCAGCCCGCGTGAACGCCGACTACGTCGAAAAGTTCACCAAGGGTGCCGTGACCGGCAAGACCGGCTCGCTGACCGCGCTGCCCGTGATCGAAACGCAGGCTGGCGACGTGTCCGCCTTCGTGCCGACCAACGTGATCTCGATCACCGACGGCCAGATCTTCCTGGAAACCGACCTGTTCAACGCAGGTATCCGCCCCGCAATCAACGCCGGTATCTCGGTGTCGCGCGTTGGTGGTGCCGCCCAGACCAAGGTCATCAAGAAGCTGTCCGGCGGTATCCGTACCGACCTGGCCCAGTATCGTGAACTGGCTGCGTTCGCGCAGTTCGCTTCCGACCTGGACGATGCCACCCGCAAGCAGCTCGAGCGCGGCCGCCGCGTGACCGAACTGCTCAAGCAGGCTCAATACCTGCCGCTGCAGGTGTGGCAGCTGGCCGCGTCGCTGTACGCAGCCAACAACGGCTTCCTCGACAACGTGGAAGTGAAGGACATTCTCGCGTTCGAGAAGGGCCTGCACGACCATCTGAAGACCAAGTACGCCGACCTCATCAACCGCATCGAAGATACCAAGGATCTGTCGAAGGAAGATGAAGCCGCGCTGCGTGCCGCGATCGAGGATTTCAAGAAGTCCGCCGCGTTCTAACTGCGCAATTCCACGAAACTGCGCCGGCACCGTTGCCATGACGGTGCCGCCGCAGCACGAATGGAGAGGAAGATATGGCCGGAACGAAAGAAATTCGAACCAAGATCAAGAGCGTGCAAAACACGCGCAAGATCACCAAGGCGATGGAGATGGTCGCCGCGTCCAAGATGCGCAAGGCGCAGGAACGGATGCGTAACGCCCGTCCTTACGCCGAGAAAGTGCGCAATATCGCGGCGCACCTGGCTTCAGCCAACCCCGAGTTCAAGCATCCCTTCATGGTGGCGCGCGACATCAAGCGCGTCGGCATGATCGTGGTGACGACCGACAAGGGGCTGTGCGGTGGCATGAACACGAACGTGCTGCGCGCGGTGACCAATGAGCTGCGTGACCTGCAAGGCCGCGGCGTGCAGGTGCAGAGCACCGCCATTGGTTCCAAGGGCATGCAGTTCCTGGGCCGCATCGGCGCCAAGGTCGTTTCGCACGTGGTGCAGCTCGGTGACACCCCGCATCTGGAAAAACTGATCGGTGCGATCAAGGTCCAGCTCGACGCCTACACCAATGGTGAGGTGGATGCTGTGTACCTGGCTTACACCAAGTTCATCAATACGATGAAGCAGGAGCCGATGGTGGAGCAGCTGCTGCCGCTCCCCGCCGACAAGTTTGCCCAGACCGAAGATGAAAAGCGCGCCTACTCGTGGGATTACATCTACGAGCCCGACGCCCAGACCGTGGTGGAAGAATTGTTGGTCCGCTACGTCGAAGCGCTGGTGTACCAGGCCGTGGCCGAAAACATGGCGTCCGAGCAGTCGGCGCGCATGGTGGCCATGAAGGCTGCATCCGACAATGCCAAGAACGTGATCGGCGAACTGCAACTGGTCTACAACAAGACCCGTCAGGCAGCGATCACCAAGGAACTGTCGGAAATCGTCAGCGGTGCCGCAGCCGTCTAAGGCGTCAAGTATTCAAGCTATCGGAGATACGAAATGAGTATCGGAAATATTGTGCAGTGTATTGGCGCCGTGGTGGACATCGAGTTCCCCCGCGACGCGCTGCCGAAGGTGTACGACGCGCTCGTGCTGGAAGAGAGCAACGAAGCCTCGTTCGCCGAGAAGGGCCTGACCTTCGAAGTGCAGCAACAGCTGGGTGACGGCGTGGTGCGAACCATTGCCCTGGGTTCGTCGGACGGCCTGCGCCGCGGCATGGCGGTGAAGAGCACCGGCGCCGCGATCTCGGTGCCGGTTGGTCAAGGCACCCTGGGCCGCATCATGGACGTGCTGGGTCGTCCCATCGACGATGCCGGCCCGATCGCATCGGATGAGCGGCGCGGCATCCACCAGAAGGCTCCGAAGTTCGACGAACTGTCGCCTTCGGTCGACCTGCTGGAAACCGGCATCAAGGTGATCGACCTGGTCTGCCCGTTCGCAAAGGGCGGTAAGGTTGGCCTGTTCGGTGGCGCCGGCGTTGGCAAGACCGTGAACATGATGGAGCTCATCAACAATATCGCCAAGCAGCACAGCGGTTTGTCGGTGTTCGCCGGCGTGGGCGAGCGTACCCGTGAAGGGAACGACTTCTACCACGAAATGAAGGACTCGAACGTTCTCGACAAGGTGGCCATGGTGTTCGGCCAGATGAACGAGCCGCCGGGCAACCGTCTGCGCGTGGCACTGTCCGGCCTGACCATGGCCGAGAAGTTCCGCGACGAAGGCCGTGACATCCTGTTCTTCGTCGACAACATCTACCGCTACACGCTGGCCGGTACCGAAGTGTCCGCACTGCTGGGCCGTATGCCTTCCGCAGTGGGTTACCAGCCGACGCTGGCCGAGGAAATGGGTAAGCTGCAAGAGCGCATCACCTCGACCAAGACCGGCTCGATCACGTCGATCCAGGCCGTGTACGTGCCTGCGGATGACTTGACCGACCCGTCGCCTGCTACCACCTTCCTGCACCTGGACTCGACCGTCGTGCTGTCGCGTGACATCGCCGCGCTGGGTATCTACCCCGCCGTCGATCCGCTCGACTCGACCTCGCGTCAGCTCGACCCGCAAGTCGTGGGTCAGGAGCACTATGACGTGGCCCGCCGCGTTCAGCAAACGCTGCAGCGCTACAAGGAATTGCGCGACATTATCGCGATTCTGGGCATGGACGAACTGTCGCCGGAAGACAAGCAGGCTGTGTCCCGCGCTCGTAAGATCCAGCGTTTCCTGTCGCAGCCCTTCCACGTTGCGGAAGTGTTCACGGGTTCGCCGGGCAAGTACGTGCCGCTGAAGGAAACCATCCGTGGTTTCAAGATGCTGGTGGACGGCGAGTGCGATCACCTGCCGGAGCAAGCGTTCTACATGGTCGGTTCGATCGACGAAGCCTTCGAGAAGGCCAAGAAGCTCCAGTAAGCGGCGTCTTTCGCTTTCAGCGTTGTAGTGGCGGTTGCCGTGGACAGCAATGTCGGCGGCGGCCGCGCTCAGGCTGAGGGCGGAATACTTGCTTCCTGGCAACGGGAAGCCGAAGCTTTCAGGGACTAAAGGAATTCACATGGCAACCATTCTTGTAGACGTCGTCAGCGCCGAATCGTCGATCTTCTCCGGTCAGGCGAAGTTCGTGGCGCTGCCGGGCGAGTCGGGCGAGCTGGGTATCCTGCCGGGCCATACGCCGCTGATTACGCGTATCCAGCCGGGCGCGGTGCGCATCGAGAAGGAAGACGGCAGCGAAGAGTTCGTGTTCGTGGCCGGCGGGATTCTCGAAGTCCAGCCCAAGCACGTCACCGTGCTGGCGGACACCGCGATCCGCGGCGGCGACCTCGACGAAGCCAAGGCGCAGGCAGCCAAGCGCGCCGCCGAGGAGCTGATGCAGAACCAGAGCAGCGATCTCGACCTGGCACGTGCGCAAGGCGAACTGGCTGTTGCTACTGCGCAACTGGCTGCCATTGCGCGCCTGCGTCGGAAACGGTAAGAAAAAGTAGCACCACCGCAGCTGTTGTTTTTTTGGCTGCGGCGAAAAAAAGGTAGCCGCGAGGCTGCCTTTTTTGAATCCCAACGACTATTCTGTCGGCTCAGGACAAAAAAAAGCGCGCGGGCCGGGGAGGCTCCGCGCGGACGGGAAAATCCCTTCGAGGGGTCAATTCGAAGGAACGGGTAAGGTCCAGGTCAACCAACAGGCGCAAACCACTTTCTTGGTGGTCCAACATCCGGTCGGGCAGTATTGATCGCATTCAGACGATCCAACCAGCCAGAACCGGCACGCGCCAACATCATCTCAACCTGGCACACCGACCGCAGCATCGTCTGCGATCCGGTTAATCTAGGCGGGAATGCTTCCTTAGGCTTTCTTCAATGCGCCCTCCCTTTCTGTTTGGGGGAGGGAACGCCTTTCACAAAACTGATTGTGTTAAAGCATTGTGGGGGAAACTTTTGGGGATGGCAGTAACAAAATGTATCGGTTTGCAAGAAGTTGAAAGCGCGGTAACTAAAAAAGCGTCTAAATAGGCGTTTTAGCGCGCATTGGATCTGCGCCGCCGCCAGGCGGCGGGAACATCACCACGCGGCGCGGGTCCGATAGATTTCGCTGAACTCGCCATCCGCTTTGCGGTTCGGCCATCGATTGCCATGCCGCCTCACTCAGCTTTTTCCCCCGTCGCTCCTGCTCCCGCACGTACCACGAGAGGCCTTGTCCAGCTTGGCATTGCGGCGCTGTCAACCGCTTCCCTGTTTGCTAGTGGCCTTGCTTGCGCGGCCGAGCTGCAAGCGCCAAATGGCGTGCTGTGGCAAGGCGAGCTTGAAGGCGGCGTGCAGGTAGTGCTGACGATTTTCTCGCGCGCCGGGACTGACCGGGTCGAAGGAACGGCCCGTTACGATTCGATGCTTGCCGCTGCACCTCGTCAACTCGATGGCCAATTGACAGCGCAGGGTCGCCTGAGCCTGCGCGAGCGCTACGACGTCCAGGCGGCGGCTGAGTATCCCGAGCCCCGCGATGGTGCACGTTTCGAAGGCACCGTCTCCGCCGATGGGCTGAGTGCAACCGGGCAATGGATGAGTATCGACGGCACCCGCCGGCAGACACTGTCGCTGACCCGCAAAGCGATCTACCGCGAACGCACCGTGAAAGTGGCAGACGCACAACTTACCGAACGCTTTCCGGAGACTGGCCGCCCTGGACTCGATGCGCTGATTGCGTCGCTGCGTGACAGCGGATGCGGTGAGGGCGAGCACGAATGCCGCAGCGGCATCGAACTGATGCGCCTCGACGGCGGCGCCGTCAGCCTGCTGCGTACCACCTGGCGCTATAGCGGCGGTGCCCACGGCAGTCTCGACTTTGTCGGCGGTACCTGGCGGCGCGATACTGCCGAATCCACATCTGCGGCATCTGCGGCATCCGCGGCATCCGCGGCATCCGCGGCATCCGCGGCGCCTGCCCGGTCTGTCTATACGCCTGTCCGGCTCGCAGACCTCCTGCAGCCGGGCGAGGCTTGCCTGCAAAAACTCAACGACGAACTGCAGGCCGCGCTGAAGCGGCAGGGCGCGGCTGAGCCCGAACGCGGCGCGCTCGATGTGCAAGCCCTGCGTGATACGCGCACTCCATTTACCCTGTACCGCGGTGGCCTGGTAATGCACTATGCACCTTACGCGGTAGGGCCGTTTGCACAGGGCGCATACCAGGTGGCGGTGCCTTTCGCGCGGCTGGGCAGTTGTGCCCGCCCGCCTGCCACCGGCCGCGACAAATCCCCGGAACCCAACGAGAAGGAACAGACGTGAGCGAGATGCATCAGGCCATACAAAGCATGCTGGCGATGAAGACCGTGGCTGTGGTTGGCCTCTCCGACCACCCCGACCGCGCCAGTCACGAAGTGGCTACCTTCCTGCAGCGCCACGGCTACCGCATCGTGCCGGTCAACCCGCGCCATGCCGGCGAGCGCATCCTGGGGGAAACCTGCCACGCCAGCCTGGTCGACGCCGCCGCGGTGCTGGCTGAGTCGGGGCAGCGTATCGAATGGGTCGACATCTTCCGTCGCGCCCCCGACGTGCCTCCGGTGGTCGAGGACGCCATCGCGATCGGCGCCCGCGGCGTCTGGCTTCAGCTCGGCATCGTCAATGACGTCGCCTTCGGCCGGGCCAGCGCCGCGGGCCTGCTGGCGGTGCAGGACTGCTGCAGCAAGATCGAGCTGATGCGCCTCGCGTCCTGATCCCGCTACACTAGCCGGTCAAGCACAAACCTGACAAATTCCACTCGCAAGCAGCCATGGCCATCGATCCCCAGCTCCTCGACTACTATCGCCGTCTCGCCGAGCGCTACGCCGGCCTGCCCACGCCGGCCGATGCGGCGGGCCGCCGCGCACGCTTCGCCGAGATCGCAGCCACCTCGATCATGCCGGATCCTGAAGGCATCGTTGCCACCGATCTGGAGATCCCGCTGCCGGGCCGCACCCTGGCCGCGCGCCTGTTCCGGCCCGAGGCCGTGGCCGAGCCGCGCCTGATCGTCTACTTCCATGGCGGCGGCTGGGTGGTCGGCTCGCATGACACGCACCACAGCGTGGCAGCGCTGCTGGCTGCCGACACGGGCTGCGCGGTCGCGAGCGTGGATTACCGGCTGGCGCCGGAATTTCCATTTCCGGCGCCTTGCGACGACGCGCTGGAAGCCGTCCTGTGGTTCGCCGAGCAGCGCGTGCGCTTGCGCCTGGACGCGGGCTTCCTGGCCGTGGCCGGCGACAGCGCGGGCGGCCACCTGGCGGCGCAGGCGGCGCGCTGGGCCAATGCGCATGCGCGTCCGGGCCTGGTCAACGCCCAGTTGCTGGTCTATCCCGTGACGGCACCTGTGCTGGCGACCGAAAGCTATCGCGCGTTCGCGGATGGTCCTGGCCTCACACGCGACGAAATGGCCTGGTTCTGGACAGAATTCATCGGTGCCGGGCGCCTCGCCGAAGGCGCTGCCATCGAAGACACGCGCATCCACCTGATGGGCGCCGCGCCGAAGCACCTGCCGCCGGCCAGCGTAGTGATGGTCGCCGCTCACGACGTGCTGCGCGACGACGGCCTGGCCTATGCCGATTACCTGGTGCGCTACGGCGCACCGGTGATCACGCTGGAAGCGAGCGGCATGACGCACGGCTTTGCCCGCCTGCAGCCCGATGTCCCGCGCGCGCGCGAATGGATGCGCCGCGCCGCGCAGGCCTTCAAGGAACTGGCGGCGGATATCTGAGCAGACGGCCCCGGCGGGGTGGCTGCCGGAGCCCACGCGCAACGCCTGCCGTCCCGAGCCAGCCACAAGACTGCCGGCAGCGACTGGCCATCCCGTAAAATGGCGGTCTTACGAGGATGACCATGACCGCATTGCAGAACGATACCTTCCTGCGCGCGCTGCGCCGGCAACCCACCGAGTACACCCCGCTGTGGCTGATGCGTCAGGCGGGGCGCTACCTGCCCGAATACAACGCCACGCGCGCTCGCGCCGGCAGCTTCCTCGGCCTGGCCAAGAACCCGGCCTACGCGACCGAAGTCACCCTGCAGCCGCTCGAGCGCTATCCGCTCGACGCGGCCATCCTCTTCTCCGACATCCTTACCGTGCCCGACGCCATGGGCCTGGGCCTGTCGTTCGCGCAAGGCGAAGGGCCTCGCTTCGCGCATCCCCTGCGTACCGAGGGCGACGTCAAGAAGCTGGCGGTGCCGGACATGGCCTCGCTCGCCTATGTGTTCGACGCGGTCAGCGAGATCCGCCGTGCCCTGGTGCAGGACGGCCGCCAGCGCGTGCCGCTGATCGGTTTCTCGGGTAGCCCCTGGACACTGGCCTGCTACATGGTGGAAGGCGCCGGCTCCTCGGATTTCCGCACGGTCAAGGCCATGATGTACAGCCGCCCGGACCTGATGCACCGCATCCTGGAGATCAACGCCACGGCAGTCGCGGCCTACCTGAATGCGCAGATCGAGGCTGGCGCGCAGGCGGTGATGCTGTTCGATACCTGGGGCGGTACGCTGGCCGATGGCATGTACCAGGCCTTCTCGCTGGCCTATATGCGCCAGGTGCTGGCTGGGCTGAAGCGCGAGCACGACGGCCAGCAGGTGCCGGCCATCGTGTTCACCAAGGGCGGCGGCCTGTGGCTGGAAGAACTCACCGGCATCGGCGCCGATGCGCTGGGGCTGGACTGGACGGTCAACCTGACCCAGGCGCGCCGCCGGACCGGCGGCAAGGTGGCCCTGCAGGGCAACATCGACCCCAATGTGCTGTTTGCGCCGGAGGCCGCGATTCGCGAGCAGGTGCACGGCGTGCTCGACAGCTATGCCGCCGGCGGCGGCAGCGACGGTCACGTTTTCAACCTGGGTCACGGGATTTCCCAGTTCACGCCGCCTGAGAATGTGACGGTGCTGGTGGACGAGGTACATCGCTACAGCCGGCAGCTGCGTGTCGCCGCGAGGTGACAGGGGGTGCACGTCTTCCCACCCGCCCAGGGCTGCCATCTGTGCGGCGCAGCGAGCAGGCCTAGCGCGCCGCGCAGGGATGCCCGCGTGCCGGGTGAGGCTTGCAAGAAGCGCTGTCAAGTAAACTATTTTGCAATATTTCGCCCTTTCGGTGCTGGTTCGCGCTTGTCAAGGCTTGACTTATGCACATCAATGGGTTTTCCGCAGTGCAAGAGCGGGTTAGTCCTTAACTCATCTGAGGGGGGTCTGCAAGTCCTTGATTTACAAGGGATTGCATCCAGGCAAGGTCGGGTTGGAATGCCCATGGGAGCCTTGTTTTACGGGCGTTTGCGGGAACTCCGGGCGAGTTTTCAACAAAGTTATCCACAGGCACTGCCCGAGGCCGGGAAAACCAGCCATCTATCATCGACTTAGGGGCACATTTGAAGCGTTACTTTAAGTTGATGTTGCGCCGCACACTTAATTTGGCTGAAAAGCGGCCTGGCGCCGGTCTGCACACGCTTCGGGCCTCTTTGCCCCATTGTGGAACGTACCTGCTGCTGCGCCCCGTGTCCGGATCGGGAGGCGCAGTGTGACGTCACCGGCGATCCCCGGGGAAGCCGGGCCGGCAGCGGCACCGGCAAGCGTTGCTGGCAGGGATGACGCCCCGCTCGCCGTGGTGCAAGTGGCGCTCGATACGCCGGCCGACGACGTCTTCGACTACCTTGCCGGCCACGAAGTGCAGCCTGGCGATCTGGTGGCCGTGCCGTTCGGCCGCCGCATGCTGGTGGGCGTGGCGGTATCGCGTTCGGCGCACTCGGACGTGCCTGCCGAGCGCCTGCGTCCCGTCGCCCAGCACCTGGACTGGCTGCTGCCGCTCGGCGCGCACTGGATCGCACTGGCGGCGTTTGCCGCCCGCTACTACCACCGCTGCCTGGGCGAAGTCATGTTGCCCGCGCTGCCTCCCGCGCTGCGCGAAGCCGACGGCTGGGCGCGGCTGGCCCTGCGTGCCCGCAGCGAGCATTACCGCGTAGTCCCGGCGCAAGGCGCGGCCCTGCTGGCGGCGGTGCCGGCGCGTGCGCGTACCGTGCTGGCGCTGGCACAGGCGCTGGTAGCCGCCGCGGAAGACGGACAGGCGGTATCCGCCGCCGTGGCGCGCGCGCTGTGCAGCGCCGCCCCGTCGCGCCTGGCTGAGTGGGCCGAGGCCGGCTGGGTGACCTCCGAGCGTGCCGACCAGCCTTTGCTGGGCACGCCACCGGCAAGCGAGCCGTCTGCCGCGCCGCCGCTGCACGACGAGCAGCGCGTGGCCGTGGAGGCGATCGTGCAGGCCACGGGATTCTCACCTTTCCTGCTCCACGGCGTGACCGGCAGCGGCAAGACCGAGGTCTACCTGCACGCCATGGCCGAAGTGCTGGCGCGGGATGCGCGGGCGCAGGTGTTGATGCTGGTGCCCGAAATCAACCTCACCCCGCAGTTGCAAGGTCGCATTGCAGCGCGCTTCCCGCATCTGCCGCTGGCGGTGCTGCACAGCGGCCTGGCCGACCAGGAGCGCACCCTGCAATGGCTGGCCGCGCACCGCGGCGAGGCCCGCATCGTGCTGGGCACGCGCCTGGCGGTCATGGCTTCGTTGCCGCACCTGGCGCTGATCGTGGTCGACGAGGAGCACGACACCTCCTACAAGCAGCAGGAAGGCCTGCGCTACTCGGCCCGCGACCTCGCGGTATGGCGCGCCAAGCAGCTCGGCGCCGCGGTGGTACTGGGCTCTGCCACGCCGTCGATGGAGTCCTGGTGGCGCGCCGAGCAGGGCACCTACCGCAAGCTGGTGCTGCGCGAGCGCGCCCAGACCGACGCCACGCTGCCCACGGTGCGCCTGATCGATATCAACCAGGAGCGCCAGCGCCAGCGCGCGCTCTACGAAGGCCTGTCGGTGCCTTTGCTCAACGCCATCGAGGCTCGCCTGAAGCGTGGCGAGCAGAGCCTGCTCTTTCTCAACCGGCGCGGCTATGCGCCGGTACTGGCCTGCGACAGCTGTGGCTGGCTCTCCGGCTGCCCGCGCTGCTCTGCCTACCTGGTGCTGCACCGGCCGGAGCGCCGCCTGCGCTGCCATCACTGCGGGCTGGAGTCGCCGGTGCCGCATCACTGCCCGGACTGCGGCAACGTGGACGTCGCACCGCTCGGGCGGGGCACCCAGCGCATCGAGGAGGCCCTGGCCGCGCGTTTCCCGCAAGCGCGCATTGCCCGCATCGACGCCGATTCCACGCGCCGCAAGGGCAGCGCCCAGGCCATGTTCGACGAAGTGCACGCGGGCGAGGTCGACATCCTGGTCGGCACCCAGATGGTGGCCAAGGGGCACGATTTCCAGCGTGTGACGCTGGTCGGCATCGTCCATCCCGACGCCGCCATGTTCAGCCATGATTTCCGCGCCGCCGAGCACTTGTTCGCCTCGCTGATGCAGGTGGCCGGCCGCGCCGGACGGGCAGGGCTGGCCGGCGAAGTACTGATCCAGACACGCTATCCCGACGCATCGGCATTGCAGGCATTGGTACGCCATGACTATGATGGATTCGCTGCTACGCAGTTGCGCGAGCGCCGGCAGGCCGGGTTGCCCCCGTTTGCTTACCAGGTGCTGGTCACGGCCGAGCATGCCCAGTTGGAACGCGCGCTGGCTTTCCTGCAAAGCGCGCGCAACCGCGCAGATGCGTGCCCCATGGCGCCGGAGGTGCAACTGCATGACCCGGTGCCGATGTCGATGGTGCGCGTATTCAACCGGGAGCGTGCGCAGATGCTGGTAGAGAGTACATCACGCCTTGCACTGCAGCGGTTTATCAGCGAGTGGGTGCAAACTTTCGGTGATGCAATGGCCGATGCCAAGGGCGTGCGCTGGCAGCTGGAGATCGATCCGCTGCGAATTTGAGTCCGTTCCGGAACGCGCTGAGGCCAGCGCAGCGCCAGGTACGGTGCAACCTACATTTTCGGATTGGCATGTGGGGTTGTACCTAGTTGCACCTTTGGTTTGCCCCAGAGTATGATCGCGCCATCTGCAGGTTTCCTCGCGGTATCGGGAACCAGCGTTCGCGTCTTACGGAGAATCAAGCGCATGGCCACCACCACCCTTGGCGTCAAACTCGACGACGCCTCCCGCGAGCGCCTCAAGCGCGTTGCCCAGTCAATCGACCGCACGCCGCACTGGCTGATCAAGCAGGCAATTTTTACGTATCTGGAGCAGGTCGAGCGAGGCAATGTCCCGCATGAGACCAGTGCCGCGGGTATGGGTATGGGAGGCGAGGGTGCGGCGGATGGCGCCGACGGCTTCGACGCGGGGACCGGCGAAGGCGCGGTGCAACCCTTCCTGGAGTTTGCCCAGAGCGTGCAGCCGCAGTCGGTGCTGCGTGCCGCCATCACCGCCGCTTACCGCCGCCCGGAACCCGAGTGCGTGCCGGTGCTGCTGGAACAGGCCCGCCTGCCGCACCAACAGGCCGAAGCCGCCCTGGCCATGGCCCGGACCCTGGCCACGCGGCTGCGCGAACGCAAGGTCGGCACGGGCCGGGAAGGGCTGGTACAGGGTCTGATCCAGGAGTTCTCGCTGTCCTCGCAGGAAGGCGTGGCGCTGATGTGCCTGGCCGAAGCGCTGCTGCGCATTCCCGACAAGGCCACCCGCGACGCGCTGATCCGCGACAAGATCAGCGGTGCCAACTGGCAGTCGCACCTGGGCCAGAGTCCGTCCGTATTCGTCAACGCCGCGACCTGGGGCCTGCTGTTCACCGGCAAGCTGGTGGCCACCCATACCGAGGCCGGCCTGTCCAAGGCGCTCACCCGCATCATCGGCAAGGGCGGCGAGCCGCTGATCCGCAAGGGCGTGGACATGGCGATGCGCCTGATGGGCGAGCAGTTCGTCACCGGCGAAACCATTTCCGAGGCGCTCGCCAACGCACGCAAGTACGAAGCCGAGGGCTTCCGCTACTCCTATGACATGCTGGGCGAGGCGGCCATGACCGAGGCCGACGCGCAGCGCTACCTGGCCTCCTACGAGCAGGCCATCAACGCCATCGGCCAGGCCTCGCGCGGGCGCGGCATCTATGAAGGCCCCGGCATCTCGATCAAGCTTTCGGCCCTGCATCCGCGCTACAGCCGCGCGCAGCACGAGCGCGTGGTCAGCGAACTGTATGGCCGCCTCAAGTCCCTGACCCTGCTGGCCCGGCAGTATGACATCGGCATCAATATCGACGCCGAGGAAGCCGACCGCCTGGAAATCTCGCTCGACCTGCTGGAGCGCCTGTGCTTCGAGCCCGAGCTGGCAGGCTGGAACGGCATCGGCTTCGTGGTGCAGGGCTACCAGAAGCGCTGCCCCTTCGTGATCGACTACCTGATCGACCTGGCACGCCGCAGCCGCCATCGCCTGATGATCCGCCTGGTCAAGGGCGCGTACTGGGACAGCGAGATCAAGCGCGCCCAGGTGGACGGGCTGGAGGGTTATCCGGTCTACACCCGCAAGGTCTATACCGACGTGTCCTACGTGGCCTGCGCGCGCAAGCTGCTGTCGGTGCCGGACGCCATCTACCCGCAGTTCGCCACCCATAACGCCCACACGCTGGCGGCCATCTACCAGATCGCCGGCCACAATTACTATCCCGGCCAGTACGAGTTCCAGTGCCTGCACGGCATGGGCGAGCCGCTTTACGATCAGGTGGTCGGCCCGCTGGCCGACGGCAAGTTCAACCGTCCATGCCGCATCTACGCGCCGGTAGGCACGCACGAGACGCTGCTTGCCTACCTGGTGCGCCGCCTGCTGGAAAACGGTGCCAACACGTCCTTCGTGAACCGCATCGCCGACGACACCATCTCGCTGGACGAGCTGGTGGCCGATCCGGTCACCGTGGTCGAGCGCATGCACGCTGAGGAAGGCGCGCTTGGCCTGCCGCATCCGCGTATCCCGCAGCCGCGCAACCTTTATGGCGAATCGCGGCCCAACTCCGCCGGTATTGACCTTTCCAACGAACATCGCCTTGCCTCGCTGTCCTCGGCGCTGCTGGCCGGTACCAGCGAGGCCGTCAGTGCCCTGCCGCTGCTGGGCGTGGACGCCGCTGCCGGCGCGGACGCAGGCCAGCCCGCTCCTGTGCGCAATCCGTCCGACCTGCGTGACGTGGTCGGCCATGTCACCGAAGCCAGCATGGCTGAGGTGGAAGCCGCGCTGCAGGCCGCCGTCAATGCCGCGCCGATCTGGCAGGCGACCCCGGCGGACGTCCGTGCGGCCGCGCTCGAACGCGCGGCGGAACTGATGGAAGCGCAGATGCAGTCCCTGATGGGCATCATCATGCGCGAGGCCGGCAAGACCTTCTCCAATGCCATCGCCGAAGTGCGCGAGGCCGTGGACTTCCTGCGCTACTACGCCGCGCAGGTACGCGAGACCTTCTCCAGCGATACCCACCGCCCGCTGGGGCCGGTGGTCTGTATCAGCCCGTGGAATTTCCCGCTCGCCATCTTTACCGGCCAAGTCGCGGCCGCGCTGGCCGCCGGCAATACGGTGCTGGCCAAGCCCGCTGAGCAGACGCCGCTGATCGCCGCCCAGGCCGTGCGCCTGCTGCGCGAAGCCGGCGTGCCGGCCGGCGCGGTGCAGTTGCTGCCGGGCCGTGGCGAGACCGTGGGCGCCGCGCTGGTGGGCGACGCCCGCGTCAAGGGAGTGATGTTCACCGGCTCCACCGAAGTGGCGCGCCTGCTGCAACGCAGCGTGGCCGGCCGGCTGGACGCCGCCGGCCGCCCGGTGCCGCTGATCGCCGAGACCGGTGGCCAGAACGCGATGATCGTCGATTCTTCCGCGCTGGCGGAACAGGTGGTGGGCGACGTGGTGAATTCCGCTTTCGACTCCGCCGGCCAGCGTTGCTCCGCGCTGCGCGTGCTGTGCCTGCAGGAAGAAGTGGCCGACCGCGTGCTGGAGATGCTCAAGGGCGCCATGGACGAGCTCACCATGGGCAACCCGGACCGGCTGTCGACCGACGTCGGCCCGGTCATCGACGAGGAAGCGCGCAACAATATCGTGCGCCATATCGACGCCATGCGCGCCAAGGGCCGCCGCGTCCACCAGGCCGATCCGAACGGCGCGGCCAGCGCCGCCTGCCGCAACGGCACCTTTGTGTCGCCGACGCTGATCGAACTCGACAGCATCGAGGAGTTGCAGCGCGAAGTCTTCGGCCCCGTGCTGCACGTGGTGCGCTATCCGCGCACCGGGCTCGACACCTTGCTTGATCAGATCAACGGCACCGGCTACGGCCTGACCATGGGCATCCATACCCGCATCGACGAGACCATCGAACACATCGTGGAGCGGGCGGAGGTGGGCAATCTCTACGTCAACCGCAATATCGTCGGCGCGGTGGTCGGCGTGCAGCCCTTTGGCGGCGAAGGCCTGTCCGGCACCGGTCCCAAGGCCGGCGGCCCGCTCTACCTGCACCGCCTGTTGTCGGTCTGCCCGCAGGACGCCGTGGCCCGCGTGGTGCGCGCCTCCGATACGCTCGGCGGCGCCGATGCAACCAGCCCGGTGCGCCGCACGCTGGCCGATGCACTGGGTACGCTCAAGGAATGGGCCCAGCGCGAGGGCGCGGCACTACCCGAACTGGCGGCGGTGTGCGAACGCTTTGCGGCCGCCTCGCCAGCCGGCCTGTCGGTCACGTTGCCCGGCCCGACCGGCGAACGCAACACCTACACGCTGCTGCCGCGCGCGGCCGTGCTGTGCCTGGCCCAGCAGGAGGCCGACCTGGCCACCCAGCTGGCAGCGGTGCTGGCCGCCGGCAGTCAGGCAGTATGGCCCGAAAGCCCCATGGCCCGGGCGCTGTTTGCACGGCTGCCCAAGGCAGTACAATCGCGCGTCCGCCTGGTGCCCGACTGGGCTGCCGGCGACACGAATTTCGACGCGGTGTTGCACCACGGCGATTCCGACCAGTTGCGCACCGTGTGCGAGCAACTGGCCACGCGTCAGGGTCCGATCATTTCGGTGCAAGGCCTGGCTCACGGTGAACCGAATGTGGCCATCGAGCGTTTGTTGATCGAGCGTTCGCTGTCCGTCAACACGGCGGCGGCGGGCGGCAATGCCAGTTTGATGACGATCGGCTGACCGGCCGGCCGTTGATCAAAGCGACGCGAGGCAGCGGCGATCCCGCAGACCTCGCGTATTTTGAAAAATCGGGGAGCGTTTCGCGCCACACCCGGACGCGTCCAAAAGCGCAGCAAGGCTATTCAAAAGCCACCAAGGAGAACTGATGAACTCGACTTTCCACAAGACGGCCCTGACCGTTGCCCTGACCGTTGCAGGCCTGTGCGCCACCTCGGCCGCCTTCGCCCAGGCGCAGGAAATCAAGCTGGGTTTTGCCGCGCCGATGACCGGCGGCCAGGCGCAATACGGCAAGGACATGCAAAACGGCATCGTCCTCGCCATTGAGGAAATGAACGCCACCAAGCCCAAGATCGGGGGCAAGGACGTCAAGTTCGTACTGCTCTCCGAAGACGACGCGGCCGACCCCAAGACCGGCTCGGTCGTGGCGCAAAAGCTGGTGGACAACGGTGTCCAGGGCATGCTGGGCCACTTCAACTCGGGCACCAGCATCCCGGCCTCGATGGTCTACAACCGCGCTGGCATTCCCCAGATCGCCATGGCCACCGCGCCTGAGTACACCCGCCAGGGCTTCAAGACCACCTTCCGCATGATGACCTCCGACACCCAGCAGGGTTCGGTGATCGGTGCTTTCGTGGTGAAGAAGCTGGGCGCCAAGAACATCGCCATCGTCGACGACCGTACCGCCTACGGCCAGGGCCTTGCCGACGAGTTCGAGAAGGCAGCCAAGGCAGCAGGCGGCAAGATCGTGCGCCGCGAGTTCACCAACGACAAGGCGGTGGACTTCAAGGCCGTGCTGACCAATATCAAGCGCAGCAACCCGGACGTGATCTTCTTCGGCGGCGCGGAAACGCAATCCGCGCCGATGGCCAAGCAGGTCAAGGAGCTCGGCATGAAGTCGCCGGTGGTATCGGGCGAAATGTCGAAAACCGACAACTTCCTGAAGCTGGCCGGCCCTGCCGCCGAGGGCACGGTAGTATCGCTGGCCGGCCTGCCGCTGGAGCAGATGCCCGGTGGCGCTACTTACGAGAAGAAGTACGAGAAGCGCTTCGGCGGCAAGGTGCAGACCTACTCGCCGTACGCCTATGACGGCGCCACGGCCATGATGACCGCCATGATCAAGGCCGGCTCGGCCGATCCGGCGCGCTACCTGCCGGTGCTGGCGGCCACCAACATGCAAGGCGTGACCACCAAGACGCTGGCCTACGACGCGCGTGGCGACCTGAAGGACGGCGGCATCACCGTCTACAAGGTGGTTGGCGGCAAGTGGACCGTGCTGGAGACGGTTGGCGGCAAGTAAGCCACTCGGCCTGGGCTCGCGCCCAGTGGCGGAACGGCAACGCCACCTTCGGGTGGCGTTGCCGTTTCTGCGTACATCGGGGCGACGCCGTTGTCCAGGATTGTGCTTGCGACGGGAATCGCCCCTTTTTCTCGCGAGCGGGAGGGGGCCGCGATGGCGCATAATCCCGCACTCGCACATCCACCCAGAAGGAGCAGTCCGTGTCCGTGCAGGAAGTCAGCTACGACCACGCCATCGAGTTAGCCAACGCCGAGCGCTACGATGAAGCGCTGGTCATCCTCGACCAGCTTTCGCAGGCGCAGCCGCAAGTGGTGGATTTCGATTGCCTGCGGGCACGCCTGCACTATGACCGCGGCGACGCACAGCAGGCTTTCGCCGTGCTCGACGCCGCGCTGGCGAAGTTGCCCGGGCTGCCGCTGCATCCGGCGCACCGCTGGTCCTCGCGCGGCGTGATCGCGCATCGCTACGGCATGCTGCTGCTGGGGATGGACCGCCCTCAGGAGGCGCTGCCCTGGCTGGAAGAAGCGGCGCTGCGCAACGGCTTGTCCTCGGGGGAGTGGAGCGCGCGCCTGCATGCGGGCCTGGTGCACTACCGGCTGGGGGATTTCGCCCGGGCTGGCGCTTATTGGTACGACTTGCTGTACCGCGCCCCTGACCTGGGCGCCGCTGACATCCTGGGCCAGGCAGTGGCCCACGTGAACGCCGCCGGCGAGCAGGCCGAGCCGATGCTGCGCCTGTGCCTGGCACGGATCGGCCTGGACAACCCCGAACTGCTCGAACTCGACGAAGACGCGGGCGATGCCCTGGCCGCCGAACAGGCGGGGGTCGTGCTGGCCAGCCAGCCGGACCATCCGCAAGCCCGCCGCATCCGCGCACCGCTGCGCTACCGGGCCGGCGAGCTGGACGGTGCCTGGGACGATTTCGCCACTTACCAGCGCCAGGCGCCGGACCCGAAGGCGCAGGTGCGCGAACTGGAATGGCGCCACCAGTCCGGTGAAGCCGAGCCGTGGCTGCGTTTCGCTTTCGTGGAGAACGCCACCGATGCGACCGGCTACTACAACGCCGGCGTGGCGCTGGCCGAGTTCATGGACGCCGTGCCGGCCGCCGAGGCCGCGCTGACGCCGCACCTGATCAAGGCGTATCGCCTGGGCGTGGCGCGCTTCGAGTCATACTTCGCCAGCGGCGAGGGCGGCTACGACGACGTCGACCCGCACATCTATTCGATGCTGTGCCACAACCTGGCCACCCGGTTGGAAGGTGCCGCCAACCGCGCCGAGCGCATCGCCCTGCACGAGAAGGGCATCGCGGTCAGCGAATTCATCGAGCACTGGATTGACCTGCTCGAATGCCTGGAGGCTGCCGGCCAGCACCAGAAAGCCGTGGAAGTGGCGGGCGATGTCCTCAATCGCTACCCGCTGGAGCGCGATCCCGCCAATGTGGGCTGGATCTTCAGCCGGCTGATGAGCACCTGGAAGGCGATCGGCGGTGCGGAAGTGACGTCGGCCGCCCGCGATGCGCTGGCGCATATGGATGCCCGCGCCGATGCCCTGCCAGTGGAGGAGCGCAGCCAGGCCGCGCACGCGCTGGCGCACGCCCGCGCCCACTTCGCCGGGCTGCTGCGCAACGCCACGGGCGGCATGGACCAGCATGACCGCACCGATGCGCGGGCCGAGATCGAGGCTTTGCAACGCCGCGCGCTGCTGATCGAGGACGCGTGGTTGTGCAACGAGTTCGGCATGATCTGGCGTGACCTTGACGCACCCGACCGTGCACTGCCGCTGTTCGAGCAGGCCATCGGGCTGACTGCGGACGACCCCCGTGACCAGGCCTTCCCGCGTTTGCAGCGTGCCCTGATCCGCAACGGCGAAAAGCAGTACGCCGAGGCGCTGACGGATTTCCAGGCGGCCTTTGCCGCGCGCGACGGCTGGGAAGGCGATGCTTATCTCGGCGCCGTCGAGGCCGCACTCGGGCTGGAGCAGCGCGAGATCGCGCTGGACTATTTCGAGAAGGCCCGCGCGGGTGGTGCCGCGCAGGGCAAATCGCGTGTGCTGTACGTTCGCGCGGAAGCCGGCTTGCGCGCGACCCGGCCGGCATGGAAGTTCTGGGGCGTGTAGCGTCTGTACGGAGGCGCTCCGACCCTGATGCAATGAAAAAACGCCATCCCGGTAAGATGGCGTTTTTTTATGCGTGAACGCATCACGTTGCCTGCAAATTCCATTCCCTGTCGGACAAAATCTGACAGGGATTTTCGTGCGCCTCCGTTACCATGTAGCCCATGAATGGACTAAGCCAATTGTTTCCAAGCCTGCCCCTGGTACCGGGCGGGCTCTTCTGGGTCGGGCTGGCGCTGGTGGGCGCCGGCCTGGCGGGAGAGATATGCCGCACGTACCTGCGGCTGCCCCGGATCGTCGGCTATGCCGCCGCGGGCTTGCTGGCCGGCATGCTCGGCCGCGGCATCGTGGACGAAGACATGATCGCGCAGAGCCGCGTCCTGATCGATATGGCGCTGGCGCTGGCGCTGTTCGAACTGGGGCACCGGCTCTCGCTCACCTGGCTGCGGGCTAACCGCTGGCTGCTCTTCACCAGTGCCTTTGAAAGCCTGCTGACCTGGGGCCTGGTGGCCACCGTGCTGCAATGGATCGGCGTGAGCCCGGCCGTGGCCATCCTGGCCGGCGGTATCGCCGTCAGCACTTCGCCGACCATCGTGCTGCAACTCAAGAATGAACTGCGCGCGGAAGGGCAGGTGACTGAACGGCTGCTCGCCATGGCGGCCCTGAACAGCATCTACGCCGCCACCATCGTCCAGTTGGCCACGGGCTGGCTGCATTCCGAATACGGTAATCTTGGCGCCGCGCTGCTGCATCCGCTATACCTGCTGGTGGGATCCTGCCTGCTGGCCTGGGTCGTCGGTAAGCTCGGGCACGGCATCTACGCACGCATGGCCTCGGACGATCACTACAGCTTCCTGGTGCTGGTGGGACTGGTGCTGCTCACGCTGGCGCTCACGCGCGTACTCAAGCTTTCCATGCCGCTCACGCTGATGCTGGCCGGCGTCGTCTTCAAGCACCAGGACAGCCAGCCGCGCGTGTGGCCGGCGCATTTCGGCAGCGCGGGCAGCCTGTTGATCATCGTGATGGTGGTGTCGCTCGGCCTGCCGCTGACCGCGCACGATTGGGCCATCGGCGGCGGCGCCGCCTGTGTGCTGGTACTGCTGCGCCACTTCGCCAAGCTGGTCGGCGTGGTCTCGCTGGGCTCCTTCTCGGGCCTGAGCCTGAAGCAGTGCGTGGCGCTCGGTCTCGCGCTGGCGCCCATGTCGGGTCTGGCGTACCTGTTGATGAGCGATGTCGCGCTGCTGTATCCGAACACCGGCGAGCCGCTGGCAGCCATCATCCTGTGCACGCTGGCGATCGAACAACTGATGGGGCCCACGATGGCGGCCTGGGCACTTCGCTTTGCGGGCGAGGTCAGAAGCAATGGAGGAGGGCGCTGATGTCACTCGAACCGTTCAAGCACTCCGAAGCGCTGACATTCGGCGTGGAACTGGAGTTGCAGCTCGTCAATCGTCACGACTATGACCTGGCGCCGTTCGCGCCGGACCTGCTGCGTGCGCTGAAAGGCGCGCAGCATGCCGGCGACATCAAGCCTGAAATCAGCCCCTCGATGATCGAGATCAGCACCGGCATCTGCACGAGTTATGCACAGGCGCTGGACGAACTCGGCACCATGCGCGACCTGATGGTGGATGCCTCGCGTTCGCTCAACCTAGGCATCTGCGGCGGCGGCACCCATCCCTTCCAGCAGTGGGCCGACCGCACCATCTCCGATTCGCCGCGCTACCAGTACATCTCCGAACTCTATGGCTACCTGGCCAAGCAGTTCACGGTGTTCGGCCAGCACGTGCATATCGGCTGCCCGAGCGCCGACGAATCGCTGTTCCTGCTCCATGCCATCGGCCGCTACGTGCCGCACTTCATCGCGCTGGCCGCCTCGTCGCCTTATGTGCAGGGCGTGGACACCGGGTTCGCCTCGGCGCGGCTGAACTCGGTCGCCGCCTTCCCCATGAGCGGGCGCGCGCCGCACCTGCTCACCTGGGATGCGTTCACCGCCTACTTCGAGAAGATGCGCAAGACCGGTGTGATCGAGAGCATGAAGGACTTCTACTGGGATATCCGCCCCAAGCCCGAGTTCGGCACCATCGAGGTCCGCGTGATGGACACGCCGCTCACGGTGGGCCGTGCCTGCGATATCGCCGCCTACATCCAGGCGCTTGCGCGCTACCTGCTCCTCTCGCGCCCCTTCATGCCGCAGGAAGACGACTACCTCGTCTATACCTTCAATCGCTTCCAGGCTTGCCGCTTCGGGCTGGAAGGCGAGTATGTGCACCCCAACGAGCTCACGCGCATGCCGATCGCGGATCACATCATCTCGATCTGCGATGCGCTGGTCCCCCATGCCGAAGTGCTGGGATCGCTCGATGCGCTGGCCAATATCCGCGCGCTGGCGCAAAGCCGCAACGGCGATGCCGAGCGCGTGCGCCAGATCGACGCCAGCACGCGGAGTCTGCGCGAAACGGTGCGGCAGACTTGCGATAGCTGGGCGACCTGAGCGCGGTGCGGGTACCACTTGCAGGCAACCCGCGCAAACCGGCGGAGCAGGACTAGAATTAACGCATCAGATGCCCGTGACGACACCCTTCGGAGCTACGATGAAAGCGCTTTCCACCAAAGCAGAACGGACGCGCGGACGTCCTTCGGACCGGGCCGTGAACGTTCTCGCTGCGATTGTCGGACTGGTCACGCTAGCCATCGGCATCGGCTGGCTCATCTATGAACACGTCGTGAATTTCGAGGTACCTTACTTCGCGATTCCGCTGGTCCTTTCCGTGCCGGTGATCGCCGCGGCGGCAGTCCGCTGCATCTGGGACTAGCCCGGTCCGCACCGCGAGGCCGGAAGCCGACGCCGATCCTCAACCGCTGCCACCTGGCGTGGCAGGCGCAACCCGTTGCTTGCGTCGCGCGCGCCGTTCCTGCGCCGGGGCGCAATATCAGGCCTGTACGCCCACGTACACCGGCTCGCAGCGCACCTCCGACTTGACCGAGTTCGCGATGAAGCACGCCTCGTGCGCCGTGTGATGCAGGTGGGCGATTTCATCGCGGCTCGGCTGCCGCTCCCCGGAGAAGGTGACTTCCGGCCTGAGCGTGACCACCGTGATGGCCATCCTGCCTTCCGCGTTCTTCGCCATGGTGCCGACCGCCGCATCGAAGTAGCGGTCCACACAGAATTTGTGCTTGGCGGCGATGGACAGGAACCACAGCATATGGCAGCTGGACAGCGAGGAGACGAAGGCCTCTTCCGGATCGATCGCCGCAGCCTCCGACATGGGCAACGGCACAACATGCGGCGACGAGGAACCCGGCACCTCGATGCCGCCGTCGAATCGCAGCGTGTGTTTCCGGCTGTAGCGGTTGCCGAGGAAATCCTGTTCTCCACGTAGCCATAGGATTTCGGCGGTGTACTGGGCCATGTCCTGTCTCTCCTGTCTGCATTATCTTGCCGTGACCAATGTGCTTTCGCCCACGCCCGCCTATGCCCCGTGCGGGACCTGCTCCCCATCGCGCAAGCCAAGCCGCTGGTTAGCCGGCACGGCCACGTCGATCAGCTTGGGCTTCGGCAGGTTCAGCTGCGCCATCATCTCGATGAACTGGGTACGCGTGCGGCCGGCCACGCGGCTGTTGTGCGCGCGCTCCTGGCCGATGGTGGATTCGGTGCGGCCCTTGTAGTCGTGGGCGGGATAGACCACGGTGTCGTCGGGCAGCGCGAAGAGTTTCTGCGTGAGGCTGTCGTATAGCGTGCCGGCGTCGCCGGACTGGAAATCGGTGCGGCCGCAGCCGTCGATCAGCAGCGCGTCGCCGGTGAAGATGCGGCGCACCACGCCGGCGGGCGTGGGCTCTTCCCACAGGTAGCTCATGCTGCCGGCGGTGTGCCCGGGCGTGTGGATGGCGCGCAGCGTCTGCGTGCCGAACTGCAGCGTGTCGCCGTCGATCAGCTGCTTCTGCGCGGGCTGGATATCGCAGCCCGAGGGCGCGGCGGTGTGCGCGCCGGTTTGCAGCGCAACATGGCCCGCGGAGGTGATGTGGTCGGCATGGGCATGGGTCTCGACCACCCACGCCAGCGTGGCGCCGCTGGCCTGTAGCAGCACCAGGTCGCGGTCTAGCTGGTGATCCACCGGATCGATCAGCAGCGCCTCCCGCGTGGCGGCGTCGATCAGCAGGTAGCTGAAGGTGGAGGAGGTTTCGTCGAAGAGCTGATGGAAGGTCTGCATGGCTGCACCGCCTGAGTGGGAACGGACATGATAGCGCTACCGCACGGATTCATGGCAACGCCCGGCGGCGCGTACCGGGCGGCCGCCGTGGCGTCCACCAGCCAGTTCAGGCAGACCACCTGCTCGACCTCGCTTTGCAGCACCATGAAGGGCAGGCGCGACAGCCTCGCGCGGCATGCCGCCAGCAAGCGCGGCGAGGACACCAGCCGGGCCAGCCATTTGCCGGGCAGGCCGGGCCTGGGGTGGACGAAACGGTTGTGGATAAGTTGGGCGGGCTGCTGCGGCTGGGGCGGCAATCGGGTCAAGCGACGGACACCACTTCGCTGATCTGCACCACCGGCACCGCATCGGTGTAGTTGGGGATATCGAGCTGCAGCTCGTTGCCGGCGGCCTTGGCGGCGGCAGCGAAGTCCTGCACCGACTCGAACAGGAAATGGCACATCACCGTGTAGGCCGGATCCGAGCCCGGCGCGCCGCCGCCCAGTCCGCGCTCCACTGCCACGCCCCGGTAGCCGGGTTGCGCGCTGAACAGTTCGATGGCGCGCGGCATGTGCCGCTGCACGTAGTAGTCCATGTCGAACTTGCCGCCCTTGCTGTGCGGGTAGAGAAAACTGATTTTGACCATGCCGGACTCCAAGTGGGTGAAGTGGGTGGATGCCCGGCAAGCGTAGCAGAAAGTGCGTCAGTGGAAGAAGGAGCGGGAAGCGGCCTCAGCACTCCACGATATTCACCGCCAGCCCGCCGCGCGCCGTTTCCTTGTATTTGGTCTTCATGTCGGCACCGGTCTCGCGCATGGTCTTGATGACCGAATCCAGCGACACGTAATGCATGCCGTCGCCGCGCAATGCCATGCGCGCGGCGTTGACGGCTTTCACCGACGCCATGGCATTGCGTTCGATGCAGGGAATCTGCACCAGCCCGCCAACCGGGTCGCAGGTCAGGCCAAGGTTGTGTTCCATGCCGATCTCGGCCGCGTTCTCGACCTGCTCGGGCGTGCCGCCCATCACCGCGGCGAGCGCGCCGGCGGCCATCGAGCAGGCCACGCCGACTTCGCCCTGGCAGCCCACTTCGGCACCCGAGATCGAGGCATTGAGCTTGTAGAGCATGCCGATGGCGCCGGCGGTAAGCAGGAAGTCGATCACGCCCTGCGGGTTGGCGCCAGGCACGAAGCGGTCGTAGTAATGCAGCACGGCAGGGATGATGCCGGCCGCGCCGTTGGTTGGCGCGGTGACCACACGGCCGCCGGCTGCATTTTCCTCATTGACGGCGATCGCGTACAGGTTGACCCAGTCCATTACCGAGAGCGGATCGGCCAGGGCGCGCTCGGCGTGCTCGGTGAGGTTGCGGAACAGTTCGGGGGCGCGGCGCTTGACCTTGAACGGTCCCGGCAGCTCGCCGTCGGTACGGCAGCCGCGTGCCACACAGGCTTGCATCACGGCCCAGATCTGCAGCAGGCCGGCATTGACCTCGGCCTCGCTGCGCCACACGCACTCGTTCTCCATCATCATCCGCGCGATGCTCTTCTTGCTGGCGGCCGCCATTTCCAGCATGGCGCGCCCGCTGCGGAAGGGGTACGGCAGTTGCTGGTCAGCTTCCAGGATATGCGTGTTGGCGGCGCCGGCGGTGATGACGAAGCCGCCGCCCACCGACAGGTAGCGCCCCTCGCGGATAGGCTCGCCGCCGGCATTGAAGGCATGGAATTTCATGCCGTTGGGATGCTCGGCCATGGCCTCGCGGCGGTAGAAGACGATGTGTTCCTTCTCGACAAAGGGCACGGGGTGCGTGCCCAGCAGCGATAGCGTGCGGCTGGCGCGCAGCGCGGCCAGGCGCAGCTCGATGGTGTCGGGATCGATGGTGTCCGGCGCCTCGCCCTGCAGGCCGAGGATCACACCCTTGTCGGTGCCGTGGCCGCGCCCGGTAGCGCCGAGCGAGCCGTACAGCTCGATGCGTACGCTGGCCACTTGCGGCAGCAGGCCGTCGCGCGCCAGGCCCTGGGCAAACATCAGGGCCGCGCGCATCGGGCCCACGGTGTGGGAACTGGAGGGGCCGATGCCCACCTTGAACAGGTCGAAAACGCTGACAGCCACGGCAAGGCTCCTGGTTGGCTACGCGCCGGTCTCAGACCGACGAGTTGCCGATGTCGTTGTCGGGGGCGCGCCACAGCGAAGTGGCAGCGTCCTGGGGGGTGGGTGGGGCGTCTTTCTTCGCCATCACGCTGATGGTGCCGTCGTTTTCGAGGATGGCGAAATGCACATCGCTCACGCGCTCGCAGCCGGCATGGCGCAGCGCCTTGTGCAGGTCGTCGCGCGTGATGTAGGCGCGTTTCATCACGTCGGGAAACACCTTGCCTTCGTGGATGAGTATCTCGGGGCGCCCTTCGACCACATCCTCGAAGCGCCGGCTGCGCCAGCTCATCCAGGCCAGCCCGAGATTGGCCGCGATCAGCGTCACGGCCAGGATCAGGCCGGCGGTGACCGAGTTGTCTCCCGCGTTCATGGCGTTCTGCACCGCGTTGGACAGGACCAGCAGCAGTACCAGGTCAAACGGCGTGAGCTGGCCGATCTGGCGCTTGCCGGAAAGCCGCAGCAACACCAGCAGGCTGCCGTAGACGATCAGTCCGCGCAGGACGAATTCCCACCATGGGGCGCTGAGATTCCACATGCGTGCTCCGTTTGCCGGGCGCCGCCGGGTGGCCGCGCATCCACACCGAGCATAGCGCGCTGGCGAAGTGCCGGGGTTGCCGCGACGGCGGCAACCCCGGCATCCACCAGCTTACTCCTCAGCGTACTCGCTCATCGGCACGCACGCGCAGAACAGGTTGCGGTCGCCGTACACGTTGTCGGCACGGCCGACCGGCGGCCAGTACTTCTGCGTGCGCAGCGCGGCCACCGGGTAGGCGGCTTCCTGGCGCGTGTACTTGTGCTCCCACGCATCGGCGGTGATCACGGCGGCGGTGTGCGGCGCGTTCTTCAGCGGGTTGTCCTCGCGGTCGAAGCTGCCGTCTTCCACGCGGCCGATCTCGGCGCGGATGGCGATCATGGCGTCGATAAAGCGGTCCAGTTCGTGCAGGGCCTCGCTTTCGGTCGGCTCGATCATCAGCGTGCCCGGCACCGGGAAGCTCATGGTCGGGGCGTGGAAGCCGTAGTCCATCAGGCGCTTGGCCACGTCCTCGTTGGAGATGCCGGTGGTCTTCTGCAGCGGGCGCAGGTCCAGGATGCACTCGTGCGCCACCAGGCCGTGCTGGCCGGTGTAGAGCACGGGGAAGTGCGGGGACAGGCGGCGGGCCACGTAGTTGGCGGCCAGGATGGCGTTCTCGGTGGCGGCGGTCAGGCCGGGCGAGCCCATCATGGCGATGTACATCCACGAGATCGGCAGGATGCTGGCCGAGCCGAACGGCGCGGCGGAAACACCGCCGATGCCCTGGTCGTCGCGGCGATAGCCCACGCTGTCCTGGTTGGGCAGGAAGTCCGCCAGGTGCGCGCCGACCGCCACCGGGCCAACGCCCGGGCCGCCGCCGCCGTGGGGGATGCAGAAGGTCTTGTGCAGGTTCAGGTGGGACACGTCGCCGCCGAACTGGCCCGGTGCGGCGGTGCCGACCATGGCGTTCATATTGGCGCCGTCCACGTAGACCTGGCCGCCGTGCTTGTGCACGATGTCGCAGATCTGCTGCACGCCCTGCTCGAACACGCCATGCGTGGACGGGTAGGTGATCATGATGGCGGCGAGGTTCTTGCTGTGCTGCTCGGCCTTCTTCGCCAGGTCTTCCAGGTCGACGTTGCCGTTCTCGTCACAGGCCACTACTACCACCTTCATGCCGGCCATCTGCGCCGAGGCCGGGTTGGTGCCGTGGGCGGAGGAGGGGATCAGGCAGATGTCGCGATGGCTTTCGCCACGGCTGGCGTGATAGGCGTGGATGATCAGCAGGCCGGCGTATTCCCCTTGCGAGCCGGCGTTGGGCTGCAGGCTCACCGCGGCGTAGCCGGTCGCGGCGCACAGCATGGCTTCGAGCTGGTCGATCATCTCGCGGTAGCCGACCGTCTGGTCCAGCGGCGCGAACGGGTGCACCTTGCTGAACTCGGGCCACGTCACCGGGATCATCTCGCTGGTGGCGTTGAGCTTCATGGTGCACGAGCCCAGCGGGATCATGGTGCGGTCCAGCGCCAGGTCCTTGTCCGCCAGCATGCGCAGGTAGCGCAGCATCTCGTGCTCGGCGTGATGCGTGTTGAACACCGGATGGGTCAGGTAGGCGCTCTGGCGCGCCAGGCCGGCCGGGTAGGCGTCCTGCGCGGCGGCTTCCAGCGCGTCGAAATCGGGCACCGGCTTGCCGTGGGCGAAGATTTCCAGCAGGGTGACGACGTCTTCACGCGAGGTGGTTTCGTCCAGCGAGATGCCGATGCGGGTGGCGCCGGCGTGGCGCAGGTTGATGCCGCGGGCGGTTGCCGATGCGTGCAGGGCTTCGGTGTTGAAGCCGGTTTCCAGAGTCAGCGTGTCGAAATAGGCGGCGTTGGTGCGCGCATAGCCGAGCTGCTGCAGGCCGCCGGCCAGCGTGGCGGTCAGGCGGTGCACGCGCTGCGCGATGCGCTTGAGGCCTTGCGGGCCGTGGTACACGGCGTACATCGAGGCCATCACGGCCAGCAGCACCTGCGCCGTGCAAATGTTCGAGGTGGCCTTCTCGCGGCGGATATGCTGCTCGCGCGTCTGCAGGGCCAGGCGATAGGCCTTGTTGCCTTGCGCGTCGATGGTCACGCCCACCAGGCGGCCGGGCATGGAGCGCTTGAAGGCATCCTTGACCGCCATATAGCCGGCGTGCGGGCCGCCGAAACCCAGCGGCACGCCAAAGCGCTGCGAGTTGCCCACCGCCACGTCGGCGCCCCATTCGCCGGGCGCGGCGATCAGGGTCAGCGCCAGCAGGTCGGCGGCAGCCACCACCAGGCCGCCGGCGGCGTGCACGGCATCGGCGATGGCGCGGTAGTCGGCGACATCGCCATTGACGCCGGGGTACTGCAGCAGTACGCCGAAGGCATGGGCGCCGGCGGCTTCCGAAGCGGGGCCGACCTTGACCTCGATGCCCAGCGGCAGGGCGCGGGTGCGTACCACTTCCAGCGTTTGCGGCAGCACGTCGTCGGCCACGTAGAAGGTATTGGAGGCGTGCTTGTTGACGCGCTGCAGCAGCGTCATGGCTTCTGCAGCCGCCGTGCCTTCGTCCAGCATCGACGCATTGGCGATGTCCAGGCCGGTCAGGTCGGTCACCATCTGCTGGAAGTTCAGCATGGCTTCCAGGCGGCCTTGGGAGATCTCGGGCTGGTAGGGCGTGTAGGCCGTGTACCAGGCCGGGTTCTCGAAGATATTGCGCAGGACCACGCCCGGCGTCAGGGTGTTGTAGTAACCCTGGCCGATAAAGCTCTTGAGTACCTTGTTCTTGTTCGCCAGCCCGCGCAGCCTGGCCAGCGCCGCTTCCTCGGTCAGCGGCTCGGTGAACTCGCCCAGCGGCATGCCGTCGCGGCGGCGGATGGCGGCGGGGATGACGGCGTCGATCAGCGCGGCGCGGTTGTCATAGCCGAGCACCTTGAGCATGTGCTGTTGCTCGGCGGCATCGGGGCCGATATGGCGGGAGGCGAAGGCGTCGCGCGCCTCCAGTTCGGCCAGCGTGGGCCGGGCAACTTGGGCGGCAGTCATGGGCAGGGGGGCGTTCATGGCAAGAATCTCGTGGAAGCGGTGCGGCGGGTGGTCGGCCCGGTCCGCGTCGCGGCAGTCTTTGTCCGTCATTCCCGTGGCGCGGGAATGACGATCTGGCATCAGGCGCCGACGTTGGCCTTGTAGGCGTCGGCCGACATCAGGCCGTTCACGTCGTCGCTGTTGGCCGGCTTGAGCTTGAACAGCCAGGCGTCAAAGGCGTCGGCATTGACGCTCTCGGGCGAGGCGGCGGCGGCGTCGTTGACGGCGATCACTTCGCCGGCCACCGGGGCGTAGATGTCGGACGCGGCCTTGACCGATTCCACCACGGCCAGCGCGTCGCCGGCACCGACCGACTTGCCCACTTCCGGCAGTTCCAGGAAGACGATGTCGCCCAGTGCGTCCTGCGCGTGGTCGGTGATGCCGATGGTCAGCGTGCCGTCGGCTTCGACGCGCACCCATTCATGGGACTCGGTGTATTTCAGGTCGGCGGGGAAATTCATGGGATTGCTCCAGATTCAATTTGTTATTCAGCGCCAGCCGGGCGGAGGTTCCGATACACGATGATCGATGGGTAACCGCCGGCGGGCGCGCTGTGACCGGGTGCGAGCGTTCAGCTCACGAGTGCCTTGCCATTACGCACAAACGGCAGTTTAACCACAGTCGCGGCGAGTTTGCGGTCGCGGATCTCGACCTGCACCTCGGCGCCGATGGCCACGTCGCGCGGCAGGCGGGCAAAAGCGATGGATTGGGACAGCGAGGGGCTGAAGGTGCCGCTGGTGATCTCGCCGTCGCCGGCGGGGGTGATTACCTTCTGGTGGGCGCGCAGCACGCCGCCTTTTTCGCGCAGGATCAGCCCGACGAACTGCTGGGTCTGGCCACCGGCGACCAGCGCCGCCTTGCCGGTGAAGTCGCGTTCGCTTTGCAGGTCCACGGTCCAGGCCAGGCCCGCATTGAGCGGCGAGGTGTGGATATCCATGTCCTGGCCGTACAGGTTCATGCCGGCCTCCAGGCGCAGCGTGTCGCGCGCGCCCAGGCCGGCCGGGCGCACGCCGGCGGCACCGAGTTTTTCCCACAGGCCGGCCACGTTCTCGGCCGGCACCACCAGTTCGAAACCGTCTTCGCCGGTATAGCCGGTGCGTGCCACCATGACTTCGCCGAGCGCGGGATCCTGCACCACCACGGCGTTGAACGGCTTCAGGGCTTCGCTGGGTTGCGTCGAGGGGAAGGCGCTCCACACCTTGGCGCGGGCATTCGGGCCCTGCACCGCGACGATCGCCAGAGGGGCCGCGCCGTCGGGCGCGTTGTCGTGGCGGCGCGGCGTGATGCTCACGCCGCTATTGGTGGCGGCGTTGCGTGCGGCGATCCATTCGATATCGTTGTTGGCGGTGCCGGCGTTCACCACCAGGCGGAAGTGGTCCTCGGCGAAGTAGTAGACGATCAGGTCGTCGATGACGCCGCCCTTTTCGTCGAGCATGCAGGAGTACAGCGCCTTGCCCGGCGTTTGCAGCTTGTCCACATTGTTGGCCAGCAGGCCGCGCAGGAAGGCACGCACATGCTCGCCATTGAGATCGACCACGCACATGTGGGAGACGTCGAACATGCCGGCATCCGTGCGCACGGCGTGGTGTTCCTCGATCTGGGAGCCGTAGTTGACCGGCATGTCCCAGCCGCCGAAGTCGACCATGCGGGCGCCGAGGGCGCGGTGGATAGCGTTGAGGGGCGTGGCCTGGAGCATCATGGAATCCTCGGGGGAAGGCTAATCTCGGTTCGAAAACGAAAAAAGGGCCATCCGCCGCAGGATTCGGCGCGCAATAGCGCTGCCAAATCCGCTGCGGCGGATGACCCCTCTGTCCTCGATACCTGAGAGATTACAAGGCGGCCCCGGCTAAACAGGACCCAGGCCTTGCGCGCCCCTTCGGTGGGCACGCTCACCATTGATTCAGCAATGGCGGGTGCCGCTCTCCAGAGTACGGCGTGCATCGTGTGCATGTTGCAAGCCGATCCGACCAGTCCATGGTGCCTGAGAGTTTTCGGGTGATACCCCTTCGGCGGCGCAAGATCTGCGCGCTCTCCCGGTCGGATGGCGCGACTCTACAGCCAGCCTCGGGGGCTTGTCAACGCGGGCGATTGCCGGGCTGGCCGGGAGGGCGGGGCGGCCTGCGGGCATGTTAACATCTGCGGCTCCGATGGCTTTTCCTGTGCCGCAGGCTTCACCCGTGGCCGCGCATGTGCTGCCCATGTGCCGCGCGGAGCCTCGCGCCCGCCCTTGCCGGACATCCCGCCACCCAGCCTCACCACCAGCCCTCGCATGACCCACGGACTTAATCCTGCCCAATCCGAAGCCGTTCGCTACCTCGATGGCCCCTGCCTGGTCCTGGCCGGCGCCGGTTCGGGCAAGACCCGGGTGATCACGCAGAAGATCGCCCACCTGATCGAGGACAAGGGCTTCCAGCCCAAGCACATCGCCGCGGTGACCTTTACCAACAAGGCCGCCAAGGAGATGCAGGAGCGTATCGCCAAGCTGATGGAAGGCAAGACCACGCGCGAGGGCAAGCGGATTCCGATCAAGCAGATCACCGTCAGCACCTTCCACTCGCTGGGCGTGCAGATCCTGCGCGCCGAGGCGGAGCACGTAGGCCTGAAGCCGCGGTTCTCCATCATGGATTCGGACGATTGCTTCGGCATGGTGCAGGAGCAGCTTGCCAGCACCGACAAGAAGCTGATCCGCAGCGTGCAGAGCACCATCTCGCTGTGGAAGAACGGCATGGTCGATCCCGAGACGGCCATCGCCCAGGCCGAAAACCCCGACGATCACCAGGCGGCGCTGATCTACCGCAACTACGTGGCCACGCTGCATGCCTACCAGGCAGTGGATTTCGACGACCTGATCCGCCTGCCGGCCGAGCTGTTCGCGAGCAACGAAGAGGTGCGCATGCGCTGGCAGAACCGGCTGCGCTACTTCCTGGTGGACGAATACCAGGACACCAACGCCTGCCAGTACCAGTTGCTCAAGCAACTCGCCGGCGGCTCGCACCTGCGCGCCCCGGCCTTTACGGCGGTGGGCGACGACGACCAGGCCATCTATGGCTGGCGCGGCGCCACGCTGGACAACCTGAAGTTGCTGCAGACCGATTTCCCCGACCTCAAGGTGGTCAAGCTGGAGCAGAACTACCGCTCCACCGTGCGCATCCTGGAAGCGGCCAACGCGGTCATCTCCAACAATCCCAAGCTGTTCGACAAGAAGCTGTGGAGCGAGCACGGCATGGGCGACCCCATCGCCATCAACCCGATGAACGATGAGGAGCACGAGGCGGAATCCGTGGTGTTCCGCCTGTCGGCGCACAAGTTCGAGCGGCGCGCGCAGTTCCGCGACTACGCCATCCTGTACCGCGGCAACCACCAGGCACGCCTGTTCGAGCAGATCCTGCGCCGCGAGCGCATTCCCTATGTGCTGTCGGGCGGGCAGAGCTTTTTCGACAAGGCCGAGATCAAGGACATCTGCGCCTACCTGCGCCTGATCGCCAACCCGGATGATGATCCCGCCTTCATCCGCGCGATCACCACGCCCAAACGTGGCGTGGGCAACACCACGCTGGAAGTGCTGGGCACCTTCGCCGGCCAGGCCAAGGTCTCGCTGTTCGAGGCGGCCATGATGGGCGGCATCGAGGGCAAGCTGCAGCCGCGCCAGCTGGAGCCGCTGCGCGTGTTCTGCGAGGCGATGGTGCGCCTGGCCGGGCGCGCGGCCAGCGACCCCGCCACCGAAGTGCTGGACGACCTGATGGAAGGCATCCACTACGAAGCCTACCTCTACGACACGTTCGACGAACGCCAGGCGCAGTCGCGCTGGACCAACACACTGGAATTCCTCGACTGGCTCAAGCGCAAAGGCACCAAGCCCGAGGCCACGGGTGAAGGCGAAGCCACCGGCTTCGACACCGCCGACGGTTTTGGCGACGAAGGCAAGAACCTGCTGGAGCTGACGCAGACGGTGGCGCTGATGAGCATGCTTGAAGGCCGCGAGGAAGATCCCGATGCCGTGCGCCTGTCCACGCTGCACGCCTCCAAGGGGCTGGAGTATCCGCACGTGTTCCTGGTCGGCGTGGAAGAGGGCATCCTGCCGCACTGCCGCGAAGACGAGGACATGACCGACGAGAAGATCGAGGAAGAGCGCCGGCTGATGTATGTGGGCATCACCCGCGCCCAGCGCAGCCTGCATATCAGCGGGTGCAAGAAGCGCAAGCGCGCACGCGACACCTACTCATGCCAGCCCTCGCGGTTTATCGGCGAGATGAAGCTAGAGGAAGCGCCGGAGATCAAGGACGAGACCCCGGCCATGAGTCCGAAAGACCGCCTGGCCGGACTCAAGGCCTTGCTGGGCACGGCCGGCAAGACCGCAGCGTAGCCGGCGCCGGACGTACAAAGCCCGAACCTACACAGCCGATACATTGCCCTACAAGCGGGACAAGACCCCGGCCTGATGCCGCATTACCATTGATCGTGCCCGGGCTGTCGTTCTGGTCCGGGCGCCGCACTGCTTCGTCCCTTCGGAGTGGGGTGGCCGGGCCGTGATGCCCGACTTCTTCCCTGTTACGCGCCTCCGTACTTTAGTGTCCGGGGGCGTTTTTTTGATGGGCAGGACCGGGGCTGCCTCAGGTTCGCGCGATACCTATCGTGAACTCGCCCTCCAGCGTGCCGGCCGCATCCTGCAAGCGGTGCACCCGCACCAGGCCGGGATGCGCGCCGGCAATCGGGTCCTGGCTGTTCCGGTACGGCGAGGCGCCGCGAGCACGATAAGCGGGGTGGCCGAGGAGCACTTCGCGGTTCAGCGCCTCGTCAAAGAACATCTGGGAGGTCAGCACCTCCTCTTTGCCGACATGGATCTTCAGATGGATATGCACCGCGCGCGGCGCGTACCAGCCGGGGTAGATCGTCAGGAACTGTGCGCTGCCATCGGCTCCGGTGGGTTGCACGCCCCGCAGGAAACGAGCGGCGCTGGTGGGCGCAGCGTGCATGCTGCCTTCTTCCCGCCCTGGCCCGGCACCACCCCCGGGCGGTGGTATGCGGTCTCCCCGCGCACCGGGGGGCGGCGGCATGCCGGCCTGGTCATAGCCGCTATAGCTGCCGCCGGCATCGCAGTGCCAGATGCTGGCCAGCGCGCCGGCCACCGGCGCGCAGCCGCGGTCGGTATCCACCACGACCAGCCGCAGTCGAAGCAACTGGCCCGGCCGGCCATCGCGGATATCGCTGCGCATCAGCGCCTGGTCAATATAGAAAGGGCCCTCGGTCAGTGCCGGCGTAAGCAGGCAGGCGGCCGGCGCGGACTGCGCGGCGGCATCGCCCGCCAGTCCGATCAGGCCCGCGCCGAGCGAGCCGCCCAGCACACCGCCGAGAAAGCGGCGGCGGCTGCCGGGGGAGTCATGCTCACTTCGCATCGTGTGCTCCTTGTAGGTGAGGTCCCGCAGCACCGGGTACGTTGCCCGGGCCATCCGCGCCGAAGGCGCAGGGCATGGGCGCGGACCCATGCGGGGGCATCGCGCCGCCGGCGAAGAGGCCAGGCAACCCGCCCGGCCCCGGCCAGCGGCCCGCTTCCGGCATGGCGCGCAGGCGTTTGCGCTGGCCGGCATCCAGGCTTTCGTCAAAGGCGATCCAGCGGTCGCGCACGGCGCGGCGGTCCTTGTCGAACGCGTCGTGCAGGCGGTCTTCGCGCTCCGCCCGGGCGCGCAGCGACGGCTCCGGCGCATTGGCCGTGCCGGTGGCATCGGACTGTCCCTCCTCGCGGATAAAGCGCGCCCGCAGTTCCAGTGCATGCGCATGCGCCTCGCGAGCGGCGGCGCGGGCGGCTTGCCAGAGGGCGGTCTGCGCCGGCGTGAGTGCCAGCGCGTCACGCAGCGCGTCGGGCGAGCCTGGCCGGCCAGGCCCGGCCGTGGCCGGCGCGCCGGTCTGCAGCGCATGGGCGGGCAAGGCCAGCGCGCACGCTGCGCACAGCGCGGCAAGCGATAGCAGGGCGCGGATTGAGGGTAACAAGCGGGGTAAAAAGGTTTGTGGCTGGGTCATGGGAATCTCCGTGGAAGTCCTGCGGGGAGAGGCCCGGGCCGCCGACACCATGCGGATGGCTCAAGCATAGCGGGGCGCCGGGCCGCCGGTGCGGGCCTGCCGGGTGCAAAGCGGCGGGTTGGCGACATGCCATCTTAAAAAGCCAGGCCCCCGTTTGCTTGAGCGCTTGGTCAGCGCGCCGAAGCAATGCCGTACAAAGCGGGCCGCCGGGCGGCTGGCTTTGTATCGCGCCTGATACAAAGCGGCCACAACGCGCCTATCAGGGCGCAACGCCGGGCTGGTAGAGTGAATCCCTGGCGGCGGCCGCTGTCCGACCGAGCCCGATTCCCCCCCGATTCGACGCAAACCTGCCGCGAACTCCGCTGCAAACCGCCGCAATAGCCTCCTGCGAAACCCGATGGATCTTTCCCCCGCTACGCCCTTGCACTTGCTGATCGTCGACGACGATCCACAGATACGCTCCATGCTGGCCGAATACCTCGCCACCTTCGGCATCGAAGCCGATGGCGCGGAGGGTGGTGCCGCCATGCGCGCCGCGCTGGCCGTGCGCGACTACGACCTGCTGGTGCTCGACCTCTCCCTGCCCGGCGAAAACGGCCTGGCGCTTTGCCGCGAAATCCGCGAGCGTGGCGACTTGCCGGTGATCATGCTCACCGCGCGCACCGAACTGGCCGACCGCGTGGTCGGGCTGGAGGTGGGCGCCGACGACTATGTCACCAAGCCCTTCGAGATGCGCGAACTGGTGGCGCGCATCCACACCGTACTGCGCCGCAGCCGGGGCGGCGGCGTGAAGCGCCCCCCGGCGGTGGGCGGCCATGAGCTGCGATTTGGCCACTGGCGCCTCAATGCCACGCTGCGGCAACTGGTGGACGGCGAGGACACCGTGGTGCCCTTGTCCAATGCCGAGTTCCGCCTGCTGCTGGCGTTTATCGAACACCCGAACCGCGTGCTCGACCGCGAACTGCTGATCAACCAGGCGCGTGGCCGCGATCTCGATGTCTTCGACCGCAGCATCGACCTGCTGGTCTCGCGCCTGCGCCAGAAGCTGCGCGACGACCCGCGCGACCCGGCGCTGATCCGTACCGTCCGAGGCGAAGGCTATGTCTTTACCGGCACCGTCGAAGGCTGAGCGCCCGGCCTGGGTGGCCCGCCATGACTCCATGTTCATCCGCCTGTTCCTGGTGATGGCGGCGATCATGCTGGCCGTGCACCTGCTCGGCGTCACGGTCATCGAGAGCATTTTTCCTCACCCCGGGCACAGCGGATTCACTTTCGTCCCCGGCGGCGAGCCTCCGCCCCCACCGCCGGGCGAACCAGGCCGCGGGGGAGTCCCCCCATCCGGCGCCGAAGCGGGCACGGGCAGCAGCAAAGGCGGTCCGCCGCCGCCACGCCGGCCGCGCGGCAGCCGTGGCTTTGGCCCGCCCCGGCTGGGGCTGCTGTTCCAGCTTGCCGCCATCGTGGCTGCGTCGTGGGTGGGGGCGCGCCTGCTGGCCAGGCCCGTCCAGCGCCTTGCCAGCAGCGCCGGCCGGCTGGCCCAGGACGTGCACGCGCCGCCGCTGGACGAGGACAGCGGCCCGGCCGAGGCCCGCGACGCCGCCAAAGCCTTCAACCATATGCAGCAGCGCATCCGCACCCAGCTGGCGCAGCAATCGCGTTTCCTGGCCGCGGTGTCCCACGACCTGCGCACGCCGCTGACGCGCATGAGCCTGCGTATCGAAGGGGTCGACGACAACCAGGTGCGCTATCGCCTGCGCCAGGACCTTGCCGAGATGAACGGGCTGATCGATGCCACGCTGTATTATCTGCGCGAGCGCGACGGCGCCGCCGCGCCGCGCCAGCGGGTGGATGTGCATGCCCTGTTGCAGGCGGTGGTGGACGACGCCACGGAGATTGGCCAGGACCTCAGCCTGTCCGGCGGCGCCGAGCCCTTGCTGGCCTATCCGGCCGAACTGCGCCGGGCCGTGGTCAACCTGGTGGAAAACGCGCACCGCTACGGCGGCAGCGCGCGCATCGCGCTGGCCGACAGCGCCGAGCGCGTGGTCATCGACGTCTGCGACGACGGCCCCGGCATTCCGCCGGAAGAAATGGCGCGCGTGCTGGAGCCGTTCTACCGGCTCGAATCCTCGCGCAACCGCGCCACCGGCGGGGTCGGCATGGGCCTGTCGATCGCCGCGGATATCGTCTCGCGCCACGGTGGCGAACTGAGCCTGGCCAACCGGCCGGAGGGCGGGCTGCGCGTGCGGATCGTGCTGCCGCGAGCCTGAGCGGCGGCTAGCGCGCGGCCGCTGCCACTCAGCGGGCCGTTCCGCTGCCCATCGCGGCGAGCTGCACGTATTGCGAGCCGCGCGAGCCGCGCGTGAAATCCAGCACGAAATCGCCCACGTCGACGCGGGCCTGCAGGGCACGCCGCAGGTCGGCCGGCGTGGCGGCGCGCGGCGCGGACAACGCAGTCCGCACCAGCCAGGCCGCGCCGATGTAGCCAGCCAGCGTGGCGGGTGAAGCGGGCTCGTCCAGGTACTGCTTCATCCGGCCAACGTGCTCCTTGACCACGCGCAGGGTCAGGTCCTGCGGACCCGGCGCAATCTGCGTCAGCACGATGCCGCCGTTATAGCCGGCGCCGAGGATCTCGCGCGCCGCCAGCGGGTTGACCGCGGACAAGCCCACCAGGAAGCCGTACCACCCCCGCGCGGCCAGCGCACGGCCGAGATTGCCGTAGGCCAGCGTGTCGCCAGCCACGATCACCGTCGCCGGGCGCGCCGCGGCGATGCGCGCCGCCGCCGCGCCGCCGTCGTTGCCCTTGCCGGCTTCCAGCGTCAGCGCTTGCAGGCCAGGCTCCTGCTCCAGCTGGCGCCGCCACGGCGTGCCGGCGGCCAGGCTGCCGGCAGCGAAATCCGGCGCCACGGCCAACGCCAGCTGCTTGAGCCCGTAGCTGCGCAACTGGTGAATCGCCGCATCCAGTTCGGCGCGGTAGTCGGCCCGCGTGTACCAGACATGATCGGCCGCAAGCGACAGCCCCGATAAGGGCGCGACGATCTGCACGCCGCGCCGGGCCAGCTCGGGCGAAGCGGCCAGCACCGGCAACAAGGCGTCGCTGGGACCGAACAGGAGTTCGGCGCGCTCGCCGTCGACCAGCGACAGCGCCTGCGCGGTGGCCGCGCGCGGATCGGTTTCGACTTCCCGCACCACGTGCACTATGCGCGGCTCGCGCGCGCCGGCGTTGGCCGCGTCGAACATGACCTTGGCGCCGGCCAGGTAGTCGCGCGCGAGATCGGCCTGCGCGCCGCCGCGATCCACCAGGTGGCCAATCACCAGCGGGCGTCGCGGGGGCGACTGCGCCAGCAGCGTGGCGGGCGCCAGCAGAGCGCTGCCGAGGGCAGCCAGCAGGCGGCGGCGCGGCAGTTGTGGCGCGTAATGCGCCTGCGCAATCAGGGGAGAAGCGTGCATGGGGGCCGAAGGGACGGATTGAACCGGGTGGATGGAAAGCCGGCAAGCGCGGGGCAGCCTATCCGCTCCAGGTGACGCTGGCATGACGCGGCGCACGCTTGTGACGGCCTGGCCGCTGGTGGGCCGCCAAGGTCCCTGTTGTCATGGGCCACGACTTGACGCCGGTCAACGCGCGCAGGGGCTGCCCCCACTACGATGAGCCATCCAATCCACCACGAAGGCCGCCCCATGGCTGAGCTCGCCCGCGCCACCGCATCCGTCCCCGTTTCCATTGCCAGTCCGCCGAACACCTGCTCCGGCAATTGCGGCGCCGCCTGCAAGAGCAAGCAGCCGGGCCGCGCCGCCTCGGCACCGGACCGGCATGCCTTGTCGGACTTCCGCGAACTGGCCGGCCGCATGGACATCAACGGCCCGCGCTACACCTCCTACCCCACGGCGGACCGCTTCCATGGCGGCTTTGGCGAGCAGGACTACCGGCAGGCACTGGCCGAATGCGCGGCCAGCGCCGGCGTGGATGCCGGCCGGCAGCCGCCCTTGTCGCTCTATGTGCATGTGCCGTTTTGCGAGAACATCTGCTACTACTGCGGCTGCAACAAGATCATTACCAAAGACCATCGCCGCAGCGCCCGCTATGTCGATTACCTGGCGCGCGAGATGGCGCTGGTGGCGCAACAACTCGGCGCGCGGCGCGAGGTGGTGCAATCGCACTGGGGCGGCGGTACGCCGACCTTCCTCGATCCGGCGGAGATGCGCCGCGTGATGGATGCCTTGCACCAGCATTTCAACCTGCTCCCCGAGGGCGAGCACTCCATCGAGATCGACCCGCGCCGGATCGGCGACGCGCAGATGGCGCTGCTGGCCGAACTCGGCTTCAACCGCATCAGCCTGGGCGTGCAGGATTTCGATGCCGAGGTGCAGCAAGCGATCCACCGCGTGCAATCGCAGGCCGAAACCCGGACAGTGGTCGACGCCGCGCGCCGGCTCGGCTTCCGCTCGGTCAGCATGGACCTGATCTACGGCCTGCCGCACCAGACCACGGCGCGTTTTGCCGCCACCGTGGAGCAAGTGCTGGCGATGCGCCCGGACCGGCTCTCCGTGTATAGCTATGCGCACCTGCCGCACGTGTTCAAGCCCCAGCGGCGCATCGACGAGCGCGCGCTGCCGGCGCCCGCCGAAAAACTCGACATCCTGGTCGGCACCATCGAACAGCTCACCGCCGCGGGCTATGTCTACATCGGCATGGATCACTTCGCGCTGCCGGACGACGCGCTCGCCGTGGCCCAGCGCGAGGGCCGGCTGCAGCGCAACTTTCAGGGCTATTCCACCCACGCCGGCTATGACCAGCTTGGATTTGGCGTCTCGTCGATCGGCGCGGTGGCGGGCCGCTATGTACAGAACGCGCGCACGCTGGACGATTATTACCGCGTGCTCGACGGCGGCGTGCTGCCGGTGATGCGCGGCTTCGCCATGCGCGATGAAGATCACTTGCGGCGTGAGGTCATCGGTGCATTGATGTGCAACGGCGTGCTCGATATTGCAGCGGTGGAAGCCCGGCATCGCATCGACTTTGCCGCGCACTTCGCTGGCGAGATGGTGGACCTGGCGCGGCTCGCCGGGGAAGGCCTTGTGCGATGCGAGCCCGGCCGCATCGAAGTGACCCCGCTGGGCCGCTTGCTGGTGCGCCGGCTGGCGATGGTCTTCGATGGCTTCCTGCGTGAAGACGCGCGGCGGGCTGCGGACGCGATGCCGGCAGTGGCACCAGCGGGAACCCCGAGCGCTGATGCGGGTACGCCGCTACCGGCGCCGCTGCGCTACTCGCGCGTAGTCTGAGCCACTGACGCCTGGCACCAGGCAAACAAAAAGCCCGCGGCACGCCGCGGGCTTTTTGTCCCCCGGGTCCGTTCCACCGCTTGCGCCGTGGTGGCCCCGGGATGATTTCCGGCAGGTTACTTCGACGCGTTGGCCATGTAGTCGACCGCGGCGATCACGTCGGCGTCCGGGCCGGCGTAGCCGCCCTTCGGCGGCATCACGCCCTTGCCCTTCAGGGCGAAGGCGTGAACGGCGTCCATGCCTTCCTTCAGGCGCGGCGCCCAGGCAGCCTTGTCGCCCAGCTTCGGCGCGCCGGCAACACCGGCGGCGTGGCAGGCGGCGCAGACCTGGTCGTAGACCTTCTTGCCCACTTCGGCGGAAGCCGGCGCTGCTGCAGCAGCCGGCGCAGCAGCCGGTGCGGCAGCAGCAGCGGGAGCTGCCGGGGCTGCTGCGGCGGCAGGCGCGGCAGCGGCATCCGAGGCAGCGGCGGTAGCCGGAGCGGCGGCAGCGGGCGCTGCGGGTTCCGGGAACTTGGCACCGCCGGCGTCGGCCATGTAGACCACGGCACGGCCCAGTTCGTAGTCGCTGTAATCGTCGGCGGTGGTGCCGGCGCGGGCTTGCATGGCGCCCTTGCCGTGCAGCACGGAGTTCAGCAGGCCGGTGAAGCCCTGGCCGATACGCGGAGCCCAGTCGCCGGCGGTGCCGTACTTGGGCGCACCGGCAGCACCGGTGGCATGGCAGGCGGCGCAGACTTCCTTGTAGACCTGTTCGCCCGTCTTATAGACGCGCGCTGCATTCGGATCCTTCAGTTCGAGCGAGGCGACCGGCTTGATGCGGTCATTGACGGCTTCCACGGTAGCGGTGGAGCCCGCGCCTTCCTTGGCGCCGTGTCCGACAAAATTGACCAGCAGGATGATCACGATGATTGGCACCAGGAAGGCGGCAATCACCACAGCGATCAGCTGCTTGGGGGTCTTGATGGGAGACTCGTGTTCGTCGTGTGCGTTGTGGACGTCGCTCATACTCAACTCTCAATTTGCAGGAAACCTGTGGCCGCTCGCGATCGGCTGCTTATGTGGCCGCTTGCTCGGTGGCCAATTCCCCCTGGCCAATTGCGTGCATCGGACTGTTATCCGGCGTCAACTGTCCCCAACGGGGCCAGCCAGCAGGGTGCGCCACCGCTGTCCACTGACCTGATGTGGACGCTGCGCAGCCCCGTTTTTGCACAAATAACTCGCGATTATAGCCTCAAAGGCCTATGGCATGAGGCAAAAGCGGCTTGGAAGAGACGTCGCCACGCCACCCTGATTGAGCCAGACATGGACGTCCGCGGACAAACACGGTATCCTATGCGACTTTCCGGCAGCGGCACTCACGCGCTGCCAGCGAAGTACCGCGTCATACCCTGTGCGCCCGTAGCTCAATGGATAGAGTACTGCCCTCCGAAGGCAGGGGTTGCTGGTTCGATCCCAGCCGGGCGCACCAATTCCACCTGGCAGTTGCTGCCACGGCAATGCTGTGGCGTTAAGCATTAAATGGCCGAGATGACGGCTTATGCTTACGCCCGGTGACCTATGAGGCCACCGGAAACGCGCCAACTCTCCACTGATTGGCTCCCGAAGAGGTGTCTTCGTCCCGCGCGAGCCAGTACGCCCCGCGGGCCTCGCGCCAGCCCAGACAAATCCCCATGTTCGACAGATCGACCACAACTCTCCGGCGAGTAGGCGACTGTCCCCGTTTCGTAGGCGACTGTCCCCGTTTCACAATATCTCGATGAGCTTGGCGGTAGGAGTCCAACTTAGCCCGGGTGCGATCGGCTGTTTCCGCGCGCCTCGCTTTGGCACGAGCGCAATCGATCGATCCGGCCGGGAAATCTGGCCCTCACTGCATTGCTATTCCGTCGGCTCTGGCGTCGCCTTGATGATCTCCTCCAGTTGTTCGCTCATTGGAATGCCCAGCCGCTCACCGGTCGGCAGCCGGTTCAGGAACCACTGCTTGTACAGGCGATCGAGTTCGCCCGACGTGCCCAGCTTGCGCACGGCCTTGTCGACGACGGCGGCGAATTCCGGGTCGCCCTTGCGCAGCATGATGCCGTAGGGGTCGTAGGAGAGAAACTCGCGGGTAACGTCGTACTGGCTGCGCGTGCCGTATTTGGCCAGGAAGCCATACAGCAGAATATCGTCGCCCGCATAGGCGTCGGCGCCGCGATGCCGCAGGACCTCGAAAGCGTCGACATGGTCGCGAGCGCGGATGATCTTCAGGCCGAGATTGAAGCGCGTGGACAATTGCTCGATGGCCTCCACGTTGGTCGTGCCAGCCGTAGCAACCACCGTCTTGCCCTTCAGGTCGCGGAATGACTTGATCGGCGAACCGTGCGGCACCATCAGTTTGGTCCCCGCCAGGAAGATCACGGGCGAGAACGCGACGCGCTGTTGCCGCTCGGCGTTGCGTGTCGTGGAGCCGCACTCCAGATCGATCTTGCCGGAAACAATCGCATCGAAGCGGCTCTCGGACGTCACCGGCACCCACTTGATCGTCAGGTCGCGACCGACCTCTTCCCCCGCAGCCTCGACGATCGACGCGCAGATGTCGATCGAATACCCGATCGGCCTGCCGATCTGGTTCAGGTAGGAAAACGGCAATGAGGATTCCCGGTAGCCGATGATGAGAGCACCCGTATCCCTTGCCTTCTTCAAAGTTCCGGACAGCGCGAAAGGCTCCTGCGCCCCGACGGAGGCGGCAGCTGCCGCCAGGCACATGGCCATCGAGATCCGCAGCACCATATGGCCGGGCCGGGCTCGCCGGCGTGCTTGTTGGGAGTGCATGCGTTGGTCCTGGGTGTCGCGCGCCGTGCCACTTACGCTTGCGCGGCGTCTGGCTTGTGCAAGGGCACCGCCCCGTCGGCGGTATCGCTTTCGTCTCCCTCGTCTAACGTGGGTCCGCTCGACAACTGACCTTCCCATTTGGCCACCACGGCTGCCGCAATCGAATTCCCCACCGCGTTGGTGGCCGAGCGGCCCATGTCCAGGAATTGGTCCACCCCCATGATCAGCAGCAGGCCGGCCTCTGGCAGGCTGAACTGGTTCAGCGTGGCCGCGATGACCACTAGCGATGCGCGCGGCACGCCGGCCATGCCTTTCGAGGTCAGCATCAGCAGCAAAAGCATGGTGATCTGGGTGCCCAAGGGCAGGTGGACGTCGTAGGCCTGCGAGATGAACAGTACGGCGAACGTGCAGTACATCATCGATCCGTCCAGGTTGAAGGAGTAGCCCATTGGCAGCACGAAACTCGAAATCTTGCGGTCGACACCGAATTTGTCGAGGGCTTCCAGCAGCTTGGGATAGGCGGCTTCCGAGCTTGCGGTCGAGAATGCCAGCAGGAACGGCTCGCGAATCAGGCGGATCAGCACCAGGGCCCGCTTGCCCAGGAACGCGATCCCCGCCAGGACGAGCAGTGACCACAGCACCAGCAAGGACAAGTAGAAGCCGCCCATGAACTTGGCAAACGTCACGAGGATCGCCAGGCCTTGCGTGGTGATAGTCGACGCGATGGCGGCAAACACGGCCGCCGGCGCCAGCCACATCACCGCACTCGTGATCTTCAGCATCACCTGGACCAGATCCTCGATGACGCCGGCCATGCGCTTGCCCTTTTCGCCAAGCGTCGACAGCGCGGTCCCGAAGAAGATCGAGAAGACCAGGATCTGCAGGATTTCGTTGTTTGCCATGGCCTCCGCCGCAGAGCGGGGAACCAGGTGGGTGACGAAGTCCTTCAGTGTGAAGGCATTGGTTTTGAGGCTGGTGGTGGTGCCAACCTCGGGCAAAGGCAGTCCGAGGTTGTGCCCCGGTTGCAGCATCGTTGCCATGATCAGGCCGAGGGTCAGCGAGACGAGCGATGCGGTGATGAACCAACCCATCGCCTTGACGCCGACGCGACCCACAGTGCTGGCATCACCCATATGCGCGATGCCCATCACCAGCGTCGAGAAGACCAGCGGGGCGATGATCATCTTGATTAGTCGCAGGAAGACATCGGTGATGATCGAGAAATAGCCGGCAACGTCCTTCGCGGCCTTGGGATCCGGGAAGGCAATATTGCAGGCGTAGCCGACCACGCCGCCAAGTACCATCGCGATGACGATGTAGGTGGTGATATGGAGATGTTTTCCCATGGCCAGCCCCTGGCGGTTGCAGAGCGATCTTGTGCATGGCAGGCGCTGGCCGTTCGCCCCGCATTTCGACCTGGCTGACTCGGCACTGACCACGTGCTTGATGCGACTCTTCAGCGGCGGGAATTGGTCCGTAATTCGGTTCCGGCTACTCGAAATGCGGTGGTCTGCACGTAAGTAACGATAGGCGCTCGCACCGACGATGTGCAAGCCAGAGATCATGTGCCAGATAACAAAACTGGCGCGGCAGGTATCCCAATGCGCCGCATGCCGTCTGGCCCTTGCCAATCCCTCCTCTCACGCATCCGGGCTCCATGCCAGATGCCCGGATCGGCCGAACGCTGGTGCACGGCAAGCCTCCAGCGCGATCGGACACGTCATGCCGCGGGGAAATCAAGGCGTTAGCGCATTGCGCCACTCGGGGATACGCAATACGCCGGAAAGTCCGGCGGGCCCATCCCTGGGCGGCCAGCGCTGCCATCCCGTTGACCTGGATCAACCCGGCCCCCCGTCTGTCTCCTAATCTTTCACATGGATATCGAAATCCGGTGGATTCCCGATCAGGGCAGTCTGAAATGCCTTCGCGGGACTACGGAGTGCCATTGACCTTCTCGGCCTACAGCCAGGGGCGGTGCGATGCGATGGCTTGCGAGCGTTAGCGGGTATTGAATGCCACCCACCACGGTACCTTTGATTTGCGGATTCCTGAGGAGAACAGGATGATCATGCATCTGAATTTGCGCACTGTGATGGCAGCGGTGTGCACGACGCTGGCGATCGCATCGGGCCCTGTCCGTGGCGACGAAATCCCGCTGATCACCGGCCAGCATTGGATCGAGTCATCGGAGCAGGCGAAGAAGGCTTACCTCATTGGCATCGCCAATGTCATCCAGGTTGATATCGCGTATCGGGCTCAGGTGGGCAATTCACCACCCGACACGCAAAGCGTCATTCCTCGCCTGGCGAAGGGGCTGCAGGGCCAGACACTCGAAACGGTGCGGGAAGGACTGGATCGGTGGTACGCCACGCACTCCGATCGGCTTCAGCGGCCGGTTATCGAAACGATCTGGTTCGAAATGGTCGTTCCCGGACTTCAGCGCAACAAGTAGGTGAAACGCATGAAATCACTCGGACTGATCGGTGCAACGCTTGCCCTCGTCGGCATTGTCGGGTGCACGAACATGACGCCGCAACAACAAGGGACGATGTCCGGCGCGGGCGTGGGCGCGTTGGCCGGCGCAGGCATTGCTGCCATCGCGGGCGGGAGCGCCTGGACCGGTGCCGCGGTAGGCGCTGTCGCTGGCGGTGTCGCGGGCAACATCAAGGGAGGCAAGCAGCAGTAAGACGCGTCCGGCGCTTCGCCGCAAGATCTGGCGCGGAGACTTGCCTCACCCTCCGGCCTTGGCCTGTCGCGCGCGAGGCAGCTGGCGCAAACCTGACGATGGGGAATGCCACATGTCCAAGAATACGAAGGGAAGGAGCGAAAGTGCCGCGCCTCAAACCGGGACGCCTTACTTGTCGGCTGATGAACGCGCCGCTAAAGGGCGGGCACTGCGCGACACGGTGCCGCGCGCATCGCACGCTGGATGGACGCCGCCCAAGGATCGCCGCGACCCGGTTGAACTCCTGATCGAATCCAATGAGGGCCGCATCCTGAGCCTGACCCCGATACGCTTCGGGCGCATGGCGGCTTCGCCATTCGCGTTCTATCGTGGCGCGGCCGTACTGATGGCAGCCGACCTTGCCGGCACCCCGACGAGCGGGATCCGGGTGCAGGCGTGCGGCGATGCGCACCTGATGAACTTTGGCGGCTTCGCGACGCCCGAGCGCAACGTGATCTTCGACGTCAACGATCTCGACGAGACGCTGCCGGCCCCTTTTGAGTGGGACCTCAAGCGGCTTGCGGCCAGTGTGGTCGTGGCGGCGCAACATCTGGAGCTTCCCCGCAGCGACGCGGGACGCGTGGCAACGGATCTCGTGCGCGAATACCGCGAGCGGATGGACAATTTCGCCGGGATGCGGGCGCTCGATGTCTGGTACAACAGGATCGACCTGCAAAAGTATGAAGACCGGACGGGCAATCCGGCTGTGGTGGCAGCGGCTCGCAAGCGGTTGGAGGAGCGGCTCGAATCAGAGCGGCGCAAGACGGTGCCTGACCATCTGTATCCGAAGCTCGTCTCGGAGCAAGGGGTCAAGCCCAGGATCAAGGACGAACCCCCCCTGATTTTCCATCCGACGGAAGAACAGGCTCCCGGTCTCGAGTCCGGGTACGAGGAATCCATTGCCTCGTATCGGGAGAGCTTGCCCGAGCATGTCCGGACACTGTTCGACCGCTTCCACTACGTGGACCTGGCTCTCAAGGTCGTCGGCGTGGGAAGCGTTGGCACGATGTGCGCCGTGGGACTGTTCATGGCGGCGGACAACGACCCGTTGTTCCTGCAAGTGAAGGAGGCGAAGGCCTCCGTGCTCGAGCCCTATGCGGGCAAGAGCCTGCACTCCAATCATGGCCAGCGCGTCATCGTGGGACAGCGCCTCATGCAGTCGGCCAGCGATGTGTTCCTTGGATGGACCCGAGGCGTGAACGGCCGCGAATTCTATGTCCGCCAGCTTCGCGACATGAAGTTGTCCGCGGTCATCGAGGACTGGGATACAGGGTTGTTGCGGCAATACGCGCGGATGTGCGCGCATGCCCTGGCGCGCGCGCATGCCCGCTCCGGCGATGCTGCGGTGATCGCCGGATACATGGGCTCCGGGCAATCCTTCGACGACGCTGTGGGCGAGTTTGCGACGGAGTATGCCTCCCAGAACCGAAGCGATTATCGGGCGTTCCTCAGTGCAATCAGAGAGGGCCGGATCCCGGTGATGGTCGAGGACTAGGCAGGAACGCTGCCGGGGTTTTCCGGGGAGATGCTCACGGCGTGGAGAGGCCCACAATGAACGCTCGCGTCTCGGAGCCCCGGCGACGCTCGGGATTCGCCTCTGACTACGCAAGACTTCTCGCTCGTCCTGGGTGGGCCACTCTTCCAGCTTCTGCGTAAGGCACACCTGGCCGATGATGCGCTGCACCTGGTGCACCAGCGCATCATCGTCATGTCCTTGTTTGCCTGGCTAGCGCTCCTGGTGCTGTCAGGGGCTGAGGGGCAGCTGTTGGGCGGGCGAGCGACCTTGCCTTTTCTGCTGGACATCGAAGCGCATGCGCGCTTCCTGCTGGTGATGCCGCTGTTGATTGCTTCGGAGCTGGTGGTGCACCTTCGCATGCGGCCGGTGGCGAGGCTTGCTGCCGCCGGCCTGGTTTGGCGAGGTGTCGCTGCTGGATCGCTTGCCCCGGGCGCATAGCGCGATAGCGCTGGCCGACTCTGCGTTGCTGTCGGTCAGCGTCGAAAAATTCGATGCCCTGATGCAGCGCAGTGCGTTCGCGCAGGCCATTGCCGCACTGCTGGCGGCGCGTTTGCGGCTGGCCTATGGGCTGATGGGAGATTCGGCGCTGCAAGGCACGCGCGAGCGCATCGGCCGGCGCCTGGCGTTGCTGGCGCACGGTGACGTGACGCAATCGGCCAGCAGCCGCGACAGCGTCAGCACCTCCCAGGAGAACCTGGCCATGATGCTGGGTATCAGCCGGCCGACGCTCAATAAGGAGTTGCAAGCCCTGGCCAGGCTCGGCGCAATCAGCTTGCGCTATGGCCGCATTGAGATCCTCGACATGCAGTTGCTGCAAGGGAAATACTGAGTCCGAAGGAACGCCCTTTTTATCGAGGGGTAGCCGCGAGCAGTTCCGCCAGCAAATCCTCGCCAGCCCACGAAGGGCGAACCGCGCTCCGCTCGGCCGCGCGCACCAGCGCGCACAAGCGGGCGTTCACCGGCGCGTGTTGCCGGTGCCGTTCGGCAAGGCGCAGCACTTCGCCGTTGATCCAGTCGATTTCCGTCGCACGCCCCGCTGCCAGGTCATCCGACATCGAGGAGCGCGCCAGCGGATCGATGGCCACCATCTTCCCACCCAGCCGCTCGAACAGGGCATCCGGCGTATTCAGAAAGCGCGGGATCCAGGCGGCTGGCAAAGGCGTCAGCCTGGCCGGCCGTATGCCGGTTTGCACCAGCAGCGCGAGCGCTTCGTTTTGCGCCAGTGCCAGGCAGCGCCGATACGCGCGCTGCGAGAGCTCCTCTTTCAGCGGGAGATTCGACAGCGCGTTGATGGCGTTGTTGAGATTGAGCAGCAGTTTTGCCCATTGCACCGGTAGCATGTCCGCGTGCACGGTCAGGGGCAGCCCCGCCTTGCTGAAATCGGACATGAACGGCCGCAAGGCCGGGGCAGCCTGCACGTCCAGCTCCCCAGCCGATCCCTGGTGGAAAGCGCCTGGACCGCGTCCCACGACATTGAACGGCACCATGCCGGCCAGCACCGTGTGCCGCGGCAAGGCGGCGCGCAGTATGTCGGCGTTGCCCAGCCCATTTTGGAAACTGATCACAAGCGCGCCGGGGCGGAGCACGGCCGCCAGTTCCGTCGCCGCCGCCGGCGTGGCCGCGGACTTCACGGTCACCAGCACCAGGCCGGCATTCGCGGCGGCGCCAGCATCGGATGAAAAACGGACAAGGGGCGGCGGAATCTGCCACCTCCCGCCGCGGTAGTCGCTTAGCGTGAGGCCATGCTCGCGCAGCCCGGCGCCCACGTGCGCGCGCCCGATAAAGCCGACCTCGCTACCCGCAGCCGCCAGCCTGCCACCGACATAGCAGCCGATGGAGCCCGCGCCGTAAATACAAATCTCAGCCATGCCAATCCCGGATTAATGAATCAATGCACCGATACACGATAACGAGGAGAACGGTTGTCTCTCAAGCCTTGCCCGGCACTTCGTAGACGATCGCAGGCTGCATGGCAGCGATGGTCTCGACCGGTTCAGGCGGGCGCCACAGGAACAGCGAGCAGGTCATCTTGGCGGGCGTCACGTCTGCCGTTACCTGCAAGTGCAGTATAGGAACGGGTGCAAGGCATGACTGTTAGCTTTTTATCAATCACGGGCATCGGCCAGCCGCAACTCTGTTCTGGCCCGTGTTTATCCTCGGCGTGCACCATTGGCGCCACGGCGGTGGCATGATGAGCCGCATACGCCGGACCCAAGGTGAATCGAAGAATGCACTAGGGACAGCTTCGTATCCTTCGCTGCGAGATGCGCGGCCGTTCCCCGCCCGGCAATGCCATGCTCGTGGGAGCGGTTGCAAGCGAGGGCCTGTTCAACCGGCGCCTGGCACAAGTCGCCGGTATCGGCTGCGTGCTCGTGGCGGAGGCAAGCCTGCTGCTGGTACGTCCGGCGAGCCAACGCACGGTGCCGGGTCCTTGATATCATCCGTCGCATGCTGCCCGATATCCACATCCCCCACACCGAATACGAGATCACCGCGATCCGCGCGCAAGGCGCCGGCGGGCAGAACATCAACAAGGTCTCCAACGCGGTTCACCTGCGTTTCGATGTTCGCGCGTCGTCGCTGGAAGAGGGACACAAGGCGCGGCTGCTGCAGCTTCACGATCACCGCATCACGCGCGACGGCGTGGTGGTGATCAAGGCGCAACAACACCGCAGCCTGGAGATGAACCGCGAGGAAGCCGTGCAGCGTTTGCACGACCTGGTGCGCAGCGTGGCCACGCCGCCGCGCACGCGCCGTCCCACGCGGCCAACGTACGGGTCCAAGATGCGTCGCCTGGAAGGCAAGAGCCAGCGCAGCCAGGTCAAGGCGCAGCGCGGCAAAGTCGTGGACTGAGCGCCAACTCCACGTCACATCGCGCATTCGCCACGCGTACCCGTCCCTGCGACCCGCATATCCCGCATCCCCTTATTGGGAGCGCTCCGTGACGCGGTTCGCGAACGCGGCCGCGTCCGCCAGTGCGCGCCGCGCTTCCGGCAGGAAGGGATGGTAGAGCTGCCAGACATGCGGCACGCCGCGCCAGACGTGCAGCTCGGCCGCGCCGCCGGCCGCCCTGGCGCGTTCCACCAGCCGGCGCGAATCGTCGAGCAGCACTTCCTTGTCGCTGGCCTGCACATAGAGCGGCGGCAGCGCCGCCAGCGCGGCAGGGTCGGCGTAGAGGGGCGAGACCAGCGGTTCGGTGGCGGCGGTGTCGCCGAGGTACAGGCGCGCGGCGCGGGCGATCGACTCGCCGTGGAACATGACGTCGTGGCGGTCGTTGCTGCGCAAGGTTTCGCCGGTAGCCGCCAGGTCCGTCCACGGCGAGAACAGCAACGCCCCCGCAGGCAGCGTCATGCCGCGCGCCTGTAGCGCGAGCAACGTCGCCAGCGCCAGCCCGCCGCCGGCGGAATCACCGGCAATCACGATGTTGCGTGGCGAAATACCGAGTGCGAGCAGCGCCGAGTAGGCATCGACGGCATCGTCCAGCGCGGCGGGGAAGGGATGCTCGGGCGCCAGCCGGTAGTCCAGCGAGAACACCGGCATGCCGGTCCCGCGCGCCAGTGCCAGCGTCAGCGGACGGTGCGTCTGCGGTGTGCAGAAGTAGTAGCCTCCGCCGTGCAGGTAGAACAGCGTAGGGACATCGGCCTGCCCGGCAGCGCCATCGCGGCGCGTCCATTCGCCCGGCAACGCGGCCGCGTCGGAGCGTTCGATGCGCCAGCCCGCCGGCACGCGCGCGTTCTGCCCGAACTGCGCCATCGCGCGGCGGGTGCCGGCCACGTCGATCTGCGCCGGCGGCGCGCCGCGCTTCAGGCGCTTTCTCAATCCGTAAGACAGCAACAGGTTCTGCAGGCTCATCGGGCTCCTCGCTCGGTGGTCAGGACTCGGTGTGGATGCTTGCGGCGTTCAGTGCGGCCGGCGCTCCGGCGGCTTGCGCTTGCGCGCCGGGGCAGGTGCCGATTGTGCCTGGCTTTGCTCGCGCTCCTGCGCCCGCTGCTGTTCGGCAGCGCCGCGCAGCAGCCAGCCGATCAACTGCCTGGATTGCTGGATGCGCTGGCGCCGGCCCTTGGCGTTGTCTTCGAGATAATCCGTCGACAAGTGGAACAGGTAGGACACCACGTAGCCGCACAGGTCGTCGATGACCGGGCGGGACAGCCCGGGACACAACTCCAGCCGCTCGATGTCTTCCGCCATTTCGGCGGCGATGTCCGCCAGCAACTGGCGCACCGCGTCGCGCAGCGCGGGTTGGGGGCCGGTGCTGCCGCACACGCCGACAAAGAAGGCGTCGGGGTGGGCGTCGGCGTAGGCGAAGAATGCGTCGCAGGCGCGCGTGGCGACTTCGCCGGGATTGTCGCGCGCCACGGCCCAGCGCACCGCGCGCAGCATGGGCCGCAACTCGTTGCTGACCTCGGCCACCGCGGTCAGCGCCAGGTCTTCCATATCGCGGAAGTGGCGATAGAACGTGTTGGGGTTGAGCCCCGCCTCGCGCGCCAGTTCGCGCAGGCCCAGGCCGGCGAAGCTGCGCCTGGCCGCGGCCAGGCGCAGCGCCGCGTCGATCAGTTTGCGTTTGCCGCCAGCAACGTCTTCCATGGTCTCGGGCAAAAAAGTTAAGGCCGGGATACCCCGGCGTGGTCATGCTTCGGTTTGGAATTGACACTCGGTCTACATTCGTCTACTTTGCTGCAAAAGTAGACAATTGTCTACGCCGACTTGCGGGGGCAGCGATGCACCCCGCAAGAAAATAACGAACAAGAGACACAAGGCAGCTGCGCGCCCCTTGGCCCAATCCTGGCGATCCGCTCGCCGACTACCACCTTGTGAACTGACCATGCAGCGCGACTCCGCTCCCGCCGTTCCCGCCGCAACCCTGTCCGCCGCGCCGGCCGCGCACGCCCTCGCGCCGATTCCGTGCGACCCCGGCTGGCCGCTGGTCGGCAACCTGCTGCAAGTCACGCCCGGCAAGGTCGCGCAGCATCTGCTGGCGCGCAGCCGCCATTTCGATGGCATCTTCGAACTTGATTTCGCCGGGCGCCGCGTGGCGTTCGTCAGCGATGCCGCGCTGGCGGGCGAGCTGTCGGACGGGCAGCGCTTTCGCAAGATCGTCGGGCCGCCGCTGTCCTACCTGCGCGAGCTGGCAGGCGACGGCCTGTTCACCGCGCACGGGGAGGAAGAGAACTGGGGGCGCGCCCACCGCATCCTGATGCCGGCCTTCAGCCAGCGCGCGATGAAAGGCTACTTCGACGTGATGCTGCGCGTGGCGAACCGGCTGGTCGACAAATGGGACCGCCAGGGCGCCGATACCGACATCGCGATCGCCGACGACATGACCCGGCTCACGCTAGACACCATCGCGCTGTCGGGTTTCGGCTATGACTTCGATTCGTTCTCGCGCGAGCAGCTCCACCCCTTTATCGATGCGATGGTCGGCGCGCTGGAAGAGGCCATGGGCAAGCTGACCCGCTTCGCGCTGCAGGACAAGTTCATGCACGCGGCGCACCGCAAGTTCGCCGAGGACATCCGCTACATGCGCGAGCTGGTGGACGAGGTGGTGAGGCAACGCCGCGCCGCGGCCGGGAAGGATGCCGGCCAGCCGCCGGCGCACGACCTGCTCAACCTGATGCTGGACGCGCGCGACCCCGACACCGACCAGCGCCTGGACGATGTGAATATCCGCAACCAGGTCATCACCTTCCTGATCGCAGGGCACGAGACCACCAGCGGCTTGCTGACCTTCGCGCTGTACGAACTGCTGCGTAATCCCGGCGTTCTGGCGCAGGCCTATGCCGAAGTGGACGCCGTGCTGCCGGGCGATGCACCGCCGGTCTATGCCGACCTTGCCAGGCTCCAGGTGATCGACCGCGTGCTCAAGGAAACACTGCGCCTGTGGCCCACCGCGCCCGCCTTTGCGGTGGCGCCGTTCGAGGACACCGTGATCGGGGGGCGTTACCAGATCCACAAGAACCGCCGGGTTTCGGTGGTGCTCACCGCGCTGCACCGCGACCCCAAGGTGTGGGCCGATCCCGAGCGCTTCGACATCGACCGCTTTCTGCCGGAGAACGAAGCCAGGATTCATCCGCACGCCTACAAGCCGTTCGGCAATGGCGAACGCGCCTGCATCGGGCGCCAGTTCGCGCTTACCGAGGCCAAGCTGGCGCTGGCGCTGATGCTGCGCAACTTCCAGTTCAGCGATCCGCACGACTACCAGTTCCGCATCAAGGAAACGCTGACCTTGAAGCCGGATGCGTTCACGTTGCGCTCGCGCAGGCGCCGCCCGCATGAGCGCATCGCCGCTGCCGCGGCGGCCGGCGCGGCCAGCGTCCAATCGCAACGCCCGGCGGTGCGGGGCAATGGCCAGGCCCTTGCCGTGCTGTGCGGGTCGAGCCTGGGCACCGCGCGCGAACTGGCCGAGCAGATCCATGCCGGTGCGCTGGCGGCCGGCTTCCATGCCACGCTGCGCGACCTGGATGACGTGGTTGGCGCGCTGCCCGCCGAAGGCCTGGCGGTGATCGTGGCGGCCACCTACAACGGCCGCGCGCCCGATTCGGCGCGGCGCTTCGAGGCCATGCTCGACGGCGCGGCTGTGGATAACTATCGCGCCGCAGACCTGCGCTTTGCCGTGCTCGGCTGCGGCAATTCGCAGTGGGCCACCTATCAGGCATTCCCCAAACGCCTGCACGATTTCTTCAGCGCGGCCGGCGCCACGCCATTGCTCGCGCGCGGTGAAGCCGACGGCAACGGCGATTTCGACCAGGCTGCGGAGTCGTGGCTCGCCGGGCTGTGGCAATCGCTGCAGGCGCTGCGTGCGGAGCAGGGCGCGGCGCCCGATGCAGCGGGCGCGAGCCACATCGAAGTGCGGCTGCGCGACATCGCCACGATCCGCGCCGGCACGCTGCCGCCGTCGACGCAGGCCTTTACGGTGCTGGCCAACACCGAACTGGTGAACGATCCTGCCGGCCTGTGGGACTTTGCGCAGGAAGCGCCGCGCACTTCCACGCGCGATATCCGGCTGCGCCTGCCCGAAGGTGCGAGCTATGCCACCGGCGATCATCTCGCGGTCTATCCGCAGAACCATCCGGCCACCGTGCGCGACCTGTGCGAGCGGCTCAATCTTGATCCCGAGGCCATGGTGACGCTGTCCGCCGCGCATGCATCCGCCGCGCGCGGCCTGCCGCTGGAGGAGACGCTGCCCTTGCGCGCGCTGCTGACGCATTTCATCGAACTGCAGGACGTGGTGTCGCGCCAGACGCTGCGCGCGCTGGTGCAATACACGCGCTGCCCGTTCACGCGCGGGGCGCTGGAACGGCTCGGGTCGGACCATGCGGAAGACGGCTACGCCGCGCGCGTCGCCGCGCAGCGGCTGGGGCTGGTGGACGTGCTGGTGAGCCATCCCGCGATCGAGCTGACGCTGCCGGGCTTGCTGGCCTGCACGGTGCCGATGCGCCCGCGCTTCTACTCCATCGCCTCGTCGCCGGCGGTATCGCCCGACGTGGCGACGATCACCGTCGGCACGGTGTTGTCGGCGGCATTGTCGGGCCGTGGCCTGTTCCGCGGCGTGGCATCCACCTGGCTGCAGGGACTCGCACCGGGCGCCGTGGTGGCTGCGGCGATCCGTACGCCCAATCCGGCCTTCGCGCCCGATCCCGATCCGGCGCGGCCGATGATCCTGGTCGGGCCAGGCACCGGCATCGCGCCGTTCCGCGGTTTCCTGGAAGATCGCGCGGCGCAAATGGCCGCTGGCCACGCTGTGGCAGGCAGCCGTCTCTATTACGGCTGCCGCCATCCGGAGCATGACTGGCTCTACCGCGACGATGTGGCGCGCTGGCAGGCCGGGGGCGTGGTGCAGGCGCATGCCGCCTACTCCACCGCCGGCGCGCCGGACCAGCGCTATGTGCAGCATCTGCTATGGCGCGATCGCGAAACCGTGTGGGCGATGCTGCAGGACGGCGCCACGATCTACGTGTGCGGCGATGGCCGGCTGATGGCGCCGGCGGTGCGCCGCACGCTGATCGAGATCGCCGCACAGCAGGGCGGCATGAGCGAGGCCGCGGCGTCCGACCGGCTTGCGGCGATGGTGGCGCAGGGGCAGTACCGGCAGGACGTGTTCAACTAGCCGGCCAGGTGCCGTCTCGCCATCGCGCTGGTTGGCAGAAATCTGCGGATCATTGTCAGCCGCCACGGCGCCATATTCCTTACGCTCGGTGTCATCCCCACCTCCCTCACACCGGAGCGCCCGATGGCACGTCCCGCGATGTCCCAGGCCCGGGCCCTGGCAATCTGCCAGGCCCTGTTCACCTCGGCCCTGTCCGTCGATCTGACGCTGACCGGGTTGGTCGGCTATACGCTCGCGCCTGACAAGGCGCTTGCCACGTTGCCGTTTGCGCTGATTACCGTCGCATCGGCCCTCACCGCCATTGCCGCGGCCTTCCTGATCGAGCGGCTGGGCCGCCGCGCGGCATTCAGCCTCGGCGGGCTGGCGTGCTGCGCCGGCGGGCTGGTGTCCGTGTGGGCGATCGCGCACCATGACTTCGCCGCCTTCTGCGTGGGTACCGCGCTGGTCGGCGTGTTCCAGGCCTTCGCGCGCTTCTACCGGCTGGCCGCCGCCGATGCCGCCGCGCCTGCCGACAAGCCGCGCGCGATCTCCACGGTGCTGACCGGCGGCGTGGTGGCGGCCGTGTGCGGCCCCGCCATCGCGGCGTGGAGCAGCGACCTGATGGTGGCGCAGCCCTTCGCGGGCTCCTACGCGGTGGTGTCGGTGTTCGGTCTCGCCACGGTTCTGCTGCTGGTTTTCGGCTACCGGGAGCCGCCCGCCCAGGCCGCCGCCGCGGTAGCCGCCGGGCACGGCGACACGGCACTGCCCGCGCGCCCGCTGGCCGAAATCGCGCGCCAGCCGGTCTTCCTCGCGGCCTTCGCCAACAACGGCATCGGCAATGCGGTGATGATGTTCGTGATGACCGCCACGCCGATCGCCGCGGTGGCGTGCAGCCACACCATCAAGCAGGGCGCGCAGATCATCGAGTGGCACCTGGTCGGGATGTACGCGCCATCCTTCTTCTCCGGCTGGCTGCTGCAGCGCTTTGGCCGCGGGCCGATGCTGATGTGCGGCATCGCGCTCGCTGCGATGGGTTCGCTGGTGGCCCTGGCGTCGACAGCACTGCCGGCCTTCTACGTCGCATTGCTGTGCCTGGGCGTTGGCTGGAATTTCATGTTTGTCGGCGGCACCACCTTGCTGGCGGAGAGCTACCGGCCCGCGGAGCGCGCGCGCACCCAGGCGCTGGCCGAATTCTCGGCCGCCGCGCTGACCGCGCTGGCGACGCTCGCCGCCGGCCAGGTGCTCTACCGCCATGGCTGGCAGGCGGTCAACCTGGCGGTGCTGCCCGCGCTGGGGGTGGCGCTGCTGGTCACGCTGGGCTGGCAACGGCAAGCGCCGCGCGCGGCGGCACTGGCGGGTTGAGGGCCGGCGCCAGTATGATCGGCGGCTGGCACGCATTCATACTCTCGTCCAGTCCATCGTCCATGCCATCCAGCCCTCCCTTGCCATCCGACCCGCCGCGCATCGTGGTGCTGGTCGCGCCGGACCCCGCGCAGGAGCTTGACGTCACCGGCCCCAGCGCCGTGTTCGGCAATGCCAACCGGCTTGCCGGACAGCGCTCGCCCGCCTACGAGATCCGCATCGCCAGCGTGCGCGACGACGGCCTGGTGTGCACCGAGAGCGGCATCCGGCTGCTGGCGGATGCGCCGTATCACCGCATCGGCGAGATGCTGTCAGGCCCGATCGATACCTTGCTTATCGCCGGCGGCTCGGGCCACGCGGCGGCGGCCGAGGACGAGCGGCTGATCGGCTGGATCCGCGAGCAGGCGCCGCGCGTGCGCCGCCTGGGCGCGGTCTGCACCGGCGCTTTCGTGCTGGCGCGCACCGGCCTGCTCGACAGTCATCGCGCCACTACCCACTGGCGCCACGCCGCGCGCCTGGCGCAGCGCCATCCGCTGGTGCAGGTGGACCCAGACCCGATCTGGATTCGCGCCGGCCAGTTGTACACCTCGGCCGGCGTCACTGCGGGCATGGACCTGGCGCTGGCGCTGGTGGAGGACGATCTCGGCCACGCCGCATCGCTGGCTGTCGCGCGCGAGCTGGTGCTGTTCCTGCGCCGGCCTGGCAGCCAGGCGCAGTTCTCCACCTTGCTGCAGGCGCAGAGCGCGCAGAGTCCGGAATTACGCGAATTGCAGGGCTGGATGGCGGAGCACCTGGCGCGCGACCTGTCGGTGCCCGTGCTGGCGGAGCGCGTGGCGATGAGCCCGCGCAACTTCGCGCGCGTGTTCGCGCGGCAGGTCGGCGAGACGCCGGCGCGTTACGTAGAGCGGCTGCGGGTGGAGGCGGTGCGGCGCATGCTCGAGGAGGACGGGCGGCGGCTGGAAGGCATCGCCCATGCGACCGGCTTTGCCAATGCCGACGTCATGCGGCAGGCTTTCCAGCGGCATGTGCAGACCACGCCGGAGCGGTACCGGGCGGCGTTCAGGACCAGGCCGGCGGAGCGGGGGGAGGTTGCGTAGTGGTGGCTTCCCCCCTCTCCCACCAAGTGGCAGAGGGGGCGGACGAAAGGCGCTTAGCCCTTGGCCTGCAACGCAGCAATCCGCTCCTCGATCGGCGGGTGGCTGGAGAACAGCGACAGCCATGACTTGCCGCCGGCGATCCCCATGGCCTGCATGTTCTGCGGCAGGCCGTCCGGCTCCAGTCCGCCCAGGCGGCGCAGCGCCGCCACCATCGGCGTCGGGCTGCCCATCAGCCGCGCCGCGCCGGCATCGGCACGGTATTCGCGGTGGCGCGAGAAGGTAGCCACGATGATGCTGGCCAGGATGCCGAACACGATCTCGCACACCACCACCGTGATCATGTAGCCGATGCCGGGGCCGCTCGATTCCTCATCGTTCTTGCGCAGCATCGAATCCACGAAGTAGCCCACCACGCGCGCCAGGAAGATCACGAAGGTGTTGACCACGCCCTGGATCAGCGTGAGCGTGACCATGTCGCCGTTGGCGATGTGGGCCACCTCATGCGCCAGCACGGCTTCCACTTCGTCATGCGACATGGTCTGCAGCAGGCCGGTGGAGACCGCCACCAGCGAGTTCTTCTTGGTGGCGCCGGTGGCGAAGGCGTTGGCCTCGCCTTCATAGATGGCGACTTCCGGCATCGGCAGGCCGGCGCGGTCGGCCAGTTTCTGCACGGTCTGCACCAGCCATAGTTCGGTGCTGTTGCCGGGGTGGGTGATGACCTGCGCGCCGGTGGACCACTTGGCGATGGTCTTGGACATCAGCAGCGAAATAAAGGAGCCACCGAAGCCCATCAGCGCGGCAAAGACCAGCAGCATGCCGAGGTTGAGCCCGTTGCTGGTCAGGAAGCGGTTCACGCCCAGCAGGCTGGCGGTGAAGCTGAGGACAAGCATGACGGCGAGGTTGGTCGCCAGGAAAAGGAGGACGCGTTTCATTTTTTGATGTGAAGAAGTGATCGATACAGTGAGGAAACCGGGCGCGCGCATTGCGGTCATCGCGGGCACGCCGGGTGCTCACGGTGAACGGAAAAATCGCAAGGGCGAACAACGAGTGCGCGCAAGACCAGCTTGCGCGCGGGGAGAGCATCAGGCGCTGGGTGGGCGCTGCTGGAGGGGAAGGTCGGGGTCGGGCAATGCGCCGGCGCGGTGCGCGGGCGCGCCGCTACCGGCGAGCCCGGCGACAAAGCGCAGGGGCGAGGCCGGCAACAGGGATTCGGCCAGGTCGGCGCCGGGCTGCGAAGGATCGCCAAGGTCAGCGGAGCCCGGGGCTTCGTCGGGATCCGCCGCGATGCTGGCAGCGGCCGCGTCGGCGCGATCCCGGTCATCCACAGCGGCGTATGCGGCATCTTGTGCCGCCTGCGCCGCCGTGCCGCAGGAATCCGGTTGCGCCCAGCCATGCGACGCTGCGTTGCCGACCGCGCACACGCCTGCGCCTGCCCAGCTCTGGAAGGGCATGACGGCAAGCATCAGAAGTAGCAGCAGGAAGCGGATGGCGCGCACAAATAAATTGGTTTGGGATCGCTCGATATGGGGATTCGACACGAATCCGTGGCGAGAATTCTACAGGATGCGGCATTGCCACATGTAGTACCGCAAGCATCACATCGCAACACTTAGCCGAGGATTCTTTGCGCGGCGCGGGTTCCCCACCAGGCCGCTTCCTCGAACACCGAAACGCCGGACAGGTCCGCGTGGGCGAACAGGACGCGCCCATCGGCCGCGCGCAGCGCCGCTGCGCCGGCGTTGCCGAGAAAGCCGGTGCGCGGCGAGGCCATGGCGTGCCCGCGCACGGTGATCTCCACCGCGTCGGCGTGGCGCCAGAAGGCGCGCCCGTAAGCCGTGCGCAGGTCGGTGGTGGCATAGTCCATCAGTTCGGCGGGGCTGGCCTCCGCCAGCCAGCGGCGGGTGTCGGCGAGCGGGCGCGGTGCCGCGCCCGGGTCGGCGGCAGCGTCGAGCGGGCAGTAGGCGGTGAACACCGTGGCCGCCGGCATCGCTTGCCGGATCAGCTGATGGGTGCTCACCACATAGCCCAACCCGCGCCCGCCGTGCACCACGTTGTCCCAGGCCAGCGGTACGCCGGCTGCCTCCGGCGGGAAGCCGCGCAGGCGGAAGCTCGACACCATCCACGACGCGCTGGGCGGCAGGTGGCGCGCCGGATCGAATCCGAACTCACTCAGCGGCGCCACACGGGCGGCCACATGCAGCGGCATGGCACAGATCACGCGGCGCGCGCGGATGCGGTAGAGGCGCGGCGGCCGGGCGCCCACGCCGTCCGGCCACCAGGCGCACAGCACCGAGACCTCCCGGCCTTGCTCCCGTACCTGCAAGGCCATGCCGGGGCGGCGCCAGGGCTGCGCGCTGGCCTGTTGCCCCGCGCCGCGGTGTGCATCGATCCGCGCCGAGAGCCGCGTCACCAGCGCATACAGCCCGTCGGGCCAGGTCAGCACGGCGCCGTCGGCGGCATCGCTCGCATGGCCCGCGCGGCTGGCGAAGTAATACAAGCCGGCCCAGGCGGAGATCAGTTCGTGGCCCGCGCCGTAGTCGTCGCGGCAGCAGTAGTCCACATACGTATGCAGGGTGGGCGACGTATAGCCTTCGGCCAGCATCCATTGCCGCATGCTTTGCCGGTCCAGCGCGGTCCAGGCCGGATCCTGCGAGGCCAGCGCCAGCGGAATGGCAAAGGCCTTGCGTCCATCGCTGCCGCGTGCGGCCTTGAGTTGCTCGACGCGGGCCAGGAAGCGTGCGTGCTGCGCGCCTTCCTCGTCCGGCACGGCGTCGCTGGGCAGCAGGCCATCGTGCCATTTGCCGTCGAAGAGCAGGCGCTCGTCGGGCGCATGCACCAGCGCGCGCTCGTCGAACTCCGGCCGTGCGGCAAAGGGGTCGCGCCGGATCACGCCGGTATCCGCCAGCATCTCGCGGATATGCGTCGATTCGGGCGAGGGCAGCGGCAGGTAGTGCGCGCCGCGCGGGAAGGCCAGTTCGCCGCCGAAATTGCCGCCCGCCGCATTGCCGCCGAACTCCGGCCCGTCCACCAGCACGAAATCCTTCAGTCCGCCGCGCGCCAGCTGCCACGCCGCGCTGAGCCCGGCCACGCCGCCGCCGAGGATGGCAACGTCGGTCACGATCTCGTCCTGCGCGGGTACGGCCGATGGCCAGCCGGCGGCATCGCGCAGCGCATGGCCTTCGGCCATGCCGGGGCGCAACACGACGGGCGCGGGCTCGCGCAGGCCGATGCCAGCCAGGAAGCGGCTGGCATCGTCGCCCAGCCGGTCGCAGCCGGAGAGCACGCCCAGGCTGGCCGTGCCGGCGCCGGCGATCAGGAAGCGGCGGCGGTCCATTCGGGCTCCCCGTGCTGACAACGGCAATCAGCGAATGACATTGCGCCAGTCCTGCTCGAAATCGTGCACCAGCGTCTGCTCGTTGAGCCGGTTCGCGCGCGCCTCGCGCGGCGCCATGTCGGCGGGGAAGCGGAACATCAGCGCCGTGCTGTCGGCGTCGAGGAACCTGAGCGGCACGCTGTAGCGCGTCGGCGGCGTGTAGTCGGCGCGCTTGGCCGCAAGGATGAAGCCCCACTCGCCGAAGGACGGCACGTAGGCGTGGTAAGGCCAGGTATGCAGGCCCGCTTCGCGCAGCGTGGCGTCGATATCCCAGAACGAGCGCGGCGCGAAGTAGGGCGACGTGGATTGCACCACCGCATAGCCCTTCTCGGCGAGATGGTGCGACATCAGCTTGTACATCGGCACCGAGTACAGCTTGCCGAGCCCGAAGTTGGACGGGTCGGGCAGGTCGACGATGATGGCGTCGAACATCTCGTTGTGCTGCTCCATCCATTGCGCGGCATCGGCATTGACCACCTGCACGCGCGCGTCCTTGAGCGAGCCCTGGTTCAGCGCCACCAGCGGTTCGCTGCGCGAGAACAGCGTGGTCATGGCCGGGTCGAGGTCGACCAGCGTGACGTGCTCGATATTCTTGTGCTTGAGGATCTCGCGCACCGCCAGCCCGTCGCCGCCGCCGATCACCAGCACGCGGCGCGCCCAGGGCAGCGCTTGCAGCACCGGATGCACCAGCGCCTCGTGGTAGCGATGCTCGTCGCGCGAGGAGAATTGCAGGTTGCCGTTGATATAGAGGCGCATGTCATCCTTCCAGCGCGTGATCACCAGGCGCTGGTACGGCGTGCTTTCGCTATGGATGATCTCGTCGCCGAACATGCCGCGCTCCGCCCAGTGCGTGAGCCGCCCGGAAGCCAGGAAGCCGCCGGCCAGCAGCACCAGCACCAGCGAGGCACGCAGCATGCGCGACATGACCGGCTTGAGTTCGTCGCGGAAGATGTGGATGGTGGCCAGCGCCACGCCGGCATTGAGCATGCCGAACAGGAAGCCGGTACGCGACAGGCCCAGGCGCGGCGCCAGCACCAGCGGGAACACCAGCGAGACTGCCAGCGCCCCGAGGTAGTCGAAGGTAAGCACGCGGCTGACCAGTTCGCTGAAGGCGGTGCGGCGTGTGTTGAGCACGCGCATGACCAGCGGGATCTCCATGCCCACCAGCACGCCGAGCACGAACACCATGGCGTAGAGCGCGGTGCGAAAGGGCGCCGACAGCCACGCGAACACCACGAACAGCAGCGCGGCGGAGATGCCGCCGAGCAGCCCGATCAGGATCTCGATATCGATGAAGCGCGCCAGCACGTCTTCGTCCTTCACATAGCGCGACAGCCAGGAGCCCACGCCCATGGCGAACAGGTAGCAGCCGATGATGGAAGAGAACTGGAGGATGGAATCGCCCAGCAGGTAGCTGGACAGGGCGCCGGCGATCAGCTCGTAGCCGAGCCCGCAGGACGCCACGATCAACACCGAAAGAACAAGGGTACGGTCGCGCATCAGGTAATCAGTCGGGTCGGCGGTCGGGATCGGATGGGCAGGGGAGGGAGGGGAGCAGGCGAGCCGCGATACAGGATCGGCCTGGCACGCTGTAAATTGTTGTCATTGCTGGAAATGGACAACGATATACTTGAGCGCCGGCGCGGTAGCGCAGCCGGCAAGATACTGCCAAAAGTTGAAACCGGAACACGGTCGTGGAACGCGCCGGAGAATAACAACGATGCAAGCCATCTACGCCTACGTACTGCACTTGCTGGCTGGCCTTGCCCTGCTGGCAGTGTTCGTCGGAGTCTACACCAGGATCACACCCTTTCGCGAGTTCACGCTGATCCGCCAGGGCAACCTCGCGGCGGCGCTGTCGCTGTCGGGAGCGATGATCGGTTTTTGCTTTACGCTGTCGTCCAGCATCCAGCACAACGACACCTTCCTGATGTTCCTGGCGTGGGCGGTGGGCGCGATGCTGGTCCAGGCGCTGGCCTACGCCGGGCTGACGCGCGCGCTGCCCGACATGGACGCCGCGATCGAGTCGAACAATATCGGAATGGGCGGGCTGATGGGCGCCATCTCGGTGACGGTCGGGGCGATCAACGCCGCCTGCCTGTCCTGACTGGCCGGATTTGCTGGAAATTTGCTGAGAACTTTGGGGATCGCCATGAGCATCGGATCGTTCATCAAGAAGCAGTTTATCGACATCCTCCAATGGACCGAGGACAGCGACGGCGTACTCGCCTGGCGCTACCCGATGGAGGATATGGAAATCCAGTACGGCGGCAGCCTGACCGTGCGCGAGTCGCAGATGGCGGTGTTCGTCAACGAAGGCAAGATCGCCGACGTGTTTGGGCCCGGCATGCACAAGCTCACCACGCAGACGCTGCCGGTGCTGACCTACCTGAAGAACTGGGACAAGCTGTTCGAGTCGCCCTTCAAGTCGGACGTCTACTTCTTCAGCACCCGCCTGCAGATCGGCCGCAAGTGGGGCACCGCCCAGCCCATCACCATCCGCGACGCCGATTTCGGCATGGTGCGGCTGCGTGCCTTCGGCCTGTACTCATACAAGATCGCCGACGCCGCCAGGTTCTACACGGAAATCAGCGGCACGCGCGCGGAGTACACCCGCGACGAGGTGGAAGAGCAGCTGCGCAACCTGCTGATCGCCACCATGACGTCCACGCTGGGCGGCGCCTCGGTGCCGTTCCTCGACATGGCCGCCAACCAGGCGCTGATGTCGCAGACCATCCGCGACAAGCTGGCGCCGGAGTTCGAGCGCTATGGCGTGGCGCTGGATAATTTCGCGGTGACCAATGTGTCGCTGCCGGAAGAACTGCAGAAGGCCATTGACACCCGCATCTCGATGGGCATGATGGGCGATATGGCGAAGTACACGCAGTACCAGGTCGCCACCTCGATCCCGCTGGCCGCGCAGAACGAAGGCGGCGTGGCCGGGCTGGGCGCCAGCCTGGCGGCCGGCGCGGTGATGGGCCAGGCAATGGCGGGCGGGCTTGGCGCCGCCGCTGGCGTACAGCCCGCCGCGCCCGCTGCGGCGGCTGCGGTTCCGGCTGCGGCTGCGGCACCCGCGGACGATCCCGCTGCGCGGCTGCAGAAGCTCAAGGACCTGCTCGACAAGAGCCTGATCTCCCAGGCCGACTTCGATACCGCCAAGGCCGAGATCCTGAAGAAGCTGGTCGGCTGAGCGCAGCGGACGCATGCAAGAAATCAATTGCCCAAGTTGCGGCGCGCCGGCGGCCTTTCGCTCGTCGGCCGCCGTGATGGTGGTGTGCGAGTACTGCCACAGCACGCTGCTCAAGGACGCCGACACGGTGAAGGACATCGGCAAGATGTCCGCCGTGCTGGAGGACTACACGCCGCTGCAGCTCCATACCTCGGGCCAGTGGGACGGCCAGGGCTTCACGCTGGTCGGCCGCATCCAGCTGCGCTACGACGCCGGGCTGTGGAACGAGTGGTATGTGCTGTTCGACGACGGCAGCGACGGCTGGCTGGCCGATGCCTCCGGCCAGTACATGCTGACCCGGCGCGTCACGGCAGAGCAATCCGCTGCCCAGCTCAACGGCGTGGCGCTGCCGCGCCATGACCAGCTCACGCCCGGCACGCCCCTGTACTTCGACAAGCATCGCTACCTGGCCAGCGATGTGCGCAGCGCGCGCTGCACCGGCGGCCAGGGCGAACTGCCGTTCACGGTCGGCGCGGGCTGGGCCGCGCAGGTGGCGGACTTCCGCGACGAGGGCCGTTTCCTTACGCTCGATTACGCCGACGGCGATCCGCCGGCCATCTATACCGGCCAGGCGGTCACGCTCGACCAGCTCAAGTGCCAGCTGCTGCGGGAGACCGACCAGATCGCCGGCACCGCCGACCGCTATCGCGGCAAGGCCGTGCCGCTGGCCTGCCCGGGCTGTGGCGGCGCCATCGCCTACCGCGCGGGCGTGGCCAGCTTCGTGGTCTGCCCGAGCTGCCACAGCGAGATCGATTGCACCACCTCGACCGCGCTGGTACTGGAGAAGCAGCGCGAGCTGGATGCGCTGCAGACCAGCCTGGCGCCGGGCGATACCGGCAGCATCGACGGCAAGCCCTACACGGTGCTGGGGCTGATGCAATGCACCGACAACGACGAGGAAGAAGCCTCCACCTGGGTCGAGTACCTGCTGTTCAACGAGCAGCGCGGCCTGATGTGGCTGGTCGAACAGGACAGCGGCTGGGACCGGGTCGAGGTGCTCGACACCTGGCCGCGCATGGTGTCCGGTACCACCGCGAGCTACCAGGGCCAGACCTTCCAGCAGGGCTACGACTACGAGAGCGCGGTGCTGTACGCGGCCGGCACCTTCAACTGGCGCGTCAAGGCAGGCGACACCACGCGCCTGACCGAGTTCGGCAAGCCCGCGCGCCGGCTCACGCGCGAGACTTCCGATACCGAGATCGTCTGGACCTTGTCTACCACCGTGCCGCGCTCCCAGGTCGCGCTGTGGTTCAAGTCCGGCCCCGGGCTGGCCGAGGCGGCCCGGGCCTCGCCCGGCACGCGCGCGGGCAGCACGGATGACCTCGCCTTTTGCCGCAAGAGCGCCAAGGTCTACGCCATCCTCCTCGCCATCCTCAACGTGCCGGTGGCCCTCGTCACCGACCGGGGATGGTTCACCATCGTCGTCGGCTTCCTGCTGCTGTGGGCGCCGATCTGGCTGGTCCAGCGCTGGGCCGGAAAGGACTAAGACAGCGTGCGCCTGCTTTACCTCGTCTACGGCATCATCGTGCTGTTCGGCACGACCTTCTTCAACATCGGCGATACCGGCCGCTCGGGCTCTTCCTCGGGCTACAGCAGTGCGCGCGGCTGGAGTGGCGGCTCTTCCGGCTCCAGCGGCTGGTCCTCCGGCGGCGGACACAAGTGAGCGCGCAGGCATGAATGCGCCGGCGTTACCCTGTCCGGCCGTGCTCGGCCACCACCTGCTGGCCGACCTGCAAGGCGTGGCCAGCGAACTGCTGGCCGATGCCGCCCTGGTCGAGCGCGTGCTTTACGAGGCGGCGCAGGCCGCCGGCGCCACCGTGGTCGATGCGCGCTTCCGGCATTTCGGGCCGGGCCTTGGCGTGACCGGGGTGCTGCTGCTCAAAGAGTCGCATATCAGCATCCATACCTGGCCGGAATACGGCTTTGCCGCCGTGGATGTCTTCATGTGCGGCGCCGCCCGGCCCGAACTGGCGGTGGAGGTGGTGCGCGCGGCCTTCGCGCCGCGTATGCTCACCTTGCGCGACCAGGCACGAGGACCGGCCCCGGCCTGAGCCGTTTCGTCCGGCTTCGGGATAGCTGGCAAGACCCGCCCCCATGGTCTACACTGCATAAACCCTGTAATTACTACAGGGAATTTGCATGGATGCAGAAGTGACCTGGAGTCGGCATGCGTATCGGTGAACTGGCAAAACACAGCAGTTGCGACGTGGAAACCATCCGCTACTACGAGCGCGAGGGGCTGCTCGACGCACCCCAGCGCGAGGACAACGGCTATCGCCGCTATGGCGACAGCCATCTGCTGCAGCTCAATTTCGTGCGCCACTGCCGCTCGCTGGGCATGAGCCTGTCCGACGTCCGGCGGCTGCGCGACTTCGAGCGGGATCCGACACTCGCCTGCGACGATATCAACGCCCTGCTGGATCGCCAGATCGAGCAGATCCATGCGCAGCGCGTTGCGCTCGAGGCCCTGGAAGGCCAATTGCGAGCGCTGCGCCACACCTGCGACCAGCCCCATCCGGCCAGCGAGTGCGGCATCCTGCAGAATCTGCAGCAGGCCGCGGCCGGCGCCGCCTGCGAATGCCATCCGCATGCCGTGGATCAAGGCTAGGGTTGCGCCCCGGTGCTGAATGGTGCCGGCTATGCTACGATTCCTCAACTTGCCGCGCACCAAGCTGGTGAAAAGCGCGGCGGTACGGTCCCGCGACGAGACGTTTGAGTGAGCCATTGCTCTCATCGATCCCGCCGCGTGGCGTGCCTTCCCGAATTTCCATCCAATAGTTGCCGCACGTAAATGACGCTTAGCTGCCTGTCGCTGACCGCTGTCGAGCTTGCCCGTATCGGGCAGGCCGGCGCGTCCGCGCGCGTAGCGCAGGCGCCGCGCGCGCAAGCCAAACAGGCTATTGCCTGCCGCCGGATCAGCGCACCGCTTGATCCTGCCCGGTTCCCAGCCTGACGTTCGCCCCAACGCACGCAAGCGCCGAACCGGGCCGAGTCACTCCCTGTTCGCGGTTTTCCCGCCGTTCCTGACGGCCCCTTATTCCATGACCTGGCAGTGCCCGGAGCCGATCCATGACGGATCGCTCCAGCCGCCCTGGGTCGCCGCATCGCCACTTAGCGAGGATTCATCATGACGGCTTCGTCCAAGCAACAACCGACCCTTTACCTTACCGAGCTCGACGTCACCCGCCTCGAACGCATTGCCGGGCGTGCCGGCGCCGCCCCGCTGGCCGAGATGCTCGACAGCATCCTGGAGCGCGCCGCCATCGTGCCGGCCGATGCCATTCCGAAGGATGTCGTAACCATGAACTCCAGCCTGCTGTGCGTGCTGGAGGGCGAGGCCACCCCGCGCCGCTGGACCCTGGCGTATCCGGACACCGCGGATTTCGATGAAGGCCGGCTGTCGGTGCTGTCGCCGATCGGCCGCGTCCTGCTGGGCGCGCGCGCCGGCCAGACCGTGAGCTACCGCCTGCCGGACGGACGCGAGCAAAGCGTCACGGTGGTCGAATTGTCGTTCCAGCCCGAGGCCAACGGCCAGTACACCGTTTAAGGCCGCAGCAGCCACATTCAGAGTATCTCGCGTGCGCTTTCAGGACGCCGGTCGCGGCGTCCTCGCGCGCTGCAGGCAGCGCTGCGCACACCGTCCCACGGGGGCGCGCGCACCGTTGCCCGGCGCCAGACGGCCTCCAGCCTGGGCTGGCAGGCTATCGCGCCGCGCGCCAGGCGCTTGCGCCACGCCGTTTCCACGTCCAGGCTGCGCCATCCGGCGGCTAATCCGCGCCGTTCGTCCGCACTTCCAGCGTTTCACGACTCGCAACGCACCATTCGTCGCAGTGGTATTTCTCCTTGCGCGCCCAGCCACTAATCTTCAGTCCGTGCTCGCATAGCAACATAGATTGCCAAAGAGCAGCAAGTAACTGCGGCTTAAAACAAAAAGCGACGAAACAATCAGTTGAAGGAGTCCCAAATGAATGCCAAACGCATCCTGGGCAGCGCGTTAGCAGTGCTTCTGGTGGCCGGATCGGCCGCGGCACTGGCAGCTCCTGCCACCAGCAAGGTCGGCAAGTTCGACGTTTATGCCGATGCGTTGCGCACCGGCAAGTTCGATACGTTCGTTGACGGCGCCAAGGCCGGCAAGTTCGATACGTTCACCGACGGCGCCCGCGCCGGTAAGTTCGACCCGTTCACAGACGGCGCCAAGGCCGGCAAATTCGATACGTTCACCGACGGCGCGCGCGCCTTCAGTGGTGAAATCTCTGCCAGCTCGCTGGACAATTCGCGCTCAGGCGACGGATCGCTGTACGGCTACAAGGTCTGATCCAGACCTCGTGTTACCAGGCGGCCACTTAGGTGGCCGCCTCGGTTATGCACCTGTTTTTCCCGCTTTATCTCCCACCTGCCCGGCTGACCTCCTCCTCCTTCTCTCTCCCGCCGGGTGGGTGATTTTTCCCCGCCGCTCCTGCTGAACCTCCCGCTGTACATTCAACCTCTCCGGCCGTTCCGCAGTTCATCCCACTTTATTCCATAACGCCTCAAAGGCTGGCACGCGCCCGTCATTCCCGCTCGCGCCGGGGACGCCGGCGCCCGATCAGGACATAGAGCAAGGGGACCGCCAGCGCGCCGATCACGGTCGCGCCAAGCATGCCGCCCAGCACCCCGGTGCCGACCGCGCGCTGCGCCGCCGCGCCCGCGCCGGTGCTGATCGCCAGCGGCACCACGCCGAGGATAAAGGCCAGCGATGTCATCACCACCGGACGCAGCCGCTGCCGGGCGGCCTGGCTGGCGGCTTCGACCAGCCCCATGCCGCCGCGGCGCAACTGCTCGGCGTACTCCACCACTAGGATGGCGTTCTTGGCCGCCAGCCCCATGATCACGATCCCGCCCACCTTGAAGTAGACGTCGTTCGGCATCCCCCGCAGCCAGATCGCCGCCAGTGCGCCAAGCAGGCCCGCGGGCACGATCAACAGCACCGCCAGCGGCAGGGTCCAGTTTTCATAGAGCGCCACCAGGCACAGGAAGATGAACAGCAACGACAAGGCGAACAGCCAGGGCGCCTGCGCGCCGCTTTGCTGCTGCTCGAAGGCGCGCCCGGTCCAGCGCACGTCATAGGTGCCGCCCAGTTCGCGGACCATGGCCGTGAGCCGCTCCATCGCCGTGCCGGTGCTGTGGCCCGGCGCCACGTCGGCGTTGATGCGTACCGAGGGGAGTCCGCTGAACCGCTCCAGCGTGGCTTCACCCTTGCCCCACACCAGTTCGGCGAAGGCGCCGAGCGAGACCATGCCGCCGCGCTCGTTGCGTACGTGCACGCGCGACAAGTGGGCAGGGTTCATCCGGTAAGGCGCGTCGGCCTGCAGGATCACCCGGCGGATACGGCCTTCGCGCGCCACTTCGTCGACGTAGCGCGAGCCCAGCGTGGCGGACAGCGCATGGTGGATGGCCTCGGGCTCCACGCCGAAGCTGCGCGCGCGCTCGTAGTCGATGCGCAGGTCCAGCGCCGGCGCGGGCTGCGCCGTGGTGGCACGGACCTCGCCGAGCGCGGGTTCGTCCCTGGCCGCGGCAAGCAGCTTGTCGCGGGCGGCGAAGAGCGCCTCGCGTCCGGTGCCGGGCTGCGCAACCAGCCGCATGTCGAGGCCGCCGGTGCTGCCCAGTTCGGGCAAGGTAGCGCCGCCATAAGCGTAGAGCTGTGCGCGTCCCCGGCCTGGCCAGTCCTCCAGCGCGGCCGTCATCCTCGCCAGTAGCACGTCAGCGCGCTCCCCGGCACCGCGCCGCTCCCAGTCTTCCAGTGCCAGGTACAGGCTGGCGCGCTGTTCGCCGCTGCCGGAATTGCTCCAGCCCAGCACGGCAAAGGTAGAGCGCACCGGATACTTGCCGGCCTGCAGCCACTTCTCCAGCGCCGCCACGGTGGTGCGCGTTTCCTCCTGGGTGGAGCCTGCCGGCAGTTCCACATCGATCACAAGCTCGCCCGTGTCCTCGTCCGGCAGGAAGCCGGCGGGGATCTGCCATATCAGCACGCCGCCAGCGACCGCCAGCGCCAGGTAGATGCCCAGCCAGCGCAGGCGGCGGCGCTGCAGCGCCTGCACCCATCCGGCATAGCGCGCGATAAATGCCGTGAAACCGCGCTCGAACCACGCCAGCGGCCCGCGCACCGGATGCGGCGCATGGCGCAGCAGGCTGGCGCACATGGCTGGCGCCAGCGAGAGCGCGAAGAACAGCGAGAAGGCAATGGAGATCGCCAGCGTGATGGCGAAATGCCGGTAGATCACGCCGACCGCGCTGCCCATGAACGCCATCGGCACGAAGACTGCGCACAGCACCAGCGTGACCGCCAGCAGCGCGCCGGACACTTCGCGCATCGAGCGGGCCGCCGCTTCCATCGCATCCACGCCTTCCTCGCGCATGATCCGCTCGACGTTTTCCACCACCACGATGGCGTCGTCCACCAGGATGCCGATCGCCAGCACCACGCCGAACAGCGTGATCACGTTCAGCGAGAGGCCGAACGCGTACAGGCAGGCGACGGTGCCAAGCAGCGACACCGGCACCACGATCACCGGGATCAGCGTGGCGCGCAGGTTGCCCAAGAACAGGTAGAGGATCAGGAAGACCAGCACCGTGGCTTCGCCCAGCGTGGTCAGCACGCGCCAGATGGAACGCTCGACGAACTGCGCGCTGTCGGACGAGATCTCATAGTGCACGCCCGCCGGAAAACTGCGCGCGGCTTCATCGAGCGCCGCGCGGACGGTGCGCGAAGTGGCCAGCACATTGGCGCCATCGGCCAGCTTGAGGCCGATCGATGCCGCGACCTGGCCATCGTGGCGCGAGCCGTAGCGGTAGTCGCTGGCGCCCAGTTCCACCCGTGCCACGTCGCGCAGCCGCACCAGCGAGGCGTCGCTGCCGCCGCGCACCACAATGCGCTCGAACGCTTCCGGATCGCTCAGCGGCCAGGGCGGGCGCACCAGCGCCTGGAAGGGCTGGCCCGGCACCGCCGGCGCGCTGCCAAGCTGGCCGGGCGTGACATCGCCGTTGCGCGCCCTGATGGCCTGCTCCACGTCCGCGGCGGTGAGGCCGTAGGCGTTGAGCTTGTCCGGATCGAACCAGATGCGCAAGGCGTACTCGGATCCATAAGGCTCGGCCTTGCCGATGCCGGGCAGGCGGCGCAGCATCGGCAGCAGCGAGCCGGCGGCGAAATCGCCCAGCGCGGTTTCGTCGAACTGGCCGCCATCGGAGACCAGCGAGACATACATGAAGGGGCTGCTGCTGGCCTGGTCCACAAAGATGCCGCCGCGGCGCACCGCTTCCGGCAACAGCGGTTCGGCCTGCATGACGCGGTTGCGCACGTTGACCTGCGCCAGCTGCGCGTCGGTGCCCTGGCGGAAACCCAGCGTGATGGTGGCGGCACCGCCCTCGCTGCTGGCATCGAGGTAGAGCAGGCCGGGGATGCCGTGCATCTGCTGCTCCAGCACGGCGGTCACGGCGTCCTCCACGGTGCGTGCCGAAGCGCCGGCATAGTCGGCATAGACGATCACGGTGGGAGGCGCCACCGCCGGATACTGGGCGATGGGAATGCGGGTGAGGGCGATCAGGCCCGCCACCATGGTGAGGATGGCAATTACCCACGCGAAGGCGGGCCGGCGAAGGAAGAAGGACGCCATGACAGATTCGGTTGTCTGGCACCGGCGCGACAACGGGCCGCGGATCCGGTGCGATGGAACGTGGGACGGCGCGCTAACTGTACGGATAGCGCCGTGAGGCGAAACAGCAGGAGGGGGGAGGGTTGCCGTGGGGTCCGGCGACCCTAACTGGCAGGCGGTGCGAACCCACGCAACAGTGCCGCCAGCAACACCCGCTGGCGATGCGCCAGCGGCTGCCGGTCCTCGCGCGGCAGGTGCTCGAAAGTGATGTCGAGCGCGGCCAGTCCGTGAACGGCGGTCCACAGCGCGTCGGTGACGTCGCCGGGGTCATGCCCGGCATCGATCAGCGCGGCGGCCTGCTGGTCGCGCACGCAAGCCAGCAGCACGGCGGCCACCGGGTCCTCGGGGAAACGCTCGCGCCAGCGCTGGTCGATCGCGCGTTCGGCATCGGCCGGCAGGCCCATCATCATCATCAGGTGATAACTGTGGCGATTGGCAAGGGCCCACGCCACGTAAGCGTGCAGCACCGCCGGCAGGACCTCGGAGGGCGCGCCGGCGGCGGCCCGGGCCTCGGCCAGCGCGGCCGCCAGCCGTACCCAGTCCTGCGCGCACACCTCGAACAGGAGTGCGGTCTTGTCTTCGAAATGGCGGTAGATGGCGGCGGCGCTATAGCCGCAGCGCTCGCCGATGCGGCGCAGCGTGACGCCGGCGAAGCCAGCCTCCGCGAACAGCGCGCGGGCGGCGTTGAAGAAGGCCTCGCGCACGCTCTCACGGCGCTGCGCGGCACCGGCCGCACGTGCCGCGGGCGGCCGCACAGGCACGCCGGCGCGCGCGGCAAGCGGCACGGCCGCTGCGCTGCCGGACGGTACGGCTGCGGCGGGCTGGGCTTGCAGGCTGGATTGCGGCGGGCGGGCGGAGGGCATGGCCGGGATTATAAACATCGGTCACTTTGTGAACAACGTTTACGTAACTAATCAGGCACTTTTATTTTCCCCGCCCTGGTGGGGGACGGGCTTCCGGCCGGTTGCCACCGGCTGGCCAACGCGCACGCGGGGGGATCAGAGTTGCCGGGCTGCGAAGGTATCGCACTTGCGGATGTCGCCGGTATTCAGTCCCTGGCGCAGCCAGCGCGTGCGCTGCTCGCTGGTGCCGTGGGTGAATGCTTCGGGGACGACATAGCCCTGGGCCTGCTTCTGCAGCCGGTCGTCGCCGATGGCGGCGGCGGCCTTGAGGCCTTCTTCGATATCGCCGGGTTCCAGCAGTTGCTGGTTCATTCGCTCCGCGGTGGCGGCCCACACGCCGGCCAGGCAATCGGCCTGCAACTCCACGCGCACCGACAACTGATTGGCCTGCGCTTCGCCCATGCGGCGGCGCGCGGCGTCGACCTTGCCGGACACGCCGAGCAGGTTCTGCACGTGGTGGCCGATTTCGTGGGCGATCACATAAGCCTGGGCAAAGTCTCCGCCGGCGCCGAAGCGGCGGCGCAGTTCATCGTAGAAGGCCAGGTCGATATAGACCTTCTGGTCGCCCGGGCAGTAGAAGGGCCCCATGGCCGACTCGCCGGTGCCGCAGGCGGTGGGCGTGGCGCCGGAGAACAGCACCAGCGTGGGCGGCGCGTAGCGGCGGTTGAGGTTAGTCTCGAAAATATGCGACCAGGTGCGCTCGGTGTTGCCCAGCACCTTGCGAACGAACACCGTCATCTGGTCGTTGGCGGGCGGATGGCTGGGCACATGCTGCTGCTGCGGCGCCTGTTGCTGCGAACCCTGCAGCACCGAGGCGCCCTGCATGATCACGGAAGGATCGATGCCGAAGAAATACGACGCCGCCAGCGCCACCAGGATGGTGCCGATGCCGAGCGTCTTGGGCCCCGCGCCGAAGCCGCCGAAACCGCCGGAACCCTCTCCCCGGCGGTCTTCTACATTCTGGCTTTCGGCTTCGTCATCGAGACGCATGGTGGCTCCGCATTGCTGGTTGATCGCTGCGGCCGGACAGTGGCCGCAGTGTGTCGATCAGTATAGCAACGGCGTTGGCGCCGGCGCATGCGTGTGGTGTATCAGGCCGTAACCGCCGGCACCGTGCTGCCGGCGCCAAGCGCAAGCGCCTTTCCCGGCTCCGTGCCACCGATCTCGGCCACCCGCAGCAGGTTGGTGGTGCCGCCCTGGCCGAACGGCATGCCGGCCGCGATGGTGATCTGGTCGCCCGGCGCGGCATAGCCTTCGGCCAGCGCGGCGCGGGTGGCCGCGTTCACCATCTCGTCGACGCTTTGCACATCGGGGCTGACGGTGGAATGCACGCCCCAGGCAAGCGCCAGCCGCCGCGCGATCTCCAGGTTCGGCGTGATGCTGACGATGGGCGCGTGCGGCCGCTCGCGCGCCGCGCGCAGCGCGGTGGAGCCCGACGAGGTGTAGGTCACGGTGGCCACCGCGCCGATGATCTGCGTGACTTCACGCAGCGCGGCGCAGATCGCGTCCTGCCGGGTGGACAGCGGTGCCTCGTGCTGCGCGTCCAGCAGGTTGCGATAGAGCGGATCGCGCTCCACCTCGGCGATGATGCGGTCCATGATCGCCACCGCCGGTACCGGGTGGCGGCCGTTGGCCGATTCCGCCGACAGCATCACCGCATCGGCGCCGTCATAGATGGCGCTGGCCACGTCGGAGGCTTCGGCGCGCGTGGGCACCGGCGAATCGATCATCGATTCCAGCATCTGCGTGGCGATGACGATGGGTTTGCCGTGCTGACGGCAGATGCGCAGGATGCGCTTCTGCACGCCCGGCACACGCTCTGGCGGCAGCTCCACGCCGAGGTCGCCGCGCGCCACCATCACCGCATCGGAGACGCGCACGATTTCTTCCAGCTGCTGCAGCGCGGCGGGCTTCTCGATCTTGGACAGCACGCCGGCGCGGGTGCCGATGATCTCGCGCGCTTCCACGATGTCGGCCGGACGCTGCACGAAGGACAGCGCGATCCAGTCGGCGCCGAGCTCCAGCGCGAAGTCGAGGTCCTTGCGATCCTTCTCGGTCAGCGCGGGGATCGGGATCACCGCGTCGGGCACGTTGACGCCCTTGCGATCGGAAAGCGTCCCGTGGTTCACCACGCGCGTGACGATGCTGCCGCTGGCCACCGACTCGATCTTCAGCTGCACCTTGCCGTCGTCGATCAGCAGCGACTGTCCCGGCGCGGCAACGCGGAACAGCTCCGGATGCGGCAGGTGCACGCGGGTAGCATCGCCCGGGCCGGGATCGCTGTCGAGCACGAACACGTCGCCGGCCTTGACCGCGACCTTGCCCGCGGCAAAGGTGCCGATGCGCAGCTTGGGCCCTTGCAGGTCCGCCAGCACGGCGATGGGACGGCCGGTCTCGGCCTCGACCTGGCGCACGGCGTCGTAGCGGCGCTTGTGGTCGTCGTGGGAGCCGTGGCTGAAGTTGAGGCGGAACACATCGGCCCCTGCCTCGAACAACTGTCGGATCACCTCGATATCGGTGCTGGCCGGTCCGAGCGTGGCAACAATCTTGGCTTTGCGCTGGCGTCTCATTTTGTCTCCTCTTCCAATCTCGGGCGACGCACTCAGGGCGCGCCCTTGTTCAAATACGTGGCTTACACAATCAGGATGGCGCGGAAATCGTTGACGTTGGTACGGGTCGGGCCGGTGACGATCAGGTCGTCCAGCCCGGCGAAGAATCCGTAGCCGTCGTTATTGCCGAGGTGCGCGCGCGCCGACAGTCCACGTGCCGAGGCACGGGTCAGCGTATCGGGCGCAAGCAGCGCGCCGGCGTTGTCTTCCGAGCCATCGATGCCATCGGTGTCGCAGGCGATGGCATGCACGCCGGGCAGGCCGTCCAGCGCGACGGCGAGCGCCAGCAGGAATTCGGCATTGCGCCCGCCGCGGCCGCTGCCGCGCACGGTCACCGTGGTTTCGCCGCCGGACAGGATCACGCAAGGCTTCCTGAACGGCTGGCCGTGCTGCGCGACCTGGCGCGCGATGGCGGCATGCACCAGCGCCACGTCGCGCGATTCGCCTTCTATGCTGTCGGACAGGATGTGCGCCTCGAAGCCAAGTTCGCGCGCACGCGCCGCCGCCGCTTCCAGCGATTGCTGCGCGGTGGCAAGCGTGGCGCTGCGATGGCCGTCGAAACGCGCGTCGCCAGGCTTGGGCGTTTCGCCCGCGCCGCTCTCCAGATGCGCGCGCACATTGGCCGGTACCTCGATGCCGTACTTGGCGATCACCGCCAGCGCGTCGGCGCAGGTGGTGGCGTCAGGCAGGGTCGGGCCGCTGGCGATCAGCGTGGGATCGTCACCGGGAATATCGGAAATCAAAAGGGTCTCGACGCGTGCCGGCGCACAGTGCAACGCCAGCCGGCCGCCCTTGAGCGCCGACAGGTGCTTGCGCACGCAATTCATCTCGCCGATGTTGGCGCCGCTCTTGAGCAGCGCGCGGTTCACGGCCTGCTTGTCGGCGAGCGTGATGCCGGGCGCGGGCGCGGCCAGCAGCGCGGAGCCGCCGCCGGAGATCAGGCACAGCACCAGGTCGTCGGCGGTGAGGCCCCTGACTAGTTCCACCATGCGCTGCGCGGCGCGCTGGCCGGCTTCATCTGGCACCGGGTGCGCGGCTTCCACGACCTCGATGCGGCGGCACGCGGCGCCGTGTCCATAGCGCGTCACCACCAGCCCCGACAGTTCACCTTGCCAGTGCGTCTCGACCGCCTGCGCCATCGCGGCAGCCGCCTTGCCCGCACCGATTACCACCGTGCGGCCCTTGGGCGGCGGCGGCAGTTGCGGCGGCAGGCAATGGCTGGCGCTGACGGCGGCGACCGCGGTATCGAACAAGTCACGCAGCAACGCGCGTGGATCGGAAAGACCGGCCGGGCGCTGGGGCACCCGCAGGGCGGAGTGGGAATCGGTGGCGAGCATGACGGAATCCGGAAGTGCGGTTCCCCGGCCGCGCACGGCCGGGGAATGATGCTGGCCTGCCAGGGCAGGCCATGATGGTGCAGCTGGCTTACTTGGCGCCGCCCTTGGCGATCTCATGGTTGGACATGATCTCGATGGCGCGGCACAGTGCCGAGTGATCCTGCTTGGCCCAACCGTTGGCGGCGCAGGTGTTGAACAGCTCTTGCGCGGTGGCGGTGTTCGGCAGCGCCACGCCCAGCGCCTTGGCGCCTTGCAGGGCAAGGTTCAGGTCCTTCTGGTGCAGCTCGATGCGGAAGCCCGGATCGAAGGTACGCTTGACCATGCGCTCGCCGTGCACTTCCAGGATGCGCGAAGCCGCGAAGCCGCCCATCAACGCCTGGCGCACGCGCGCCGGATCGGCGCCCGCCTTGGAGGCGAACAGCAGCGCTTCGGATACGGCCTGGATATTCAGCGCCACGATGATCTGGTTGGCCACCTTGGTGGTCTGGCCGTCGCCGTTGCCGCCGACCAGCGTCACGTTCTTGCCCAACAGGTCGAACAGCGGCTTGATTTCGTCGAACGATTCTTGCGGGCCGCCGACCATGATGGTCAGCGATGCCGCCTTGGCGCCCACTTCGCCCCCGGAAACCGGTGCATCCAGGTAGGCCGCGCCCAGCTTGTTGATGCGCGCGGCGAAGTCCTTGGTGGCGATCGGCGAGATCGAGCTCATGTCGACCACGATCTTCCCGTGTGCGGCTTCCTTGCCGGCAGCCTTGAGCGCGGCGGCCACGCCCTTCTCGGCAAACAGCACGGCTTCCACATGCGGGGTGTCCGGCACCATGATCACGATGATGTCCGCGCGCTTGGCGACTTCCTCGGCGCTGGTGCAGACCGTGACGCCGGCATCGACCAGTGCCTGCGGCGCCGGGTTGACGTCATGCACGAACAGCGTGTGGCCGGCCGCGCGCAGGTGGCCCGCCATCGGTGCGCCCATGATGCCCAGGCCGATAAAGCCGACGTTGCGTTGGTTTGCCATGTGATGTCTCCTTGATGCGATCGTTGAATGTTTGTGGAATTGCTTGTTCCGCTTACTGCACGCCGTGTTCCGCGCGCCAGCCCAGGCCTTCCACCGTGGTCGTGCGCGGCTTGTACTCGCAGCCGACCCAGCCGCCGTAGCCGATCTCGTCGAGCCACTTGAACAGGAAGTGATAGTTCAGCTCGCCGGTGCCCGGCTCGTTGCGGCCCGGGTTGTCGGCCAGTTGCACGTGCCTGATCTTCGGCAGGTGCGATTTCAGCGTGGCGGCGATCTCGCCCTCCATGCGCTGCATGTGATAGATGTCGTATTGCACGTAGAGGTTGGGCGCGTTGACCTGTTCGATCAGGTCCAGCGCCTGCTGCGTGCACGACAGGAAGAAGCCGGGAATATCGAAGGTGTTGATCGGCTCGACGAGCAGGTCGATCTGCTCGGCGGCGAGTGCCTGCGACGCGAAGCGCAGGTTCTCCACCAGCGTTTCCTGCGCCTGCTCGCGCTTGACGTTCTGCGGCTGGATGCCGACCAGGCAGTTCAGCTGGCGCACACCCAGCACCTTGGCGTACTTGATCGCTTCGCCCACGCCGTCCTGGAACTCGCCCACGCGGTCCGGGTGGCAGGCGATGCCGCGTTCGCCCGCTTCCCACTTGCCGGCCGGCAGGTTGTGCAGCACCAGGTCAAGCTGGAAGCGGTTGAGCCGGTCCGCGATCTGGTCAGCGTGGAAGGTGTACGGAAAAAGGAACTCCACGCCGCGGAAGCCCGCGCGCGCGGCGGCTTCGAAGCGGTCGAGGAAGGCCACTTCGTTGAACAGCATGGTCAGGTTGGCGGCAAGTTTTGGCATAGATGTCTCCGGATGACTTGTCTTGTGGTTCCGCTCGCGCGGATGCGGTGATTGGGGGCGCGCTGATGCGGCGGTACTGATTTGCAGAAAGCGCGCGGGCTCATGGCCCGCGCTTGTCAGCCTGCGATGCTTACGCCGTTTCCACTTCTTCGCGGAGGATGGCTTCCTCGATGTCTTCGATCGGCTCGAACTCGTTGATGTTGTCGATCTCGGTGCCCATCGCGATATTGGTCACGCGTTCCAGGATCACTTCCACCACCACCGGCACCGAGAACTCGGCCATCAGGTCGCGGGCTTCGGCAAAGGCCGGTGCGATGTCCTCCGGCTTGAACACCCGGATCGCCTTGCAACCCAGGCCTTCCACCACCTTCACGTGGTCCACGCCGTAGCCGTTGAGTTCGGGCGAGTTGACGTTGTCGAAGGCGAGCTGCACGCAGTAGTCCATCTCGAAATTGCGCTGCGCCTGGCGGATCAGCCCGAGGTAGGAGTTGTTCACCACCAGGTGGATGTACGGCACCTTGAACTGCGCGGCCACTGCCAGTTCTTCGATCATGAACTGGAAGTCGTAGTCGCCCGAGATGGCCACCACATCCGATTCCGGCGAGGCCACCTTCACGCCGATCGCGGCGGGAATGGTCCAGCCCAGCGGGCCGGCCTGGCCGCAGTTGATCCAGTGGCGCGGCTCGTTGACGGACAGGAACTGCGCGGCGGCGATCTGCGACAGGCCGATGGTGGACACGTAACGCACATCGCGCGGGAAGTACTGGTTCATCTCGCGGTACACGCGCTGCGGCTTGACCGGCACGTTGTCGAAGTCGCTCTTGCGCTGCATGGTGCGGCGGCGCTTTTGCACGTCCGCCACCCAGCTCTTGCGGCACGGCAGGCGGCCGGCCATTTTCATTTCACGCGCCACTTCCACGAACTGTTCCAGCGCGGCCTTGGCGTCGGAGACGATGCCCAGGTCCGGGCCGAATACGCGGCCGATCTGGGTGGGCTCGATATCCACGTGCACGAACTTGCGGCCCTTGGTGTAGACCTCGACGCTGCCCGTGTGGCGGTTGGCCCAGCGGTTGCCGATGCCGAGCACGAAGTCCGAGGCCAGCATCGTGGCGTTGCCGTAGCGGTGCGAAGTCTGCAGCCCGACCATGCCGGCTTGCAGCGGGTGGTCGTCGGCCAGCACGCCCCAGCCCATCAGCGTGGGGACCACCGGCACGTTGACCAGCTCGGCGAATTCCACCAGCAGCTCGGCCGCATCGGCGTTGATCACGCCGCCGCCGCACACGATCAGCGGGCGCTCGGCCGCGTTGAGCATGGCGATGGCCTTCTCGATCTGCGGGCGCGAGGCAACCGGCTTGTACGGGGCGAGCGGCTGGTAGGTTTCCGGATCGAACTCGATTTCGGCGACCTGCACGTCGAAGGGCAGGTCGATCAGCACCGGACCCGGGCGGCCCGAGCGCATCAGGTGGAAGGCTTGCTGGAACACTTGCGGCACCAGCGCCGGCTCGCGCACGGTCACGGCCCACTTGGTCACCGGCTTGGCGATCGATTCGATATCGACGGCCTGGAAGTCTTCCTTGTACAAGCGGGCGCGCGGCGCCTGGCCGGTGATGCAGAGAATGGGAATGGAGTCAGCCCAGGCCGAGTACAGGCCGGTGATCATGTCGGTGCCGGCGGGACCCGAGGTGCCGATGCACACGCCGATATTGCCGGCCTCCGCGCGGGTGTAGCCCTCGGCCATATGCGAGGCGCCTTCCACGTGGCGGGCCAGGAAATGGTCGATGGTGCCGGCACGGCGCATGGCCGAGTAGAACGGGTTGATGGCGGCGCCGGGCACGCCGAACGCGGTGGTGATACCTTCTTTTTCCAGCACGGCGATGGCCGCGTCGACTGCTCTCATCTTCGGCATGTCTGTCTCCAATCGTTGATGCGATGTTTTGTGAAAAGCTGTGAATTGCTGCGAATCACTGTTGGAGCCCATGCTATTCCCGCAAGCGGGCTGGGATAAAGGGAAGGGAGATCAGTTGATTCGATACCTGTGATATGGAATACGGCCGCGCGGCACTGAAACCAGCGTCGCCGGACGGTGCCGGGCCCGCGCTATTGCCATACGTTGTGTGACGGCAACGATACGTGGGAATTTGCGGTAAAAGGCCTGCCCACGCCCCCGGCGCCCCCCGTTTGGCGCGTCAAATGGCGACAATGTGCGGGTATCGCGCCAGTGCTCTCGCACCGCGTGGAACCCCCCATCGCCAACCGAATCGCCATGCTGACCAGGCTCCCTCCCACCCGAGAGCTGCTCGACGCGCTCAAGCGGAAGCCGCCCGCCGTATCCGATACCGCCGGTTCGCCCGCGGCCGCCATGAACCTGGAGCGGCTGCAGCGCGGCCTGCTGGGGCTGTTCTGGGCTTGTTCGCTGGCCGCGCTGCTGGCGACCGGAGCGGTGCTGTACACCAAGTACCAGATCAGGCAGACGCCGGCGCCGTGGCAGGCGCGGATCGTCTATTGCCTGCTGGGGGGCAGCGTGGCGGGACTGGCTGCGCTGCTGCTGACGCACCTGCCCGCGCTCGCGCGCAGGCTGCGCGATCCGCTGGGCCAGCTGGCCGACCAGGCCGACCGGCACGATGAGGCGGAGAGCGCGCTGCTGCGCGCGCTGGCGCGCATACCGGCCCAGGGGCTGCGCGCGCGGGCCCGGCGCGTGCACGTGCAACTGCGGATGTGGGAACGAATAACGAAGACGATCGGGCTGCTGCTGGCGGCGAGCCCGTTCGCGCTGGCGCTGGTCACCGGGCTGGTCGAACTGCCGCACAAGGGCGGCAGCCTGTTGCCGCTGCTGTCGCTCTACGGCATAGCCTTCGTGCCCGGCGCGGCGCTGACGCTTTTCCTGCAACTGCAGGTCAGCCGGCCACTGCGGCGGCTTGCCTATGTGCTGGCCGAAGCGGCCGAGATCAGTTCGCAGCTGGGGCGGGCGCCCGTGCAGAGCGCCGGCGCGCCGGGTACGGCTGCCATGGCGGCAGCCGTACCCGTTACAGCGCCAGCCCCCGCGGTACCGTCGCCGGCGCCTGTTCCACCGGAGGCCCGCGACGCGCGGACGCCAGGGGATCCAGGCTCGGCTTCGTCCGCGCAACCGCGGGAGGCAGTGGGGGCGGACAGCGCAGCAGCGGGTCCGCCCACGCTATCTCACGCGGTCAGGTAAGTCTGCGCCAGGCGAACCCAGCAGGCCGCGCCCAGCGGCAGCACCTGGTCGTTGAAGTCGTAGCCGGGGTTATGCACCATGCAGCCGCCGATCTCGCCTTCGCCGTTGCCCAGGATCAGGTAGCAGCCCGGCACCTCGTTCAGCATCCACGCGAAGTCCTCGCTGCCGTTCAGGCCCTTGGGCGCTTGCGTCACGACCCTGTCAGCGCCGACAAGGTCGCTACAAACCTGCTGCGCCAGCTTTGTTTCGCTTTCCGTGTTGACCATCGGCGGCGTCAGCTGGCGGTAGTCGATGTGCGCTTCCACGCCATGCGCCTGCGCGGTGAGGCTGACGATCTCGCGGATGCGCTGCTCCACAAGCGCGCGCGTTTCCGGGCGCGCGGCGCGCACGTTCAGGCCCAGCGTGACCGATTCCGGAATCACGTTGTGGGTCGCGCCGCCGCGGATAAAGCCCACCGACAGCACCGCGGTATCGTCCGGCGCCACGTTGCGCGCCACCACGGTCTGCAGCGCGGTGACAATGGCCGCCGACGCGGCGATCGGATCGCGCGCGCGGTGCGGCATGGCGCCGTGCCCGCCCACGCCCTTGATGGTCACGTCGGCCACGTCGGACGACAGGCTCACCGGGCCCGGCAGCACCCGGAAACTGCCGGCCGGCACGCCGGGCATATTGTGCAGGGCGAAGACCGCGTCGCACGGGAAACGCTCGAACAGGCCGTCCTCGATCATGGCGCGCGCGCCGCACAGGTTTTCTTCGTCGGGCTGGAAGATCAGGTTGAGCGTGCCGTCGAAGTCGCGGCTGTCGGCCAGCGCCTTGGCGGCGGCCAGCAGGATGGCGGTGTGGCCGTCGTGGCCGCAGGCGTGCATCTTGCCCTGGTTCTTGCTGGCATACGGCAGTCCCGTGGCCTCGACGATCGGCAGCGCGTCCATGTCGGCGCGGATGCCCAGGCGGCGCTTGCCGTTACCCACCCTGAGCTGCCCGACCACGCCGCTCTTGCCGATACCGGTGTGCACCTCGTAGCCCCAGCTCTCCAGCAAGGTGGCAACGAGCTTGCTGGTGGCACCCACCTCGAAGCCGAGTTCGGGCTGGGCGTGGATCTGGCGGCGGATGCCGATAAAGGTGTCGGCGTCGATCTGGATCTGCGGCAGCAGGTGCGGCAGCAACTGGAAGGGAGTCAGGGTGGGTTCGCGGGTCATTCTGTATTCCTTGGCTACGAAACGGCAGGGGAGAAAAGGCTCAGTCTTCTCGGGTTTCGCGGATCGTCAGCACCGCGAGGATGGTCACCGCGCCGCAGGCCATCATGTAGAAGGCCGGCGCCATCGGGTTGCCAGTCTTGGCCAGCATCCAGGTGACGATGAACTGGCAGGAACCGCCAAACACCGTCACGCCCACCGCATAGATCACGGACAGGCCGCTGGCGCGCACGTTGGCCGGCAGGAGTTCCATCATCATCAGCAGCATCGGCGTGGAGCCCAGGTAGACGCTGGCGGTCAGCAGCGCGGACAGCGAGAGCACCAGCGGCACGCTCGGGTAATGGGTCATCAGCCAGAACGCCGGATAGAGGCACACCAGCGTAAAGACCATCGAGCCCAGCACCAGCGGCTTGCGGCGCGGCAGGCGGTCGGCCAGGGTGCCGGCCAGCAGCGACATCACCAGGCACACCACACCCGTCACGCAGCCTGACAGCAGCGACAGCGACGGCGGCAGATGCAGTTCCCGGATCATGTAGGTGGGCATGAAATACACCACCAGATAGGTGGCGACCGTGCCGCCGATGATGGTCAGGATGCCCTTGACCACGGTGCCGCCATGCTCGCGGAACAGCGTGCCGAGCGGGCTTGGGGCGTGCGGCTGGGCCGTGTGCGTCTCGTCCAGGTGCGCGCGGATATACAGCCCCACCGGCGCGATCAGCAGGCCCAGCACGAAGGGCACGCGCCAGCCCCAGCTCTCCAGCGACGCCTGCGGCAGCACGCCATAAAGAATGGCGGCCGTGAGCGCGCCCAGCGTCGCCGCGATGCCCTGGCTGCCAAGTTGCCAGCTGACGCGAAAGCCGCGCCCCTTGACGCCGCCGGACTCCATCAGCATGGCGGTGGAAGCGCCGATCTCGCCGCCCAGCGAAAAGCCCTGCAGCAGGCGGCCGGCCACGATCATCAGCGGGCCGAACAGCCCGGCGAAAGCGTAGGTCGGGGCGAAGGCAAGGCACAGCGTGCCGAGCACCATCAGGCCGATGGTCAGCGTCATGGCGGCCTTGCGTCCGTGGCGGTCCGCGTAGTTGCCGATCACGAAGCCGCCCAGCGGCCGCATCACGAAGCCGATGCCGAACGTCGCCACCGCCAGCAGCAGCGAGCCGTAGGCGCTACCGGACGGAAAGAACAGCTTGCCGATCAGCAGGGCGAAGAAGCTGTAGACGGTGAAGTCGTACATTTCCAGCGCATTGCCGATCGAGCAGGCGGCGATCAGGCGGAACTGGCTCTGGCGGGCCGGAGTGGCGGGGGGCGCCCGGGG
>JYOD01000125.1 GCA_000955785.1 Burkholderiaceae bacterium 16
GGCACAGACGGCTGGCTCGATATTGCAAACATACTGTCTGCAGCCGACCGCACAAGAATGTGCGGCCGCCCACGGAAAAAGCTGATTGAATGCGCAATGGCCGTTTGTGGCCGACGGCGACCTCCGACTTCAGCATGCCGCCGGCTCTTCCCGACCCATCACGGCCGTTGTGCGCGCGCGGTTGATTTGAACGGCGGTTATGGCACCGAGCTACGGACATTTGCCATTGCATAGAGGGAAATGGCTGAGGAACCACGCCTTGGGTGGATCGAACGCGAGAAGTCTTACGGTTTGACCATGGTTTAAGCGGTCTTTCTTCGGGACTGATCCCCATTGCGCGTGAGGGCCGAATCATCCCGATGCTCGGCGACTATTGGACCCTACCGAGCTATCGCCCCAATCTCTCCCGCAGGAACTCAATGAAGCGCTGAGTCTTCGCGGGAAGCAGGCGGGTCTCGGTGATGGCATAGACCGGCATTGGCGTGCCGTGCCATGCCCGCATGATGCGCCGCAGCTTCCCGCTGGCCAGGTCATCGGCAACGATTTCCTCGGGCATCAGGATGATGCCCATGTCGAGCGTCGCCAGCCGGCGGATCATGCCAACGCTGTTGAGCGTGAAGCGGCTACCCACCGACACCGTGGTGGCGCGCTCGCCATCGTGCAATGTCCACGATCCCGCCTTCAGGATGCCCAGGCACTCATGCCGTGCCAGGTCGGCGGGCTTGGCTGGCTCGCCCGATCGCTCCAGGTAGCCCGGCGAGGCATAGAGGTATGTCGTGAGCGAGGCCAGCGTGCGTGCGATCAACTGCGAGCTTTCGGATTCCCCCATGCGGATTGCCACGTCGAAGGGTTCGCTGACCAGGTCGACCCGTCTCGGCGTCAGGTCGAAATCGAAGGTGATGCCAGGATAGAGGCCGGCAAATTCGGCGATCAGGGGCGCCAGGTAGGTCACGGCAAAATCCACCGGCAACGAGGCGCGCAGCACGCCGCTGGGCTGGGCCAGCATTTCGCCGAGCTGCTCGTGTGCCAGGCGGGCTTCATCGACGATGCGCTTGCAACGCTCGAAGTAAATCTGGCCGGCCTCGGTCAGTTCGATCTTGCGGGTCGTCCGATGCAGCAGGCGCAGCCCGATTGCCTTCTCCAATCCGCTGATCCGGCGCGACAGTGTCGAGTTCGGCACGCCCATGGCCTCCCCGGCGCTGCGAAAACCCTTGGCTTTGACGACCTCAACAAACAACGCCATGTCGTTAAGCAGTTCCATGCAAATTGCTCCATTATCGGATCAATGTTCTCCAAATTACCATATTTATCCCGCACAAGGATCGCGCGATGATGCCTCCATCCAATTCAACCGAGGAATTCCATCGTGAGCAAACTGTTTGATCCCGTCCGCGTCGGCCGCTACACCCTGCAGAACCGCCTGGTCATGGCACCGATGACCCGCAGCCGTGCCCAGTACGACGGCACGCCGGGCGGAATGGCTGCCGAGTACTACGCCCAGCGCGCCAGTGTCGGCCTGATCGTCACCGAAGGCACCCAGCCCTCGGACGACGGGCAGGGCTACCTGACCACGCCAGGCATCTACACCGACGCGCACGTGGCAGGCTGGAAGAAGACCACCGATCCCGTGCATGCCAAGGGCGGCCACCTCTTCATCCAGTTGATGCACGCCGGGCGCATGTCGCACCCGGATAACACGCCGCATCACCGGCGGGGCGTCGCGCCGTCGGCCATCGCCCCGGGCGCGCCGATGTTCACGGCCAAGGGTATGCAGGACATTCCGGTGCCAAGTGCGCTGACCACCGATGAAGTGCGCCAGACTGTCCGGGATTTCCGCTACGCGGCCCGCCGCGCCATCGAGGCCGGTGCCGATGGCGTCGAGATCCATGGCGCCAACGCCTACCTGATCCAGCAGTTCTTCGCCCCCAGCGCGAACACGCGCACCGATGAATACGGCGGCTCGATCGAGAACCGCGCCCGCTTCGCAATCGAGGTGGCTGCTGCGATTGCCGACGAAATCGGCGCGGACCGCACCGCCATCCGGCTGTCGCCCGGCACGACGATGTGGGGCATCGACGAAGGCGCCGAAGGACCGGCCCTGTACCGCTATCTGGTCGCCGAACTCGACAAGCTGGGGCTGGCCTACCTGCACATCATGCACCAGGGCAATGAAGCGGTGCAGGCCGACATCCGCAAGCTCTGGCAGCGCACGCTGATCCTGAACCGGCCGGGCCGCCCGCGCGAGCAGGTCGGGGCCGACCTGGCTTCGGGGCTGGCCGACCTGGAAGCCTACGGCCAGATGGTGCTCGCGAACCCGGACTTCGTCGCCCGGCTGAAGCACAGCGCGCCGATGAACGAGGCGGACCGCGATGGCTTCTTCGGCGGCACGGCGCAGGGCTACATCGATTACCCTACCTTGAGTGAAGCCCAGGGCGCCTGAGGCGAACATCATGCCCGTCATTGCCCCGCTGCAGCGCGCCAACCACGGCAGCCACTTCCGCGCCTACGGCCTGCGCGGGGTGGCAGCGCTGATCGATCCCTTCCTCGGGATCGATCATGCCTGGATGAGCGCGCCGACCTTTCCGCCGCATCCCCATGCCGGCTTCTCGGCCGTGTCCTACCTGTTCCTCGACTCGGAAACGGGCATCGACAACCGTGATTCGCTCGGCACCCGCAACCTGATCCGACCCGGTGGCCTGCACTGGGCGACGGCCGGGAGCGGTATCGTTCATGAGGAAGTTCCGGCAGAGGCCGGCAAGACTGTCCATTCGTTGCAGATCTTCGTCAACCTTGCCCCGGAGCGACAGTACATTGCTCCATTCGCACTGACCTTGGAACCGCAGGACGTACCGATGGTGCAGTTGCCCGGGGCAAAGGTGCGCGTGCCCGTGGGACGCTTCCGGGACGCCCGTTCGCCGCTGACGCCGCCGACCGAAGTGACGATGCTCGACATTTCGCTGGAAGAAGGTGCCGAACTGGCCGTGCCCATCGACGCAGGACATTGTGCCTTCGTCATGCCGATCTTCGGCACGGCGACGGCGGAAGGCCAGGACTTCGGGCATAACGATCTCAAGCTCCCAGTTTTTCCGGCGCAGGACGCGCCCTGCGCGATCACGCTGCAAGCTCTCCACGGCAGCGCCGAGGTCATGCTTTTTGCCGGCCCGCCGCTGCACTCCACCGCAACCTGACCACGAAGGAGTCTCATCATGGCTTTCGAACGCTTCACCGGCGATAACGCCGCGCTTCTGTTGATCGACCACCAGGTCGGCACCATGGGCTGGGTCCATTCCATCCCCTTCGAAGAGATGAAGCGCAACGCGCTGATGCTGGCCAAGACCGCCAGCATCCTGAAGATGCCGGTCGTGCTGACCTCCAGCATGGAGGAATACGCACAAGGGCCGCTGCTGAGCGAACTGGAAACCATCCTGCCGGACGAATTCGCCGCGCGCATCAAGCGCGTCGGTATCGTTAACGCGATGGATGACGAAAACTTTGCTGCGGCCGTCGCGGCGACCGGGCGCCAGAAGCTCATCATCGCCGGCGTCACCAACGATGTCTGCACGGTGTTCCCGGCACTGAGCCTGGTGCGCGATGGCTACGAAGTGCAGGTGATCGCCGATGCCGGCGGCTCGCCGAGCAAGATCGGTGACGACATGGCCTTGCGCCGCATGGAGAAGAACGGCGTCACGCTCTCCAGTACGAACCAGGTGATTGCCGAGCTTGCGGGTAGCTGGAGTACGCCCGAAGGGATGCGGATTGTGCAGGAAGTGGTCATGCCCGCATTGCAGGGCTGAGGGAAGGAGCCACCCCCTTGTTAGGCCCGAGGTGCTAATCCGACGGCCTGGCGGTGCGCGCAGACCGCAGGCGACAGGCAGGGCATCAAGCTGGCCGGGCGGCACTTGCCTACAGGGCCGTTAGAAGACCCTTTGGGCTGGGCCAGATGACGGGGCCAGGCCGTCCGGAAACTAGTGTCGCCGCGCTTCGCGAATTCGTCTCGTCGATGCGCCGCGGTTATCCGGAAACAATCGCCTCTTATACCCGGGCATGCCTCAATGTCCCATCTGCAAAGTAGGTTGGTCCTTCGCCAGGATGCCGCTAGCGGCAGTAATCGACCCGTTGCCGTTCGAAGTGGCGTCCCGCCAACGGCAGATCACAAAGACAACCGGACATCCACCCGCTCTGCTTCCCGAATAACGCGACATTGGTTTGCATACCTTGCAGTCCTATGCGACGACCCAGTCGTGACCAGCAATCGGGCCACCCGCTTGCTGCATGCGACCGCCCGAAACCAGACCGCCAAGATCCACCGGTGCGTAGCCAAAATCGTTGACGAGTCCGAGCACCACCTCCTTTGCGTCGTTGTCGTCACCGGAGACGAAGATGACGCGCTTTCCGTCATGAAACTTCGGGCCCTTGTCATAGTGCTCCATGCGGATAGCATTGAACGCCTTGACGACGCGAGCCCCTGGCGCGTGTGCCGCGACGATCTCGCTGGCGCCCGTGCCCCCCAAGTCCGCCAGAACGAGCTCAGGCTCGAGTTGCGTAAAAGGGTTGGTGGTATCCACCAAAATGCGACCTGCCCAATTGGGCAGCCCAACCAGGGCCGACGGGACTTGAAGCCATGGAACGGCGAGCATGACCAGCTCGAGCCGGGCCACCTCCTGGACCGTATCTGCCGACGCGTTCGGACCGAGTCCGGCCACGATATCGCCCAAAGCCTGCGGCCCACGACGAGCGCTCAAGACAACCTCATGTCCTGCTTGAATGGCACTCCTGGCGATGGACTGCGCTACAGCACCGGCTCCAATAAAACCAATCTTCATTTCGACACCTCAGCGGCAACGTAAGTCAACGAAGCCATGCTCGTCCAGGAGCACGGCACTTGGGAGAACAGCCAAGTCAGTTCGATGAGCGCAAGTCGAGCAGCACCTTGCCACCCTTGATCGCGTGAGCGACGGCTTTTGGGTAGTCCGCAAGCGGATAGACGGCAGCCACAGGCAGGTCAAGCCCGCCGCGAGCCATCAGTTCGGCAGACTCCCTGATTGCGTCCGCAATGTACGGCAGGTATTCGGGAAGGTCGATGTATATGCCGCGCACGACAATGCCGCGCAGATGCAAGTCCACGACCTTGAGCGGCGTGACCAGCTCTCCGCTTGTGAACGCATAGCTCACCAGCGTACCGTTTTGCGACAGCACGTCGATCAGGCGCACCGCAGCCGAACCGCTCAGGCCGTCGATGGCCAGACGGACGTTGCCCGGACCGACCGCGGCCTTGGCTTTGTCGATGGCGCCCGGCTCGTCGACGAGAACGACGTCCCCACCAGCTTCTTCCAGTTCCTTGACCAGTTCCGGACGACGGACGAAGTTGATGGTCCGCAGGCCACGCTTCTTCGCCAACGCGATCACCGTGCGACCGATGCCGGAGTTGGCCGCGTTTTGCACGATCCAGTCGCCTTCCTTGAGGTCAACGAAGCGCCCGAGCAGAAGTACGGCCGTGGGAGGATTGATGCGCAGCATGGCCAGTTGACGTGGATCGACGTTGGCAGGCAGCGCAATCAGCCCCTTGGCCGGGATCACTAGGCGCTCGCGCCAGGTCAACGCATAAAGCGGGGGCAACACGCGGTCGCCGAACTTCACGTTGGAGACATTCGAGCCTACCTGCAGAACTCGCCCGACGCCTTCGTTGCCCACGATCGAGGGCAGTGGAGTCGAGTACACGAAGCGATTGGTGATGACGGCCAGGTCATTGCCGTTGATGGGGGCATACTCCATCGCGATCAGGACTTCATCCGGGCCGGGGCTGGCCGGCTCCGGAAGGTCAAAGAGTTTCAGAGTCTCGACGGGGTCGCCGAAAGCGGTGTTCTGGATAGCACGCATGGCTTACGTCCTTTCATAAGATGCTTAGCTGGAAAGCCGAGAGGCAATACTTCGGCACTCGGGGCTCATTTCGAAATCGTGCAAAAACCGGGGTGAACGCTACCAAGCCGCCCCTCATGACGAGGAGCGCCTCACATTGCGCAGGACGCGTAGCGCTAGAACGCGAGCAGCACCATGCCGGTCCTTCCCCTGCGGTACGTATGTTCGAGCGCTACCAGGTAGTCGCTCGCCTGATAGCGTTCCGCTACGGGGAAAAGGCTCGGGAAGTTGCGTGCGAGCTCTAGCGCCTTGGCCACGTCTGCATCGCGCACCGCCGCAGGTTCGAATTGCCAACTGAACAACGACACACCCTTGATGGTCAGCGCTCGAGGGGCGATGGAACGAAGGTCCGTCGTAGCGCCGCCCAGGGAGCCGTAGCTAACGATCGTTCCACCGCGAGCGAGAAAGCTCGCTACGTCGGGCAATAGCGCGCCGCCGACGCCATCGAACGCCACGTAGACGGGCTTGTTCGCAAGCGCATCGCGAAGCTCGTCCTTCCAGCCCTGGTTCTCCGTGACGAAGACAGAAAGGTTGGGCCGAGCAGCTTTAAGCGCTTGCGCGCTCGCCGCGGAGCCGACGAGCAGGATCGGATTGAAGCCCACTTCGACGAGCAGATGCGTGAGCAGCTTTCCGACGGCGGAATTGGCAGCCGTCTGAATAACCGTGACATCTTCGCGCTTGTCTTCAGGCAACGCGTTGTGACCAGCCCGCATCGCAAGGCGTGCAGTCAACGTGTTGACCAACATCTGCGCTGCGACCTCATCGCTCACTTCATCGGGCACGGGTATCAGCGACTGGACTGGCGCGGCGATCCTGGAGCTCCAGGCGCCGTTGACGGGAAAGAAGGCCACACGTGTGGCGACCTGAATCCGGTGTGAAGGGTCGATGTCAGCGGCCAGCGCTTCCACCACCCCTACGCCTTCGACGCCAGGCACTCGACCTCCCCTCGGGATGAGGGGAGCCGCCCCAAAGGCGGGGGAAGCGGAGACGCCCAGCAAGTCGCCCGGATGAACCGGTGCGGCGGACACACGCACAAGCGCCGCTCCGCTCACAAGGGAAGGGGCATCGGAAAATGCTCCCAGCGTGAGCACCTCGGCGGGCTCGCCATGGTTGGTGTGAACAATTCGCTGCATCACAGACCTCTTCCGCAAGGATTTGATTATTGGAGCGATCGCTCCGTTATGGCAGAATAGGTTTATCGTTACAGCATGTCAATTATTTTTGGAGCCATGACTACAAAAAAAGATACGCAGCCCCGGCGCAGCCGCGGCAGGCCCTCAACCTTTGATCGTACGGAAGCTCTGAACCGAGCCATGAAGCTCTTCTGGGAGCAAGGATACGAAGGAACCTCCTTCGACCAGTTGATCCAGGCCATGGGGATCAGCCCCTCGAGCTTCTATAACTCGTTCGGCAGCAAGGAGCAGCTCTACAGGGAAGCGACTGACGCATACCTGAGCATGTCCGAAGTCTGGTTCGCTGGCAGACTGTTCGGCACGGCCGACACGCAAGAAGCATTCAAGAAGCTACTCGATGCTACCGTCGTGGAATTCACTCGAAACAGCCACCCATCGGGCTGCATGATCTCTCTGGCCGGCACTCACCTGCCCCCCGAACTCGCTTCTATCCGTGAGACGATGGCCAAGCATCGCGCAAACGCTGAAGAGATGATGGCGCAGCGGTTGCGCAAGGGGGTCGAAGACGGCGATTTACCGCCTGACACCGACGTGCCCGCACTTGCTGCCTTCTACAGCGCCGTGACCCGCGGAATGGCCGTCCAGGCACGAGACGGAGGCGGCCCGCAAAAGCTGAAGGCGATCGCAGACGTCGCCATGCAAGCATGGCCAGCTCAAAGCGGTCGGGTAGGATCCGCAAGGCCCCGGGGGACTCGCGTTGTCTGACCGGCCGTGCTGCACGGAGTGGTCCCGCAACAGCGCCCGCAGGGCGTCGATTTGGAGCGTCATGCTCTGCTTTCTTTCGTGGACTGACGCAGCATCGTCACGCCGTGGGTGAGTGCGTATCCTTCGGTGCTCAGAATCCAGCCGGAGGTAGGCCCGAGTTATGAAGCTCACGCTCGACCACAATGTCATCATCGACTTAGCAAGTGGCTCTATCAATATCGCGCGCCTTCGCGAGATCCTTGCAAAGAGCGAGCAACGTAACCTGTCAGACGTCGCTGCCCATAGTCAGTAAGACTGGAATGTTCGCCGATTCACCCTTCTGCCAACGCGCCACGCGATGAACACCGATCAGCCACGTACCATAGCGCCCCGTTTAGGGCAGCGTGTCGAAGAAGAGATAAACGGCGGCTATGCGGCCTTCCCGGGCAACAATGAAGTCAGTTCCAGCGTAAGCTGGAGCCTCACCTGGACGGCCGGATACCCATCGGATCCGCCCGCCATCGCCCGACACATCGGGCTCGGCGATAGGCTGGTACTGGAAGTCAGGGTGAGTTGCCTTGATCGCGCCCGCGATCCGATCGATCTCGTCACGGCCGCGGTAGATTCCGTTGTTGGGGTCATGGAATACGCAATCCTCGGTGAAAATTTCCTCGATGAGCACGCGCCGGCGTGCGGGATCGTTCTCACCGAAGACGTCGAGATTGCGTCTCAGCAGGATCGAAATACTGTTGGACATTGGCAGCCCTCCTTAGGGCAAGTAGTTGTCTCTCAACCGTTTACCACTGGAAATCGATGCTAGCGATAGTGATACAGCGGTCGGATTACTGAGCAAGCGCCAGGGTCTTTGCGATGCCTCTGGCGACCGCAGGTCGAGCCGAGATCTCTGCGTACCATCGGGCGACGAATGGGAACTTGTCGAGGGTTGCACCGACCGCCTGATGGCGCCACGCCCACCCGAAATGGGCGATGTCCGCAATACTGTAGGCGTCCCCTGCAACGTACCGTTGATGCTTAAGGCCGTGATTGAGCACGCCCAGCGCCCGGTCAACCTCCGATAGCGCGCGCGCTTGGGCCTCGGGTTGGGGCGACGACTGAATCGCGACCAGAAACGCCTGGAGGAACGCCGGGCTGAGGCCAGACGCGTGGAAGAAGAGTTGCTCGAAGACCTTGCCCCGGTGAGGGCCATTCTTCGGAAGTAGTTGTCCGGTCTTCTCAGCAAGGTAGACCAAGATCGCGGCGGATTCGCTGAGGACCACATCGCCGTCTCCGAGAACGGAAAGGTCGATGAGAACGGGGACTTTCGCGTTGGGATTCATCGCCTTGAAGGCGTCGGTCTTCTGCTCGCCCTGGCGCAGGTTGACGGGAACGAGCCGATAGTCGAGCTCCATCTCTTCCAATGCGATCGGGACTTTGACGCTGTTGGGCGTGGGGAATGCGAGAACCTCGATCATTGTCGTATTTTTTCCTGGTGGCGGACTGGAGCGGCCCAAGCCGCTCCAGGAAATATGTCAGGAGCGGCGACCGTCGAGGCTGATACGGCCGCCACCGAAGGCGACCACATGCAGTAAGCCACCCGCCATCGCGATGTTCTTGAAGAAGTGGATGAACTGGTTCTGGTCGCCGAAATTGCGGTGGAAGAACACGGCAGTTGCAAGTGTGAACAGGAAAAGAACACCCGCGACGATCCGAGTGCGGTAGCCGAGTAAAAGCGTGATACCACCGACGATCTCGATGAACACAGCGAGGCCGAACGCGACGGGTGCCAGCGGCAGTCCGACGGACTGGATGTAGCCGATCGTCATCGCCGGCGCGTCAAGCTTCGAAAGCCCGGCAAGGATGAAGATTGCGCTGATCATCACGCGGCCCACGGCCGGAACGATCATGGTGATTGCACTGGGAGTGGCCGAGGGCATGATCTCGGACTGAACATAGGTCTGGTTGCTCATGGCAATGTCCTTTGTGATTGATCGCCTGTGGCGGCGTTTTAAGGGCTGTTGGAATTGAGTGGCTGCTCCGAGAGCCCCGCAGCGGCTCTCTGACCTCTCGTTAAATCTGAGCTTGTCCGCCGTCGACGAAGAGTTCGGTGCCGGCAATGAAGCTCGCATCGGACGAGGCCAGGAAAACGGCTGCGCCTGCAATGTCATCGGGATCACCGACGCGCCCGAGTGGGACGGTCGAGGCCATGTAGTCGAGCATGCCTTGCTGCTGTGTGGCATCGGGGCCGGCCAGGTTAACGAGGCCAGGCGTCTTGATCGGGCCGGGGCTGATGACGTTCACGCGGATGCCGCGAGACTTCAAGTCGATCGTCCAGCTTCTGGCAAAGTTGCGCACCGCGGCCTTCGAGGCGCTATAGACGCTGAACGCTGGTGTGCCTTTGATGCTGACGTTGGAAGCAGTAAGGATCACTGAGCCACCGTCGACCAGCAGCGGCAGTGCCTTCTGCACCGTGAAGAGCACGCCCTTTACGTTGCGACCGAACGTGTCGTCATATTGCTCTTCGGTGATTGATCCCAACGGCTGCATGGAGCCGCCGCCGGCATTGACAAACAGCACATCGATACGACCTGCCTCAGTCTTCACACGCTCGTAGAGGCTATTGAGATCGCTGAGATTGGCGGAGTCCGCCTGGATGCCAGTGGTCCTCGGCCCGATCGCCGTAACGGCCGCATCGAGCTCGGCTTGACGACGGCCGGTAACAAAGACCTGCGCGCCTTCAGTTGCGAAGCGCTTGGCAGTGGCTAGGCCGATGCCGGTCGTGCCGCCGGTGACGACGGCAATTTTTCCTTCGAGTCTGCGTACCACGATCTATCTCCTAAATGGGGTGAGACAAATCTATGGCGGCATGCTATTTTTCGAAATAGAAATGAATGAAAACCATCGTTGCAGGATTGTCGATGTCAAAGCTCCCGGATTTCGAAGGGCTCGCGATGTTCGCGAAGGTCGCCGAAGAAGGTTCGTTCGCTGCGGCGTCCACGGCCATGGGTGTCTCGGTCGCCACGGTCTCTCGGGCCGTTACCCGCCTTGAAGAGCGGCTGGGAGGCCGACTGTTCAACCGTACCTCCCGACGACTTGCACTCACGGACTATGGCCACACACTCGCCGAACGAGCGGCGAAAATCTATGCCGACGCCGAGGAGGCCGAGGATTTCGCCCGTGAAGCCTCAAGCCGACCGCGTGGCCTCGTCAAGCTCGCTGCGCCGTTCACTTTTGGCGCTCGGTGGGTTGCCCCGCTGCTGCCCGAGTTCTTCCGGAGCTACCCGGATATTTCCGTGGATCTTCATCTCACGGATGCCCATGCCGATCTGATTGGGGAAGGCTTCGATGCCGCCCTGCGCATCGCCATCATGGAAGACTCATCTCTCGTCGCGCGTCACATTGCACACGTGCGTCGGTTTGTCGTGGCATCCCCCGCCTACCTGGCGCGCTATGGTCGTCCGCAGCACCCACAAGATCTGGGCGCCCACCAGTGTCTTACTTACATGAACAGGAGTAAGCGCGACGTTTGGCGCTTTACCAACAAAAGTGGCGAGGAGTGCGCGGTTGCACCAACCGGGGCGTTGCGAGGAACGAGCGTGGAAGCTTTGCTGCCCACGGTTCTCGCGGGACTTGCCATCACTGAACTCCCTGAATTTGTTGCGACGCAGTATTTTTCCGACAATCAGCTTGAACCGATTTTGACTGACTGGCGCCTGCCCGAAGGCGGCCTTTATTTTGTCACACCCACTGCCCGCGCACGACCAGCAAAGGTTAGCGCCCTGGCCGACTTCTTGATCGCCAAGCTGACCACGGCAGATTGGAGGGCAAAGTGACGGCGTCCGCAGGGTACATCTCGAAATAGTGCAGGCTAGCAGAGCATACCGCGTCGCAAGGACGCGCTTAACCATCTGCATCCTGTGTCGGTCAATGGCCCTTGTGTGGGGGAAACCGGCGTTCGAATTTCTGCGGGAGCAGGGCAGCAAACGTCCCAAACTGGCCCGTGAGCGGCCATCTACGGCGACGACCATTCCCGCCCCACTTGCAACGTTCGCCCCCCGACTTACAAACGTCAGACCCCCACCTCAACCACCCGGGCCTTCAACCTCGGCGCGGCGAAATCAAGAAATGCGCGCAACTTCAGCGGCAGGATTCCCTGTCCGGTGTGAACAAGGCTGATGGGCCACGGCGCCGGTTCAAACGGTGCGAGCACGATCTTGAGTGCACCGGCACGCAACGCGCTCGCCATCTGATAGGACACCACGCGAGTGATCCCGACCCCGGCCACCGCCGCGTCGACTGCAGCTTCGGCAGTGCTGACGGCAAGCCGCGAGCGGACGGGCACCGCGATCTCCGACTTGCCCGACATGAAGCTCCAGACCTGCCTGGATGTCATCTGCTCGAACGTAATGCATGCATGCGCGGCGAGCTCAAGGGGGCTCGTCGGCGTGCCGTGTTCGGCGAAGTAGGCGGGGCTTGCGCACACCACCCGGCGCACCGTGCCAATCCGTGCCGCGATGAAACTGCTGTCGGGCAGTTCGGCAATCCGCAATGCGACGTCGACGTGCTCTTCAAGAAGAGGCACCACGCGATCGGTCAGCACCATCCGCACATCGATGTCCGGATAAGTCTTGAGGAATTCCGCGACCACTGGCAAGACGTGCAGGCGTCCGAAGACGATGGGTGCAGTGATGACTAGCTCGCCTTTGGGCGCCGCGTATTCCCCGGACGCCGCACGCTCCGCCTCGCCCACTTCCTCGAGAATGCGCCGGCATGCGGCGACATACGATTGCCCGGCTTCGGTGAGAGAAAGCTGTCGGGTGGAGCGATGCAGGAGTCGGGTTTTCAGGTGCGACTCCAGGTCTCCAACCTTGCGGCTCACCGTTGCGAGCGGCATCTTGAGTTGGCGCGCCGCGGCAGAAAAACTGCCTGCTTCGACCACGGCCACCAGGATCGACATGGATTCGAATCGATCAGCCATGTTCTCATTTTTTGGGAGGTTGATTCCCAATAATGACAGATTATCTTCAACGGTGGAAGAGAATACTATCGGCCGCATCTCCCCGACAAGCGAGGTGGCGAACGATTCGCGGCCTCTCGATCGGCTGCTTTTTTGGCCGCCACGTCCCGGGTCCCCAAGAATCAGGAGAATGTGCTGTGTCAACGCTTTCGAGTCCCCATCCGCAGTCCTTGCGAACAACCGCTTCCATCAGAAACTTGCCCGTCAACCTGTTTGCGTCGGTAATGGGTATTGCCGGACTGTCTATTGCGTGGCGCCAGGCCAGCCACGAATTTTGGGTGACTCCGCTGATCTCTGAAGCAGCCGGTATCCTCGCCCTGGTTGTATTCGTCGTGCTGAGCGCGGGCTATCTCTTCAAGGCAGTCAAACATCCTGAGGCGGTTGTCGCCGAATACCGGCATCCCGTTGCCGGCAATTTCTTCGGCACGATCACGATCGCTATCCTGCTGCTTTCCTCGGTCGTTGCCCAACTGAGCCAGACGCTCGCCGAAGTCATGTGGACGGTGGGTACGATTTTCACACTCGCGCTCTGTTTCGCGATTGCGGGCCGGCTGCTGCGGGGAAAGATCGACGCTGCGCACGCGGTTCCCGCCTGGTTCATCCCGGGTGTGGCCACGTTGGATATCGCCGTTGCCGGCGGGACCATGCCAATGCCGTGGGCGCATGAGGTCAACATGTTCGCGCTGGCCGTGGGAACGATGATTGCCCTCTTGTTCTTTACGATGATCATGTCGCGAATGATTCACCACGAGCCGCTGCCCGCCGGCATGGTCCCTTCGCTGCTAATCCTGATGGCACCGTTCGAAGTGGGCTTTCTTGCCTACACCAACTTTACGCAGCACGTCGACACCTTCTCCGGGTTGCTGTTCTACTTCGGTCTTTTCATATTCCTCACGCTGGCACCCAAGGTGTTTCGCAGGGGAATTCCGTTTGCTACCGGTTGGTGGGCGATCAGCTTTCCGATGGCAGCGCTGGCGAGTGCCGCGCTGAAATACGCGATGTTCGTCCAGGCCTGGCCCCTGAAGGTGATTGCAATCATCCTGCTCGCCATGCTGAGCCTCGCGATTGTGATTCTCTTTGTCAGAACGCTGCACATTCTCCTTAACGGCAAGTTGCTCGCCGGTTGAAACAGTACACAGATGGCTACCTGTGTACCCGGGCCAGTTGCGCCGGCATCACTTCCGGACGCAATATCGGAAGGTCTGGCAGTCGTTTTTTGTGGAATAAATCCCGGCATGAGAGCGGTGGCAACCGGCCACCATTTTGAAGGACATGGCAACCGTTTCTGGCGGGTCTTACATTTGGCCGGTTTCACGCCAGAGCTGATGCGTCCCGAAAACGACCGGGACCTGCTCGCCCATCGGTGCGGATTGACAACAGCTGTTGGCCGGCCTACGGCGCGGGCCGATCAGCTTTCACCGCATGAATTCCTTGAGTCGACTTCGGCGTTACTGAAGAAAATCGAACTTCATCGCCCCACATATATCGCCTTCCTGGGGAAGGCCGCATACGCAGCCATTTCAGGTCGGCGGCACGTCTTGTGGGGACGCCAGAACGCCATGTTCGGCGGGTCGAAAGTGTGGATCCTGCCGAATCCGAGCGGTTTGAACCGCTCGTTCAGCCTCGATGACCTCGTTGGGGCTTACAGAGAGTTGTACCTTGCAATAGATTGACGCTCGCAAAGCCGCCGCGCACTCGGTACGTTTCGTCTCGCTCTTCCGGAGGGCGGGGTGCATTGCCTGGTCGTCTGCGTCAAGCCACTCGAAATTGCGTGCCGGCTTTACGCCGGCTAGTCGATGTTAACAAGACGAGAGAGGGCTGGAAATACCCCGTTGGCAGGATGTCAATGGTGCGCAAGATGATCCACATCCCCTTACGTTTGCGGCCTGGCCAGCGATGTCTGACTATCCTGGGCCTGGATTTCTGCGACGAGCCATTTACCGCACGCACGTCCTTACCAAAGCAAAACCAGTGTTCAAATCCGTTGACTCCAGCGGAGCCTTCCGCGCCCGATTTGTGCGGCGCGAGCAACACCGGATCCGGTCTTTCGGGCTGGTCTGTCCCGTGGTTTGCGCGGGCGAACCCAGGCAGCGGCGATGGTCGATCCATTGGGATTCGAGGGACCACCTCCCAATCGGCCCAGTTTTTGTAATGATCTCTACATCATTGAAACCTGCGCGATGGAACCCTATGCTGCCTTCCATGACCACGTCCCAAAATTCCTGGATCCTGCTGATCGTCAGCCTTCCCACATCGGGTGCGACCGCCCGCATGCGGATCTGGCGCACGCTCAAGGCGTTAGGCGGCGCCGCCTTGCGCGACGGGGCTTATCTGCTGCCGGCCGGCGCCGAGCAAGTGGAACAGTTCCGCGAACTGGCCGACGATACACAGCAGCAGGACGGCCAAGCCTGGCTGTTGACGGTGCAGCCCCAAGAGGACGACGACGCTGCCACCTACCGCGCGTTGTTCGACAGATCGAGCGACTACGCCGAACTCCTCGCGTCCGTCTCGGAAGCCCGCCAGACGCTTTCCAGTCTAAGTGAAGCCGAACTCAATCGCCTGCAGCGACGGCTCGGCCGCATCTACGAGGCGATCCGCAAGATCGACTTCTTTCCCAACGAGGCGTCCTTGCGTGCCGAGGCACAGTGGCGGGACTTCACGGGCGCCATTGAAACAATCCTGTCGCCGGGCGAGCCGCACCCCGCCGCAGGGGCCATCGCGCGACGCGATCCCACGCAATACCAGGGGCGGCTATGGGCGACACGCCGCCATCTTTGGGTCGACCGGGTGGCTTGCGCGTGGTTGATCCAGCGCTTCATCGATCCCCATGCTCGTTTCCTGTGGCTCGAAGCCCCCGGTGACTGTCCCGCCGATGCCCTGGGCTTCGATTTCGACGGCGCGACATTCACCCATGTCGGTGAAAAGGTTTCCTTCGAGGTGCTGCTGGCCAGCTTTGCCCTGGAGGCAAATCCAGGATTGCAGCGTCTGGCGGGGATGGTCCATGCGCTGGATGTCGGCGGACCGACCGTCCCGGAAGCGAGCGGGTTCGAGGCGATTCTGGCCGGCGCCCGTGAACGGCTGGCCGATGACGATGCGCTGCTGGCCGAAACCGGCTTGGTGCTCGATTCCCTGCATGCCCACTTCTTGAACAACCGGAAACGCTAGGGGTCATTGAACCTATCTCAAGGACGATCCATGAGCAACCTGCAGCAAACCAATATCCCCGACATGCCAGCGGCTGAGCGAATGGGCTATACGCTCTGGCAACTCGTGCTCTATATGTTGCGCCTGGGTACGCTGGGCTTTGGAGGCCCCGTAGCCCTCGCCGGCTACATGCACCGGGACCTGGTGGATGAACGCAAGTGGATTACCGATGCCGATTACAAGGAAGGCCTGGCGCTGGCGCAGTTGGCACCCGGGCCGCTGGCCGCGCAGCTCGCCATCTATCTCGGCTATGTGCATTACCGCATCGTCGGGGCGACCTTGGTCGGCATTGCATTCGTCATTCCGTCGTTCCTGATGGTGGTGGCACTGGGTTGGGCTTACGTCCGGTTTGGCGGACTGACCTGGATGCAGTCTGTATTCTATGGGGTAGGTGCCGCGGTCATCGGGATCATTGCGATCAGCGCATACAAGCTCACGAACAAAAGCGTTGGCCGCGACAAGCTGCTGTGGGTGATCTACCTGATGCTGGCGACGGTGACGGTCGTCACCGAGTCCGAGATTGCCTGGCTGTTCCTGGGGGCCGGCATGGTGGTGTGGTTCTGGCGGGCGCCGCCGAAGTGGCTGCGTCAAGGCGGCCTCAATGCCATAGCGGCGACGCAGGTGCCCACAACAGTGAGCGGGATCGTCAGCACCGTGGATTGGCCACTGTTGACGCAGGTTGGCGTGTTCTTTGCCAAAGCCGGCGCTTTCGTATTCGGCTCCGGGCTTGCCATCGTGCCGTTCCTCTATGGCGGCGTCGTGACCGAACACCATTGGTTGAACGACAAGCAGTTTGTCGACGCCGTCGCAGTGGCCATGATCACGCCGGGCCCCGTGGTGATCACGGTCGGCTTCATCGGTTATCTGGTCGCCGGCCTGCCGGGCGCATCCGTGGCCGCGCTTGGCACCTTCCTGCCTTGCTACCTGTTCACCGTGATCCCGGCACCCTACTTCAAGAAGTACGGCAAGCGGCCCGGCATCATCGCCTTCGTCGATGGCGTGACGGCGGCGGCAGTCGGGGCCATCACGGGTGCCGTGATCGTCCTGGCCAAACGCTCGATTGTCGATCTGCCTACCGCCTTGCTTGCGCTCGTCACGGTCGCCCTGCTCTGGAAATTCAAGAAGCTGCCGGAGCCAGTCATCGTCATCGGCGCAGCCCTGGTTGGTCTGGTTGCCTACCCGCTACTTCACGCCTGAGCCGCACGAACAAGGAATCGATCATGACCTACCAGATGAAACCGCTTGCCGTCGATCCACGCAAGCTCACCGGCCTTTCGGAAAAGCTGATTATCAGCCATTACGAGAACAACTACGGCGGCGCTGTGAAGCGATTGAACGCCATCACGGCGGAACTTGCCGCGCTGGATCCGGCGACCGCGCCCGTCTTCATGCTCAATGGCCTGAAGCGTGAAGAACTGATCGCCGCCAATTCGATGATCCTGCACGAGGTGTATTTCGACGGGCTCGGTGATGGCGGCGCCCTGGGCCCCGAACTGGAGTCGGCGCTTATCCGCGATTTTGGCAGCGTGGCGCGCTGGCAAGCTGAGTTCACGGGCATGGGCAAGGCGCGGGCGGCGGCTCGGGCTGGGTGCTGCTGAACCACTCGCCACGCGACAAGCGGCTCGTGAACCAGTGGGCGCCCGATCACGCACATACTCTGGCGGGCGCTACTCCGATTCTGGCGCTCGACATGTATGAGCATTCTTATCACATGGACTTCGGTGCAAAAGCTGCTGCGTATGTGGATGCCTTCATGCAGAACATCCATTGAGCCCAGGCAGCCGAGCGCTTCGCCGAAGCCCAGAAGTAAGCTCGGAGCCAAGAACATGCCCACTGCCATCTCTTCCCACGAACTTGCCGAAGCGATTCAAGCGCTGGTCCCGCCGCAGATCGTCGACGTCAGGCGCAGGCAGGCTTTTGATGCCAGCGCGCAAATGATCGCCGGTGCCTCCTGGCGCAACCCCGACGACATAGATAGCTGGATCGCAGAACTCGACTCCAGCCGGCCGGTGATCGTCTATTGCGTGCATGGCCTGCAAGTCAGCCGGGACTGCGCCGCACGGCTAGAGGACGAAGGTATCCGAGCAGCCTATCTCACTGGCGGCATTGAGCAGTGGTCCGCCGGCGATCACCCGACCATCGGCAAATCGTAAGGAGCCCGACCATGAAATGGATTACCCGCGAACGTCCGAAGATCGACCGGATTGCCTGTCCCTGGCTGATAGCCCGTTTTATCGACAAGGAACCGGAATTCCTGTACGTGCCGACCGGCAACGTCGTGAAAGTCGCAGGTGAGACTGGGGCTGTTCCCTATGACATTCCTGGTGTCGAACTTTCGCATGTCGGAGAACTGTGCAGCTTCGACGCCTTCCTGGACAAGTACCGTTTGAATGATCCCGCCTTGCAGCAACTCGCTGGCATTGTGCGGGGGGCGGACACGTCAAAGCTGGACCTCACACCGCAATCGGGAGGGCTCTACGCCATCTCGCTGGGCCTCTCGCAGGTCTTTTCCGATGATCACGAGATGCTCAGGCACGGCATGGTGATGTACGACGCTTTGTATGCCTGGTGCCAGCATTGCCAGGCGGAAGCGCATCGTTGGCCGCCGAAGATGCCTGCATGAACTGCTAGTCGCGTCATTGCTCGGGAGATGCACTGTGAAGCCGATCGCACTCATGTTATGGATGCTGCTGACAGCCATGCCGGCAACCGGAGAAACGATCATGTTCAACCAGGACAGGCAAGGTACCTTGCCCGCGGGATGGGTGGCCGGTGTCACCGGCAGTGGCACGCCGAAATGGACTGTCGAGGCGGACCCGTCCGTGCAGGACGGCACCAACGTGCTCAAGCAGTCCGGTTCCGGGGATTTCCCCTGGTGTGTGAACCCTGCCGCCTCCATCGCCAATGGCTTCGTGGAGGCAAGGTTCAAACCCATGTCCGGCCGCGAGGACCAGGCAGGCGGCGTTGTCTGGCGCTGGAAGGACGGCAACAACTACTATGTCGCGCGGGCGAATGCACTGGAGAACAATGTCTCGCTGTATTACACGGCAGCCGGACGCAGGCACACGATCCAGTACAAGGATGCGCCTGTCGCAGCCAAGGTCTGGCATACGCTACGCGTGGAGTTCGTGGGGAACCATATCCAGGTCGCGCTGGACGGCAAGCGCTACATCGAAGTGGCGGACGACCATATCAGCGGTGCCGGCGCGGTGGGCGTATGGACCAAGGCGGACAGCGTGACCTTGTTCGACACCTTCTCATATGGGTCCGGCGGTACGAAATAGCACCGGGAAAAGATGTGAAACCAATGGTCGCGTACCGCGATGCAAACGCTTGAGGATCCTGCTGTGACCGTCGGCCAAGCCCGGCTTGCTCGCTTGCTACTGCCAGCAGGTGTCCATGCCGGTGCCTTGCCACTTCTGGTCGGGCGCGCTTTACGCGGCTTCTGCGACGGGTTCATCGCCGTCCTGCTGCCTGCATACCTGCTAGCGCTCGGTTTCGCGCAACTGGCAGTGGGATTGGTCAGCAGTGCCACCCTGATCGGCTCGGCACTGGCGACGATACTGGTGGGCGTCCTCGGCCATCGCTACCCACAGCGCCGTCTGCTGTTGCTGGCGGCCGCGCTGATGGCCGCGACCGGCATCGGATTCGCCGGGCTCTCCTCCCTCTGGCCACTACTGCTAGTCGCGTTCGTCGGTACGCTTAACCCAAGCTCCGGAGACGTCAGCGTCTTCCTGCCGCTGGAGCAGGCTCGCCTTGCTGATTCCGCCACCTCAGATGCGCACACGGCGCTGTTCGCCCGGTACAGTCTGACCGGAGCCCTCTCCGCCGCCATTGGCGCGTTGGCAGCGGCGCTGCCGGGCTGGCTTGCCCCACAGTTGGGGGTATCGTTCCTCAGCGCCATGCGCGCGATGTTCATGATCTATGCATTGACCGGTGTCGCGCTCTGGTTCCTCTATACGCGGATGCCCGAGCCAGAGCCGCACGTGGCATCGGTTAGAACGCCACTAGGCCCGTCCCGCCGAATCGTTACCCGCCTTGCCCTGCTGTTCAGCGTCGACGCCTTTGCCGGTGGGCTGGTGGTGAACTCGCTGCTGGCACTGTGGCTGATGCAACGATTCGGCCTCTCACCAGGGGCTGCCGGCCAGTTCTTTTTCTGGTCGGGCTTGCTCTCCGCAGGCTCCCTGCTGGTTGCCGTGCCGCTGGCTCGCAGGTTCGGCTTGCTGAACACCATGGTGTTCACCCATATTCCGTCCAGCCTATGCCTGATCGCGGCAGCATTCTCTCCTTCGCTGGTGGCGACGCTGGTCCTCTTGCTCGCGCGCAGCGCGCTGTCGCAGATGGACGTACCGACAAGGACCGCTTATGTGATGGCGGTCGTGACGCCGCCCGAGCGCCCCGCTGCCGCCAGCCTGACCGCGGTACCCAGGAGCCTGGCTTCCGCGCTGGGTCCGACCCTCGCGGGCGGCTTGCTGGCGATAGGCTGGGTCGGCGCGCCACTGGTTGCTTGCGGCCTGCTCAAGATCGCCTATGACCTCGCGCTGCTTGGTGCATTCCGGCGCATCAAGCCAGTCGATTGACGTGACACGAGAGTTGCATCGATAGGTCTGATGCGACGCGGCCGGGCCGACGGCCTAGCGTTCTCGCCTTCGAATGGACGCGATGTCAGCCGGCGAACGACCTGCCGTTCAGCACCGGACACCGGATATCGCGACGAAACCTGCACCTCAATGGTGCTCCGGCCATTTTGGGTGGTAATCGTCGATGGTGAACGCGTGCCGGTGACTATGCGTCAGGAGGTGGCTGAAGTTACGCGCGACATTAGCCGGCGCCTGTACCGGGTCGAACTATGGCACTTCGTCGTGGGCACTTCGTTTGGGTCGCCTAATCGGCCGGTCCCGCCGTCGCGAAAGCAAGCCGCGAATGGCCGAAGTTGGCCAGAATGCGACATCCGGCAGCCGTGTGCCGTCTGGCCCTGGTCGACCCGAAAGAGGCCGTGGCCCTCCTCGAAAGCGGTCATTCCGACAAGCCGGGACAGAAATGTGATGCGGCCACCGATAGTCGGTCTGCTCAAGATCGTGTGTGGTCTCCGAGCGCTGAAACGAACGATTTGCCGGCGAGTCGTTCACTGTGCGCTATGGCAAAACAAGTACTGGTATGCTTTGCAGTAACTAGCGCGCTCCGGGCGGGCTGGTGGCTCAAAATAGGGTTCAGCCACACGGGGCGTGATCATAACTGGACGAAAATCAGCGATGGGCGCTGCATTGAACGACGACCTGCCACACACTGCCATGCCGCTAAGCCGCTTGTTGTTGCCGCCGGAGCCGCCGACGCTTGCGCCCGGCATCGTGCACAGCAATTTCAGCGTGCAAGGCGACGCCCGTCAAAGCTTCCGGGCCTGGCAGGAGCGTATGAGTCCTGTCTACGACATACGGCCTCCGTCAAAGCGAGCCGAGGATACCTTCGATGCATCGCTGTCTCGTTACACGATCGACAATCTGAGCTTCTTCGACTTCCACACCGGGCCGAACCTGGCCGTGCGATCGTTGGGCCGGGTTTCGACCGAGAGCGTTCATGACATAAGCTTCAGCGTGTTCCTTGAAGGGCCACCGGGGCAGTTCCTGGGCGGCAAGCCGCCGCTCGACGCGCCGCACATACCGCAAGTGCCAAGTATCCTCGCGCTGGACATGGATCAGCCGTGCACAATCCGGAGTTTTCAGGGTCGGATACTGCTCCTTTTTGTGCCGCGCGCTTTGGTGGAGAGGTCGTTCCCTGATGCCGCCTCGCTGCATGGCCGCTGGATTCACGCAACCACTCCTTTGATACGCCTGATAATTGAGCATCTGGTTGCGTTGAATCGACAAATCGTCGGGCTCGACCGGGAGGAAGCGCGTCAGCGCTTTATCACCGCGGTAGAGCTGCTTGTCGCCGCTTTCAGCCGTCAAGCCGGTCTTTCCGGCAATGGCCGCGCGGCGGTACGCGCTGCCGTCTATGGACAGGTGCGGCGACATGTCGAGGCCAATCTGCACGATCCGGATTTGTCGCCTGACAGCGTGTTGGCATCGCTGCATCTCTCGCGCGCCAGCGTGTACCGTCTCTTTGAGCATGAAGGCGGCCTGGCCGCTTATATCCGCAACCGCAGGCTGCGCATGGCGGCCAATGAGCTGGTGCGCTTTCCGCATATAGAGGTACAGGACATTGCCTCGGGGTTGGGTTTCAATGATGCGTCGAGCTTTACGCGTGCATTCCGTCGCGCCTTCGACATCGCGCCACGGGAGTTACACGAGTACGCGCCGTTGCTCCAGCGCAAACATGCAGCACAGGAGCGCTTCGCATAGACGGGCAGTGTTGAACACCCCCAACATTCCCCCCTACCTTTTAAGGTTGGTCTTCGCCACCAGTCCCTTCATCACCACGTCGTCCGCCGCGATCATCGCCTTGAAGGTAGCCGCGTCGGCATACGCGATCCCCAGATGCTGCCGGCGCAGCGCTTCCACGAACACGGGATCCGCCACCGCCTTGCGGGTTGCGACCGCCAGCACTTCCAGCACTTCGGGCGGCGTGCCTTTCGGCGCAGCCAGCCCGCGCCATGTCCCGATCGAAAGATCGATCCCCTGTTCGCGCAGCGTGGGAACGTTCTCGAAACCCTTGACGCGCTGGTCGGCCATCACCGCCAGCGTCCTGACCTTGCCGGCGGCCACGTAGGCCGAAACTTCGGCCGGGCTGACGGCCACCGCGTCGATGTGCCCACCCATCAATGCCACCAAGGCGGGCGCGGCACCGGAGAACGGCACGTGATTGAACCTGACATGCGCCTTGTCCTCCAGCGCCGTCGCCGCCAGGTGCCAGATCGATCCGGGCCCCGAATTCCCCACCTGCACCTCGCCGGGATGCGCCGCGGCGAACTTCAGGAACGCATCCATGGTGTTCCAGCGCGAGTCGGCCTTTACCGTGATGGCGGACGGATCGGCATTCAGGCGGGCAATCGGCACCAGGTCTAAGGCGTTGAGGGTGGTCGGCCCAAGGTGCGGAACGATGACGGCTTCCGCGATGATGATGCCGAGCTTGTACCCGTCCGGCTTCGCCCGGGCCACTTCCGTCATGCCGATTGCGCCGCTGGCACCTGGCTTGTTGACCACGGTCAGCGGCTGCGGCAGGTACTTGCGCATGGCTTCGCAGAATGCGCGGGCAACCGCGTCGGTGCCACCGCCCGCCGCGCTAGGCACCACGAGTTCGATCGGACGTTCCGGGTAGGGAGCGGCCTGCGCCGGGCCGGCGGCAGCCAGCGAGGCAAGGAGCGTGGCCATGTGGGACAGCTTGCGGAGCAATCGCATCAACGTCTCTCGTTCTGGGGTGTCTGCGAAACCGAATCCATCGCGGGGAAGCCCGGCGCTGGCTCGGCTGCGTCGCAGGTTGTCTCAAGCACGCTCCGGACTGCGCTGGGCGGCGTTCCGGGAGCGCGTTGCCAGCCGCCCCCGGCCTCATCATGCTACCTCCAAGTACAAAGCGGCAACCCTCTGCGCGCAGCCGCAGGGGTGCATCGGCATCCATTTATATGTACATATGACTCGCTGCCACCCCACCTTATTGATCCTTGTATAAATGAT
>JYOD01000126.1:0-11058 GCA_000955785.1 Burkholderiaceae bacterium 16
GCGCGGATCTCATCGAGGCTGCGGGCGTGCTTCGGCTATCGTCCAAGTGCAAGCCGAATACATGCATGCAGACCGTTTCGACATCACGAACAAGAAGCTTGCAAAAGGCGTCGGGTCCATACATGCACGAAAAGTACGATTACCCCGAAAGGCGCCGATATACTGGTGCACGAAGTGATGTACTTACCGGCGCTCGAAAAGCTGATGAGGACCATCGACAACGCCCCGACGCTGCTCGACCACCTAGTCAAGAGCCACACCACCACCGCGCAAGTCGGCAAGGTGGCTGCGGCAGCCGGGGGCAAGACGCTGGTGCTAAGTCACTTCGTGCCCGGCGGCGATCACCGACGAGATGTGGTCGACCGAGGCGCGCCAGCACTTTGGCGGCGAGATGATCCTCGGCAAAGACCTCATGGTGATCTGAGGGACGCCGCGATGGCTCAGTCGCAGCAAGGGCAGCGAAGCGAACGAAGCTGTGCTGGGCCTCGGCGCTCATCGAACTCAAAGGCCAAGGCGCCGGAAATACCCGGTTAGTTCGAGGTAGCCGCGCCCGACCGGCTTGCCCCCCCGCAGCGCGGTCACCGCACCCTCCCAATAGACGGCGCCGGTGCTCGCACGGCTGTCGAGCTCCTGGTCATCCATCAGCGGCGCAAGTTCGAGCGTGAGATTGCCTGCATTTAGCCGCAAAGCCACTGGATAGTCAGTGCCGGTACGAGGCGAGCGCCAGAGTCGCAGCGCCATGAAATTCACATTTTCGGGAGCAAGTAGCCGCACGCGACCATCGGAGCCGCGCAGCGTGCCGCCCCCCCAAAATTTGCGCCCTGCCTTGTCCCGGATCTGGAAGGCCATCAATGCGCTGCCGTCATCAAGGTTGACGCCGATCCAGTCCCAGCCGACGGCCACGTCAGCCAGCAACGTCGACGACCATTCGTGATCCAGCCAAGCGGTTCCCTGCACTATCTCCTGTTGGCCGCGCCGCTTCAATGTGCCGCTCACCTTAAGTTGCGGCTGGCTGTAGTAATAGCTTGCCTGAGTCGCTAGTGGGCCTTTGCGGCTGTAACCCCGCTCACCATGGAGCAACAACGGCTGCGTCGGCTGTATTGTAAGTTCAAGCGTGAAATCCCGTGTGGGAAGCCTGGCACGATAACTCCCTGACGCTTCTCGACGCAGTGTCCAGCTGTCGATGTATACGTCGGTGTCGACAGTACTCGCAACCGCCAAACCAAAGCCGCCGCGCGCGGCGCGCTGGTCGTGCTGTAGCTTCCCCGCTACTGGATCGCTCAGGGCCACATTGGCGAACAGGAGTTGCTGCGGCGCGAAGCGGCTTGGGTTAGCTTGATCGATCTGCGGTCGCGATCGGAAGAACGTTACCTGGAAGCCAAGCGGCGCTCCCGTCTGGGTCTGGAGCCAGCCGGTGGCATACCACCATTCGGTACGATAGTCGGGGTGCGCGCCGTGGTCGCGCGGGAAGATTAGGGTTCGGCCTGCGCCAACCGGCGGATAAGTCGGCGTAGCGCCCAACGCCGCTGCCGCCACGGCGGAGCACGGCAACCACAGCAGGAATGAGCGCTTGTTCACCAATCCTCCTGCACCGCGCGCACGGCACTCTCCGACATCGCCTGTCGCCCGCTCGCCAGCGCGGCGAGGGAGGCTGCCGCCACCACCGCAGTTGCCACCTGCGTCAGGAATGCCCAGGGCATATGCAAGGTCATGGTCCAGTGGAACGACTGCGGGTTGACAACGTGAACCAGGATCATCGCGATGACCCATCCCACCGCAAGACCGGCTGCCACGCCAAGCAGCGCGAGCAATGTGCCCTCAAGCGCCAGCATCGCGCCGATCTGCCAACGCATGACGCCCAGGTGCCGCAGCATGCCGAATTCGCGAGAGCGCGCCAACGCCTGTGCGCTGAAGCTCGCGCCGATGCCGACTAGGCCGATCACAACGGCTATGCCCTCCAGCAGGTAGGTCACCGCGAAGCTGCGGTCGAAGGTTTTCAGCGTGACGGTGCGAATCTCGCGGGGCTCGGCGAATGCGATGTGTTCACCGCCGGCGACGCGCTGGCGGAGCCGCTCTGTGGCTGGCGCCAGACCGGTGCCCGGCGCCAGCCACAAGGCGACGTCGGTGACACGCCAATCGTCCGTGAGCCGTCGATAATCGTCCTGGCTGATCACGACCGTTCCATATTGCCGTGCGTAATCGCGCCACACCCCACCGACCAGGAAGGTGACGGGGCGGCCCTGCAGCGGCAGCGTGATATGTTGGCCCGAGCGGAAGCCGTACAGGTCGACCATCGCCTCACTGACCCATACCGCCGGCGGATCACCCAGCTGCGGCGCAACCGGCGCAGCCGTCAGCGGCAGCCGCGCGCCAGGATTGCGCGCATCGATTGGCCTGGCGATGACCGTTACCGCGGGACTCCGCGGGGCGAGCAGAATCTGGCTTGCGCGTAGAAACTCGGCACGCGCAACGCCGCGGGTGGTGGCAATGGCCTCTTGGTCGTCGAGCGAGAAATACGCGCTGTCGCCGCTTGAGGAAGCGCGCATATAGAGGTCCGCCGGCAGAACGTTGTGCAGCCAATCGTCGACAGAGACGCGGAAGCTGGACACCATGATCGCCATCGCGGCCATCAGGCTGAAGCTGGCGACGATGCCGGCCAGGGCGATGGACGCGCGGCCCGGTGCGCCGGCGAGTTGTGTCAGGGCAAGCTGCGGCACAGCCTGTCGCGATGAGGGCAGCAAGCCGAACACAAGATGCGCCAGCCGTGGCATCAGCAGAATGACGCCCACCAACAGCAGCGCGATCGCCGCATAAGCGAAGAGCGGCAGATCTGCCACTGGCCGGAGCTGCGTCAACGTGAGCCCGGCCGCGATCGCCGCAAGCCCGGCCCACGGCGAGCGTAGCCGCTTGAGCGGTGTCTCCTCGTCGCCCGCCTTGAGAGCCTGCGCCGGGCGCGTGCGGGCTGCTTCCCATGCCGGTGCGAGACTGCCAAGCACAGCCGCCGATAGGCCGAGCGCGAAGAAGATCAGCGCCGCCAGCGCTTCGAAGCGGATCTTCGGCTGCACACCTTCAAAGTAGCCACCGCCCAGATCCCCGCCCGCGTACCTAAGCATTGCGGCGGCGAGCGCGAAGCCTAGCGCCAGGCCGAGCATCGAGCCGAGCGCGCCTTGAGCTGCGCCTTCAGCCAAGAGTAGCCGCAGCAGACCACTACGCGTCACGCCCAATGCGCGCAGCAGTGCAAGTTGCGAGCGCCGCCGCAATACCGAAACAGCCTGCATCGTGAACACCAGGAAGGCACCGGTGAACAAAGCCACCAGTGCCAGCACATTCAGGTTCACCCGATAGGCGCGCGACAGGCTGGAGCTTCGGCGCACGTTGTCCTGCGGCGTATCCGCCGCCACACCAGGCGGCAGAAGCGGAGCCAGCACTTGTGCGAAGATGCCCGCGTCCACTCCCGGCCTGAGCTTGACGTCAATCCGCTGCAGCAGACCAAGCCGATCTAGGCGCCACTGCGCCGCGCCGATATCCATCACGCCGAGGCGCAATCCCTCGCCCGCCGCCGGCAGAGTGCCGGCGATACGCAGCGCAAGCATGGTGAGCCCGACTTGCACGGTGAGCCGATCCCCTGGCTTGAGATCGAGCCAATTTAGCGCTGCCGGCGAAAGAAACACGACATCGGGATCGAGAAGATCGAGGTTGCCCGCACGCTCTTCGACAGCCCCCCCAATCAGATTGGGCGTCACCGGGGCCGCCCGAAACACATCGATGCCGAGCAGTTTCAGTGCGCCGGTGCGCTCCGGCACCCACGCATCGACCTCCACCACTGGGCTGGCCGCCGCCACCTCTGGCAGGCGCGCGATGCGCGGATACAGCGATTCGTCGAATCCCATGCGCGGCCCGCGGATCTCCAGATCAGCATTCCCCATCAACGAGCGCACTGCCTGGGAAAACTCCGCGAGCGCGGCGTGGTTGACAAGATGCACGCCATAGCCCATTGCCACACCGATCGCCACGGCCAGGATGCCGACCATGGCCCGCCACGGATGGGTGCGCAATTCGCCCAGGAGTAGCGCGAGGCCGAGTGAGCGGGGAGTTCGCATGGCTTAGCTGGGCGCGCTCATGGGCGGCAGCGGCCCCGGCGGCGCCAATCCGCTTGGCGTCAACTGCAAGACGCGATCCGCCGCCGCCGCAGCCACTGCCGAGTGCGTGACGATAATCGCGGCCGCGCCGTTTGCGTTGACCAACTCGCGCAGCAGCCTTAGCACGCGCGCAGCCGTCTCGTGATCAAGGTTGCCGGTCGGCTCATCTGCCAGCAGCAGCATTGGCCGGTGTACCAGGGCTCGCGCAATCGCCACCCGCTGCAGCTCGCCGCCGGAAAGCTCGCGCGGCAGACTGTCCTCGCGCCCGTCAAGTCCCACCGCAGCGAGCATCTCGGCAACGCGCGCCGACGCCTTTTCGCGCTCAAGGCCGTTCAACAGCAGCGGCAGCGCCACGTTCTGCCCCGCACTTAGATTCGGCAGCACGTGGAAGGCCTGGAACACGAACCCTAGCTTCCGCCGCCTCAGCAAGGTTGCGGCATCGTCGTCCAGCGTAGCTAGATCCTGCCCGTCGAACAGGATGCGACCACTGTCGGGCCGATCCAGGCCTGCGATCAGGTGGAGCAGAGTTGACTTGCCCGCGCCTGATTCGCCCATGATAGCGACATACTCGCCGGCATCTAGCGCAAGACTGACTCCGTGCAGCACCTTGCGCGGGCGGGCGCCATCGTAGCTTTTGGAGATGTCTGTGAGCGTCAGCACAACATTGTCAACCTCGCGACGCACGCATCCACGGCAAGCCAACGACACCAGTTCGAGCACTGCCCGGGATACCGGTTCGACCAGCGCGGCGTGGGCGTGGGTGCTGGTTCTGCGTGGTAAGTCCAGTTTATACGTGCAGGTCGAAGGGAGAAACCCTATGCGTCGACTATTTGCCCGTTTCGTACGCGCGCCGTGGGCAGTTTTTTTCTCGTCGAGAAACCCGAGTTGACGTTCCCGCGAAACCGCGCACACTGCCACGTACCCGCGCCCCCTGTCAGTCCCTCACATCAGGAATTACGGGGCGGGTTCGCGGAGGAGCCTCGAGAGCGGCCGGGGCAGTCAAGCTGGTTCACACGTGCAGGCTGCCGTCGGTGGATTAGACTTAACTAGCACGCGAGATAGGCAAGCCAGATGGTACGGCAAATTCAGCCGTTGCTATCTACCCAATGCCTAGCCCATCCATGAGCTGCTGCTTTAGCCTCGTCCGGCGTGGGATACGTGGTGCCTACAGCGCCCGCCTCCAGGACAACGGCACCGTCCTCCCAAATATCGCAGGATGCCTCCGGTCGATGCCTTCGCCGGCAGCCGGCCGGTCGCATAGTGCGATCACCGTTGGTCCCGGCCTTGAGCATCAGACCCTGGGTCCGCAGGATTTCATAGGCGTATTCGCGAATCGCCAGCAACGGCAGCAACGAGACGATCCCATCGCCTTCGGCGGCAAGGGGCACGAAGATATATTTCTGCGCATCGCGCAGTCCAGATACCTGAGCACATGCTCGCCGAAAGAGCGAGCGCTGTACGCGAACGCTCACGCAGCATTCGTGATCACAGCGCGTTTGGAACCTGTTGCCGGAGGGTCTACATCCCGATGCGAATTGGAATTCGCCGGCGCCCGAACTGGCGGTCGAACTGTTGGAACCGCCCTGCAATCGTCGCGAAGCAGTCCGGACAGGTGCCTCCGTGAGCCAGCCGATAACTTTCGATGTCATGCCAGTCGCGCACGATGAGCGGCGTGCGACAGGCTGGGCAGTAGGTAGTGGCACCGTCGGCGTCATGGACGTTACCGGTATAGACGTATTGCAGTCCTTCCGCAAGCGCGATCGCGCGCGCGGGCAAGCGTGGAGGACGGCGTCGGCGGCACATCGGTCATCTTGTAGTCGGGATGGAACGCCGTGAAGTGCAGCGGTACGTCGCTGCCAAGTTCCTTCGCGATCCACTGCGCCTCGGCGCGAATTTCGTCATTGCTGTCGTTCCTGCCGGGAATGAGCAGCGTCGTGATTTCGAGCCAGACATCGGTCTCATGCTTCAGATACTTGAGCGTCTCCAATACCGGCTGCAAGCGAGCCCCGGTGAGCATGAAATAAAATTCGTCGGTGAAGGCCTTCAAGTCGACGTTCGCCGCATCCATCTTGACGTAGAAGTCGCGCCGGGCTTCCGCGCCCATGTAGCCGGCGGTCACCGCCACCGTCATAATGCCCCGCTCGTGGCAGGCGTCGGCCATGTCCATGGCGTATTCGGCGAAGATCACCGGGTCGTTGTAGGTGAAGGCCACGCTTTTGCAGCCGTAGGCCGCTGCCGCCTCGCCGATCGCTTCGGGCTTGGCCGCGTCGGCGAGCGTCTCCATCTCGCGCGATTTGCTGATGTCCCAGTTTTGACAGAACTTGCACGCCAGGTTGCAGCCCGCCGTGCCAAAGGACAGGACACTGGTGCCAGGGTAGAAGTGGTTGAGCGGCTTCTTCTCGATCGGATCGATGCAGAAACCCGATGAGCGGCCATAGGCGGTAAGGATCATCTGATCACCGACCCGCTGGCGCACGAAGCAGGCGCCGCGCTGGTCCACGTGTAGGCGACAGTTGCGCGGACACAGGTCGCACTGGATACGTCCATCATCCAGGAAATGCCAGTAACGGCCGGGGTAAAGAGCTTCCTTCATGGCAGTGGCAGCGCTGACGGCGGGTCCAAAAAAGCTGGGGGCCGTGTCGGGTGGATCGCTAGCGTGTATCCAAAGCGACAAGCTCGCATTTCGTAATTATCTATCGAACTGATCCAGTCTGCACCCGCCCCATTGACTGGCTTGACGTACGTCGCCGCGGAACAGGATACGCGATTCAGGCCAGGCGCGGCTCAAGCGACTTCTACCGCACCAAGGTGACCGGCATCCGCGCCGTCCAGAACGGCAAGCCGATCACCTTCTACCCGTTGTGCTGGCTTCAACTACAACGCAAATGCGGCGGCGCTCGAACAGTTCACGTTGATCCTGGCGCGCAAGGTGGAATTTGTCGACCCTGAGCTGGGGGCTCGCGCCATGGGCGCCGCGCTGCGCCTGATGTTGCCCCAGATCGCTGGCGAGTTCCGCACCTGGGGCGGCAGAGGCGATCGCCGCCGGCCGCGCCAACAACACCTAGCGCGTGGTTGGTGCCTTGAAGCCAGAAGTGCTGAGGCACCTCAAGGGGCTGGGCGTGCGCCCCGAAACCGCCGCGCTGACCCTGCGCGACGCCGAGCTGCTGCACCTGGCGCGCGATACCAAGGCGGCCCGCGGCTGGGCGCGTTTGATGGAGGATCTGCTCGACCTGCCTCGGCGGCTGGCCCGCGCCCCAGGCGGTGCTGTGGGACCTAGAGGACCCGGCCCTGGTTTATGTGTTTGCGGACACGGCCGGCCCGAAGGCCAAGGTGGTGGTGGTGGTGGTGGTGCGCGTCGACTTCGCTCAGCAGACGCGGGACGAGACGGGCTGCCAGAAGCTGGTGCGCAATGCGGTATGAACGGTTGGGGTGGCGGAAACGGGGGACCTGGCCAACCAGAAGCGCTACCAGGTGCTGATGGGGCAAGTGATCTAGGAAGGGCCGCCGTGGAGGGGTGCCATCCCGGAACTCAGGCCCTAGCCCTATCCGGTGTCCCTCATGTAGCGGCCGTGGAAACGGGAGGCGAAACCACGGCCACAGCGTACAGCCCGGCGACTTTCTGTCGTCACGGCGACAGCCCCCACTCTAGACGAAACTAGGAGGGCCAACAAATGGCCAACTTGATCCAGCTTGACATCGACGACACCCCCGTCACTGCGCTGCTGCAGCGGTTGGCGGCAAAAGTGACCGATGTGCAACCTGCCTGCAGGAGATCGCCCACGTTGATTGCAACATAGTCCGCTTACAATGTCCGCGGCACGACGCCCAAGGGAATGCGACAAGGACTCCCCCGGTGGCGCTCGACTGGCGTGGATGTTTGATTGTGCAGTTGCGGGAGCCCGGAGATGACAACAGTTCGTGCTGGAAGCAAGGGTGAGGCACCGCGCCTTCTGGAAGCTGCGGGAGTGGCTGTGCTCGAACTGGACTATGAGTCCGGTTGGCAAGATGCGATTGAACTCGGCAGACTCGGGGAAAAGGCTGGCGTGCGGGTGCAATACCGCGGCCACGAAAGTATTGCTGTCAACTTACTGGCGGCGCTGGTCGCTGGGCTGATGCGACCGAAGACAACGTTCCGGCAGCGCAACTTGTACTGCCAGTTTGAGTGTTGTGCTCAAAGAGCGTAGGGCGGGCTCGGGAATATCGCAAAGACGGCCATATGAGAGGGATTCAGAGACTCGGATTGGGACGTTGGCGTAGAAGAAAACGCAGTCGCCTTCCGGCCAGTGCAGATCTTAGCCTTCGTCTGAGGTGCCACCCGATTTGAGCCCAACCCCGCGCTCTCGGCAATGACGGAGGTATGGCGAGTCGACACAGGTAGGACCCTTCGGTTCCTGTCTATAATCGCGTCACATTCACCTAAAGGAAGTTCCATGGCCATTTCCCTGTACGCCACCTCTGTTCCGCTCTTCAAGCAAATGCTTAACAGCGTGAGCGCGATTCTGACCAAGACGGCAGAGCATGCTGTTGCGAAGAACATCGATCCCAACGCAATACTGCAAGCCCGCCTGTTTCCTGACATGTTGCCCTTGATCCGCCAGGTGCAGATTGCCGCCGATTTCGCCAGGGGCGTATCTGCACGCCTTGCCGGTGTGGAAGTTCCCAAGTACGAGGACAACGAACAGACTTTTGCGGACCTGCAAGCGCTTATCAGCAAAACCCTGTCTTTCATTGAAGGCTTCACGCCGGCACAAATCGATGGCAACGAGGAGCGCCAAATCATTACGCGCCCGGGCACGCCAAAGGAGAAGAAATTCACTGGCCAGTCGTACCTGCTGAGCTACGGGCTTCCGCAATTCTACTTCCATGTCACCACCACGTACGCGATCCTGCGCCATAACGGCGTGGAAGTTGGCAAGCGTGACTATATGGGTACGTACTAAGGCTAAGGCTACCTTCCTTTCGGGAAGAGCGGCGGCTCGCTGTAAGCTTGCGTGGTTGTCGCTTCCTCAAGGCGCTGCGCAAACACATCAAGCATCGCGTGCTCATCGTCTGGGACGACGCAGCACAGCACAAGAGCCGCATCGTGCGAGACTAGCAGGACAGCACTCGGGGGGCGGTGTGCCGATGGCCGTCCTCCCCGCCTACAACCCCGACCTCAATCCTAGATGTTGAGCTCAACACCTTGCGCCCCATAGCCGGAGGCGAACTCGCTGCCCCCACCAACTGCAACTCAGCCAACCAAAGTCGAGATGATCTGCAGGAGGTTCCGGTATGTGAGGCCGATGTCATTCAGAAATGCAGCATCCAGTCTCAGGAGGAAGCTCTCATCCTTCAGACCCGTCTCGAGCTGGTCCCCATGGGCTACACCATTCCCAAGCGCAACGCGGCCATTTCCGACTGCGAGGTCAAGGAATGTTGACGAGAGCGGAGGCCGCAGTGCGGCTACCCCTTTATGCGCGCGGCGACTCCTGTCCGCTGCCTGCCACTGCCGCAAGGCTTGCCGAAGCGCTGGCCTTGCGGATTCAGACGGTGCTCAAGGACGTGCAAGAAACGGATGATGTCGCCACGGTCGCTATTCAGTCACTCTTGCGGCGCATCGGACTTAGGACGAGCCTACGATCAGTCGCCATACGTGGTGCCGGTGTCACCTAGGCGGGTTCGGCAATAGGTCTTGGTGACGCCGGACCGCAGACCAATGCCCCTTCAAGCGGGCCAAGTGAATACGTCCTCTCTGTACGTCCTCTCTGCGCTCCATCGCCCACTACCGCTCTCCTTGATGCATGAGCGCGGAACCTCAGACTGCCTGGAGAATCCCAATTGCCTGATTGGCTTCAGCTTGCGAGTCGACAGCCACATAGGCAACCAAGTGGATACTGAAAGCCGGGTGGCTCGCGACGGCCGCCCGATTTCTTCATTGGACGTTCAGCCCTTTGTCTGCCCGGCAGAGGGCTTTTTTTTTTTTTGCGGGCTCTAACAAGTTGGTGGCGGGCAGGCGCTGACTATCGCAAACAGGATGCCGCAAGCCAGTGACGCCGCAATATGGATGCCCCGCGGCTCGAAGCGCTGTGAGCTGGCAAACCGGTCACCCCACCGCCTGGGCTGACCACCATTCCGCTCGCGCCCGCGCCATGGCGCGACGAGCCATGCGCGCGTGACGCGCCTTACTATCACCTCGCCTGCGTCACAACATCAAGGTCTACGGGAAGGCTGATGACATCATCCGTTCCGCAATCTCCTGAAGCGCCGCCCGGGCCGCCGCATCGCCGCGCTTTGCTGCTTTTCGCAGGAGCGAAAACCCGTGATTGGCATCGGCGGCAGAGTGTCGCCCATGCAGATGCAGTAGAGCCAGTCGCGCCGTCGCGTGCACAATCCCGCCGGCCGCCGCGAGGCCATAGAAATGGGCTGCCTTTTCATAGTCGACCGGCGGCAAATTCTCCCTGCTCTGGCCGGGATAATCGTCCCACGTCACTGCGGCGTTCATCGCGGCCGATGAAATCCCCTGGCCCGCGGCTTCCTCATGGAGTGCCAGCGCGCGGTAGCGATCCACCTGGGCGCCGCGTCCCAGCATCAGACTGTCCCCGAGACCGCTCAGTGCTGTCAGATGGACCTGCGCGGGCGCGCCCGGAATGGATAGGATCCTCTCGAAAAGGCGATTGGCGTACGCGGGATCACAATTCCCCCCGGCGCCATTCAGGCAGGCGATGGCCAGGTTGGCGAGTGCGTCGGGAAATGGCGAAGGCCCCTCGGAAAGGGTTTCCCAAAGTCGGCGTGCCGCCGCCTCCCCGACTGGATTCGCGGAGTCCAGGAGCTGGTAGGCCAGCCCGTTGACAACCTGGGGGGTGATGGCGCCCGCCGCTAACTCCCCCGCAAGGTATTCGGTCGCACGTGTGGCGTCGACGTCGAAATCGCCTTCCATTAG
>JYOD01000126.1:11169-46134 GCA_000955785.1 Burkholderiaceae bacterium 16
GGTACCCATCCATGTCCGACAGGAATTTCCGCGAGGTCATCCGCCGCGCGAGTTCAGCGCGCACGTCCTCGGGGCTGAACGTACTGCCCTCCTGGCTCATGTAGAACCGAAAGGCCGCGCCCACCCGGGCCGGGTCGACTTTGGACGTTGAGCCCGGCGACTGGCTGCAGGACCACGCCCACCACAGGTCGAACAGGTCACGGCCATGCTCGCGCTGCAGGAGCGCTCGCAATTTAGTGCTGAGCATCTCATCTAGATCGTAGGACACAACATCGACCTGCCTGATGCCCTGCTCGGTAGGCACGGCTATCTGGATAGGCACCAGATCAAAGAAGCTCTTGTTTTCGTTGAAATTGACTTCGAGCTTTAGTTGCGCGAGCGCGGCTTCGGTGCTTGCCGGGTCGTAGGTATAGACCATTCGTATGATCTTCGACTTCGCCACGAGATTGCGCACGGCAAGCTGGATGCTTGCAATGACCGACTCCGTCGGCTCCCCGAGGATTGGCGCGACGACGCGGGCGAGCGCCTTCTGGATGTGCCGGACCGGGCGATCACCAACCAACACTAGGTCGATGTCCTCCGAGTAGCGACTGGCTGGCGCCAAATGCCCCTTGTGGAGGACCGTGCCGCCGCGCATGGCAACCTGCCCTGACAGAAAATTGTCTTCAAAAATCGCCGCCACGACTTGGCTGATCAGGTAGTCCTGCTCGACCATCAGGTCGCTGCTCCACGGCGCCTGCGTGCGCCACTGTGCTAGCTCGCGCGCGGAGATCATTGAAGTTCCTTGAAGAGTGCCATTTGATCTGTGGTGTATTCGACGGCCCATCTCGGATCCTGCATGAGCGCGTGCTTCATGCGATCGACGGGGCCCGTCTCAAGTAGTTGAACTGCGCGGCGCCGGCCGTCCAGCCAGGCGGCCACGCTCTTCGCGGCCCTGGTCTGGCCAAGGCGGTCTAAGACGAAACCGAGGCGCTGTGCCGCGGCGACCTGCCCCAGCGCATCCAATGCCAGAGTCAAACCGTCGAGGTCGAGATCCTTCGCGAAGTCCCTCGCAATCCGAGCCACCGCTTCAATTCCCCCAATTGCGGTCTGGTGTCGGACCAGGTCCAGGAGTGTGGCCTCTCGCGTGCTGACACGCCAGCGCGAAACTTGCGTTCGCACTCGAGTCACCGGGGTCTCCGCGAGCCGTTCTTTCACATAGAAGTCGACCCGGATGCGACCTACCGCAAGTGAGGATCGCGGCTTGCCTATCATCACCTGGGTCGTCTGTACGGCGTAGTGGGATGAGCCCCAGTGGCGAGCGGCTGAGAGCAGCGCCACATAGTAGTTGGGCTCCTGGTCGCTCAGGCAGTCGTCCAGCCACCAGTCCACCGGCGGCGCGCCGTAGTGAGATTGCTCGGGCGGAATGATGAGCCACCGCGCCGGCCTTTTGGTCGCATTGACCACGTGCCCCTGCCGCGCGAGACGTTGGAGGGCCATTCTGACGGCGGCGCTACCCGGCTCCCGACCGGTCGCGCGGGCGAATTCTTGGGGAGTGAAGAGGTAACGTGCCTGCGCCTGGATAGCGCGCAACGCAACCTGACTCCGATCGGGCCCTAGCGCAGACATGCCTTATCGTGCATACAAGATCATTTGGCGAGTGTAACGCGATTCCTTACTTTGAGCAAATGAGTTTGTCACCTCTATGTGACCTATCCGATGTGCCAGGTCTGAACATTATTCACATCACCAGTCCGCTCGACGCGGAAATGTTCCACCGTCTGCCCGGCGTTGACCGCCCGCCGCTGCCAGTCGGGCATGGCGCCCCAGGCCGGCGGTACGCGCACCGGGATGTCATCCTCGCCCGGCAATACATTCCGCCACGGAATAAATCGCCACCGATATTTCATTTTGGCTCGGGGCCGGCGCCGGCCATACTTCGGACACCAGATGGCACACCGCAAGACATGGCGCCCCAAAAGGGGCGCCTTGCCGGCCCGGACAGAATGCCGCTCCAGCACTACCCATCCCCTGGAGGAATACCCCGATGACTTCGTTTGCGCGCCACCCCCTCGCCACCCTTGCGGGTGCCATCCTCGCCGTAGCGGCGTGGATGCCTTCCGCTCATGCGGCCTGGCCCGAGCGGCCCGTCCGGCTGATCGTACCCACCGCGCCGGGCGGATCGCCCGACTTGCTATCCCGCCTACTTGGCAACGAACTGTCCAAGCGGCTGGGCCAGCCCGTCGTTATCGAGAACCGGCCCGGCGCCAGCGGCAACATCGGCATGCAAGCGCTCTTCGCCGCCACGCCCGACGGCTATACCATCGCCTACGGCAACAACGCGACGCTCGCCACCAACCGCGCGCTCTACAGCAAGTTGCCCTACGACCCCGATAAGCTGGTGCCCGTGATCGGGCTGGCGACCACCGTCAACCTGCTGGTGGTGACGCCGATACTTCTGGTGAAATCGGTGCCGGAGCTGATTGACTATGCGCGCAAGCATCCCGGCGAGCTGTCGATGGGTTCGGCGGGCAACGGCACCACAGGCCATCTGAGCGGCGAACTTTTCAAGACCCTGACCGGCGCCCAGATCGTGCACGTGCCATACAAAGGCAGCGCGCCCGCCATCCAGGATCTGCTTGGCAACAATGTGCAACTGATGTTCGACAACATCCCCTCGATCGGGCCCAGCGTGCAGGCTGACAAGGTGCGCGCGCTCGCGGTGACCTCGCTCAAGCGCTCGCCGCATTTCCCGCAGGTGCCCACGCTCGATGAGGCCGGCGTGAGGGGCTACGAAATGACCGCCTGGAGCGGCCTGGTGGCGGCGCCCGGGACGCCCGCCGAGGTGATCGCACGGCTGAACCGCGAGGTCAACGAGATCCTCAAGGAGCCGGCCTTCCGCGCCCAGCTTGACAAGCTCTCGTTTGAGCCGCTTGGCGGCACGCCGCAGCAGTTCCAGGCCCTGATCTCATCCGAGACCAGGAAGTTTGCCGAGGTGGTCCGCAAGAGCGGCGCCCGGATCGATTGAGTGCACTTGCCATGACCGTCATGACCGAATCCTCCGACTTGCCGACCTTTGACCTGCTGATCCGCGGCGGCGACCTGATCGACGGCACCGGCGCGCCGCGCCGCGCGGCCGACATCGGCATTCGCGACGGCCTCATCGCCGCCATTGGCGACCTGTCGGGCACCGGCGCGCGCGAAACCATCGACGCCACCGGTCTGGTAGTGGCGCCAGGCTTCATCGATAGCCACTCTCACGACGACTGGATGGTGTTCAGTTCGCCCGCGATGGCGGCCAAGGTCACGCAGGGCGTGACCACGGTCATCACCGGCAATTGCGGCATCAGCCTGTTCCCGCTGGTCACCGAGGAGACCCCACCTGCCCCGCTGAATATGATGCGGGGCGGCTACCGCTTCGATTCGGTAGGCGCCTATCGCGAAGCCTTCGCACAGCAGCCGGCGGCAGTCAATGTTTCGGTGCTGATCGGCCAATCAACACTGCGAGCCCGGCATGTTGCCGACCTGCAGCGCGCGGCCAATGACGAAGAAGTCGCTGCCATGCGCGACGACGTGGCGCGTGCCATGCGCGAGGGCGCCATTGGCGTGTCCACAGGCACCTTCTATCCGCCTTCAGCAGCGGCACCGGAGGAGGAGATCGTGCGCATCTGCGAGCCACTCAAGCAACACGGCGGCGTCTACGTAGCGCATATGCGCGACGAGAGCGACAAAGTCAGCGAAGCCATCGACGAGACCGCCCGCATCGGCCAGGCGCTCGGCGTGCAGACTGTTATCTCGCATCACAAGCTGGTGGGCAGACGCAACCATGGCCGCAGCCGCGAGACCCTGGCCAAGGTCAGCGCACTGTCGCGGCAGATGCCGCTTTGCATGGACTGCTATCCCTACGCGGCGTCGTCCACCATGCTGCGTCCCGAACGCGTGGAGCAGTGTGAACGCATCCTTATCACTTGGTCCGGCCCACATCCAGAAGCGGCGGGACGCTACCTGGAGGAGCTGGCACAGGAATGGGGTTGCTCGCGGCGCGAAGCTGCCGATGCCATGGTGCCAGGCGGTGCGGTCTACTTCATCATGCACGAGGACGATGTCCGCGACATCCTCAGCTACGCTGACACCATGGTCGGCTCCGACGGCATTCCCTACGACGAAACGCCGCATCCTCGCCTGTGGGGCACATTCCCACGCGTACTCGGGTTGTATTCGCGCGACCTCGGCCTGTTCCCGCTGGAGCGTGCGGTGCACAAGCTGACCGGCCTGCCGGCGCAGCGCTTCGGGCTCGAGGGGCGCGGCGTGCTGGCCGCGGGCAAGGTAGCGGACATCACGGTCTTCGATGCCGCACGCATCGAGGACCGTGCCACCTTCGATACACCGCAGGCGCCCTGCGTGGGCGTGCGCCATGTACTGGTAGCGGGGCGGCCGACGCTCGCTGAGGGTACGCCGACAGCGCAGCGCCCCGGGCGCTTTGTGACGTCGATACTGGTGTCGGCCACGCCACACGGCTAGCACTTCTTGCGCGCCGCGCCCACGCGCAACACATCAAACGCATCGACGCCGGAATGCTAGTGTCTTCCGGCGTCCTGCATGCTGGCCGCCAACACACACAAGAGCTTCCAATGAACCTGCCAAAGAAGAGCCATTTGAGCCGCCTGTTCCTTGCCGCGACCTCCCTTTCCATGTTGGTATCGCTAGCCGCCATAGCGAAAGTGCCCGCCTCGGCTGCCAGCACGCGCGACGACGTTTTCGAGCACTCCATCGACGAACTCCAGGCAGCGCAGGCCTCCGGCAAGACAGACTCGCGCCGCCTAGTGCAGGCCTACTTGGCCCGCATTGCCGCTTACGACCAGGCTGGCCCCGGCTTGAACGCCGTCCTGCGCCTCAACCCTGCCGCGCTGGCGCAGGCCGACGCGCTCGACGACGAACGCCGCACCAAGGGCCCGCGCGGCCCGCTGCACGGCATTCCGGTGCTGATAAAGGACAACTTCGACACCGCCGACATGCCGACCTCCGGTGGCGCGCTGGCGTTGGCCACCCTGCAACCCGCCGTCGACGCGTACCAGGTGCGCCGCTTGCGCGAAGCCGGAGCGGTGATCCTCGGCAAGACCGCCATGCACGAACTGGCGGCCGGTATCACCACGGTGTCGTCGTTGACCGGAGCCACTCGCAATCCATATGACACCAACCGAGTTCCCGGCGGCTCTAGCGGCGGAACAGCAGCGGCTGTAGCCGCCAGTTTCGCTGCGGCCGGCATGGGTTCGGACACCTGCGGCTCGATTCGTATCCCGGCCGCAAACCAGAACCTAGTTGGCCTGCGCGTAACCGCCGGGCTGTCCAGCCGCGCTGGCGTGATGCCGCTATCATCGACGCAGGACGTGGCCGGCCCGCTGGCGCGTACTGTGACCGACTTGGCGGTAATGCTAGACGCTACCGTCGGCGCCGATCCAGCCGACCCGGTCAGTGCCAACTCAGCCGGCCATATTCCCACCAGCTACCGCGACTCCCTGCGTGTCGATGCACTCAAAGGTGCCCGCATTGGCGTGCTGCGAAGCCTATTCGGAAATGCTCCGGAGGATGAGGAGATTGGCGGGATTGTGCGCAAGGCAGTGGACGCAATGCGTGCGCAGGGCGCCGAGGTGGTGGACGTGACGGTGCCCGACCTAGACGCACTGCTGGCAGACAGCAGCGTGATTGCCTACGAGTTCAAGTTCGACTTGGCCGATTACTTGGCGCAAGAGCCCAACTCCCCGGTGCATTCACTCGACGATATTCTCGATCGCGGGCTACAGCACGTTCAACTGGACGCACCGCTGCGTCTGCGCAACCAGACCACCGGACGCGACAGCGAGGCCTATCGCCAAGCGCTTGCGAGGCGCGCCACGCTACGCGCGTCCGTGCTCGCCGCGCTGGCTGCGCAGAATGTGGATGCGCTAGTCTACCCCTCACTGCGCCGCAAGCCTGTGCGCATCGGCGAGGCCCAGACCGGCGCCAACTGCCAACTGAGCGCGAGCACCGGTCTGCCTGCCATCGCCGTGCCCGCTGGCTTCACGAGCGATGGCGTGCCGGTCGGCATGGAAATGCTGGGCGGCGCCTTTGCCGAGCCGCGCCTGCTTGCGCTGGCCTATGGTTGGGAGCAGGTCACACAGCCACGTCGCGCGCCGTTCAGCACGCCGCCGCTGGTGGACGGCCGCGCGCCGCACCCGCTGCACGGCGACGCGCGCATCGCCCAAGGGCATGGTGCCACCGCCGACGTGCGCCTGCGCTACAACTTACTCAGCGGCGAGTTGCATGTGACCGCCCGCGCACAGCGGGCGGCCCCGTCCGACGTGATCGCCATTACCCTGCAGCGGGGAGACGGCGAGCGAGCGGGCCCGGTGCTGGCAGTACTGACGCGCAGCGGCCAGTTGAACGGTGACACCTCGCTGACCCTGCGTGGCCAGGACCGCGAGGACCTGCTGGCCGGCAAGCTCTACGTGCATCTTTACACGCGCGGCTCGCCGCTCGGAGCTGGGCGCGCACAAGTTCGCCTGATGCCCTGAAGATGTCGGAAGTACGCTTCCGACAGGGCGCGTGCGGCATGTGCCTCGCGCGCCCTGTACTATGATGTCGGATCATTCGCGTCACCATTGGCGGCTATGGCCGATTGCCGCCCAGGAACCATCAAATGAGAAGCACCAGCGGCAGGCACCTGCCCGCCCTCACCCATCTGGTAGCGTTCGAAGCCACGCTACGCCTCGCCAGCGTGACCGAGGCCGCCGAGGAGTTGTGCCTGACCCAGAGTGCTGTCAGCAAGCAACTCACGGAACTGGAGGACTATCTTGGCCTGCCGATGCTGAAACGCCGCAAGGGCTCAGTGACACCCACCCAGGCTGGAGAGCAATACCTGCACGCTGTTCGGCGGGTCATCGCCGATCTGGAGGAGGCGACCCTGGAAGTGATGACGGGTCGCGGCCGCGGAGGGCGGCTCGATATCTCGGTGCCGGTGTCGTTGGGTAATATCTGGCTACTGCCTCGCCTGCTGCGCTTTGCCAAGCAGCATCCCCAGATCCAGGTCAACGTCACCACCAAGGTCGGCCCCGTCGACTTGCGCGCCTCCCGCCTCGACGCCGCCATCATGTACTGCGGTGGTCCTGCCGAAGGCCACTTCGGCGTCAAGGTGATGCCGCTAGCGCTGTTCCCCGTATGCGTGCCCGAACTCCTCCAGAGCGGCGAGAGCGGCGAGGCCGCGCTGCAGCGCCTGCCGCTGCTGCACCAGACCGCCGCGCTGGAAGCTTGGACCGCCTACTTCCAGATCATCGGCATGACGCCCCCGCGCGTGCTGCGCGGCCCTCGCTACGCGCTGCTGACCATGGGCTTGCAGGCCGCGCTGGGCGGGATGGGCGTGGCCCTGCTGCCAGAATACGTGACCGGCGAAGACCTGGCCGCCGGGCGGCTCGTGCGGCTGTTGCCAGCCACTTATATCTCGCCCAAAGCCTATTATTTCGTCTGCCTGCAGGAGAAGTGCAACAGCCCCGCCGTCCAAATGTTCATTTCGTGGCTGCTACAGGAAACCGGAGTCAGCGCGCAAGACCAAGCATCCGACGCGGACAGCCTTGGTGACCTGCCGACGTCACTCTCCCTGTAGGTTTGCTAAGGCAGTGGGATCGGTTAAGCGAACCGGTCTATCCACTGCGTTTGAAGCCAGCAGTCGCGCGACACGCGCCACCATATCGTCAATCTGCGCTTCATCACAGATCAGGGGCGGCAGCAGCCGGATGGTGGTGTCGCGCGTCACCGTGATGAGCAAGCGTTGCTCCTCCGATGCCCGCCTGACCAGTTCCTTGCAACTCCTATCCAGTTCGATTCCTGCCATCAGGCCCTGGCCCCGGATCGCAAGGACGTTCGGGTGATTGCCCAGCGCCTGCCGCCAGCCTGTGAGCAAGCGGGCTTCCAGAACGGCGGCCCGTTGCGGCATGTCGTCCCGCACCATGATGTCGAGCACCGCACACCCCACGCGGCAGGCCAGGGGATTGCCGCCAAAGGTTGAGCCGTGCTGGCCGGGCGAGAACAGGTCGGCCACCTCTCCCCGCGCCAGGCAGGCGCCGATGGGAAAGCCGTTCCCCAGCGCCTTCGCCAAGGTCATGGCATCGGGCGTGATGCCCGCGTGCTGGTGCCCAAACCAGGCGCCGGTACGCCCCATGCCAGCCTGGATCTCGTCGAGCATCAGCAGCCAGCCACGCTGGTCGCACAATGCACGCAGTTCCCGCAAGTAGTCAGCACTGGCGACGCGGATGCCGCCTTCGCCCTGTATGGACATCGGCGCTCAGCGCATAGAGCTTGTAGAGGGAAGCTGGCGGGGTCACGAGTTCCATGCAGGCGCCCTTAGTCGTTCAGGAGCATTTCACGAACGGCCACCGTCTCCATGAGGCGATCGACAGATCCATACAACGTGTGGGCGTTCATGTTGTGTTGATCCAGATAGCCCAGCGCCCGTCGCCATTCCGATCGTGGAAGCGTGAACTTGACAAGAATGTCCTGGATTGCGTCTCTGCGCGCGAACGCATCCATGTGCTTGCAGATCTCGTGTTTTCCCTCGCCCCGCTGTTTCCGAAGGCAGAGTGTGTATTCGGCCTGCTGGATATAGTGCCGAGGCGCCGTCCGGGTATATGGACCCAACGAGTAGATGGTTGGACTACCTGGCGACGTTGCTTTCCCCCTTCCAGTCGCTTCCAGGTAGGCGAAAATCGCGACGCGTTCATTGGATAACTGATACGCATTCGAATACGCGAAGAATGCGGCGACGTACGGAGACCTCGTCCAATCCAGAAGCGGAGAGGGAAAACCGTGATGGCGCAGGTAAACCAAGTATGCGTACTCGTCAGGCTGAGTGTTGAACACGAAAGGCAAGGCAGCGGCCTGCTGTAGGTCGTCCGCAAATTCATGTGGAGGCCTGATGTTCCATTGCTGCCCGGTTGCAGACTCAATGACATACCGCGGAGAGTAGGCGTGTGCGTAGTATTCCTCCAGCGTGTCTATCCGTGGTTCGAACCGCTCGAGGGCGCTAATGATTGGCCATTCGCTATCGGCGTGCCCGCGAAAAAGCCATTTGGTCGAGCCGAGGTCTGTCGTGTCGGCGATCTCCCGGTCGATGAACTCGAGCTTGGAGAGTGCCTGGTGAAACTGCGACCAATCGCCCAGCTCGACTTCGAAGCAGTCGGCGGCGCGATGTGTGATAGTCGACAGCGACAGGTCATCCAGTTCAACTCGCTTGAAAGTAGAGGAAATCGCCATATTGCGCACCATACCGGAGGGAATACGCGATAGTGCCATACAGAGGAACGCGCCGAGCCGGAGAAACTACATTCTACCGGGCCACCGCCGAACAACCTAAATTGCCGGCCCTACTTCAGCACCACCGGAAAGGCATTGCCGACGATGTCCTTCAGATCCTCCGGCGTCAGGAATTCACGGCCGTCGATCCAGGCTTCGATGATCTTGCCCTTCTTGTTGACCTGCCCCTCAGTCTGGGCCTGGGTATAGGCCAGAGCGCCCGCCTGGACCAGCGTGTGGGGCTGCCCCTTGGCCAGCTCGATGATGGTTGGCCAGCCAGGCATCTCATAGGTGATATCCACCGAGGCCACCAGCTTGCGCTCGCGGTCCGGCTGCGGGTGAAGGTAGAAGTAGATGATGCCGCCGCCCTCGTAGAGGAACGTCAGGGTCTGGACGGGTCCGTTGTGGTGGTCGTCCCTGGGGTATTGCTGGTTGGCCATATTGGCGTCTCCCGAAATAGAAAGCGACGATCCTACCCGGTCGTTGTCGGGAAATCGACTTAGTAAACTTTCACTGGTCTGCCGCCCTTGGCATGGCGCCCCGCCGCCCGTTCGTTTTACCCATTAACTTTGAGAATTCAACCCACTAACTGTGAGACAAAACCCACTAACCTTAAGACGTGACACTGAAAGTGGTGATTTCCCGCCATTTTACCACGCGGCCCCTACCCAACCGGCCTAACCACCACTTTTACCACTACATGATAATTGCTATTATCATGTACTGTGAAAATGCACAAACAGGAACCTTAAAAAAGTGAAAATCGCCCTCCAGGGCGCTCGCCAGCGCTGTCGATCTCATCTTCACCGAAATATATAAATATTAAAATCGAGTTTATATAAACCAAAAATCTAAATCAACGTTAGATTATATTTTAGGGTTAGAAATAATAAACCGCATAGCGATACGGCTGAATCACCCGATTTTCCGCAGCGAGGAATAAAACGACTTTCCCGCGCTGGCAACACTGATTTTTCGCGATCCTCCAGCTGATAGGGGAGATCAATGGTCGATTTAACTGGTATCTGATAGCTATCCGATACTTCTTACATGGGTGCGCTCACGGACATCCAAGTGGCTGTGAATTGTCCGGTGCGGCTCAGCTCTAGGAAATCCCGGCCATCCCTTCACTAGACGCGGAAACGCTCCCCCATCCCCGACGTGAATCGCCCGCTGCAGCCACTCCGGCATGGCCCCGCGGCCGTCCCAGCCCTGCCCCTGTGCGTTGCGGTAGCGCACCGCCCCAGGGGTTAGGGTCCGGGCACAGTAAAGCAGCCCGCGGCCTGCAGGTGGGCCAGGGTCAGGCCGTGCTGAGCCATCCCTCTAGCACACCAATTGCCGAAGGAACATTTGTCCGTTTATGTCGTCTATACTTGACACATAGATCGGAGATTCTCGCCATGAACCCTGCATTCCTGGGTAATACGATTCAACACAAGCGGATCACCCTCGGCCTGACCCAGCAGCAACTGGCGGATATGGCCAAACTGTCGCGCCAGTCCCTAAACGGCATCGAGCATGGAACCGTGAACGCCACGCTCGAAACGCTGGGCCGGCTGATGGACGTCCTCGGCCTGGCGCTTGATGTGTACGATCCCGAAGCCGACCGCCAGGCCAGGGGCACGCCGACCCGCGCGCTATGGATGGCCGCGAAGGGCGCAAACGTCAGTTACACCGGCGAGCTCACGCCTGATCAGCTTGAATGGGCGCTGGCCACTGGCGAGGTGTCGGCGGAGTTTCGGCCGCAAGTAGCCCAGGTCCTGGATGAGGCGCCACTGCAGCTCGTCACCAAGGTAGTGGCCGAGGTGGCGGCGAAGCAGCATCGGAAACCGGCCGACATTTGGAAGAACCTCAGACGGCTCGCGCAGTCATTGACGGCGACACGCGGAGGGCTGTGGGCATGAAGATTGAGCTGCAGGGTGACATCTGGGAAAGCCTGTTCCCTCACGCCTTCACGCTGATGGAGGAGGTCAGGAAGCATGGGGGTATCGAGCCGTTCTGGACCTTCGGGGGCGGGACGGTCCTGATGCTCCGGTACCGCCATCGCTTTTCACGCGATATCGACCTCTTTGTGCCGGACCCGCAATATCTAGGGTTCGTGACGCCCCGCCTGAGTGAGACCGCAGAGGGCATCACGAGCGACTATGTGGAGCAGGGGAACTTCGTGAAGCTGGTCCTCGACGCCGGCGAAGTCGACATCGTCGCCTCGCCCAACCTGACCGACGAGCCATTCGAGATCTGGGAGATCATGGGGCAGCCAGTCAAAGTGGAGACTGCAGCCGAAATCGTTGCCAAGAAGCTCTACCATCGGGGCGACCGCGCCACCGCACGGGATCTCTTCGACCTGGCCGTCGTGGTCGAGCAAGAACCAAAAGCCCTCGCCCATGCCGCGCCGTTTCTGCTTAGGCATGCAGCAGCCTTCCTGGACCAAATCGAGGCGGGCCCGCCGATCATGCGCGAGCAGTTCGCCAGGATCCAGCGGATCAGCTTCGACCGGAGCTTTGATGAGTGCGTCGCGCTGGCGCGGGATTTTCTCAATTCGCTGCGGGAAACCGATGACGCTCCGCAGAGGGCGCGGGAACGACAGCGCCCGTAAGGGGTAGCCGTATTTTTTGCGCGAAATCTGGCGGTTTTGGCGCTCTCGCTTTCTACGTCAGTGCACTGACCACAATTGTGCAACAGCTTGCTGCACAACTTCAGGCTTGGCGAACGTACACCTGGCTGTACCTCCATTCGAGCAATGGGCCTCGACCTGGAGACCGCGCCAAAGCGGGGACTGACTAAGCGGAAATGCGGTAGTTTTTGTGCTCTGGCGATGGAGGGATAGTGGCAGCTCAGGATTCCATACAACGGGCACGCGGCGCCTCGTCAGCATCCGCAGCGTCTTCGGAAACAGGTCGATTCTGCAAGCGGCTGTGCATGGCCTCGCATCGGATCAACATCGTTGCCGCGGGATCCTCTTCACCGCCGGCAATGCCAGCCTCAGCAGCGCCCCGCAGATAAACTTGCCGAGAGGCAACGGCGACGATCACAAGGATGGCGCCGACGCCGACGGCTCGGACTGCAATTTTCAGGTATTGCGACATGGCGAACTTCCACCGTATGGCAGGAGGTAATTGGCAGTGAGACTACACGAGGATGTTTCGGGACGGTGCCACGCCGTTGCGGGATTGACACAATACGTTTCGCGGCGGCGGGGTTGAATAGCACGTTGAGTAACAGCACATGGCGGCACTGAAGAGAATGTCCCGAAAAGCAATCGAGGCCTTACCGACCGGCCGCTGCTGGGCCGCGCCACGCGCCCTTCCCGCTGGACGGTCCCACTGGCCATGACGAGGTCTTCGCCGGCGCCCAATGCCTCAACGACGGCAAAACGGGTCACCTACTATAAGGACGGGGAAGAAGTAAATGCCCTGTATGCCGCCGCCCATTTCGACTTTGCACCGATTCCCACCCACCGCTCGCCGACGGACAACTGAGGGTCGGACGGTTTCCCAGGTCATGGGGTACGTTTCGCCCCTTCCAAACAGTCGATTTTTCGCGGATCGGTTATTATGTTAAATTAGTATGCTATATAACAATGAGTGCGGCGATCCCATTGGTTTGAATGGGACCCCGACAACTGCGAAAGCCTGCAGGCAGCGACCGCCCAGCGCTCGATATCCAGCCGCGGTCTTGGGGTTGGCAGCAACGCGCAAGCCTGCGCAGATTGCTAATCGGTGGAAGTCCCTTCCATTCGATTACCCCGGCATGGGCGCCGCCGAGGATTTCCGCCAGCGCGTGCGTGCCGCGATCGCACAGTATCGGCAAGTTGCAAAAGACGTGCGAATTAAGCTGGATTAGGCTCTCCCCTATCTACCACTCTGGACCGTTTCAGCTCACGCCCATTGTGTGCGTCAAGGGCCGGCAGCGTACCTGCAGACTAGCGAGCCCCCGATAGACGGGGTTCCCGGTCCAGCGCGGAGTTGTATCCAGGAGTTCTAGCCTGGGCCAGCGGGCCAACAGCGCCCGAAACGCAATCTCCGCCTCCATCAACGTCAGCGCGGCGCCAATGCAGAAATGCGGGCCATGTCCGAACGACAAGTGCGAGCCCTCCCGCCGGGAGATATTCAGGCTGTCCGGGTTGCTGTAGCGCGCCGGATCGCGATTGGCAGCGCCGATCAGGGGGACCACTAACTCCCCGCGCCGCAGCCGGCGCCCTTGGAGGACCACGTCCGTGGTGACCCGCCGCCCTGTGTATTGGACCGGACTCTCGTAGCGCAATAGCTCGCGCAAGGCATTCGGCAGCAACTCGGGAGTCCGCTGCAGGCGCCGCCATTGATCCGGATGGCTCAGCAAGGCATACAGTCCATTGCCGAGCAGATTGCGCGTCGTCTCATGTCCCGCGAACAGCAGCATGGCGCATTGCGCCAATAGTTCGGCCCCGGACACCACCTCGCCACTGGCCTCGGCTCGCAGCAGGTGTCCGATCAGATCGTCGCCTGCTGCGTCCGGCACCTTTGCCCCTTGCGCCCGGCGTCGCTCGAGCGTTGCCTCGAAGGCGGCACACATCTTGAGCAAGCTAACCTGCGCTCGTCGTTTTAGCGCCGGATCAGGGTCCAGTGCGCCGATGAAGGCGGCCAGATCCTCGGACCAGGCCAGGAATTCAGGCTGGTCTTCCGCGTCCATGCCGAGCAGGCGTGCAATCACCATTGCTGGGAGCGGTCTGGCAATCCTCTCCATGAAATCAAACTGCCCCGCTTCGTCAATGCCATTCATCAATCCGGCCACCATGTGCTCGATCGCGCCTGCGCTGGCGCGTAGGGCTGACGGCCGGAAGCCGGCACTGAGCACATGCCTCAGCCGCGTGTGATCCGGTGCGTCGAGAAATAACATCGCCCGGCTGAACAGGCGCTGAAAGGGACAGAGCGCCTGGCGCGATTCCTCGCTGCCACGCATCACCCAGCCACCCGTGCGCCGCGCTGAGTAGAGGGGATCGCGCAGCACGGCCTCGACGTCTTCGTGCCTTGTCAGCAACCAGGCGCCGCCGAAGAACTCCTCGCTCCAATGGATAGGGCCAGCCTCACGCAGCTCGCGGTAGAGAGGATAAGGATCGCGCAAGAATGTGGCGTTAACAAATGGGCGACAGGGAACTGGCTTCCCGATCACCGCTTCCGCATGCGCCACGGCCTCCGTGCTTAGCATTGTCGTACTCATGCTGATGGTCCTTGGGAGCACATTCCGAGCCTGGCGAGTGTGGCGAAGCGGGCTGGCGCGCTCATGCCGCATCCCGCTGCATCAGCACGGCAGACAGGCTGTCCAGCAAGCGCGCTATGTCGCCCGCGGTGTGCGCTGCCGAGAGCGCGACACGCAGGCGCGCCGTGCCTTCGGGCACCGTTGGCGGCCGGATGGCCGTGACGCGGATGCCATCGGCTTCCAGCGCGGCGGAGAGGGCCATGGCAGCGGCATTGCCTCCTACGATCAGTGGTTGGATAGGGGTATCGCTATCGACCAGCCGCCAGCCGGCCTCCGCATGGCAGGCCTGTAATGTTTCCAGGCCTGCTCGCAGCTGTCCAATAAGTTGCGCCATATGGGCCCGGCGCCGGCGTCCCTCCTCGCCCGCGATTAGCGCCAGGCTGGCCAGCAGCGCATGCGCTGCGGCCGGCGGCGCGGCCGTAGTGTAGATATAGGGCCGCGCCACATTGACCAAATGCTCCACGATGGTTGGGTGCGCCGCCACGAAGGCGCCCGCTACGCCGGCGGCCTTGCCCAGCGTGCCGATGTAGATGAAGCGTTCGGAGGCCAGTCCCAGGTGCTCCAGCACGCCGCGACCGCTCTCCCCCAGCACGCCAAAGCCGTGGGCGTCGTCGACCACGATCCAGGCATCCTGGCATTCGGCTAATGCCAGCAATTCGACCAGCGGGGCAAGGTCGCCATCCATGCTGAATACGCTGTCGGTTACGATCAGCTTGAGGGGGCTGTCGCTACCGGCCAGCAGTCTCGCCAGTGCAGTGGTGTCGCCATGCGGGTAGCGTTTGACATGGGCGCGAGCCAGAAGCGCCCCGTCGATCAGCGAGGCATGGTTGAGCTTGTCGCAGAACAGGGTAGCGCCGGCCGTGCCCAACGCGCTCAGCACCGCCATGTTTGCCATGTAGCCGCTACAGAAATAGAGCGCCTGCGCCTCGGGGATATGTGAATCCATCCACCGCGCCAACTTGTTCTCCAGATGGTCGTGGGCCAGCGAGTGCCCGTTAACCACGTGGGAGGCACCGCTGCCCGCGCGATAGCGGTAAGCGCCCTCGGCAAAGGCGGAGATAACCGTGGGATGGTTGGCCAGCCCCAGGTAATCGTTGCTGCAAAAACTCAACAGCGTGCGCTGCTCGCCGCATTCATTGCTGACCGCCTGATGTGGCGCGCAGGCTGTGTGTGTGACGCGCCGCCTGCGCGTCATGGCGCGTTCGGCGCGCTCGGCGGCGGCTTGTGTGAGTCGGTCAAGCAGCATGGCAGCATTGGCGGACGATTGGGGAAATGCATCTTAGATGCGTATCCGCGCTAATGGCAAACTGGGCTGTCGGCCAATTTTGCGAACATGTTGTACGAAGAAGCCGGCCAAATTGCGTAAAGTGTCGCTCTTTGTGCTGAATGGCACCCATCAGCGTGTACGCTCTAGAAGCGGCACTACCCTCGCTTCGCCAAAACACGGAATCCGCATCCAATGCCACCGGAGGCAACCCGCCCCCTTTTTAGCGTGTATCCGAAACGGGCATAGCGCCGCCTCGCGAGACGAATAAGGTTTAAGTGAAGAGCGCGCTGGCGGCCCTGCGGCGCCAGCAGCCGACCTCTGCGCGGAGATCGTGGAGGACACCAGCGCCCGCCTGCCCGGCTTGCTGGACGAGGATCGCATCGATGTGGCGATGTCGCAGCAACGTGAGCCGGCGGCGAGACGTGGCCTTGATGCCAGCATTGGCGAGTTCGCGCTCCAGCGCCAGGCACATCCTCGGCCACGGTGTGTTCGTGATCGATCCCGCGCAGCGCGCGCCGCTCGCTGGCGCTGGCCGCTCCTGCGCCAATGCGACCTGCTCGCGGGTGCGTTCCAAGTCCGTCGAGAATTGGGTACACAAGTCCTGCAATTGCAGCTCAAGCGCCTCGATCTGACGGGTTCCCGCCTCGTAACGCGCCGGCGCGGCCGTGTGGGCCTGGCGCTCGGCCTCCAGATCGCCCTGTAGCGCCGCGCGCGCCTAGTTGCGCTGCGCTTCCGCCTCGCTCGCCTACGACCGCGGTTCGGCCCGCAAGGCTGCCAATTCGCAGGTGGCCGCCTCGTTGCCAGCCTCCCAGATCAACTGCACGGCCTCGGCCGCGATTGACTTGAGCGCGTCCGGCAACCCGGGGGGCGATGGTCATGCGCATCTTGTCGCAGGTCCCCCCGGAACTGCGCCACCCCTCTACTACAGCAGATGGCGGACATCTACTTATTGCCGCTTGCCCCCAACGGGAAAATACTCTAATCACAACGATCCAACGGAGACCTGCCATGGCCTACAAGAATGTGAGCGTAGTTCCACACGGCGATAAATGGCGCGTGATTCGCGAAGGTGCTCCTCAGCCGTCCTCCGAGCATGACGCGCAGGAGGAGGCCATCGCCGTTCATCCCAGGCGAAGCGAGAAAAGGTCGAATTGCTGGTCCACTGGCGGGAAGGGCAGATCCGCATGCGCAACGGCTACGGGCACGATCCCCGCGACATGAAAGGCTAGCTCCTAGTCGTGGCCAAGTCGGCACCTGCCAACGCGCGCGACCTTGAGCGGTATCGCCAGACGCGTGACTTCACCGCTACCGCGGAGCCCTGCGGCCAAGAGTCCTCCGCGGCCAGCGCTGGCGGCGCGTTGAGCTTTGTCGTGCAGAAGCATGCGGCTCGCCGGCTCCACTACGACTTTCGACTCGAACTGGAGGGTACCCTCAAGAGTTGGGCGGTGCCGAAGGGGCCGAGCCTGGACCCGGCCGATAAACGCATGGCGGTACACGTCGAGGACGATCCTCTCGACTATGGGAAGTTCGAAGGGATAATCTCGCTCAAGCAGTATGGGGCCGGCACCGTCATCGTTTGGGATCGTGGCACGTGGCTGCCCGTTGGTGATCCCCTGGCGGGGTACCGCGACGGCAAGCTGAAGTTCGAACTGCAAGGTGAAAAGCTGCACGGCCATTGGACATTGGTGAAGATGCACGGCCGCGGCGATGAGCGCCAGGAACCGTGGCTCCTGATCAAGGAACGGGATGCGTTTGCACGCCCGGCGGCAGAGTACGAGATCACGGCAGCCCTGCCGAACAGCGTGCTGACCAATGCGAACATGCGCTCGCGCGCCGGCGCTCCAGCAAAGGCCACTTCGCGCAGACAGCGCAGCGCACGCCCAACGCAGGATCGCCCGGCACTTCCAGCGGGTGCGCGCCCTGCCTCCCTGCCCCTTGGCTTGGCGCCGCAGCTCGCCACGCTGGCCACTGCGGTACCGCGTAACGCCCAATTTTGGGCCTATGAAATTAAGTTCGATGGCAATCGGTTGTTGGCCCGAGTCGACGGCGACGACGTCCGTCTCTTCACAAGAAATGGCCATGACTGGACCTCGCGCCTCAAATCGCTTGCCGCTGAGATACGCACTTTGGGCCTTGGCTCCGCGTGGCTGGATGGGGAGATCGTGATAGTCGGCGACAAGGGCACCACGGACTTCCAAGCACTGCAGAACGCCTTTGAGAGGGCACGGGTGGAGGATATCCAGTACTTCGTCTTCGACCTTCCCTTCTTTCGGGGCCACGGCCTGCGGCAGGTCCCTTTGGCCGAGCGCAGAGCTCTGCTAGAAGAGGTGCTGGCCGTACCAGAGGCCTCGCGCATCAGGTACAGCGAGGCCTTCGAGGGTTCTGCAGACGACCTTCTTGCCGCTGCCTGCCGGATGGGCCTGGAAGGGCTGATTGGGAAGCGCGTCGACGCGCCCTACGTCTCGGCCCGGGCGCCGAGCTGGATCAAGCTCAAGTGCACGAAGCGGCAAGAGTTCGTCATCTGCGGATTCACGGCCCCGAAGGGAAGCCGGCATGGCCTCGGCGCGCTCCTGCTTGGCGTGCACGATGAAGCGGGCAAGCTGTGCTATGCGGGCAGCGTGGGAAGCGGTATCGATACGCGCATGCTGACCAAGCTGCTCGCACTGCTGACCGAGCTGGAAGTGCCAGCCTGTCCCTTCGAGAGGCTGCCACCACGTTTAACCGGGCGATGGGTCAAGCCGAAGCTAGTCGCCGAAATCTCATTCGCCGAGTGGACCAAAGAGGGTCGAGTGCGGCATGCGGTCTTCCATGCCCTGCGCACGGACAAGGAGCCGGGCAGCGTGACGCGGGAGCGGCCTGTGGAGGTGGAGCCACCGCGGCCACGCCCGGCTCGCTCGGTGAAGGTCACCAATGCGGAACGCGTGATTGATCCAATGAGCGGGCTGACGAAAGGCGACTTGGTCGGCCACTACGAAGCCATCGCGCCGTATCTGCTTCCCCATCTGCGCGGGCGCCCGGTAGCCTTACTGCGGGGCCCCACCGGTATTGGTGGGGAGCTGTTTTTCCAGAAGCACGCTGAGGCGAGCAAGATTCCGGGCATGGCGTTGCTGGATCCTTCGCTCTGGGAAGGCCATCCGGCACTACTCGAGGTCCCAAGCGAGACCGCCATCGTGAGTGCGGCGCAACTCAATGTGATCGAGTTCCACACCTGGAATGCGACCAAGCGCAGCATCGATAAGCCCGATCGCATCATCTTCGACCTGGACCCCGGCGAGGGCGTGCCCTGGCAGCACATGCTGGATGCCGCCATGCTAACGAAGACGATGTTGGATGAGCTTGGCCTGGTGAGCTTTCTCAAGACCAGTGGAGGCAAGGGCCTGCATGTCGTCGTGCCAATCGCGCCCAGTCTGCCGTGGAACACCGTGAAGACGTTTTCACAGGATGTCGTTCTCCATATCGCCCGAACTATTCCGCAGCGCTTCGTCTCTAAAAGCGGGCCACGCAATCGGATAGGAAAGATCTTCATCGACTACCTGCGCAACGGGCACGGCGCGACGACAGCATCCGCATTCTCGGCCCGCGCCAGGCCCGGCCTTGGGGTCTCTATGCCTGTAGCCTGGGAAGAGTTGACGCAGCTGACAGGAAGCGATCAGTGGACGATCCGGACTGCGGTGCAGCGTGTCGAAGCGGTTGGCTATGTCGATCCGTGGGCCGAATATTCTGATACCGGGAAGACGCAACAACTGAGTCCTGCCGTCGAGAAAATGGCTGGATAGGCGGGATGGATGTGTGGAGGCATTTTTATGACAAACCTGGAGACTTTTCCTGCTACGGAGCGTGAAGCCTTTGCCAACGCCTGCCGACGACACGGATTCATCGCGGCAGATTTCTACGTGCTGGATCACGGGGCCGAGAACGGCATACGCAGGATCAGCATCTTACGGCCGGAGACTGGCGTGTCTCTGGAGTACGCCAGCGGCAAAGGCAAGTGCTGGTCGGTGGCATTCGAGCAGGATCTCGAGGCGGACGTCTTTGGCCCGGCACCGGAGTGACAGGGCTTGCCCGCAACTGACCTGTGCCAAATCACGGTGCGGGAGTGCTCTTCAGGACCGTGACAATATGATCCAGGGCAGTCTCGACCTCGTCGTCGATGCCCGATGCCGCCGCCCCGGCGGTCAGGCGTAGATCGAACTCCACTGCCGCGTCGACGCGAGTTCGCAGCGCCACCAAGTCGCCCGCAGCCGGGCGAAGCGCACCAATGGCAACCACATCTCCCAGTAGGGTCCCGCCCGCCCGGGTAAACTCTTCTTCACGCATATTCGGTCTCCCTTTGTTTTCGCTGCAGTTTACCGGGGTAGCCGCTTCTTGTAGCCATGCGGCTTTCCGGGCCGCCATCCAAGAAAAATGCCAATAAATCAATAGGTTGCTGTCTGTCCCATTCATGCTTTTTGAAGTGCTGCAAACGACATATTAGCGTGTTGATCGTTGCGACCACCTCTCATTGCCGCTACCCTCCGCAGTCCGTCTCATGCGTCGGAGAAGCGCGATGGATCACTGGCGGTTGGCCTACCTCGGGATGCGGCAGATCCCACGGGAACTCAGTGAGTTCGAGCTTGCCACCTTCTTCACCTACTCCCCCAAGGAACGCGCACTGATTGATGCTCGGCGCAGCCCCTTGTATCGCTTGGCCGTTGCCGTACACATCGGCTTTATCCGCATGACAGGACGTACGCTTGACGCCTGCAAGCAGGTGCCAAGATTTCTCTGGGCGCATGTCGGTGCCCAGGTTGGTGTGACACCGCCGGACATGGGCACGCTCAACGCACTCTACGATGGGCGCACCGATACACTGTCAAATCATCAGATGCTGGCCTACCAAGCCCTCGGCTTCAGTCCGATGGCTGAGCACCAGCGCCGTTACGTCACGCGCTGGCTCAAGGAGCGATTGACGGGACAGCCGAGCCGCACCGAGCTGTTTCATGAGCTGAAGCGCTGGCTGTATGAGCATCGGATACTAATACCTCATGACCGCGCACTAAAAAGACTGATTAGCCAGGCCGTCGCCACGGCCGAGACGGCGCTTGCCGTCGCTCTAGTGCGCGCCTACGGGGCTGCCTCCTTGGACACGTGGGGCACAGCACTTGCGCACCCGCATGGCGATCACACGAGCCTGCAGCAATGGCTTTGGACCGTCCCGTTGCGAACCTCGACCCATCAGTTGGGGGAATTGTTCGACAAGGTCGAACTTCTTTACAAGATGGGCATTCACCGAAACTGGCCAGCGGCGTGCAATGAAGCGCTGATACGCTACTATGCCAGGCGTTGTGCCAATCGTCCGCCATCAGTAAGCAAACGTGTCGCGCAGCAACCCCGCCGATTGGAAGCTGCTTGCTTTCTGCGTTACGCTCTATGCGCCGCCTCGGATCATCTGGCGACCATGTTGCGACACTGGATTCAGAAGTCCGTGAATGACGGTCGGCGCTTGATTGAGGCTGGCCGATCGGACCCTGGCACCCAGATGCGAGAGTTCGCAACCGCGGTCAAAGCACTGGCCGCGGATGAGATGCTAACCCGTGAAGCACTCTGCCAGCAGCTGTCGGCGCTGGCCGACGCGGCGCTTAACCGGCGTGCGCCCAGCCGTGCCAGCCTGATCCGCGCGCAACTCCTTTCGCGACACCGCCAGGCTCGGGCATTGCTCGGCAGGTTGGTTCTGCTGCCATTCTCCGCCCTGTCAGCACACCCGGTGACTGAAGCGTTGGCAGTGCTCCAGGAACTCTACGCGCGGAAGTCCGATCATCTTCCCGACCAAATCACGATTCGACTTGGCCGGGCCTGACAACCCGCTCTGGAGGGACAGGACCGTCAGCGGGCCCTGGCCGCTTTCGAGTGGGGCACGCTATTCGCCCTACGGGTGGCACTGCGCAACGGCTCAGTCTTCCTTGAGCACAGCTTTGCCTTTCGAAGCCAAGCGGCCATCTTGATCGGCGCCAGCGATTGGAAGGCCAAACGCAACCACTTCTATGGCCATCTCAAGCTGCCACAGGATGGTCAGGCATTTCTGACGCCTGTGATCGCGCATCTGGACGAAAGCCTGGCCAGGCTGCGGGACGCTGTCGTGTGTGGGAAACTCAAGATTGACGATGCGATCCACATCGACCCCTTGGTGGCAAGCGCCACGCCCTCGAATGTGGAGACATTGCGAGGCGCACTGTTCGAGCAGCACCCGGGCGGACAGTTGCCTGAGATCCTGCTCGAGATCGACAGTGCCTCGCACTTTAGTTGGCTCTTGCTGGGAAGAGAGCCTCATTCCCGTAGCGAATTGCTATTGGTCTACGCAGCGATACTCGCGCACGGCACATCGATGTCAGCTGCGGATCTCGCCCGAATGGTGCCGGAGTTGTCGCCTCCCGCGATCCGGCAGATGATGCATCGCGTTGCGGACGAACGGAAGCTGCGCCACGCGGCTGAAGCCGTGCTGACCTTCATGCATCAGCACCCAATTTCCCAGCATTGGGGGCGCTCCGATCTGGCCTCTTCAGACATGATGTCGTTGGAAACGACACGTTCTGTCTGGAAAGCGCGGGCCGACCCACGCCGGCGGACTGCATCGATCGGGATGTACACTCACGTTCGAGATCGGTGGGGCATCTTCTATGACCAGCCAATTTTGCTAAATGAGCGCCAGGCCGGCGCAGCGATCGAGGGCGTGATCCGACAAGGCGGTTCGGAAGACATAGCGCAACTTGCAGTGGATACGCACGGCTTTACAGATTTCGCGATGAGTCTGTCACGGCTGTTGGGCTTCGACCTCTGTCCGCGACTGTCCCACCTGCGCGACAGACGTCTGCATGTTCCCAGGCATCATAATGTGCCTAGCGAACTGGCTGCCGTCACCGATGCAGATGTTCGACTGAGCCTCATTGAGTGCGCCTGGGACGAGCTGGTGCGGATTGCGGCATCCGTGCAAAGCGGGCAATGCACAGCAGTCCAGGCACTTACGCGCTTTGGGGTGGCGGCGCGCGGACAAGTCGTCTATGAGGCCGGCATGCATCTCGGACGGTTGTTTCGTACGATCTTCCTGATCGACTATTTCACGAATACCGCATTTCGCCATGAGATGCAGCACGCGCTGAACCGCGGTGAAGCGGTGCACATTCTCCAGCGGGCGATCCATTCCGGCAAGATACCGATCGAGCTGGCCCGCCATGACGCGTCGCTGGCGGCAGTGTCATCGGCCTTGACCTTGCTATCCAATTCGGTGATGGCTTGGAATACGATGCACATGCAACGCAGCTGGAACATCCTCGAGAAGATCGGCGGCGACTCGACTCGATCTGAGGGCCTTCGGCATATCGGTCCCACCCATATCGAGGGAATCAATCTGCGGGGCACTTTTGAGTTTCCCATCGCGCGCTATGCGCACCGGCTCATGCCCACCTCGGCGTTCCGGCCCGACTCACCTTCGCAGTGGCGTACGGCATGACCATTTTGCTTTGAAAGCGGCTCAGAGGACGGTGCCAAAGACCTGCGCATCAGCGGCATATATCCCCTGCCGGCAAGGGCTTGGCGTCGGTCCATCCGTCGGCTGCGATAAAGCTTTTTGGAGGCTTACATCCCTGCCTCCGCGGCCATGCTTGTGTCGCGATCGGTACATCTGCGGATACGGGGAATGGACCAGTCAGCAAGTGGTTGATTTTACAGGAATTTATTGGGGCACCGGCCGGAAACCCGCATGAATACTGGGGGCTGCTGCCCCGGTAAACTGCAGCGAAAACAAAGCGATACCGGCTCCAGGCGGGGACCATGTTCGGGTTCCCCGGCATCGCCGCGCTGATCGCCATGCCCCTGTCGACGTTCGTCAGCGACCGGTTGATCATCCGCGGCGCGAGCAAGCGCATCCTCCGCGGGGCGCTGCCCGCCGTCGGGCTGCTGCTGTGCGGCCTGGCAATGGTGGCGCTTCCCTACATCAAGACCCCCGCCGTCGCAGTCCTCGTCGTCTCCGTCGGCTACGCGATGGGATCGATCATCTTCCCCCTGCTGACCGCCGCGATCTCCTAGATCTGCCCGCCGCAGCAGCTGGCAGGCACGCTAGGTGTCTTTCTGGCAGTGATGTCGGTGGGTGGGGTCGTCGCGCCCTATCTGACCGGCAGGATCGTCGACGCGTCCTCGCCAGCCGAGGGCTATGCGCTGGCCTTTCAGATCTTCGGGGCCATCTCGTTCGTGTGCGCTGTGATCGCCCTGCTCACCGTCAACCCCGACCGGGACGCTCCTCGCGTCATGGGGTCCTCTTGACCCCGATTTACCGGAGTAGGCACTCCTAGCATCCATGCGGATTTCCGGGCGGCGACTCAGCACACTGGCGACCCAGCTTGGCTTCGCTTGCGGCGCAGAACTGCGCCTGCTTGCGATCCGTGTCCGCGAGGGAATTACTGAAATGGTGCGAGATCCGCGCAAATCAGTGCGCACGACGCCTTGAAACGGGCGGATGGAGAGGTGCAGCCGATGCTGAATGCCAATCGGAAAAATCCGCCGGCCTGCATCAGGAGTCGCAGAACTGGCCGTAGGCGGACACAAGAACTATTTTAAAACAATGGGGCAAGCACGCGCGCCCTGCGAGCGCCGCGCCAGGCGGCGGAGGGTTCAGGCCATGGCAAACGCGAACAGAATCTCCCGACTCGTGCTCCCCACCTACCCGGAGCCCAAGCTCGCGCTAGATTTCAGCAACCCGGTTGCAGTGATCCTGTCTGCCCAATGCACCGATGTCCAGGTCAACGAGGTCACGCGAACCCTGTTCAAGAAATACCGCGGCGCGCGCGACTATGCCGAAGCAGAGCTCGCCACGTTCGAGGAGGAAATCCGCCCCACCGGGTTCTACAAGAACAAGGCGAAACTGGTAATCAGCTGCTGCACAAAACTGGTCGCGGACTTCCATGGAGAAGTTCCGTCCACGGTGGACGACCTTGTCACCCTGCCGGGCGTGGGCAGAAAGACCGCGAACATGGTGCTGGGCAACGCCTTCGGCGCCCCGGGCATCGCGGTGGACACGCATGTGCTGCGGGTCTCGAACCGCCTGGGCCTCGCCCGCTCGGACAATCCAGATGAAGTCGAAAGACAGCTGATGCAGCAGATCCCCCGCGCAGACGCCGTTTGCCAATGCGCTGATTCTCCACGGCCGGGAGACCTGTACGGCGAAGAAACCCCAACTGCGGGGGGTGCGCGCTCTATGACACATGCGAATGGCCAGACAAGGCAAAATGTTCGTGAAGGTGGGCCGCAAGCGGTGCGCAGCAGCGTTTTGCTGTTGACCGGCGCGCCGGGCTCGGGCAAGACCACGGTCATCCGCGGGCTCGCGGCCGCCTTGCCCGGCTGGCGTATGGCCGGCTTTTACACCGAGGAAATCCGCGCGGGCGGCGAGCGCGTCGGCTTTCGGATCACCACCTTCGACGGGCAGGAAGAAGTGATGGCGCACGTTCGCTTCGTCGGGCCCTACCGGGTCGGCAAATACGGCGTGAACGTCGCGGCGATTGACCGGCTTGCGGAATCCGCGCTAGCGCTCGGCTTTGGCGCGGGTGCTTACCTGGTGGACGAGGTCGACAAGATGGAGTGCCTGTCCGCAACCTTCGTCGCCCGCATGCGCGCGCTACTCGCGTGCGGGAAACCGGTCGTGGCGACTGTAGCGCTGCGCGGCGGCGGTTTCATAGAGGAAGTCAGAGCGTGCAGAAGCATATGCGCAGGGGCACAGCTTTGGGTAGTCACCCCTCGCAATCGCGACAGCCTGCCCAAGCAGACGCTCACCTGGCTAAAAAGGAATTACCGCGTAGCCGCTCTTTAGCTCCATTTAGCTCCCTTTTGACGTCCCCGGGCACAGCACAGATCAGGAAACGCAAATGCACAACGAACAAGGCAGCAAACCACCTTCCCCGGAGGCCGTACCAGCAATCGCGTCGATCAGCGCGGTAACGCTTGCAACCCACGACATGTCGCGGGCCGTCGGATTCTACCGTGCACTCGGATTCGCGATCCGGTACGGCGGAGAAGGCGCCGAATTCACCAGCTTCCACGCCGGCCCCGGCTACCTGAATCTGATCGCCCAGCCCGCGACCCGGCAATGGTCGTGGTGGGGCCGTGTGATCTTCCAAGTGTCGGATGTCGATGCCGTCTACGCGCGGGCATTCGCACAGGGGCTGCGTCCCGAAGCCGCCCCGCGCGATGCCGAATGGGGCGAGCGTTATTTTCATATCAGCGATCCCGACGGTCATGAGTTGAGCTTCGCGAGACTGTTAGCGGCGGTGTAGAGGGTCACGCGGTACCTCGCGTGCGCTTGGCGCCCGCGTCGCTGCTGGGCTTGCGGACCGTCGTAAATTGCACCGAAATCAAAGCTACCCCCTGAAGAAATCCGCCGCTTTTCGACCTAAAGGATTAACGCGCCGACCAAAGCAACGGGTCGCCCGCGTGTTCTCCTATCGAAGCGATGCTGCGCATCCACTTCATGTATGTATGGAACTCAGCGGTTTCGAGTTATACGTTCTTCACATACAGCCGCGCCGAGCACGAACTGATCGGGCGGCGGCGTGGCCCAACGATGAAGCTGGGCCTAGCGTTGCACATCGGCTTCATGCGCATGAGCGGCAGCCCATTGGACGCATTCGGAATGCTGCCGCCGGTCCTGCTTCGCCATCTCGGCACGGAGCTCGGTATCAACGCGCCCGATCCGGCGTCGTTGCGGGCGCTCTACGTTCGTGGGCGAACTCTGTTCGACCATCAATTGCTGGCCTGCCAGACGCTCGGGTTTCGTTGGATGACGGAACATCAGCGACGGACCCTTGTGCGAGCGTTTCGCGACGAAGTGCTGGTTTGCGCCGATCGAAAGCAACTGCTGTTGTATGCCCGCCAGTGGCTGTATGAGCATCGACTGATCATCGTGCATGAGCGCACCGTCCGAAGCCTTGTCGCTGCGGCATTGGCCGAGCTTGAGGCCGGTGCCGCCGCCTCGATCCGCTCGGCTGTACCACCCGCGACATGGGGACGATGGCTAGCCGCGATGGAACAAACACGACCGGATGGGGCCAGCACGTCCAGAACTGGCTGTGGGCAGCCCCGGCGAGGCACTCCTCGCGGCAGATCACCGAAGTGCTCGAACGCATCGAGTGGCTGATCGAGATTGGCGTTGACCGCCATCCTTATGGCCTCAACGACGTCTTGGTGCGCCGCTTTGCGCGTCGCCTGGCCGCGCGGTCCCCATCCGTCAGTGCGCAAATCAAGGAGCCAGCGCGCACGGCCGGACTGGGCGGCTTTCTGCGCTATTGCCTGCTCACGGCCACTGACCAACTGATCCTCATGGTTCAGCGCCGGATGGCCGAACTATGGCGGCAAAGACCAATTGTGTGAAGTGAAGGCTCCCATCGACTGGGCTGCACAGGCAACTGCTCGATGAGTTGGGATCCGGACCGCTTTGTGCCTGACGCAGGCGCCCCGTCTTCCAGCCGCGCTTTCAGCCGGTTGAGCGCCTCGGTGGATTCCGCCTCAATACGCCGGTGCAGCATCAGCTGGTTCAGCACGGCGAAGACCAGGGTGGGAGAGGTATAGCTGAAGTCACGCTCAAAGCGCGTACCCTGCCCCTGCGCGGTGAGCGTGTAGGCAACGGTGCCAGCCTTGCGGCCCTCGATCTCCCCTTCGATCACCCATGCCGCCGGGCGGCGGCGGTCTGTCACGGTCCAGATCACCACGCCGCCACGACCCGCCACCAGAAAGAGGGTCGGCCGGGATTCGCAAATATCTTAAGTTTCAGATATTCGCGAATCCCGGCCAGCCCTCCGCTTCGCTAGCAAAATGACTGGTATCACCGCCGCCCGGCTTCACGCCGGGCGGCGTTCATGGAGGTAGGCTAGATGTTCCTGACCGAAGCAGCGCTTCAACTATCCGTCGCGGCGATTGGTGCTGCGGTGATGATCCATAACACCAACAGCCTCATTGATGACGCCTTGGCCATCGGCACCGGCCAGTACATTTCCAATGTGGCGAGTGCCGTCAATACCTATGTCTTCGACAATATGACGGTGCTCGCCGCCAGTCCAAATGGCCCGACGACGATCAATGCGGGCAGCGTCTCAGCGACCGTCGCCAGCCCGCTGCACCCGACCGTGCAGGCCCTTCCGCAATTTTTCGAACAGACGCTGGGTCAGCGGACCGAGAGCGCTGGCGACTGAGATGCGTTGTCATACCGGTCGGCACACCGAGCCGCTTGCCGACGCACTGCCGACGGCAACGCGGTCACGATGCGCACCGGCGCCGCCGGGGAACTCGGCCTGCCGCAGGCTTGCCTGCCCAGACAGCAAGCGCCTGTGCCTGTTCGGCATAGAGTCCCGGCGCTGGGAAAAAGACCTTCGCTGCAGATGCGGCCAGCGCTTTGCCGCGTTCACGACGTCGCGGTGGACCGGCAGTGCGAACCCGCCATTGAAGCGCAATTGTCCCAACGCTGCGGCATCAACGAGTGCGGACGACCGCAACGTCGTAGTGTCCGAGCGCGACGTGGTGATCCCCGCAACCCCAGGCGCGGGCGCCCTCTTCGACTTACAGTCGGTGCCAGCCACCAGAGACTTGAACTGCGACGAAGCCGACACGAATAGCAAACACGAGCTTCTCGATGGGCCTACTGGGAGCGGTCTCGCCCTTTACGTCGATGACCGGGTCCAAGCACGCCAGATCGGTGAAACCCAGTGGGCTCCCGATACCCCATGCACGAAACTCGACGATCAGCTGAGTGGTAATGCCCGGTGAGCTGCCAACCGAGTCCCGCTCCTACGCGCCCAAGCGACCATCTCACTTGTTAACGACCTTTCCCGGAAGCCGCAGCACCATGAATGCACCACAAATCAATACAGCCGACAGCAAATAAATGCCATAAGAAGTCGACCCGGTGGAGTCTTTAATCAGTCCAATCACATACGGACTTACGAAGCCACCAAGGTTGCCAACCGAGTTGATAAGTCCGATAGCGGCCGCTGCACCCACGCCGCTAAAAAACTGGCTAGGCAGCGTCCAAAACATCGTTGTAGCTGTGTAGGCACCGGCGGTCGCAATTGAGAGCGCGATAAGCGCGAACACCGCATGCCCGCCGGCTTGCGTGCTTGCGAGCAGGCCAAAGGCTGTCGCTAAAAAAGGGATGGATGTATGCCACCGCCGCTCAAGACGCCGGTCTGAGCTGCGACAAACAAAGTTCAGCACAATGGCGCCGACGCCAAACGGAATAATAGAAATAAGCCCAATCTCGAGCGGTGTCGTGTACCCAATATCTTTAATCAAGCTTGGCAGCCAGAACGAAATCGCGTAAAGACCCATAGTCTGACAGAGACACAACGCAATGAGATACCATACCCGACTGTTTTTGAATACCTGCCCAACCGAGATATCGCCTTCTGCGTGTATGCCCTTTTGCTTCTTTTCTAGCTCGAGTTCTTTCAAGACAAAATTCTTCTCACGTTCCGAAAGCCATTTGGCTTCCCTAGGAGAATCGCAAAGAAAGAAGGGAATGCATACTCCAATTACTATTGTCGGCAGCGCCTCAAGAATGAAAAGCCACTGCCACCCAGTCAGACCGAGTGTTCCTTGGTTAGCACCCATGATGTATCCTGATAGCGGCGCTCCAATAAGGCCGGAAATAGGAATCGCCGTGTAAAACATCCCTGTCACCTTGGCACGAGTACTGGAAGGGAACCAGAAGGTCAGGTAAAGGATAATCCCTGGAAAAAAACCTGCTTCGGCTGCTCCAAGCAGTACCCGCATGATGTAGAACTGCATTGGGGTCTGCACCAACGCAAAGCCCGCAGAAATAATGCCCCAGAGTATCATGATGCGCATCAGCGTCTTTTTTGCGCCAATTTTTGTCATGAGCAAGTTGCTGGGTACTTCAAACAAGAAGTAGCCCACAAAAAACAACCCCGCACCTAGTCCATAGGCTGCTTCCGATAGATGCAGGTCATTTAGCATCTGAAGCTTCGCAAAGCCTACATTGATACGGTCGAGATATGCGCAGAAATAGCACGCCATGATCAGCGGCATGATTCGCCAAGCAATCTTTGTATAGACTTGGCGTGAATCCACTGGGGAACTTTCCAGTGAAGATATCATTTCAAGTGTTGAAGACATAGAAAGTCCTTTAGAGACGAAAACGCAATTTACTAATCGAAAGTTGAGCCACGAAGGCCAACCGTATCTACGTGACTCACAGAGGTGCGGTTCTCTACGTTTGGCAAATTTGTAGGGCCGGGATGCGGCTGGAACAATTTTGAATACCTCTAAATGGCGACTTGTGCAGCAAGGAAAGGAGCGCCGCGGCAACGTTCCTGACTCGTCGCTGTTAGGCGGGCCTACAATTGGACGTGGCAGGGCATATCCGGATGGCCACGTGTATGCCCCGTCGTCCAAGTTAGCCACCCGTCGGGTTCGGACTTTCTACGACTGCAATACCGTCGACCTCCACAAGGACTCCGTTCAGGTTACAACCCACCGTTGTGCGCGCGGGTGAGGCGTCCCCCATTCTCTGGGCGTAGGCTCGATTGAACCCTTGGAAGTCGCTCATGCTCGTCAAGTAGACGTTCACCTTCACAAGGTTGGTTAAGCTGCTACCGGCGAGACGAAGTACCTTTTCTAGGTTATCGAGCGTCGCAGCTGTTTGTTCCTCGATACTGCTCCCAAGAAGACGGCGCTCCGAGTCTCGAGGCACCTGCCCCGAGACAAAAACCAGATTTCCGGCTTGCTTCCAGGTAGAATAGTGCCCCCCTTTCGACGGGACGTTGGCTTGATTCATTTTGGGTTCTCCTCACGCATTTCGCACCAAGTTAGCGGCGCACTTATCTCTCGCAGCCTAGTTGGTCTCGATATTCCCATTTCCCCGCGGCCGTCCCAACAAGCGCCCTTGGATACAGATATGCCGTGGTGCATGCATGGCGCGGTACGAGTGCAACTCGGTCGCCCGGCTGCATCTTCGGGTCCATTACGATGGTGTGTTCCTCCTTCATGCCCACAATCTTCTCGGCACCTGCAAAACGTCTGTCCATGGGCATGTCGGGAGAAATAGCCTTAGACCCGGCATCCACTGTTACGGTACCGTTTCGTCCCGAAATAACCGTGGACAACACGTACGCGCCCACTTTCCAGTGCCGGTCAGCGAGGTCGTGCTGATGTTGGGAGCTAGAGAAGGTCCAGCTACCAGTAGAAACGCGTGCGTCGGTGTGTTTCGCCCAAATAGCAAAGGAATAGCTTCCACCGGCGACTAGCGCCGTGCGAAGGCCCAACTCGGAGCCCTTCGCGAGAAGCGCCAGGAGCTCGTTCCGAACCTCCAGGCACCGTCGCTCGCGAACTGCAATATCGGCATCCTGAATGTGTCCGTCGTACACGTGCCAACCTGCAAAATTCAAGGCGCGATCAACGCTTTGAGCCAACTCGATTGCCTCAGGCCCGGGCTTGATTCCGGTCCGCCCCATGCCTGGGTCCAAGTCCACCGCCAAGGCGAGGTTTTTGTACTCTCTACCCGCCAATAGATTCACCCAGATCTGCAGTCCCTCGAAACTATCCACCAAGCCGACAACCTTTGAGCCCGGGAACTTCCCGACGAGGCCAATGACACGCTTAATAGCAGCTGCGCTAAGCGTCGGGTAAGACCAAATCACCTCTGAGGCCCCTGCGTCGAGCACCATCTCCGCTTCCCGCGGCGTCGCTGTCTTGAATGCGGTTACTCCACGTGAGAGGATCAGTTCAACGATCCAAGGGGCACGATGAGTTTTGACGTGCGGCACCAGCCTGTGCGCGCCCCCCGCGGCCTTGATGGTCTCGTCAAGGTTGTGGAGGACGGCACTCTCCAAAACGACAAAGCACGGCGTTTCCACATCAATCGGCGGAAGAGCCAGCGTTGAATCAAGAGCGTAGGGTATAGCTGTATCAGTCATTTTTCATTCTCAGAGAAATTGGGGGTGCGTTTACGCTGTCACGCCGGGCAGCGCGCAAAGCTCATTGCCCTCGAACCCCGCTTCCAACAGTTGTGCGCCAAGCCTGTCGTAGTCGCTGTTGCTAAGCGAGACCAGCGGTGGTCTTACAATCGACCAGTTGGGATTTGCGCGCGCACCGGCAATCACCCGCTTCATCGCGGCGATGAGCGGGTAGGCTTGAAATACAGAGCGGACCCTGCGGGCGTCCTCATCTGCCGTCTCCCCCCCACCCGCTACGCACTCCAAATACAAGGCCGCCAAAGCGTTTGGATTCACATTTGCGGTAGCGCTGATGCACCCGGCCCCTCCCTCCAGGATCGCCCGTCGCAAGAGCATTTCGGTTCCCGGAAACACATCAAATCCCTGAGCGGAAAAATTGGATATGTAGCTTCGGGTACCTTCCCAATCCCCCGACGAGTCCTTGATGCCCGCGACCACTCTCGGATACTTCGCGAGCAGCTTTTCAACGACGCGCAAGCTGATTGGAACTTGAGATGTTGCGGGGAAATGATAGAGGTACACCCGTAGTTCATCGCTGCCGACGTCATCGATTACTTTGGAAAAGTATTGGACGATACCGTCATCGGAAACACTTTTATAGTAGAACGGCGGCAGCATCAGAACTGCATTGACCCCAAGGGCCAGCGCATGTTTGGTCAGTGCTACCGTCTCCGGGATCGAGCAGCAACCGGTTCCTGGCATCAACCGTTGCTTGGGAATGCCGGCCTCGATCAGCAGTTGAAGCAACTTCTTGCGTTCCGGCATTGAGAGAGAGCTCGCTTCTGAATTTGTGCCGAAGACAGCCAAACCCACATCATTTTCAATCAGCCACTTGCATTGCTCAACGAATGCTTGCTCATTAATTGTCAAGTCCGCATTGAATGGCGTGACAACCGGGGCCAAAACCCCTTTTATTCGATTTTCAGCGTTAGTTGACATATGGACCTCCCGGATGCAACAGACTAGAAGGCGGCATTCCGAATTTCCTCGATGAGGGTTGCATGCGTTTCCCAGGGTAGGCGGTCCACACTCATGAGAAGACGTCCCGGCTTATCCACTCTGCTGTCGTCTATGGCTTGCCCGACTTCCACTGCCGATTTAAGTACGCTCAAATCGAAGTCTCTGTGCAAATATTTAAGGAAAAGATGCCTTCGTTCTTGGTCCAGTGCAGCCAACGCCGCGACCAACCCGTAGCCACCCCAAGTAGAAACACCTGCGACGATTAGGTAGTCGGCGGGTACGGTTGCGGCAATGAGATGCCCATTGGGAATGTCTTTGTCAATAATCTCTTTCGGGAGCGAACCCATCCCAATCTCATTGCCTCCGTCACCGATGCCGATGGTGACCCACGGGCGCTGCCATCCGTGTTCTTCAAATAGAAGGTGCAGGGGTGCAGTAACTTCTGTCATGTCCCACCCATGTTCCCGATGTGGCTTTCCGTCGGACCCAGGCGACACTCGCTCGATGGCAACCAAATGCGTAAGCGGGTGATCCCCCGATTCCAATCGGTTTCGAAGGCTCCGAACCGAGTCCTCGCTGACAGCTGCAACGACCAGGTCAACCTTCTCAGGAATCACCCTGAGCGCAGCCCAAACAGCCTTTGCGCATGGAGCATCCGTGATGACGGTCACCTTGATACCCGCGGCAGATAGTGCGGCCGCCAGATGCGCGGTTCCGCCAAGGCCATCGGTCTCTGGCGAAGGGGGCTCCGCGTGCTCAATAAAGAACCCTGTCACAATCCCCACGTGGGGCTTTCCGGTTGCAAGGATGGAAGCGGTCGCAGCTTCAAGACTACCCCGAGCATGGCCCACCATTCTGCTGATGTCACGTCGGACTGAACGGCCGACAATGTCCTCAATCTTTGAAACAAGCGCTTTAGTCATACACTCAATACCCTCATGTCTTCACGAAATAAATACCTCGCTCACAGCTGCCGTGCGGCATTAACCGAATGTCGGATGTTTTATTCTCGAAAATACGACGCATCTGTTCGGCGAGAAGAGAGCTCATCCCAGCAATATGCAGTTCCGGGTGAGCCTTTTTGTGCACCCAGGAATTATAATCTGCCAAGAAGTTGCGCGGTTCAAGATGGTTTCTAACAAGCGGCTAATACGTCCGAGAATTCGTTTAAGTTGTGAGTTCCAGGTCAGTGTATTAACAGCTTTCTTCACCGTCTATCGATAAATTGTTATCATATCCATCAACCGCACTAATGAATCTTGGGTATCGGAGGAGGCAGTCGTGCTAGTCGAATTAAAAACCTTCTTAGCTATCGTCCGTATGGGGACGTTTGACAAGGCCGGAGAAGCAATAGGGTTAACCCAGGGGGCGGTGAGCGCTCAAATTCGCCGCTTGGAAGAGGAGTTAGGGAAACCCCTATTTGACCGGGTGGGGCGACGATCTGTGCTCAGCGAATTCGGCAGACAAATGCTTCCGCGAATCGAGGATGCTGTTCAAGCAGTTCTGCGCCTGAAAGTTGGAAGCCCCGATCTGAGTGATGCCCGATTAATGACGTTTGGGGCTATCTACTCACAATCCGGGTGGCTGATGCGCGCGCTTGCCGACGTGCGGCAGCTCCATCCAGGAACCTGCTTTCGGGTACTGCCGGGCTCTTCGCATAACTTGGTTGAACAAGTGGACGCGGGAACCCTCGAGTTTGCCATCATTGTTCAACCCTCATATCAACTCCCCGTGGAGTTGCAATGGGCCCCGTTGGCACTTGAACCCTATGTTCTCCTAGTGCCCGAACGATGCAAGGAGATGGAATGCTTGGAGATACTGCAGGGTGAGCCTTTTATACGTTACTACGGCCAGTCCTTCGGCGGTCGCAAGGTAGACAAGTTTCTGCAGCAACACAATGTATATGTTAATCAAGTACTGGAGTCCGACGACATCTACGGGTTGGCCGCTGCAGTATCCGCAGGAATTGGGGTTGCCATTGCGCCAGCTATTGAAGCGTTGATTCCACTTCCTCCGGGAGTAAAAGCCATTTCTTTAGAAAAATACACTCTCCCCCGGGAGATAGGCATAGTGTATAAAAGCGACTGGCAAAGCGGCCCTCTTGTTGAGGCCGTATTTACGGCTCTTCGAGCATCCGCTTTGAGAGCCGCACGCAAGACATGGCGCTATCTTGGCCAAGCCGATGTCGCCCCCCGGGGACCCAATCCACCCAAGATAAGC
>JYOD01000127.1 GCA_000955785.1 Burkholderiaceae bacterium 16
TTCGTCACCTTGAAAGGGGTGGGCGTGAGAGCCCCGCGGTGGTGACCGGCACGGTTGCGCTGGGCGCGCTCGCCGGCAAGGCGCCGGCGCCCGGCGACGCGGTCTTCATCTTCGCCCGTGCGGTACAGGGCCCGCGCATGCCGCTCGCCGTACTGAAGCGGCAGGTGCGCGACCTGCCAGTCACGTTCACGCTGGACGATACGCTCGCGCTCTCCCCCGCCAACCGCCTCTCCGGTCATTCCGAGGTCATGTTAGAGGCGCGCATCTCTCCCAGCGGAACCGCGATGTCGCACGCCGGTGACCTGTTTGGGCAAGTCGGTCCGGTTGCTTTGGGAAGCAGCGATGTGCGGATCGTGATCGACAAGACGGCCCCCTAGGTAGCTGGCTCAGCCTGGCTTGCCCGGCAAATTCGTGTCTCCCAGCAGCGCCGCCACGAAATTACTGTGGAAATTGCCCTTCGGATCGCAGGTTCGCCGGTAGGCGTCGAAGGCCTTGGTTCGGACGCTGCGGCGCTTCGCGAGATCCTGCAGGAAAACCGGGTTGAATGGCGACGAGAAGGTTCCAGCAGGTTGACTCGGGTCGTAGAAGCCGAACACCTTGCCGGTATGCGGCATTCCTCCCAGCGCAACCCAGGCACGCTCGATGTCCGCGAAGAAATGGAGTAAACGGTCGGGGTACTCGGACCCTGCGACGGCCGGCACGTACCCGATAAGGTCCAGATTGACGAAGGTTGCATTGGGGGTTTCCGTGTATGTCCCGGCCAATGCGGTGTTGCCGCCGCGGACGAAGCGGAATTCCATCGGTGCAACCACCAGGAAATCGGTGGAACTCCTGATACGAGCCATCACCGCATCAAGGCCCTGCCAGGCCTTGCCGAGCCCCGCGTCGTCGAGCGCAGGAAGCTCGATAAAATAGGACATGAAAATCACGCGGGAGGCCTTCGTCAGCCATAAGTCAGAGTAGACAGCCGTGGCCTGATCGAAGAGCGTTTCGACAGTCAAGTATCCGGCATCAATGATCGCGCTCGCAGCGGTTGTGATTCCGGCATACTGCGCCGCGATGAGCGGAGGCTCGATGATGGGCTCCAGCGGTATCAGGTAGGGCGCGCCAAAGACATCCTCTCCCGCCAGGGCGCACGCATCCGGGACGCTTGGCTTCAGGTTCGGAGTCTTCGTCGACGGCGACGCGACCACGTCCCACCACAAGACGAGAAAGTTGCTGTTGTACGGGTTGAGGAAGGACTCAACCCGGTCATGGCTCGCGAGCAGCGTCTTGAACTGGGCGATGAACGCCGTCTCATCCGCACACGTAATCTGGCTGTTCTTGCCCGGGCTCAAGGTCGTGGCCCACGGGCGTGGCAATACATCGACGGTGACGGAGGTGACGACCCCCAGCACACCGAGAGAGACGCGCGCGAACTGTAAGGGCGACCAACCACACTCTGCCGGAGTCTGCGTGCCGATGGTCTTCACCTGGCCATCCGGACCCATGATGCTGAACGCCGAGGCCGTTTCCGCGAAGATCGGCGCGTTGATTGTCGCCCCATGCACATCGACCGCCGTCATCCCGCCAAGGCTGAAGAAACCGCCCGCGGTAACAGTCTTGAGCATCATGTTGTTGGCGGTCAGGAATGCATCCAGTTCATCTTCGCGGACGCCGGTATTCACCGTGACCGTGCCTTCCGATTGATGCAGCACGATCGACTGGTCGCCACCGGGACCCAGGTCCTTATAGCAGGAAAGGTCGATGAGCCACTGGTCGGGAGTGGGGGCGAGGCGATTGTCCTCGGCGACCAGCGGCGGCTGTGCATGCCGCTGGCCGGAAACACGTACCGTCGCGCCAGCCTGCACTGCCTGGCTTACGATGCCCTGGAGTTCTGCGCGGCTCGTCGGAGAGAAGTAGTATTCACCATCGATCGTCATCGTATGAACGATGTTCTGCGCCCAGTTCCTCCACGGCAGTGGCTTAACACCGAAATCCAAAGTCGTCCCCGTGACCTCATAAGCGGCCAGCCTGCCGTTATTCGCCGGCTGCACCAGGGGCGTCCCCCGGTTATTTGTTCCCAGAACCGCGGAAACGTAGGGCGCCACCCCAATCGCGTCTGCCGGGATCCCGATCGATGAAAGTGGAGGACTCACCTTGTACAGGCCGTTGTCGAAGTTACCACTATTCCAGTCGGAAGTATGCCAACTCCCCTTCGAATCAAACCATTGAATCGAAAAGTTCATTTTGAAGATGCCATTGTTAAGGCAACCAATTTTATTGACTTGTCTCATGGTAATTCTCTCCAGCGATCCAGTCAGGCTGTTCTATGAAAACTAGACGATCGGGCAAGGTGAGGCCCGGCGCCGGCCTCCCCCTGATGATGGATCGCAGGAAGGCTGATGCCGGACCTCACGGAGGAGAGTTTGCTGTCTACTCAATCAGATTGATTGCAAAGCCAATGTAAGTCGTCCCGACTGCATCATATGTTGCGATCTGATTGTTCGGCGCGAAACCAACAAACGGTGATCCCTGACCGGAAGTCCCGGCGACCGCGTGCCCGTATGGCGTCACAGCCAGCGCATCGGCCGGGACACCGATTGTGTCGAGCGGGGGAGATGTCCTGGACTGTGCCACGGGATAATTTCCGCTGTTCCACTCGGTGGTATTCCACTTGCCGTCGCTACCAAGCCATTGGACGGAAAAATTGAACACGTACCCGCCTTTGTTGTTGACGGTGATCTTCTGGACCGGTCTCATGGTGTGTCTCCTGCTACGGAAAAGGTGTTTAGCGAAAAACGATCAGGATGCCGCTGCCTGGTTGCGATGTTCTTTACGTCTAATCTGACATAATTTTCTCCTTTTTATTTCATGAACCATGAAATTGTTAAAACTGACAAAATATGGAGTCGAATTATTGTTAGATCGACAGGATGGTGTTCCGTGAATAATTGACATTATTCTTCCCTATTCATGACGGTATCTATTGAATAGAGATACCGTCATGAATAGGAATCAGACCTCGGGTTCCGGCATTAGCGCATGTTGCCCCCGACAGAAACCTGGGCGAGAGTCCGAGAATTTGCCTTTCGGCAAATGAGGTGACGACTATCGAGTGCGGCGAATCAGCGCGATCGTTGCGGCCGGTGGTTCGGCCCGCGCGCTGTAGCCCTGCTGCTTAGCGCCGGAGGGTGGGTGCGGATCGCACGCCAGACCAGCCCGTGGTGCGATCCCGGTGTGGTCCCTCAAGGGGAAACCGGGTGATCCGCCTGATGAGTTCGTCCACTGCAGCAGTTCCAGTGATCAGGCATACGAAGTCGAGATGATGTTGCACGAGAGAGATTCCGTGAAGTTTGATAGGTTCGAACCCGGTAAGCACCGCGCAAGCGCGCACGAAGCCCTTCAGGTGCGCCTCACTAGTGGTTTCTGTGGGTGGCGCCGTCGTGTCGTGGGCTAGCATCATGGTTCCCATCTCGCCGCGTCTTGAAATGCTAGTGCCTATGGATCAATTCGGAAGTAGAAGATGCTTAAGTCTTACTTGCGTGAGGCGCAAGTGCGGTGCTACCAATCATTGATCTACGCATTGCATCCAGTGGTGCCGTTGCCGATCACCGAGGCAAGGAGAGGAGAGCGAGGCGAACTCCGGTGCAAACCGGAGGTGCCGATGGGTTCGCGATCACAAACGCACGCAGGCATTCCTCTCGAGCTTCGGCCCGATCCGGCAGCACTTCGCCCTCAAGCGAATTTTTCTGCGCGCCTCTGTCTACCGCAAACATCTTGCAGCTCGATTCGACGCGTGCCCCGAATTCACCGAAGTCACCCATTAATCCGTCAACTGCTTTCCGGGCAGTGGTCATGCCGGCCCTGTTTCGTCTCGCTACCAGCAAGTTGACGATGCCCAGGTGTAGCAGTGGGGAGCGCCCGAAGGGCGGGCCACATTAACCCACAATGCAAAGCGAGCAGCCCTCCGGTGCCCAAAAGGACATTGGGCTACCGTCGGCGCGAGTGTCCGCGCGATTGAATTCCGGGTTGCGTGTCCACGGTAGTGAGGAGATGCTGGCGGCCCTCGTTAAGAATTTCATCCGAGAGCACCGGGTCAACGTCTGCAACAGCACGCGAAAGCAGCAGCGTACCGACCATCTGGCTGAACAACGTGATCGCCTTCCTGCGGCTGCCTTCGCTTATCCCTTCCGTCTCTTCGATGACCCTGGCGAATTGTTCGAGGTTCGTCGCAAGACCTTCCGCGTAAGTGCCACGCACCACGTCGCCGAGCCGGCGGGCGTCGCCTGCAAAACCCGACAAGGGGCAACCCGCATCGATATTCGCGCGATGCTCGGGTGAGAGGTACCACTGAATTTGTTGCCTGACCGGGTCAGCGTCGGCTGACCTGGCGTTTCCGATGATGGAGGCGAAAGCCTCTCCACCATCTTCCATCGCCTTTTCCATCACAGCGGCGACAAGCGCGTCTTTTGACTGGAAGTGGTTATAGAAACCGCCCTGCGTAAAGCCCGCCGCCTTCATCAGCTCGGCGAGCCCGACCGCATCGACACCGCGTTCGCGAAACAGCTTCTCGGCGGCTGCCACGATCGCGCGCCGGTTTTCCACCGCCTGCTGCCTGGAAACACCCATCCTCCCCCCTCTCCTCGGCCAACAAAGGCCCTATAAGACTCATCGAAAAATACAATGTCAATCACCATTGACATTGTCGCGGCGCACGCCCACACTTCACCGCAAGACAATGTCATTCACCATTGTGGAAAGTATAGCCTTCTTTGCCTGAACAATCAGGCAGCGGGGGGCACAACGGATATCTGACGCCTGACCGCGTCGTCACCTGAATCCTTAATAAGGTAAGGGCCTCAACATGACGAAAACGACCCCCGAGCAGAACAAGGCGCTCGTGCTGGAAGCATTCGACACCCTGTTCAACAAGCGCGACTACGTTGCAGCCGAGCACTTCTGGTCTGAGGGCTACATTCAGCACAGCGCACATATCGCGCCGGGGCGTGAAGGCCTGTTCGATCTTATCCGCACGCTGCCCGGTACTTTGCGCTACGAGAACCAGTTGATTGTGGCCGAGGGCGACTATGTCATTGCCCATGGGCGCTTCTCCGGCAGCGGACGACCCGCCGCGTGGATTGCAGCCGACATCGTCCGCTTCGAAGACGGCAAGCTGGCCGAGCACTGGGACGTCCTTCAGGACGAAGCGACCCATGCACAATCCGTGAGCGGCCTGCCGATGTTCGGCGACCGGTTCCCCGCCTGAACACGCAGGCATCACCCCGTGAAGCATCAACAAGGAAACGATCATGAAACTCACCGGAAACACGATCTTCATCACGGGCGGCGGTTCTGGCATTGGCCGCGGGCTAGCCGAGGCGCTCCACAAGCAAGGCAACAAGGTGATCATCGGCGGCCGTCGGCGCAGCCAACTAGACCAGGTCGTGACGGCGAACCCTGGCATGGCCGCGGTCGAGCTCGACATCACTGATGCCGCCGGCATCGGCCTGGTAGCGGCACAGTTGATCGCGGACTACCCTGATCTCAACGTGCTGATCAATAACGCTGGAATCATGCAGCCCGACCAGGCGGGTGCCCAGATCGACGACGCACTGATGGTGTCCACAATCTCGACCAACTTGATGGGGCCGATCCGCATGACGTCCGCGCTGATCGATCACCTCAAGACCAGGAACGATGCTGTCGTCGCCTATACAAGCTCAGTGCTGGCTTTCGTGCCGTTGGCCGCGACTGCCGTGTACTCGTCGACCAAGGCAGCGCTTCATTCGTACATCCTCTCGCAACGCTTCATGCTGCGGGACACGACGGTTCGCGTACTCGAGATCGCACCGCCTTGGGTACGCACGGACCTCATGAACAGCCGCGAAGCCGAACAGGCGATGCCGCTTGAAGCGTTCATCGACGAAACGATCGCTGCCCTCGAAACCGATGCAGATGAGATTCTGGTTGAAGGCGCCAGGCTGTTCCGCGGCAACCCGGGCCCCGGTGAACACGCCTTGGTCAATGGCTTCAATGCACAGATGATGGAAGTGCTGGGCGGATGAATTGCTGCCTGCCGGATGCGTGATACAGGCGACCTCTGAGCAGAACAAGACGCTGGTGCCGGAGGCGCTCGACACCCTGTCCCACGAGAGGGGACTACTACGGTGCAGCCGAGCGCTTCTTGTCGCCTGACCACGGCTGGCTGACACGAGTCGCTCCGCCGTCCGGGCGCGCCGACCGACAACGCCGGACCGCTGTCCTGGCCCCGTTCGGCCTCGAACGGGGCCAGGAGAGTGGCGTATTAACGGAGGATGCAGGCTCGGGTGGCAACCCGCTCTTATTGCGCCAAAACCGCCGAAACGCTGCACGCTGAGCGCGGTGATGCGCTCCTCGTGAGGGCGAGCGAAATCGCGCCACTCAGCGGACATCTTCTGCGCCCGTTCTCCCGCGAGCATGCCGCCGCTGTGCGGCACTACCTTCAGGCCGGCCGATGCGGCCAGCGGCACGAGCACATCGACCAGTCCGATATGCTCGCCGCGGGCAATGTACGCAGCGAAGATGGCCTCAAATAACGCCTCGCCCATGACTGCATCGCCGGTCTGCCGGGCGAATGCCAAAAGACGCCCTCCCCGTTGCCGCCCACGCAAAACTGCCTTGCACCGGCCAGGCATTCTCCCGTGGCCTCGACGCTACTACGATGGGGGATCTCACTTCACTGAGGCACAGGCCCGTGCCTCAGTGAAGTGGTGCAGCCGGCACGCGACCCGCCGATCAGGGTAAGTCCCCCCCTGCCCGCCCTTGGCCGTTTCACTCGGTCGCCCTACAATTTATCAACCGATCACTAATCGACCGATCAATAGCAGAGGCAGCAATGGCAATCCGCAAACTCGCGCACTTCTCGATCCGCACCACGGACCTCGAGACATCCTGCGCCTTCTATGAACGCATTCTCGGCTTCAGGCAAGGCTATCGGCCGCCTTTCGATTTCCCCGGCGCATGGCTGTACATGGGCGGTGACGAAGGTGACTTCGGCACCGTCCACATCATCGGCGTCGACCCGGACAACCCCGGCGGGCTGTCCGCCTACCTCGGCGACCGCGCCCCTGCGGCGGCGGGTACCGGCACCCTAGACCACATCGCGTTCCTGGCCACCGGCGTGGCGCAGATGTGGGCAAAGCTGGAAGCCGAGGGCATCCCGTGGCGCGACCGCACCGTCCCCAGCCTGGGCCTGCACCAGGTGTTTATCGAGGACCCTTCCGGCGTCACCATCGAACTGAACTACCCCGCCGCCGAGGTGGCGGGCCTTGAAATCCCGGGCAACGGCGCGCACGCGCCCCTCCCCGCGGTGGCAGGAGACTGACCATGACAACCCTATCGACACGGCCAAAGGCCATCATCGTAGGCGGCTCCCTGGGCGGGCTGTTCGCGGCCAACCTGCTCGCCCGCGGCGGGTGGGAGGTGGAAGTATGCGAGCGCGTTCCCGAAGCCCTCGCCGGGCGCGGCGCGGGCATCGTCACGCATCCGGAATTGTTCGAGGCCCTGGCCGCCGCCGGGGTCGAGGTGGACGACTCCATCGGCGTGCAGGTGAAGTCCCGGCTGACGCTTGGCCAGGACGGCAGCGTCCTGGCCAAGCGTCAGCTGCCGCAAACACTGACGGCATGGGGCAAGATGTACCACGTGCTGCGCTCCGCCTTCACCGGGGGCACCTACCGCACGGGCGCCAATGTGGTGTCGGTGCGCAGCGAGCCCGGCCACGCCGTGGTGATGCTGGACGACGGCTCGATCCATCACGCCGATCTTGTGGTCGCCGCGGACGGCTTCCGCTCCGCGTTGCGCGAGTGCCTGTTGCCCGAGGCCCGGCTCCAGTACGCCGGCTACATCGCCTGGCGCGGCCTGGTGGACGAAACGAGCCTGAGCGAAGCCACGCGCGACATGCTGTTCGAGAAGTTCGCCTTCTGCCTGCCACCGCGCGAGCAGATCCTCGGCTACCCGGTGGCGGGCCAGGGCAACAGCACTCGGGTTGGCGAGCGCCGCTACAACTTCGTGTGGTACCGCGCCACCAGCGAAGACATGGACCTGCCCGACCTGCTGACCGACGCCAGCGGCAAGCGCTGGTCCGGCGGCATCCCGCCAGCGCTGATCCGGCCGGACGTGCTGGCGAGCATGGAGGAAGCCGCGCAGGCCAACCTGGCACCCCAGTTCGGCGAGGTGGTGGCCAAGGCCGCACAGCCGTTGTTCCAGCCCATCTTCGACCTCGAGGTGCCGCGCATGGCGTTCGGCCGCGTGGCGCTGCTCGGCGACGCCGCCTTCGTAGCGCGCCCGCACTGCGGCATGGGCGTGACCAAGGCCGCGGGCGACGCCATGTCGCTGGTCAACGCGCTGCAAGCGCATGACAGCGTCAGTGCCGCACTGGAGAGCTACAGCGCCGAGCGCGTGCAGGTGGGTGCGGCCATCGTCCAGCACGCGCGCCACCTCGGCGCCTATATGCAGGCGCAACTCAAGAACGAGACCGACCGCCAGATGGCCGAGCGCTATCGCACGCCGGAAGCCGTGATGCGCGAGACGGCGGTGTCGACGCGCTTCTGAGCGCGCCGCCGCCCCACGCCAAACCAACCGCCCCCAAACGGAGACAACCTTGGAACACACCGCCCCCACCTTTGCCGCAGCCGCCCGCGAAAGCGCCGCGCCCGCCGCGGCCCCACCAAATCCCCTGCTCGCCAATCCGGCATTCCAGTCCCTGGTGCGCGCGCGGCGCAGGTTCGCGTGGGCCCTGACCGCCATCATGCTGGCGGTGTACTTCGGCTACATCCTCACGCTCGCCTTCCGGCCCGCGCTGCTGGGCCGCCAACTGAACCTGGGCCAGCCCATGAGCGTGGGCATTCCCGTGGGCTTCGGCATGTTCGCGGTGACCTTCCTGCTGGTGGCGGTGTACGTGCATCGCACCAACACCGTGTACGACCAGCGCATCAGCGACCTCAAGCAAGGGGCAGCAAAATGAAGCAAACCGCCATTTCCGCCATTGCCGCAGCCCTGCTGCTTACCGCTCTGCCCGCGTTCGCGGCGCCGGGTCCGGTGGGCCAGGGCATGAACGTCATCGCCATCGCCATGTTCCTGGTGTTCGTCGCCGCCACGCTCCTGGTCACGCGCTGGGCCGCCAGGAGCAACCACAGCGTGGCCGACCACTACGCCGCGGGCGGCAAGATCACCGCCCTGCAGAACGGCTGGGCCATCGCCGGCGACTACATGTCGGCGGCCTCCCTGCTTGGCATCTCCGCGCTGGTCTTCACCAGCGGCTACGACGGCCTGATCTATTCCATCGGCTTTCTCGCCAGCTGGCCGATCATCCTGTTCCTGATCGCCGAGCCGCTGCGCAACCTCGGCCGCTTCACGCTGGCGGACGTGGTCTCCTACCGCCTGCAGCAGCGCCCCATCCGCGCGTTCTCCGCGTCCAGTTCCATCGTCATCGTGCTGCTGTACCTGGTGTCGCAGATGGTGGGGGCCGGCAAGCTGGTGGAACTGCTGTTCGGCTTCAGCTACACGGCGGCGGTCGTGCTGGTCGGCGTGCTGATGGTGGTCTATGTGTTCTTCGGCGGCATGCTGGCCACCACCTGGATCCAGATCATCAAGGCGGTGCTGCTGCTCGCCGGCGCTGCCTTCATGGCGTTCATGGTCATGAGCCGCTTCGGCTTCAGCCTGAACGCGCTGTTCGCGCAGGCCATCGAGGCCCACGGCAAGCACGCGGCCATCATGAGCCCGGGCGGCCTGGTCTCCGATCCCGTCTCGGCGGTATCGCTCGGCCTGGCGCTGATCTTCGGTACCGCCGGCCTGCCGCATATCCTGATGCGCTTCTTCACCGTCGGCGACGTCAAGGCGGCACGCAAGAGCATTCTCTATGCCACCGGCATCGTCGGCATCGGCTACGCGCTGATCATCATCATCGGCTTTGGCACCATCGCGCTGGTGGCCAGCGATCCGGCCTACCACACGCCCGCCGGCGCGGTGATCGGCGGCGTCAACATGGTGGCCGTGCACCTGGCCCATGCCGTCGGCGGCAACCTGTTCCTCGGCTTCATCTGCGCGGTGGCGTTCTCGACCATCCTGGCCGTGGTGGCGGGGCTGACGCTGGCCGGTTCCTCGGCCATCTCGCACGATCTCTATGCCAAGGTCCTGCGCCAGGGCAACGCCACCGACAAGGAGGAGATGCGTGTCTCCCGGATGACCACGCTCGTGCTGGGCGTACTGTCCATCCTGCTGGGCATCCTGTTCGAGAAGCAGACCATTGCCTTTATCGTCAGCCTGACTTTTTCCATCGCCGCCAGCTCGAATTTCCCTGTGCTGCTGCTGTCGATCTACTGGCGCGGGCTGACCACCCGGGGCGCCGTGGCGGGCGGCTCGCTCGGGCTGCTGACCGCGGTGGTGCTGACGGTGCTGAGCCCGACCGTGTGGGTGCAGGTGCTCGGCCATGCGAGTGCCGTCTACCCGTACGAATATCCGGCACTGTTCTCCATGCTGGTGGCCTTTGCCGGCATCTACGTGTTCTCGGTCACCGACCGGTCCGCGCGCGGTGCGCGCGAACGCGGCGCCTTCAACAATCAGCTGGTCGATTGCGAGCTCGGGCTGGTCAGGCCGCAGTAGTACCCGTGCCCTGTGCTGCCGGCCGCACTGCCGGCAGCCCGGCCGCGCCTCAATTTATCACCCGATTGGTACAATGCCGCAAGCGCTCCGCACGGGACGTGCCTGCCACAGGTGAACGAATGAAACGAGACGCAACGCCGACCGAGAACGATGCACCGGCCAAGACCGGAAAACGGCTGCTCCCCGAAGAGCGGGAGCAGCAGATCGTGCAGAAGGCCATCGAACACTTCACGCGCAACGGCTTCTCCGGCAGCACGCGCGATCTCGCCAAGCAGATCGGCGTCACCCAGCCCCTGCTGTACCGCTACTTCTCGAGCAAGGAGGCGCTGATCGATCGCGTCTACAGCGAAGTGTTCCAGTGGCGGCCCGACTGGGAACGCCAGATCGCCGATCGCGCCACGCCGCTGACCGAACGGCTGTATGCGTTCTACCTCGACTACGCCTCCGTGATCCTGCGCGAGGAATGGATCCGGGTCTTCATCTTTGCCGGCCTCACGCGCGAAGGCATCAACAACAAGTACCTCAACAAGCTGCGCAGCAAGGTCTTCCTGCCCGTGCTGGCCGAGGTGCGTGCCGAGTACGGCATCCCGGAGCCGCGCAACGCGGCAGAGCTGGAAGCCGAGGTCGAGATGATATGGGGCCTGCACGCAGCCATCTTCTATCTCGGCGTGCGCAAATGGGTCTACGGCCTCAAGGTACCCTCGGACATCGACGCCGTGATCCGCCGCAAGGTGGACATGTTTCTCCACGGCGCGCCTGCCGTCATGCGTTCCCTGCGCGCGCCCGACAAGCCCGGCAAATGAGTCCCTGCGAGGATAATCGACGCCCCTCTCCGCTGGAGTCTTACCCATGGACAAGCTGCTGGCATTGAAGCTGTTCGTCGAGACGGTCGACGCCAAGGGGTTCTCCTCCGCCGCGCGCCGGGTCAACCTGGCCACGTCATCGGTGACCCGCATGATGGATAGCCTGGAGGAGGAACTGGGCACCGTGCTGCTGAACCGGTCGACGCGGCAGGTGACGGTGTCCGAAGCCGGCGCAGCCTATTACCAGCGGGCGCGCAAGATCCTCGACGCGGTGGCGGAAGCCGATGCGCTGATCGCCGACCGCGGCGATACGCCGGTGGGCCAGCTTCGCGTGTCGCTGCCGGTGGCGTTCGGGCGCCGCTGCATCGCGCCGTTCCTCGGCAGCCTGCTCGCGCAGTATCCGAAGCTGGAGCTGGAGGTAACGCTGACCGACGAGATCGTCGACTTGCTCGGCCAACGCATTGATCTGTCCATCCGCCTGGGCAGCGCCGCGTCGCTCGACGAAGTGGTGGCGCGTCAGATCGGCACGTTCCGGCGCAGGGTGGTGGCAAGTCCGGGCTATCTGCAGCAGCGCGGCATCCCCGCCGCGCCGGCGGAGCTGGCCGGGCACGCGTGCCTGCGCTTCACCTACGGCGCGGGCCAGCAGATGTGGACCTTCCTGCGCGGCACCGAGGAAGTCCAGGTGCCCGTTCCGGGCACCTTCAGGAGCAACAACGCCGAAGTGCTGCGCGAACTGGCGCTGGCCGACGGCGGCATCGCCCTGCTGCCCGACTGGCTGGTCGACGAGGATATACAGGGCGGGCGCCTGACCGCCATCCTGGACGACTGGACCGTCAACCCCAACCGCGCCAGCTCGGCCATCTCCGCGCTCTACCTGCCCAACCAGCGCGGCTCGCGGCGCATCGCCGCTTTCCTCGACTTTCTCTCGCGGATTCCCGGCCCGACCGGCGGGAAAGAAGCGGGCGGCTGACTCCCCTTCCCTTTCCCCGCCCCTTGCCCCCAGCGCAACGCAACGTTGCGCGGCGGCCCGATTCTCCGCCGATGGGTTGGCGCCTAACCTTCAGGTCATCTCTTTTCGAGACAGGCAGCGCGGCGCGAAGGCAAGCCTGCAGCCGCCGCCCCCCAGCGCACCTGACGGAGAACCACCGTGACCCACCATCTTTTCACCCCCATTCGCCTCGGCAACCATACCCTGCCGCATCGTGTTGCCATGGCGCCGCTGACGCGCTCGCGCGCCGGCCAGCCCGGCAACGTGCCCACCGCCATGAACGTCGAGTACTACCGGCAGCGTGCCGGCGCGGCGCTGATCGTCACCGAAGCCACGCAGATCTCGCAGCAGGGCCAGGGCTACGCCTGGACGCCGGGCATCCATAGCGAGGAGCAGACCCAGGGATGGCAGGCCGTCAGCGATGCCGTGCACGACCAGGGCGGCATCATCTTCATGCAGCTGTGGCACGTCGGCCGCGTTTCGCACCCCGTGTTCCAGCCCGGCGGCGCGCTGCCCGTGGCGCCCAGCGCCCTGCCCGTCCCCGGCAAGACCTTCATCATCGACGCGCAGGGCAACGGCGCCTGGGGCGACGTGCCGGTGCCCCAGGCGCTGACCCTCGACGGCATCCGCGACATCGTGTCCGACTACCGGCGCGCCGCCCGCAACGCCATGGCCGCGGGCATGGACGGCGTGGAGATCCACGCCGGCAACGGCTACCTGCTCGACCAGTTCATCAATTCCAGCAGCAACCAGCGCGACGACGCCTACGGCGGCAGCATCGAGAACCGGGCACGGCTGCTGCTGGAGGTGGTGGACGCGATCGCGGCGGAGGTGGGGCCCGCGCGCGTTGCCGTGCGGCTGACGCCCATGGGACGCTTCATGGGCATGGGAGATGTGTCGCCCGAAGAGACCTTCGGCTATATCGTGCGCCAGCTCGATACCCGTGGCCTGGCCTATCTGCACCTGGTCGAGCCGGCCATGGTCGGCACGGTCAAGGAGGAGCACGCCGATCCCCGCCGGGACGCGATCATCCAGCAACTGCGCGCGGCCTACCACGGTGTGCTGATGCTGGCGGGCGGCTACGGGCGCGACAGCGCCGAGCACGCGCTCGCCAGCGGCCGCGCCGACATCATCGCCTTTGGCCGCCCGTTCATCGCCAATCCCGACCTGCCCGTCCGGCTGCGCGGCGGCCTGCCGCTGAACGCGCCCGATGCCTCGTCCTTCTTCGGCGGCGGCGCCGGTGGCTACATCGACTATCCGGCCGCGGCGTGAACGCGGGGCGTGCGGGGGCTTGGGCCGTAGGCCCGATTGTGGCCAGTCATACCAAGGTCTGATTTCCCTAAACGCATACGCTAGCCGACCCGTCCTGATGGACAGCGGCATAGGCAATGCGGCACACCTATGATGTTGACAAGGCACGGCGCCAGCAGGGACGCTCCGCGGTATTGGAGCATCCGGGCATCGGGCAGCGGGTGTGGCGGGGGCTGGCCCCGCCCTGCCGTACAGCGCCTCCTCCTTGCCGGGCCGCGCCTCCAGCATCCCCGGGGCCGGCCGGCTTTTCTTCACGCCGGCTTGCCGCCATCGGGTGCGCCCGGCCTAGCCTTCGGCGTGGCACACGCCCAACTTCTGCGCCATCAGTACCAGATCGGCAAAGGTGCGCGCCTTCATCTTGCGCATGGCCTGTCCGCGGTGGATCTTCACCGTGACCTCGCTGATGCCAATCTCGCCGGCAATCTGCTTGTTCATCAGCCCGGAGACCGCCAATGCCATGACTTCCGACTCGCGCGGCGTCAGGGTCTGGAAGCTGGCGCGCAGCATCTGGAGCCGGCGCATGCCCTCGCGCCGCCGCCGGTCTTTCTCCAGCGCCACCGATACCGCGTCGAGCAGGTCCTGGTCGCGGAACGGCTTGGCCATGAAGTCTTCGGCGCCGGCCTTCATCGCGGCCACGGTCATCGCGATATCGCCGTAGCCGGTCATGAAGATGATCGGCACGTGGATACCCAGCTGCGCCAGGCGCGCCTGCAGGTCCAGTCCGCTCGGGCCGCGCAGCCTGACATCGAGAACCAGGCAGCAAGGCACGTCCTGCATCTGGTACTCGAGCAACTCCGCGGCCGAGCCGAACAATGCAACATTCATGCCGACCGAGCGGAACAGATTGCCGAGCGCGCCGCGCAGCATGGCATCGTCGTCGACGACCAGCACCAATGCTTCGTCCCGAGCGCTCGGCTCGGCGGGCTCCAGGCTTTGGGATGTCACGATCTGCTTCTCCATTCAGCGTCAAAAAAGACCGGCAGGCGCTCGGCCATGCCGGTTGCTGTCCGGGGCTGCGCGGCATCCCCGTTTGGAATCTACGCCACTGTCTCGCCTTTGTATTGTCAATTTGTGCCGCCGGTTTTGTCTATTGTTGTCTATTGTTCTTCAAACCGTGGTCGACACAATAAAGTTAGTTATCAGGCGCTTCGTGATTGCTGCGCCCGTCCTGCCCGCATACACCCCGACGGCAGCCGACTAATACGAACAGACGATGGTGATTTCCTCCGGGCAAGTTTAGCCTTCGCTCGGGTTGCTTGCGCAGAGAGATCCAGCCTCACTCCCGCGCATCACGGCCGCGCCGCTGCCGTGATCGGGCGCCGCAGCAACCCACCAGGAATCGGCCGTCTGCCGCCAGTGCCGCGTCATGTCTGCACGATCCCGACAACCCAACCTCAGGAAAGAATCATGACCAACGCCAAGCTAGAAGTTCTGACCCCGCAAAACAGCCAACTGATCTTCATCGACCACCAGCCGCAGATGGCCTTCGGCGTGCAGTCGATGGACCGCCAGGCGATGAAGAACAATGCGGTTGGGCTGGCCAAGGCCGCCAAGATCTTCAACATCCCCACCACCATCACCACCGTGGAGAGCGAATCGTTCTCGGGCTTCACCTACCCCGAGTTGCTGGACGTGTTCCCCAACCAGAAGACGCTGGAACGCACCTCGATGAACTCGTGGGACGACCAGAAGGTGCGCGAGGCGCTGGCCGCCAACGGCCGCAAGAAGGTCGTCGTCGCCGGCCTGTGGACCGAAGTCTGCAACACCACTTTCGCGCTGTGCGCGATGCTCGAAGGCGACTATGAGATCTACATGGTGGCCGACGCCTCCGGCGGCACCAGCAAGGAAGCGCACGACTACGCCATGCAGCGCATGGTGCAGGCCGGCGTGGTGCCGGTGACCTGGCAGCAGGTGCTGCTCGAATGGCAGCGCGACTGGGCCCACCGCGACACCTACGACGCCGTGATGAAGCTGGTCAAGGAACACTCCGGTGCCTACGGCATGGGCGTGGACTACGCCTACACCATGGTGCACAAGGCCGAGCAGCGCACCGCCACGCCGCACGAATCCATCGCCCCGGTGCCGGCCCGCTGAACGCGGCCAAGGCCACGGTCCAACCACCCACACACCTCGGTCAGACATCGCATGAGCGCGCAATCCAATACGCAGGACACGGCCCGGAACCCGTCGCGGCGCAAACTGCTGGTATCCGGCGCGGGCACGGTCGGCGCCGCCGCCGTCGCGGCGCTGGGCAGCACCGCCGCGGTCGCCGCCGGCAAGCCGCAGGGCCACGCCGCGTCCCACCACACGCCAGGAGCACACAGCATGGACACCATCACCACCAAGGACGGCACCCAGATCTATTACAAGGACTGGGGCACGGGCCGCCCGGTCGTGTTCTCGCACGGGTGGCCGCTCAATGCGGACGCCTGGGACGCGCAAATGCTGTTCCTGGTGCAGCACGGCTTCCGCGTGATTGCCCACGACCGCCGTGGCCATGGCCGCTCCGGCCAGCCCGCCAAGGGCAACGACATGATTACCTACGCCGACGACCTGGCCGCGCTGATCGAAGCGCTGGACCTCAAGGGCGCGGCGCTGGTCGGCCACTCCACCGGCGGCGGCGAGGTGGCCCACTACATCGGCCGCCACGGCACCAAACGCGTGTCCAAAGCGGTGCTGATCGGCGCGGTCCCCCCCGTCATGGTGAAGTCCGCGTCCAACCCCGGCGGCCTGCCGATGGACGTGTTCGACGGCATCCGCAAGGGCGTGACGGAGAACCGCTCGCAGTTCTACAAGGACCTGGCGATGCCGTTCTTCGGCTTCAACCGTCCCGGCGCCAAGGTCTCGCAAGGCACCATCGACGCGTTCTGGGCACAGGGCATGACCGGCGGCATCCTCGGCCAGTACCTGTGCATCAAGGAGTTCTCGGAAGTCGACTACACCGAGGACCTGAAGAAGTTCGACGTGCCGACCCTGATCCTGCATGGCGACGGCGATCAGATCGTGCCGATCGACGACTCGGCCAAGCTGAGCGCCAAGCTCGTCAAGAACGCCACGCTGAAGATCTATCCGGGCGCGTCGCACGGCATGTGCGTGGTCAACGCCGACCAGGTCAACGCCGACCTGCTGGCCTTCCTGTCCGCCTGACCGGATGCCGTCCCGCGCCCCGATGCCGGGCCGGGACGGCCTGGCTTGCCCTTACCCCTGTCACTGACCCGCCGCCAGCCGGAGTTTCGCCATGACCGCATCCAGCACGCCCGACCTTATCCTCGTCAACGGCAAGTTCGCCACGCTCGACCGCGCCAATCCGCAGGCCGAAGCCGTCGCCATCAGCGACGGCAAGTTCGTCGCCATCGGCACCCGCGCTGAGATCATGCAACTGGCCGGCAACACCACCCAGGTGGTCGATCTGCAAGGACGCCGCGCCATTCCCGGGCTGATCGACAGCCATATGCACATCATCCGCGGCGGCCTGAACTACAACATGGAACTGCGCTGGGACGGCGTGCGCTCGCTGTCCGACGCCATGCGCATGCTCAAGGACCAGGTGGCGCGCACGCCCGCGCCGCAATGGGTGCGCGTGGTCGGCGGTTTCACCGAGCACCAGTTCGCCGAGAAGCGCCTGCCGACCATCGAGGAGCTGAACGCGGCCGCGCCCGACACGCCCGTATTCATCCTGCACCTTTACGACCGCGCCATCCTCAACGGCGCAGCGCTGCGCGCCGTGGGCTATACCAAGGACACGCCGAATCCGCCGGGCGGGGAGATCGTGCACGACAAGGCCGGCAACCCCACCGGCCTGCTGCTGGCAAAGCCCAACGCCACCATCCTGTACGCCACGCTGGCCAAGGGCCCCAAGCTGCCGCCCGAGTATCAGAAGAACTCCACCCGCCATTTCATGCGCGAGGTCAACCGCCTGGGCGTGACCGGGGTGATCGACGCCGGCGGCGGCTACCAGAACTACCCCGAGGACTACAACATCATCGAGGAGTTGCACAAGGAAGGGCAGCTTACGGTGCGCCTGGCCTACAACCTGTTCACGCAGAAGCCCAAGGACGAGCTGAGCGACTTCAGCGGCTGGTCCAAGCAGATCAAGCCGGGCCAGGGCGACGACCTGTACCGCCACAACGGTGCCGGCGAGATGCTGGTCTACAGCGCTGCCGACTTCGAGGACTTCCGCGTCGAGCGGCCCGACATGCCGCCGTCCATGGAAGGCGACCTCGAACCGGTGATCCGCCTGCTGGCCGAGAACCGCTGGCCCTGGCGCCTGCATGCGACCTACAACGAGACCATCTCGCGCGCGCTGGACGTCTACGAGAAGGTGGCCAGGGATGTGCCCTTCGACGGCCTGCACTGGTTCTTCGACCACGCCGAGACGATCACCGACCGCAACATCGACCGCATCGCCGCGCTGGGCGGCGGCATCGCCGTGCAGCACCGCATGGCCTACCAGGGCGAGTATTTCGTCGAGCGCTATGGCGCGCGCGCGGCCGAGGCCACGCCGCCGATCAAGCGCATGCTGGAGCGCGGCGTCAAGGTCGGCGCCGGCACTGATGCCACGCGCGTGGCATCGTACAACCCGTGGGTCTCGCTGTACTGGCTGACCACCGGCAAGACGGTGGGCGGGCTGTCGATGTATCCGCAGGCCAGCCTGCTGGACCGCGATACCGCGCTGCGGCTGTGGACCGAGGCCAATACCTGGTTCTCCTCCGAGGAGGGCAAGAAGGGCCAGATCAAGGCCGGGCAGCTCGCCGACCTCGCTGTGCTGTCCGCCGACTACTTCGGCGTACCCGGGGACGAGATCCAGGACATCACCTCGGTGATGACGGTGCTGGGCGGCAAGGTGGTGTACGGCGACGGCGACTTCGACAAGCTCGCGCCGGCGCTGCCGCCCGCGATGCCGGACTGGTCGCCGGTGCGCCATGGGGGTGGCTACCAGCCGCGCCCGCAAGCGAAGACGCTCGCGCTGAACACCGCGTGCGGCTGCGCCAGCGCCTGCGACGTGCACGGCCACGGCCATGCCAACGCCTGGACCGCGGGCGTGCCGGCCTCGGATGAGAGCACCTTCTGGGGTGCGCTCGGCTGCTCGTGCTGGGCCTTCTGAAGCAGGGAGACCCGGCATGAACCGCCCCGCTTCCGCATTACCCCCGGTGGCCAGCGCCATGCGGCTGCCGTCCTGGCTGCGCTGGCTCGCGCTGCTGGCGCTGTGCGCCGCCTACCTGCAGGGTGGCCTCGTCAAAGCCATGGACTTCGCCGGCGCCATCGGCGAGATGCAGCACTTCGGCCTCGCGCCGGCGGTGCCGCTGGCTGCCGCGGTGATCGTGCTGGAGCTGGGCGCGTCGCTGATGATCCTGTCGGGCTTCTACCGCTGGCTCGGCGCGCTGGCGCTGGCCGCCTTCACGCTGATGGCCACCTTCCTCGCCAACCGTTTCTGGGCGGCGCCGCCGGCCGAGCAGTTCATGCTGGCCAACGCCTTCTTCGAGCATATCGGACTGGTCGGCGGCTTCGTGCTGGTGGCGTGGGAGGACCTGAGCCGGCGCGCGGCGGCGCGCACGGCATGAAGCGCGACGGCCGCCTCCACTTGCCTGTGCTGCCTGACATGGCCAGGCAGGCGACCCACACTGAACACTGAACACTGAATACTGGAAACGCGATGAAGCTCTATCTCATTTCGCTAGGCGCCGGCATCCTGGTCGGCATCATCTACGCCCTGCTGCAGGTCCGCTCGCCCGCCCCGCCCGTGGTCGCGCTGATCGGGCTGCTGGGCATGCTGATCGGCGAGCAGGTGGTGCCGCCGATCAAGCGCATGCTGGCGGGCGCGCCCGTTACCGCCGCCTGGTTCCACTCCGAATGCGTACCCAAGATCACCGGTGTGCCTGCGCCGACGACATTGACCGCAGCCCGCGAGGACGTGCGGCCAGCGCCGGACAATGCCTCGGAGTCGCACTAAGGCGCTTGCTATTGCTGCGGCTGCGGCTGCGGCTGCGGCACCGGCAACGTAAAGCAGAACGCCGCGCCCGGGCCCCCGGGATGCTGCCCCGCCGGCAACGCGGCCCGCGCCGGAGACTCGGCCCAGATGCAGCCGCCATGCGCCTCCACGATCGAGCGGCAGATCGACAAGCCCATGCCCAGCCCTTCGCTGCGGGTGGTGTAGAAGGCCTCGAACAGCTTGTCGATCTGCCCTGCCTCGACGCCCGGGCCGGTATCCTCGACGCGTAGCAATGCCTGGCCGTCGGCTTGCCGCGCCGTGCTGATCCGCAGCTCGTGCTGCCCCTGGGCGCGGGACGACATGGCCTGGATGGCGTTGACCAGCAGGTTGATGATCACCTGCTGCAGCTGGATGCGGTCGCCCAGCACCTGCGGCAGCCCCGCCGCGTATTGCTGGGCAACGGCGATGCCGTGGAACTCGGCCTGGTGCCTGACCATCAACAGGGTCTCGTCCGCCAGTTCGCCCAGGTGGAACGGCTGCCGGCGGGAGTCGTCCTTGCGCGCCAGCGCGCGGATGCGCCGGATCACCTCGCTGGCCCGCAGCCCCTCGGCGATCATGTTCTCCACCGCATGGCGCGCTTCGCCAAGATCCGGCTCGGGGCGGTTGATCCAGCGCAGGCATGCGCCACCGTAGGTCACGATGCCGGTCAGCGGCTGGTTGACCTCGTGGGCAATCGACGCCGCCAGCTCGCCCAGCGTGGTCACGCGCGACACGTGCGCCAGCTCGGCCTGCACCCGCTGGCGCTCCTGGTTCTGCCGCAGCAGTTCGGCATACAGCCGCGCATTTTCCAGCGAGATGGCGGCCTGCGAAGCCAGCAGGGACAGCAGGTTGATCCGGCGTCCGGTAAACAGCGCGTCGGCCAGGTTGTTCTCCAGGTAGAGCAGCCCCACCTGTTCGCCCTGCTTGACCAGCGCCAGGCAGGCCACCGAGCGCACGCTGCGCAGTTGCACGTCCGGGTCCTGGCCGAACCTGGCATGCGACTTGGCGTTGTCGAGCACGAAGTCCGAGCGCGTGGCGAGCGCCGCGTCGACGACGGTGCGGGGATAGGCAGCCCCGGCCGGATTGAGATAGACCGCGATGCCCGCCCGCTCGGTGCGCGCCTGCGCGGCCAGCCGCAGCGCGCCGTCCTGCCACAGGAACAGCAGCGCGCGCTGCGCGGCGGCCTGCTGCAGCGTGGTGGTCAGCAGCGCCTCGATCAGGCGGTCGAGCTGCATCTCGCCGGCCAGCACCTGCGTGGCCTTGATGGCGGTGTCCAGGTCCAGCTGCGCGGCGGGCCCGATGTAGGTGGCGGGCTGGGCGGCGGCGGCGTGGGGGCGGTCCGGCGTCGCGCACACCGTGCCCATGCCCGAGGCGTCGAGCGCGCGCGCGCACGCATCGAGCTTGTCCACCTGCCCCTCGGCGCCCCAGCGGCCGTAGGCATCGCTGGCCCTGCGCAGGTAAGCCATGGCCGGCGCCGTCAGATCCTGCTCTAAACAGCAGCGCGCGCACAGTTCGTAGGCCAGGGCTTCGTCATGCAGCAGATCCTGGTCCCGCGCCAGCCGGGCGGCCCGCTCGTAGTGCCGCATGGCCTGCAGCGGATCGCGCGCCAGGCGCGCAGCCTCGGCTGCCAGGATGCCAGCGCGCGCGCCGAAGTTGGCGGGATTCTCCCGCGCCCATGCGCTCATCTGGCACTGATGGCGATCGAACGCGGCCAAGTCCGCGCCGCCTTCGTTGCCGGGGTGCCGGCCGGAGGCGCGCGGCAGCCGCGCGAGCGACAGCGCCGCGAAGAAGTGATAGTCCGCGATCTCGAGGAAGTAAGGCGCGGCCCACAGCATCGGCTCGGCCTTGCCGGCCGCCTCCAGCGCGCCGCGGCAGTCATCCACGGCAAAGCAGGCCTGCAGCTTGCGGATCCAGTAGCAGCAGGCGGCCACCGCAAGACGCGGATCGGCCTGCAGCCGCGCCTCGATATCATGCGGGCCCGGCGCGCCGGCTTCCGGCACCGCCCAGCCCGGCACCCTGCCCCGCAGCACCGCCACATACCTGGCCTGCGCGTCCAGGATATCGACCACGCGCCCCAGTCCCAGGGTGCGGGCGAAGGCAAGGCCCATCTCGATCTTCGCCTCCACGCCGGCCAGCGGTTCGCCGCAAGCCAGCAGATGGGTCACCAACTGGTTGCGGCTGTAGGCGGCGAAGTTGAAATCGCCGCTCTGCCGGCCCTCCTCGAAACTGCGCTCGATCAGCTCCCGCCCGCCACGCACTGGCTGTGTCCACGGCAACAGCAGCGCGCCGAAGCACATGTGGACCTTGGCGCGGAAGCGGCCCATGCCCTCCTGCGCCACCAGCGCCAGCCCGACCTTGCCCAGGCGGTAGCCCAGTCCATAGTCGCCCAGGCGCGGCCCGAGCGTCATGCCAAGGTGCACGTAGCCGATGCAGGAGGCCTCGTCGTTGCCGTGTTCCAGGCTGATGATAGCCATCCAGATCGGAATCAGGTCGCGCAGGTTGCGGTCCATGAAGGAGGCGGGCGACATCACCTCGGTCAGCACGCTCAGCGTGGCGCGCCAGGCCGGATCGTGCATGCGCGGCAGGCTGGCCAGCGCCTCGACTGGCCTGCCGCCCAGCAGCACGAGGAAGCGCCGGTATTCCCGCTCCACCTGCCCCTGTAACTGGGGCTGGAAGTCCAGGCCCATCGTGTGGATGAACGCCAGGCCCACCTGGACGGCCTGGTCGGACTGGTCGAGCGCGGTGTGCACGGCCACCCGCAGCCGCGTGATGGCCGCCAGCTCGGACGGCGTGCGTGCCCGCGCGCCCAGGTCCTGCAAGGTGGCCGCGGCGGCGGCCAGCCGGCCGCCGACGAACTCGCACTCCGCGCGCCCCATCGCCAGGGCCAGCGCCAGGGCGTGGTGCGTCTCCCAGGCGCCGTCGGGGAGCAGCCGCTCGCCGGCCGCGAAGTAGGCGCTGGCGGCGCCATAGGCCGTGGTCTTCATCGCGCGGTGGCCGGCGTCCTGGTTCAGCGCGGCCGCCTCGATGCGCTCGCCGGCGTCGGCGATGACATCGGCCGCCTGGTTGAACTGGTCGACCGCCTCGAACAGGGTGCCGCTGGCATGGCGGTCCAGCCGCTGCGCCAGCCGGCGCGCGAGCCTCAGGTGAAGGGCGGCGCGATCGGGTGCGGGGATCGCGCCATAGGCCGCCTCCTGGACCCGGTCGTGGGTGAAGTGATAACCGTCGTCGACTGCCACCACAAGGCCCGCGGCCACGGCATGCGACATCAGGCTGGCGATGCCGGCCTCGCTGGCATCCCACGCCTGGGCCGCGGTGGCCGAGGAGACCGCGCTGCCCAGGCAAGACAGCGCCGTCAGCAGCGCCCGCGTTTCGCGCGGCAGGCGCTGCAACTCCCCGGTGAGCAGGCCCAGCACGTCCATCTGGGCGTCCGGGGTTCCGGGGGCCGCGTCCACGCGCAGCAGGTCCGAGCGGTGGAGCGCGCGCAGGTACTGCAGGAAGAACAGCGGATTGCCGCCCGTCTTCCGGTAGACCAGCTGGGCGATGGCCTGCGCGCGATCGCCGCCACAGCGCAAGGTGTCGGCCACCAGCGCGGTCAGCGCCGGCGCGTCCAGCGGCGTCATCGCCATCTCGCCGCGCAGTACGCCGTGCTGGCGCAGCGCCTCAAGCCACTCGCCGGGCGCGCCGCCCTCGACGGCATCCGTGCGGCAGGTGCCGATAACCAGCAGGGGCTGCTGCAGCGGTGCCCGGCGCAGCGCGTCGAACACCTCCAGCGATTCGCGGTCGGTCCATTGCAGGTCGTCTAGCACCAGGACCAGCGGCGGCGCCACCGACCCGAACACGCCGAGGAGGCGGCAGAATGCCTGCAGGAAACGTGTCTTTGCCTGGCCGGTGCCTGCCTCGCCGGCGCGCGGGCGACTCGGCAGCCAGGCCGCGAAGGCCGGCGCCAGCGCGACGAACATCTCCGCGTCGTCGCCAATCGCCGCGGCCATCGCCGCGGCCCAGCCCTGCTGCCGCGCGCCGGGCGAGGCACCGGCCTGCCTGGCGAGATCGGCGCAGATCTCCGCCACGGCTGCCAGCGGCGTACCCCGCTGGTGCTGCTGCGCCTTCGCGCGCGCCACCACGCCGCCTTCGGCCTCCAGCGATCTGCCGAAGGCCTCGGCCAGCGCGGATTTGCCGCTGCCGGCGCAGCCGGTGACCAGCACGTAGGAGGCCGCGGGCGCTGGTCCGCCCTGCTCGGTGGCCTCACGATACAGCCGGCGCAGTTCGTCCAGCGCATGCGCGCGGCCGTAGAGCCAGGTCGGTGAAGCAAAGCCGGCCGGGTCCGCGGGAACGCCGTCCGGTAGCGCATCCAGGCTGCCCCGGGCCTGCCAGGTACAGAGACAACGCCGCAGTTCGGCCGCCAGCGCGGCAGCGCTCGGGTAGCGCTCCTCGGGGGCCTTGGCCAGCAGGCGCATCACCATGGCCGAAAGCCCCCCCGGTATGCCGGCATTGCGTTCGGTGGGCACCACCGGCTGGCGCGCGAGATGGCTGTGCACCCAGGCGACCGGCTCGCTGGCCTCCAGCGGCAGCGCGCCGGTCAGCATCTGGTAGAAGGTCACGCCCAGCGCGTAGAGATCTGCGCGCGCGTCGATCGCGGACTCGCCACGGCCGGCCTGTTCCGGCGCCAGATACGCGAGGGTTCCCGCCAGCATCCGGAATGCCGCCGGGTGCGCGGCGCCGGGCGAGGCCACGGCGGCAATGCCGAAGCCCGCGATCCAGGCGCGCTGCCGGTCCGGCGCGACCAGCAGGTGGGCGGGCTTGATGTCCAGGTGGACCACGCCCGCGTCGTGCATGGCCGCCATCGCCTCGGCCACCGCGATGGCGATGTCGAGGAAGGCGTCCGTTGCCAACGGCTCGCCCAGCGACAGTGCCAGCGGCAAGCCACCCTGATCCGCGGCCACCAGGGCCGGCCGGCCATCGTAGCGGGTCAGGGCAAGCGGCACCGCTGCCCACTCGGGCCGCAGCAGGTGCTGCAAGGCGTACTCGTGCTCCAGGCGCCGTTGCACCGCGCCCGCATTGGCGGCCGAACCCGCCAGCGTGACCAGCACGGGCGCACATCCGGCGGCGGTCCCGCGCAGCAAGGCGATTTCGCCGTCCAGCAGATACTCGAATTGATAGTGGCGCAACGGATTCATCGAACCTTGGAAGGCTTCATCGAAGCTGGGAGCTGTCTGGCGCAGGCGAGACGGCGTATGGAAGTATACCGCGCGGGCCCGGCTCCTCCGCCGCGCAGGAAGGCGTCGGCAGAGGCAGCCATCCCATACCTTGGTATTAGCCGCGGCGGCCAGTGCGCTGGCCGGATCCGCACAATACCACCGTATGATTCCACGGAGCGCGCCGGCGCGTTATCCTCGACACAATCGATGGGAGTCTTTCGCCAGCTTCGTCATCGCTCATGACAACCGAGGAACACCGTGTGACAGCCACCCCGGTGATCGCCATCGTCGACGACGATGCTTCTGTCCGGCAAGCCCTGGGAAGCCTGCTCCGCTCCTTCGACATGGTTGTCGAACTCTACGCAAGCGGGAACGAGCTGCTGCAGTCCCACGCCCTCAATGCCGTCTCGTGCCTGGTCACCGACGTGCAGATGCCCGCGATGAACGGCTTCGCGCTATGCGAGGCCCTGCGCATGCGCGGGCTGTCCATCCCCGTCATCTTCATGACGGCATTCCCCGAGGAAAGCTACCGGCAACGCGCGGAGGCGCTCGGCGCCATCTGTTGTCTCAGCAAGCCCTTCACGGACTCCGAGATCATCCAATGCATCGAGAATGCCCTCGCGCGCGGCGCGGCCAAGACGCCGCAGGAAAGGCGCTGACGATGTCCGGCACCGCGTTGACCCTGGCGCACGGCATGCGCGATGAACGGCTGGCCCCGGGGATGGCCGGCTTCTTTGCCGCCGCTTCGATCCGCGCCGCCGACACGCTGCTGCCGGCGCTGTCGCGCGACTTCGGCATTTCCGCCGGCATGTCCGGGGTGGCGGTGACCAGCTTCATGCTGGCCTATGCCGCCTTCCAGCTGATCTACGGGCCGCTGGCCGAGCGTCACGGCAAGCTGCGTGTGATCGCGTTCGCGCTGCTGGCCTGCGCGGCGGCCAATCTCAGCCAGTCGCTGGCGCCGAGCTTCCCGTGGCTGGTGGTGCTGCGCGCGATGGCCGGCGCGGCGGCGGCCGGAGTGGTGCCGATCTGCCTGGCGCGCCTGGGCGATACCGAGCCGCTGGCCTCGCGCCAGGGCCTGCTCGCGCGCTACTCGGTGGCCACCATCTGCAGGTTGATGACGGGCCAGTGGCTGTCCGGCCTGATCGCCGACACGCTGGGCTGGCGCGCCGCCTTCGTGCTGCTGGCGGCGGGCTTTGCCGTCGTGGCCGCCGTGGTGGCCAGGCTGGCCCGCCACGACGAAACGCCGGCCCGCTGGCGGCAGGCCAGCCCCGACCTGCGGCCCAGGGCCACCGCCCTGCTCCAGTCCGCCTGGGTGCGCCGGGTGCTCTGCATGACGCTGCTGCTGGGCTTCGTGTGCCCAAGCGTGTTCGCCTTCGTGGCGACCTATCTGAAGTACCACTTCGGCTTGTCGCTGGCAGCGGCCGGTGCCATCACGGCCATGCACGGCATCGGCGGGCTGCTGTATGCAGGCCTCGCGCCGGCGCTGATCCGCCGGCTGGGACGCTGGCGCCTGGCGTGCCTGTCGGCCGTGCTGCTGAGCGCGGGCATGGCCTGCATCGCGCTCGGGCAGCACTGGCTGTGGATCGCCGCCGGCTGCCTGGCAGGCGGTTGCGGCTACTACATCGTGCTGAACGCCATGCAGACCATCGCCACGCAGATGGCCCCCACGCAGCGGGCCAACGCCGTCGCCCTGTTCGCGTTCTGCCTGTTCGCGGGCCAGGGCCTGGGCGTGCTGCTCGCCGCGCGGCTGGTGGACACGGCTGGCATCCCGGCCCTGTTCGGCATCGGCGCGGTCCTGGTGCTGCTGCTGGTGCTCGAGATATCCAGGCAACTGCGGCGGCGCCCCGAAGCCGCCCTGCCCTGACCGGGCTTCAGCCCGGCGCAGCCAGGTGCCGCGCGCCGGGCGGCATGGCGCCACGGCGGAAACCCTGCACGCGGGTCTGGATCGCCTTGTCGTTCATGGTGTGGCGCTCGTGCTGGCGCAGATGCTCCAGCCACGACTCCACCAGGAAGGTTTCGACGAAGCGGCCGGGCGCGGCCAGGTCCTCGTAGACGCCCCAGGACAACGCGCCGCCGCGGCGGCGGATGCGACGCATCTCCTGCACGGCCTTGGCAAACTCCGTGGCCTGATCCGGTGCCACGTCGTACTCCACGCAGATCATCACCGGCCCCCGGTCATGCGAGACGTCCAGCGTCCCGGGATGCAGGTAGCCCGACGGCGCCAGGTCCAGTTCCGGCGACACGCCCAGGCGCCAGCGCAGCGCCGTGGCACTGGCCAGGGCCAGGCCCGCGGCTGCGATCACCAGCGCAGAGGGAATGCCAAGCAGCCCGGCCGTCTTTCCCCACAGCGCGCTGCCAGCGGTCATGGCGCCGAAGAAGACGGTCAGGTAGGCCGCCAGCGCGCGCGCCTTGACCCAGCCCGCCGCGCTGCGCTGGGCAGCCACGTTAAGCGTGGACAGCACCGCGATCCATGCCAGCCCGGCGAACAGCAGCGCCGCCGCCAGCAGCCAGAACTGGCGCACATAGGCCAGCGCCAGCAGGCTCAGCGCGAACAGCAGGCTGGCCAGCACCATCAGGCGGTCGGCCGGGATGCGGCGTTGCAGCCTGGGCAGCAACAGCGCGCCGCCGACCGCGCCCAGCCCGATGCTGGTCAGCAGCAAGCCGTAGCCGCCCGGGCCCAGGCCCAGTTCCCGCCGTGCCACCAGCGGCAGCAGCGCCCAGCCGGCGCTGGCGAAGAGGAAGAACGCCACCGCCCGCACCAGCACGATCCGCAGCAGTGGCGCGGCCTCCACGTAGCGCAGCCCCGCGCGCACCGCCGAGAAGAAATGCTCCGGCGGCAAATTGCGCCGGGCAGGCTCCGATTTCCAGCGCACCAAGACCAGCAGGACGCCCGACACCGACAGCGCATTGAGCAGGAACACCGCCGCGGGCCCGGCGAACGACAGGATCAGGCCGCCCAGCGCGGGCCCGATGGCACGGCTGATATTGATGCCCAGCGAGTTCAGGGCGATCGCCGGCGGCAGGTCGGCATTGGCCACCAGCTCCGGCACGATGGCCTGGAACGGGGGCGAGCTCATCGCCGCTCCGGTGCTCAGCAAGAACGCGGCAAGCAGCAAGATATGGGCGTTGACCAGGCCGGCCAGCGCCAGCACGCCCAGCACCAGCGCCACGGCCAGCGTCCACAGTTGCGCGAAGATCAGGTAGCGTCGCCGGTCCACAATGTCGGCAAGCACCCCGGAAGGCAGCGCGAACAGGAACATCGGCAGGCTGCCCGCGGCCTGCACCAGAGCCACCATCAGCGGGTCCGGGTCGAGCGACGTCATCAGCCAACTGGCACCGACGTCGTTCATCCAGGTGCCCACGTTGGACGCCACGGTGGCAATCCACAGCATGCGGAATGTGCGGTGCCGCAGCGGGCTCCAGGGAGAACCGGCGGCGCCGGCTTGGGATTCGGTCATAGGTAGGTGGCTAGGTTTCCGGGGGCCGCCGCCCCGTCATGCGGCCGACGGCCAGAAGCACCCGCAGGCGCGGCAGGCGGCGATGCCACCGGTCGATTGCCGCATTGTGCAAACACCGTCACGGCCCGTCTACTCATACCATCGGACAGTGGCGTCCGGCGCGGGCAACACCTATCATCGGGCACCGAACCGGTCCAACCCTCGGTTGCCCTGCAGCCCCATCGCCGAATGATCCTGTCCGTGCCGCGCGCGCCGCCTCACCTGGCCAGCCGCGCGCCGGGCCACAGCCGCACCAGCAGCCCGCCGGCCGCGCTCGCGGTGGCCAGCGCCGCCACCCCGCTCCAGCCCCAGCGCGACAGCATCAGGCTGCCCAACGCCGCGCCCGCCGCCATGCCAGCGAACATGCCGACGAACAGCACCGCGTTGAGGCGGCTGCGCGCGCCCGGCTCGATGCCGTAGATGATGGTCTGGTGCGCCACCAGCGCAACCTGCACGCCCAGGTCGAAGCCCACCGCACTGGCCACGATCAGCCACAGCCGCACATGCGGCGCCAGCCACGGCGACAGCAGCATGGCGGCGAAGGATAGCGTGGTCAGCGCGGCGCCCAGGCGCGTGACCAGCTCGGGGCCGCGCCGGTCGGCGATGCGGCCGGCAAGCGGCGCTGCCAGCGCGCCGGCGGCGCCCGCCAGGCCGAAGGCCCCGGCGCTGGCGCTGCCCAGGTGAAAGGGCTCGCCATGCAGCATGATGGCCAGCGTCGACCAGAACGCACTGAAGCCGACCGACAGCAGGCCCTGCGCCAGCATGGCGCGGCGCAGTGCGGCATGGCTGCGCCACAGCTTGAACAGCGAACCCAGCAGCTCGCGGTAGGCCAGATGCGTGGTGGCATGGAAGTGCGGCAGCCCGCGCCATGCGGCCAGCCCGATCAGCGCGATGCTGGCGGCCGCGCCGGCGAACATCGCGCGCCAGCCGAAATGCTCGGCCACAAAGCCGCTGACCACGCGCGACAGCAGGATGCCCAGCAGCAGCCCGGTCATGACGGTGCCCACCACCTTGCCACGATGCGACTCCGGCGCCAGCGTGGCGGCGGCCGGCACGATGTCCTGCGCCATGGTCGCCGCGATGCCGATGGCCGCGCTCGACGCCAGCAGCAGGCCGATGCCCGACGAGGCCGCGCCGGCCAGCAGCGCCGCGGTCAGTATCGCCGCCTTGATCAGGATGATGCGGCGCCGGTCGTAGCGGTCGCCCAGCGGCGCCAGCAGCAGAATGCCCAGCGCATAACCCAGTTGCGTCAGCGTGGGCACCATGCCGACGGCGCTGTCGGAGGCGCCGATGTCGGCGCCCAGCACACCCAGCATCGGCTGGCTGTAGTAGAGCGAGGCCACCGACAGCCCGGCACCGGCGGCCAATAGCAGCACGAGATGCCCAGGCAGTTTGTCGCTGGCTGCGCCGGGCGCGGCAGATGTGGCGGCGGGCGCGGCCGCTTCGGTGACGGGCGCCTGTGTGCCGGGGTCGGCAGGCGCGGACGGCTCGGCGGCGGTGGCCGCCAGTGCGCGTGTGGAGGGCATGATGTTCAACCTCGGTTTGGAAGCAGCGTCGAAGGACGTTTCTGCGGTCAGGGCTGGCAAGCGGCCCCGCAGGTGCGGCCGCCAAGGGGGCGGCGTTGCACGCAGGGTACGCAAGGCGAGCCGGCCGCGCTTTTGCGCGCGTGCTGCTTTTGTTCCGTTTGCACGGCCGGTGCGTTGCGGGGCGGCACGGCCTCAAACCATAGGATGAAGGACTGCTACCGAGTGGACGCCGGAAAGGCCGGCCGTGTGGGATTCACCAGCGGCCCGGCCAGAGGCTGAACGCCTTCAGCAGCCAACCCCGCGGCGCCAGTTGCCGGGCGATACGCCGAGCGCCCGCGAGAACGCGTGGGTGAAATGGCTCTGGTCGGAGAAGCCGCAGGCGATGGCCACCTGCGCCAATGGCAGCGCCGTGTCGCGCAGCAGTGTGCGGGCGCGCTCCAGACGCAGCGCCATCAGCCATTGATAGGGGGCCTGCCCGGTGGTATCGCGGAAGGCGCGGGTGAAATGGCTGCGCGACAGCCTGCAGGCATCCGCGATGTCCGCGATGGACAGGTCACCGTCGATCTGCGCGGCCAGCATTTCCTTGGCCATCGCCAGGCTGCGTTGCGACAGCAAGCGGTTGGTCTTGGGCGTGGCCACCCTGGCATTGCCATAGTGCTCGACCAGATAGGTGCCGATGGCGAATCCCAGCTGGTCGACGTACAGCCTGCTGGCGTTCTCGGGCCGGCTGAGCGCCGGCACCGCCGCCTGCGCCAGATGCGCCAGCACATGGTCCCGCTCACCCGCCGCGCCGCGCAGCCCCCGGATGCGCGAACGGCCTAGTTCCCCGCTGGTGCGTTCGATGAAGGCACGGGAAATATCCAGCAGGATGAAATCGAATTGGCCATAGAAATCGGCCTTGTAGTCCTCGCCGAAATTCCGTATGTAGATGGAGCTGTTCTCGAAGTCATGGGTGGTCGCGCGATGTGCATGGAATATCCGGCGGCGATGTCCCGTGCACAGTGAAATACCCACCAGGAACCCGCGATCCGATGCCGGGGTGGACACCTGGCTGGCATTGCCGCTGGCCGAGGTCTTGCGATGGAACTGGATCTCGCTGCCGGCGAGCGTCTGATCGTTGCGGAGCGCCGCCGCTGCGCAACCGAATGCGTCGGTCGCGCCGGAGGCGGCGAGTGGAGTGGGGGCGCCTGCGTTTGCGGACATAGTGTTTTGTGTGAATCGACCTGCAAGCTGGCAATCGTCTTGCGGCCCGCGGCAGTTGCGGGCGCGCCAAGAATAGCAGAGCCATCCTGCATACACGCGAATACTTGCATGGCGGCATGCAGTGATGCGCAGTCCGTTCCTCGCGCGAATTTCCGAGGTGGCCTGCCAGGCACCTGCAGGGGCGTACGGCCCCGTGCAATCAGGCAACGCTGGCCTGGCTGCTCGCGCAGCCCTCTCATACTTTGGTCTGGGCGCCACAGACCACTCGCTGATTGTTGGCGGTCAACACGGCTCCTACCATGCAACCCGAGCACAGTGCCTTCCCGCCGGCTGCCAAAGGTCCCGATGCATGGGATGCGTGCCACGGGCCTCCATCGACACCAGGACTACCGTAATGAAATGGCGTCTCTTCCCGGCAGGGCAAGCATGAAACGCCGGCCTGTCATTCTCGCCGCGGCAGGGGCAGCGGCGGCTGCCCTGGTGGCCGCGGCCTGCATCATGTGGGAGCCGGCCATCGCGCCGATCCCCGCGCCGGCGCCCTCTTCCTTCGACCGGGCGCTGACGCTGGAGGGCGCCCGCGTGGTCGCGCTCGGCGACTGCGCGGTGTGCCATACGGCCAAGGGCGGCCAGCCCTTTGGCGGTGGCCTGCCGCTGGTCACGCCGTTCGGCACGATCTACGCCACCAACATCACGCCCGACGTGGAAACCGGCATCGGCAACTGGTCGCTGGACGCCTTCGCGCGCGCCATGCGGCACGGCATCGCGCGCGACGGCCACCAGCTCTACCCGGCGTTCCCATACATCCACTTCACCAGGATGTCGGACCGCGACATCGAGGCAGCTTATGCCTACCTGATGCGGCGCGAGCCCGTGACCGCCAAGCCACCCGCCAATGCGCTGATCTTCCCGCTCAACTTCCGGCCCCTGGTTGCCTTCTGGAACGTGCTGTTCCTGCGGCCGGGCGAAGCGCAGCGCGATCCCGCGCAAGACGAAGCCTGGAACCGCGGCCGCCTGCTGGTGGACGGACTTGGCCACTGCGCCGCCTGCCACTCGCCGCTCAATGCGATCGGCGGGGAAAAACCGGGCCGCGCCTTCGCCGGCGGCGTGGTGGACAACTGGGAAGCGCCGCCGCTTAACCACCTTGTCAACGGGCCAGTGCCCTGGACCAAGGTGCAGCTCGCCACCTACCTGCGCACCGGCATCTCCCGCGCGCATGGCGCGGCAGCCGGCCCGATGCTACCGGTCACACTCGAACTGGCCACCGTGCCGGAGGCGGACGTCGATGCCATCGCGACCTATCTGATGTCGCTGCAGAATCCGGCGCCCGCGCCAGCCGTGGTGCCGGTGTCGGCGGCCGCGCCTGACCAGTCCGCCATCGCGCGCGGCGCGACGCTGTTCACCGGGGCATGCGCCGCCTGCCACGGCCTGGGTTCGCCGATGCAAAGCGTGGGCGGGCGCCCCAGCCTCCTCACCAGTTCCGCGGTCAACGCGAGCACGCCGCGCAACGCCATCCAGATGATGCTGCAGGGCGTGGCGTGGAACGGCGAGGACGCCATGCACTACATGCCTGCGTTCGCGCAGGCCTTCGACGACCAGCAGCTTGCCGACCTGGCGGCCTACCTGCGCGCCACCTACTCCCGGCAGCCGCCGTGGACCGGCGTGCAGGACACCATCGCGAACCTCAGGAAAGGGGACGAAGCGAGATGATCAAGCTCACCGTCAACGGCGCCAGCCACCAGTTGGACATCGATCCGTCCACGCCTCTGCTCTACGCACTGCGTGACGAACTGCACCTGCACGGCGCCAAGTTCGGCTGCGGCCTGGGCCAGTGCGGTGCCTGCACCGTCATTGTCGGCGACCGTCCCGTGTTTTCGTGCCTGATGCCAGTGGCATCGATCGGCAGCCGGCCGGTGCGCACCATCGAGAACCTGGGCACCGCCGACAGGCCGGGCTCCTTGCAGAAGGCGTTCATCGAACACCAGGCGGCGCAGTGCGGCTACTGCATCGCCGGCATGATCATGCGCGCGCAGGCCCTGCTGGAGGTCAACGCGCATCCCACCGACGCCGAGTTGCGGGCGCACATGGAACCCAACCTGTGCCGGTGCGGCACCCATATGCGCATCCTGGCGGCCATCCGCGCCGTGGCCGGCACGCCCCGCCCCGTGCGCCCGGGCGGGGTCAAGGCCGAGGGCAACCAAAAGGGTGCGCAATGAGCGGCGATGACGGCGACATCGACCCGGGCCGCCGCGCCTTCCTGGTCTCGGGCTCGCTGGTGGTGGGCTTCACGCTGCTGCCGGGCCGCAAGGCCATGGCGCAGACCGTGCTGGACGACGAGGGCGCGGCCGTCCAGGTCGCGCGCCAATACCAGGCGCTGGCAGGCAGCCTGAAGACCAACCCCTATCTCGACGCCTGGATCAGGATCGCCCCGGACAACCAGGTCACGGTGTACACCGGCAAGGTCGAGCTGGGCACCGGTGTGCGCACCGCGCTGCTCCAGGTGGCGGCCGAGGAACTGCAGATGGCGCCCGCGCTGATCACCTTCCTGACCGCCGATACCGGCCGTTCGCCGGACGAAGGGCTGACCGCCGGCAGCCACACCATGGCCGACAGCGGCAGCGCCCTGCTCAACGCGGCGGCCCAGGTGCGCGGGCTGCTGACAGACGCGGCCGCGCGGCAGTTGCGTGTCGATGCGGCGTCGCTGTCGGTCGGCAATGCGCGCATCACGGCCCGCGACGGGCGCTCGCTGTCGTTCGGCGAACTGTTGCCAGCGGTAAACCTGCACCGCGCGGCCACACCCGCCTCGCCGCTGCGCGACCCGAAATCGTTCTCCGTGATCGGCACGTCGATGCCCCGGCTGGACATTCCCGGCAAGGTCACCGGCAAGCCGGGCTATGTCCAGGACCTGGCCATGCCGGGCATGGTGCATGCGCGCGTGGTGCTGCCGCCTGCCTATGACGCCGCCCTGCTGTCGGTCGACGAGGCCACGGTCAAGTCCATGCCCGGCGTGATCGCCGTCGTGCGCGACGGCAACCTGCTCGCCGTGGTGGCCAGGGGCGAATGGCAGGCGGTGCTCGCGCAGCGCGCGCTCGGCGCCGCCTGCCGCTGGAGCAAGGGGCGCCCGCTGCCCCGCCCCGCCGACGTGATCGCGCAGCTCAAGCAGATCTCCACGCAGCACATCGAGATCGCTAACACGCGAGGCGCAGTGCCGGCAGGCGCCAGGACGCTGGCCGCCACCTATTCCAAGCACTACCTGATGCACGGATCGATCGGCCCCTCGTGCGCCGTCGCGCAGATGCAGGACGGCGTGCTGACCGTATGGACCCACTCCCAGGGCGTCTACCCGCTACGCGACGGACTGGCCGAGATGCTGTCGATGCCCAAGGACAAGCTGCGCTGCATCCACATGGATGGCTCGGGCTGCTACGGGCACAACGGCGCCGACGACGCCGCGGCGCACGCCGCCTATCTGGCCCGCGCCCTGCCCGCACAGCCGGTGCGCGTGCAATGGATGCGCGACCAGGAGAACCTGTGGGACCACTACACGCCACCCATGGTCACCGAGGTCAAGGCCTCGCTCGATGCCGGCGGCCATATCGTCGACTGGGACTACGCGCTGTGGAGCAGCTCGCATAACGAGCGCGTGGTCAACGCGGGCCGGCTGCTGCCCGCCACCCAGCTGGCCAGGCCCTTCGTCCCCGCGCCCTCGGTCCCGATGCTGCAGCCCGAGGGCGGCGGCGACCGCAACGCGATTCCGCTCTACCAGCTACCGGCCTCGCACATCGTCAATCACTTCTCGCCGACCATGCCGCTGCGCACCTCGGCGATGCGCTCGCTGGGCGCGCACATGAACGTCTTCTCGATCGAGAGCTTCATGGACGAGCTGGCCGCCGCGGCCAGCACCGACCCCGTGGCGTTCCGGCTGCGGCATATGAAAGACCAGCGCGCGCGACGTGATCCAGCTCGCCGCGGCCAGGTTCGGTTGGCCCAGGCGCGGCCGCAAGCCCGGCCGCGGCGTCGGCTTCGCGTTCGCCAGGTACAAGAACCTGATGGGCTACGTGGCGATCGCGCTGGAGATTTCGGTGGTGCGCGACACGGGCCTGGTGCGTCTCGAGCATGCCGAGGTGGCCGTCGATTGCGGGCAGATCGTCAGTCCGGATGGCGTGCGCAACCAGATCGAGGGCGGCATCCTGCAGTCCGCGAGCTGGACGCTGTACGAGCGGCTGCGCTTCGACACCAGCGGCATCGGCAGCTTCGACTGGAGCACTTACCCGATCATGCGCTTTTCCGCCGTGCCCACCACCATCAACGTGCACCTGATCGACCGCCCCGGCACGCCGTTCCTGGGCGTGGCCGAAGCGGCGATGGGGCCCACCGCGGGCGCCATCGGCAATGCCCTGTTCGATGCCACCGGCAAGCGCCTGCGCGACATGCCGCTGGGCGGCGAGCGGCTGCGCAGGGAAATCGCGCCATAGCGCGCAGCTTGCCACGCCCTGTGCACCAACCGGTGCCCGGCCCCTGAACCTCAACGCCATGACCACCATGCCCACGTCCAAACCTTACCGCGCCGTCGTGATCGGCGGCTCCCTCGGCGGCCTCTTTACCGCCATATGCCTGCGCGCGATCGGCTGGGATGTCGATGTCTTCGAGCGGTCGCCGCAGCAGCTCGACAGCCGCGGCGGCGGGCTCGTGCTGCAGCCCGGCGTGCTCGACGCGCTGGACTTTGCCGGGGTGGCGCACCCGCCCGGCTTCGGCGTGCCGTCGAAGGACCGCATCTTCCTGGACCGCGACGGCGTGCTCCGCTGCATCTACATGCCGCAGACGCAGATCGCCTGGAACGGGCTCTATGCCCTGATGAAGGGCGCGCTCGATCCGGGCGTGATCCATGCCGGCGAGGAACTGGTCGCGCTGGCCCGCGAGGCCGATCACATGACGGCACGCTTTGCCTCCGGCCGCACCGAGCGCGCGGATCTCCTGGTCGGCGCCGACGGACCGCTGTCCACGGTGCGGCAGGCGTTGCTGCCCGGCGATGTGCCCGCCTATGCCGGCTATGTCGCCTGGCGCGGCGTGCTGCCCGAGGCTGCGCTGGACGCGCGGGCCCGGTCGCTGCTGGTCGAAACCTTTGCCTTCCAGGACGGCCCGGGACACCAGATGCTGACCTACCTGATTCCCGGCGAGGACGGGTCGGTCCGTCACAACGAACGGCGCCTGAACTGGGTCTGGTACCGCGCGCTGCCCGCCGGAGAACCGCTGGCGGCCGTGCTGCTGGACCGCCATGGCCGACAGCACACGCATTCGCTTCCCCCGGGCGCGGTCAAGGATGCCGATGCCCAGGCGCTGCAGCTTGCCGCGGCGGACAACCTCGCGCCAGTGTTCGCGGCGCTGGTCAAATCGACCCCCGATCCCTTTCTGCAACTGATCCAGGATTACGCGGCGCCGCGCATGCGTTTCGGCCGCGCCGTGCTGCTCGGCGACGCCGCCTTCGTGGCGCGACCGCATACCGGCGCTGGCGCGGGCAAGGCGGCAGCCAATGCCGTGGCCCTGGCGCGCGCGCTGCAGGCCGGCGGGGACCGCATCCACGACGCGCTCGCGCTATGGGATCGAAGCCAATGGGCCGCAGACAAGCGCCTGGCCGAGTGGGGCATCTCGCTGGGCAGGCGCATCATGGGCCTGGTGCAGCCTGCCTAGCCGGCACGGCGATGCGGCTCAGCGCGCCGGCACCGGCGCGAGCGACGCGTGGGGCGTGGCGGTGCGCTGCGCGGCCTTGTGCACCATGGTGTAGGCGTAGTCCACGCCCATGCCGTAGGCGCCGGAGTGTTCCTTGACCAGTTGCATCACCGCGTCGTAGGTGTCGCGGCAGGCCCAGTCGCGCTGCCATTCGAGCAGCACCTGTTGCCAGGTCACCGGCACCACGCCGGCCTGCACCATGCGCTGCATGGCGTAGTCGTGCGCTTCCTTGCTGGTGCCGCCTGAGGCGTCGGCCACCATGTAGATCTCGTAGTCGCTCTCGTTCATCGCACTCAGCGCGAAGGTGGTGTTGCAGACCTCGGTCCACAGGCCGGCGACGATGACCTTCTTGCGGCCGTTGGCGGCCAGCGCGTCGCGCACCTTCTGGTCGTCCCACGAGTTCATCGAGGTGCGTTCCAGCGTCGGCTGCTCGGGGAACACGTCCAGCAACTCGGGGTAGGTGTAGCCCGAGAAGGAATCCGACTCGACCGTGGTGATGGTGGTCGGGATGCTGAAGATCCTGGCGGCCTTGGCCAGGCCCACGGCATTGTTCTTCATCGCCTGGCGATCCATCGACTGCACGCCGAAGGCCATCTGCGGCTGGTGGTCGATGAAGATCAGCTGGCTGTTTTGCGGGGTCAGCACCTGGAGTTTCGGATTGGACATGATTTGCGCTCTATCATTGAAATTTGTTGAACTTCATGGAGCGGGGGTTTTTTGTCTATTAGCCGTCCATTTTTCGAACTATACGGGAGCATTCTAGGCGATGATGAGCAGAATCGTGGATGAATTACTCAATTATTTTGATGTTAATTCCGACCCGAAAAACGAAGGTAGCTGGCGCCGGTGCCATGACCCCGCGGGCAACGGCTTTTCCCATCCGCTGCCGGATCGCGGTGGCGTATTTCCAGGTCAGCGGCTGGGCGTCCTACGACCATCGTATGACGTTGTCAGACGAAATTAGGTCCTGGGCAACCCGATTTACGTCTAGTTGCACGGCGCCTGGTGGCGTACCTTGCAGATACCGCCGCGACGCAGCATGCGAGGCCCGTCGCGCCACCAGGCAAACCAACATGAACGACCTTCTGACTCCCGATCTCGACTCGATCAGCGGCTTGGCCTTGACGCCCGCACGCATCGTGCCCCCCCCGCCCCGGCCTGCGCGGATGGTCCCATCCGCGAGGAACGCCAATGGCGCTGCGCGCCCCGGCGCGGCGACGCCGGCGCCCGGCAGTGGGACCGCGTGCCGGTGTCGCGCTGGACGCACACCGGCGCCACGCCGCTCGAGGTCAGCCATGCGGGACACGACAGCGAGCACTGCATCGGGCTGAGCCTGCGCTCGATGTCGGTCAGCTTCGCTTCGGCGGGCCTGCGGGTGTTCGATGGCCGCATCGCATCGGGCGCGGCGCAGATCACCGCACCGGGCGTGCCGGTCAATGCGGTCTTCACCTCCGCCAGCGACGTGCTGCACCTGTTTGTCTCGCAGGCAGTGCTGGCCGAGTGCTACGCCGACCAGTTCGGGCACGCGCATGCCGGCGACATGCTGCTAGGCGACCCGCGCCTGGTCACCAACCCGACCATGGAACGGCTGGGCCAGGCGCTCGCCCTGGCGCATTCGCAGGATCCCGGGCTGGGCCGCATCTTCTGCGACAGCGTCGGGCTGGCGATCGTCTCGCGCATCGTGGCCGGCCACTTCAACCGCGCCGCCGCCGATGCGCGTGTGCCGGCCAGGCTGCCCGCCTGGCGCTTGCGCAGGGTGGTGGAATTCATCGACGCCCACTTGTCGGACCCGATCGGCCTGGCCGATATCGCCGGCAGCGCGGGCCTGACCCGGATGCACTTCGCTGCCCAGTTCCGCCGCGCCACCGGCCTGCGCCCGCACGAATACTTGCTGCGACGGCGCATCGAACATGCGCAGGAGCTGCTGAGGCACGCCGACGGCAACGTACTCGACGTGGCCCTGCGCTGCGGCTTCCGCTCCCAGGCGCATTTCACCACCGTGTTCAAGCGCTTCGTCGGCGATACCCCCTATTGCTGGCGCGTCAAGACCGGCAAGGCTGCGAAGGCCGGCTGAGCCCCAGCCCATGACGCTGCCCACGATCCTGTCCGTTTCCATCATCCGGAGCTGACCATGCCCGCGCACCCGAATCCCGCCACATCCCCCACCCCATCCGCGCGGGCGGACGGACCGCCCCGACCCGTGGGGCAGCACCATCGGCCTGCTCCGTGCGCGCCAAGCCTTCCAGCTGTACGCCGGTAGCGCCTGGCCCGATGAGGAAGACCCCCGGCACCGCCGCCACACCGCCATCGTCAGCGTCGTGGAGCGGCCCAGTTCCACCTTGGCGGTGATCAGCTGGCGTGATGCCACCCATTGCCGCTACGGCGCCCAGATCTGGGCAGCTGTATCGGCGCGCGAAGCTGGCGTGTGCGCCCTCAGCGGCCTCCCCATCGCCATGGGCCAGGCGGTCTACCGCCCGCGCCCCTGCCGGCCGCCGGCGCGCAACACCGAAGCCATGATCCTCGCCTCGGTGCTACACGCGGCCTGCCCGACCGCCGATGCGGATGCCTGGGCGGCATGAGGCAGGCAAGAAACGACCATCGACTTTGCTTTGAATTGAGGTGCTTCGGATTTTCGTGTGGGTAGTGCGTGCGGTGCGAGTTGCCGGCAGCAAAACGCTGGTTTGCTCCCCTCTCCCATGAAATGGGAGAGGGGAGCTACGGCGGTGCTGGAACTAGCCGAGCGATGAATCGACCCACACGAAAGTCGGATGAACCTGAATGAAGGCGTCACCTATGACGATCGCTATCGCACTGGCAGCCCCGTCAGCCAGCCCCCGTCTGCTGCCCCTGCCTGCGCGCAGCCACGATGGCATCGTAGCGCCGCGAAACGCCAAGCTTGGCAAATATCTGCCGGAGATTCCACTTGACCGTGAACTCGCTGATATTCAGCGCCAGCGCGATTCTCTTGTTCGACATTGACTGCTCGAGCAGCCCCAATATTTCCCGCTCCCGCCTGGTCAGGCCCGACAACTCCGTCAGGCCATCCTGCGGCGCCGCCGCGATAGTGCGATCGGGCCCGGCCGCGGGCATGACAAGCGGCATCCCCCGCAAGCCGGCAAGGTAGTCCTCCTGCGCACTGTCCCTGCGCCGCGGCAGGCAGCCCAGCAGGACGCGAACGCCCTTGCCTTCGTCGAGCAGCGTCCGCACCAGGCCAAGCCGGTAAGCCGTAGCCACCGCCGGCTCCATGCATGCAATCACTTCGTCGCGCCGCCCGAGCGCATCCAGCGCCAGCGCCTGCAGCAGATCGGTCGTGACCATCAGCCCCTCCCTGCCCAGTGCCGTGGCTGTGGCGCGGACAGCGTCCAGCGCCAGCAGCGCGCCTTGCGCCTCGCCCATGGCCAGGAGGAGCCTGGCCCGCGACAGCGCTGCGATCGCCACGATCTCGGCCGCGCGCGGCTCCGCGCCCGTCTGGTCATGCGCCAGGCCGTCGAGCGTAGCCTGCAGCGACTGCGCGTGCCGCCAGTCGCCGCCGGCAAGCACGATCCGCTGCCGTTCCGCCACCATATGCGCCATCCCGCGCCAGATGCCACGGCGGCGGAAATGCGCCTCCATATCGATCAGGAATGCCATGGCCTCGTGCGGCAGCTTGCCAAGCACTTGCAGACGCGCATGGCACAGCGCGGCGCGCAGCGCCACATCGGGCGACGATAGCTTGAGCATGTCCAGGCGATCCGCCAGCACATGCCGTGCTTCCTCGGTCTTGTCCCGCTCGTACAGGACTACGGCCACCGTTGCCGCGCAGTAGCAGGCACTGACCGAGCGGCGGCCATGGTGGCGTTCCGCCTCTGCGAGCGCGTCCTTGACCATGCGCTCGGCTTGCAGCGCATTGCCCTCCAGCAGGATTGCGCTGGCGGCGCTTGCCCTGGCCATCAGCGCCAGCTCGCCCGTGCCGGTACGCATCGCGCTTGCGGCGGCGGAACCCAGGATATCCCGCGCCTGCGCGTGGCGGCCGCGCGCGGTCAGGCTGCGCACGGTCAGGCCAAGCCTGATGTGCTCCAGCGCCGGATGGCCCAGCGCGGCGTTTTCAAGCGTTGCCAGGGTGGCGTCCAGCAGTGCCACTTCGTCGCGCTGCATGGCGATCACGGCGCGCAGCAGCCTGCCATGCCGCGACCCGCTGGCGCCAGCCCTGACGGCTTCCAGGGCGGTCAGCCATTGCTCGGCTTCGGCGGGCCGCGCCGTTACCGCGCTCGCCAGGCGGCGAGCAGCAGCAGGCGCGGATGCCCCGCCAGCCGGGCGGGAGGCACCATTTCGGCCCACTGCCGGAAGGCCCGCAACTGGCTCACGCTGGGCAAGGCCGGCATCGAACACTCAACCAGGCGGACAACCGCATCGAAATCCTCGCTCAGCAAGGCATGCGGAATCGCCTCGGCAAAGCGCCCTTGCTGCACAAACCATCCGGTGGCTCGCCGGTGCAGGCCAGCCACGTCCTGCTGGCCGCATGCCAGGCGCTGGCTCAGGAATGCCGCGAACATGGGATGAAAGCGGTACCACCGGGCCTGGTCCTCCGCCTGCGCGGGCAGCAGGAACAGGCCGCGCGCGTCGACAGAGGCAAGCAACGCGTCCGCATGCTCCGAGCCCGTGACATGGGCGGCCAGCGCCGCGTTGAACCGCGGCAGCACCGACAAGCCTTGCATGAAGTTGAGCAGGTCCGCTGGCAACCCGGCCACGACGTCTTCCGACAAGTAGGCGTGCAGGCTATCCGCATCGGGCGCCAGCGCGCGCAGGCGCACCGGATTGCGCTGCCCCGCCTTCAACGAGGCCGCCATCAGTTGCAATCCGATTGGCCAGCCGGCACAGAGCGCATGGAGCCGCGTGGCGGCGTCCAGGCCCACGTGCGCATCGAGATGCGCCTGCAGGAAGGCAAGGGTTTCCCGGAAGGAGAATGCCAGGTCCGCGCCGCCCACTTCACCTAGCTCCCCCACTGCGCGCAGACGGCCCAGCAATAGGGCCGGTGCCTTGCGCGATGCCATGACGACGTGGAGGTTGGGCAACCGTGCCTCAAGGATGGCCTGTAGCAAGGCACGGCTGGCGGGATGGCTGGCCCGGTCGGACTCGTCGATCATCAGGTACAGCTCTTCGCGCCGGCCAGCGCCTGGATATAGCCGGCAGCCAGCAATTCCGGGGCCGCCAGCGCATCGTCCTGCCATGGCGGCGCGAGCCGCGCATGCTGCAAGGCGGCACGCAGGCTGGCGCGGAACACCTCCGGCGCTTCGTCTTCGGCGTCCAGCGAAAGCCACGCTACGCCGGCGCCCTCCCCGATCAGCTTCTGGCGCCACTGCGCCATCAGGGTGGTCTTGCCGAATCCCGCGCCGGCAGTGATCAGCACCAGCTTGCGCTGGCGCACATCGTGCAGGCCGGCAAGCAGGTCTTCACGCGGGATCGAGCGGCTGCCAAGGCGAGGCGGCGCCAGCTTGGTAATGGGAGCAGGTTGATACCGTTCCATCGAAATTCGGCTCTCGGCAATGCGGGCCAGGCGGTGCGAGAAAAGGACCGCCGGCCTGTCCCGGTGGATATCGGGTGTCCGGACGTGGCGCGTGGGCGGGAGAACGCGCGCTTCGGGGATTGCGCGAAATATATACTAGCCATGCATGGCGCAAGCCATGGTTCGGGGCGGCCCACCTGATCCGGGTGGCTGGGCGAATGCCCGAGCGAGGCAAGAGCGGGATGCATGCGGAGCACACGCCGCTTCGGCGCGCCGGCCGAATTGCGCCGGGCCGCCTGTACAATGCATCACCATTTCGATTGACATCGACGCTGGCCGGCATGGCCAGTGCTCGGAGACAAGAAGGCACCGGTCACCTATGCCGCAAAGCCCCTCCTCCCCCGGCGCTCGCCCGCCTGCCAGCGCGGCGCCGGAATCCACCAGCAATACAAAGCACCAGCCGCCACGCGACACGGTCAGGGTCCTGGCGCGCGAACGCGTGCTTGCGCAACTGACCGAGGCACGGCGCCGCCGCGCGATCGTGCTGCAAGGCCCGGCCGGCTGCGGGAAGACCGCCACGCTGCTGGCGTGGCGCCAGGCGCTGCTCGCATTAGGCTTCGATGTTGCCTGGCTGACCCTGTCAGCCGACGACAGCGAACTGGCGCGCTGGTTCGATGCCCTGCTGGGCAGCCTGGCCCAGGTCGATACCGCGATGACGCGCGAGGCGGCGTTGCTGGGCGGCAGCGGGATGGATGCGGAAGTCGTCGAGCGCACCGTGCTGGCGCTGGTGCAAGGCATCGCCAGCCATCCGCGCGACCTGGTGCTGGTGCTCGACGAACTGCACCATCTTGCCGATGCCCGCGTGCACGAGTCGCTGCAATGGCTGCTCGACTACGCGCCGCCTAACCTCCATATCGTGCTGGCGTCGCGCGGCACGGTACCGCTATCGCTCGGCCGCCTGCGGGACCAGGGGCTGGTGCTGGAACTGGACCAGCGCGACCTGCGCTTCACGCTGGCGGAATCCGGGCAATTCCTGAAGGCGCAACTGGGCGATATCAGCGCGCGCGACGCGCGCCAGCTGCACGAACTGACCGATGGCTGGGTAGCCGGGCTGCAACTGTTTGCCACGCACTGGAAGCGGCGCAGGCAACACAGTGGCGCGCAGTCCGGCGCCGACAGCTTCGTGCGCGCCAACGTGCAGAATGCCGGCGCCTTCGCCGGCTATTTCGAACGCGAAGTGCTGGCGCGCCTGGCGCCCGCCGAGACAGAGTTGCTGGTGCGGGCGGCGGCATGCCAGCGCTTCAGCGCCTCGCTTTGCGTGGCGCTGAACGAGCAAGCGCAAAGCTCCGCCGAGGTGGTCGCCCTGCTCGCCCGCCTCGACAACGACAACCTGTTCATCACGCCCGTCGACGGGCCCGACCGGGAAACCTGGTATCGGCTGCATCCGCTGCTGCGCGAAGCCCTGCTCCAGCGCTTCAGCGCGCGCAGCGAGGGGCAGCAGCGCGCCGTGCATGCGGCCGCCTGGCATTGGTTCCGCGCGCACCGCCTGCTGGAAGAAGCCGTGCGCCATGCCGTGCTGGCGGGAGAAGCCGACGCGGCCGCGGATCTCGTGCAGCAATATGCCGGCACGCTCACCGCCCGCGGAGAATTGCGCAAGCTGATCGGGCTGATGCGCCTGCTGCCGGCCGAGCAGATCGAGGCGCGCATCAAGCTGCGCCTGATGACCCTGCAGATGCAGATCTTCGCGCGCGACCTGGACGCTTGCGCAGTGAGCATCGAACGCCTGCTCGCCGACATTCCCGAAGCCGACCTGACGGCCAGTTACCGGCTCACCATCCTGCGCTTCGGGCTGGCCGTGCAATGCGACGATACCGATGGCGCGCTGGCACTGGTGCCCCGGTTAATGCAGGCGCCCGCCGACGCCGAACCGGTCACCGTCGGCGCGCGCAACAACCTGCTTTCGTGGCTGTACATGCACCTTGGCGAGTACGAGCGCGCGCGCCGCATCCAGGCCGAGGCGCCGCCGCTGCTGGCGGAAGGCGCGCCGCTGCTGGGCACCACCGGCGGCAGCCTGAACGGACGCTGCATGGTGGGCTTCAGCTTCGCCCTGGAGGGCAAGATGATCCAGGTCGAGCGCATCTGCCGCGACATCCTGTTCGAGGCGGACAAGGCTGGCAGCGCCGCGGCCGAACCCGGCTACTTTGCCGCCGCGCTGCTTGGCGAAGTGCTCTACGAACAGAACGACATCGCGGGCGCGCGCCGGCTGCTGGAAGACCGCGTGGACGTGCTGGAGCGCGTGTCGATTCCCGACTCGGTGCTGCGGGTGCTCAAAACGCTGTCGGCATCGCACTGGGTGGCCGGCCATCAGCTCGATGCGTTTGCCTACCTGGAGCGGCTGGAAGAGTACGCGGCGCAACGTGGCCTGGACCGCTTGCTGGCCCATAGCCTGGGGGACCAGGTCCAGCGCCACCTGTCTTGCGGCGATCCGGACGCCGCGCAAGCCGCGCTGGCGCGCCTGGAGGTCATCGATGCACGTCACCCGCACGCACAGCCGAGCGCGCTCGATGAGATCCGGGTGGTGGCCGAACGCGCACGCATCCAAATGTGCCTTGCGCATGACGACCTTGCCGGGGCGGCGCAGCGCCTGGCGCCGCTGACCGCCCTGTGCGACGCGCGTGGCTGGCAGCGCCAGGTGGCGCAGTTACAGTGGCAAAGCGCGGTGGTCGACTTCCGGCGCGGGCTGCCGGATGCCGCGCGCGACCAGATGCTGGCGGCTTTGCGCCGTGGGCACCGGCTTGGGCTGGTGCGCAGCCTGCTCGATGCGGATCCGGCGGGGCTTGACCTGGTCGGTGAGATCACGCTGGGGCAGGCGGCGGACCCGTTGCTGGCTTTTTATGTCGAACGCCTGCGCTCCGCGCGGGAGGCGCTGGGGGGTGCCGTTCCGGACACGTCTCCTCTCTCCTCCGATGGGCAGCCGGCAAACGCCGCCGGCATGGAAGGGTTGAGCGAGCGTGAGGCCGATGTGGTGCGGTTGCTTGGGCAGGCGCTGCCCAACAAGAAAATCGCGCGGACGCTTGGGCTGTCGCCGGAGACTGTGAAGTGGCACTTGCGGAATGTTTTTCGCAAGCTTGGGGTTAGTAGTCGTGATGAGGCTGTGGCTCGGGTTAGGGATATGGAGTTGGGGGGTGGGGGGGGGTTAAACCGTATGTGATTTTGGGGGCGGCGTTGGCTGTTGGACCCAAGTGCGTACGACATCCCCCTGCGGGGGGACGCCGGTCACTCTTCTTTGCCTCGGCAAAGAGGGTGATGACAAATTCAGGCATTGGTCAATCGGCGTGCGAGCAAGCGTGCCTGAGATAGCCAGACCCAAGCGGTAGCGCTGGTGACGCTGCGATCGTGATGCATGATCAGGCGGTGTGAGCGCTCGTTCCAAGCATG
>JYOD01000128.1 GCA_000955785.1 Burkholderiaceae bacterium 16
GTCTACGACGCATCCTGGTCGTTCTTCCGGGACAAGCTCCGTTACAAAGCGATTGCGCACGGGGCCACGTTTGAGGAAGTGAACGAAAGTGGTTCTACCCAGTCCTGTTCGGCGTGCGGTTCGAAAGACAGCACGACGCGGCCGAAAGGTATCGCAGGACTGCGAATAAGAGAGTGGACCTGTAGTCGCTGTGGTGTCGTGCATGACCGTGATACCAATGCTGCGCTGAACATTCTCCGATGCGGACGTGCATCGCCAGGTGTGGGAATCCCCTGCCTTTAGGCGCCTTTAGGCAGGGGAGGACGTCAAAGCTCGAGCACGAGTTCGGCGCTTCTCGCACGCGAGACGCAGATCATCACCTGGCCTTCCAGTTCCTCCGGCATCAGGACCATGTCACGGTGGTCGGCCTCGCCCGCCACCAGCGTGGTGCGGCAAGTACCGCAGGTTCCGCTCTCGCAGGAAGAAGGGACCTCACAGCCATGCTGACGCAGGACATCCAGGATACTCATGCCCACCGGAACCTCGAAGCGCTGTCCGCTACTGTTCAGCACAACATCGAACGGCTTGTCGTCCACGCGCACCTCGCCTCCCTCGTTGAAGCTCTCAAAGTGGATCTTCGTGGCGGGCCAGTGACCCGACATGTCACGCACGGCGTTCATCAGCCCGCGCGGCCCGCAGCAGTAGACGTGCGTGTCGCACGGCTGCTCCAGCACCGGCCACAGGTCGAATGCCTTGTCGGGATCCCCGAAGTCATGATGGATCGTTACCTTGCCCCGGAGTTCGGGTGCCTGCAACTCATCCAGGAACGCGGTGGTCTCCGGTGAGCGCGTGAAATAGTAGAGCTTCCACTTGGCCGTCGACAGTTCCCCAAAGCTGCGGATCATCGACAGGATGGGCGTGATGCCGATCCCACCGGCGATGAAGATGAACGCCCTGGCATTGCCGACGAGAGGGAATGCATTCTCCGGCACGCCAACGGGAAGCAGGTCGCCTTCCCTGGCGTCGTCGCAAAGGCTCACGGAGCCGCCCTGGCCGTTGGCGTCACGCTTCACGGTGATGATGTAACGGTGACGTTCCGCGGGGTCGTTGCACAGCGAGTACTTCCTCGGCAGGCCGTTGGGCGTCTGCACCTTGATATGCGAGCCTGGCGTGAAAGGAGGCAGGTCGGTGCCATCGGGCTGCACGAGCTCGAAGCTGCGGATCCCTTCCGCCGGGTCATGGATGCGGGCGATACGCAAGAGCATCCGCGTATCGGCGAGGGGCTGTGTGATGGTCGTCATAAATCTCTCATTTCAGGCGTCGAACCGCATTGACAGGTCGATGGCGCGCAGCGATTCCCAGTCCACTCCCCCGATGCATCCGCGCGCGCGATCTTGTCAAATGCTGTATGACTCGTAGGTGGACGGGTGAAAGATGTCTTCCACCGGGACCGGGCGCTCGGACAGTCCTTGGCCATGGTGATGCCGTACGAAGGTTTCCAGGGTCCGGCGGTTCGCTTGAACACCGTAGGACCAGTAGTCTTCGCCGAGCGTCTCGCGAGCGCCCTTCAGCATCTCTTCGACAAAGGGCATGGTCACTTTTGTCGCCGACGTGTCGGACAGCTGTTCGAGTGCGTGGGCCTTGGACTGACTGAACGCCTTGAACACCGCGCCGGGAAGCCAGGGATGGGCTTGCGCCAAGGTCTTCCGGACGCCAACCACGTGCATGATCGGAAAGACACCCGTGCGACGGAAATAGTCCTTGGCTTCCGCGGTGGGATCATCGAACAGCCAGGCAATGTTCTCGTTGCGCAATGCCGTGGCGCCAGGCGGCCGGGGCGCGATAAAGCCGTCGATCTCGCCGCGGTCGAGCATGTCCGAGATCGTGCGTCCTTCCGGCGCGGGCTCGACGCGAACGTCGGGCGGCAACTGGAGCTTGACCTTCTCCGGGCGGCCCGGCGTATCGATGCCGCCGCGCACCCACGTGACGTCGGACGGGTGGACCCCGTACTCGTCCTGGAGGATCGCTCGCGCCCATACGAGCGCGGTGAGCTGGTATTCGGGGATGCCGATGCGGCGGCCTTTCAGGTCTTCGGGCCGCTTGATGCGGTCCTTGCGGACATAGATAGACGTATGGCGGAAAGCACGGGAGAGAAAGACGGGGACGGCGATGTACGGGCAGTCGCCACGCGAGTGCTTGACCAGATAGCTCGAGAAGGAAAGCTCCGTGATATCGAAGTCCTGGCTGCGCATCGCGCGGAAGAACATCTCCTCGGGGGTGAGGGTCATGTAGACCGGATCGACGCCGTCGATCTGGATGCGGTCATCGAGCAGGGCGCGGGTACGGTCATAGTCGCCCATGGCGACGGAAAGGCGTAGTTTTGTCATCGTGCGATGGCTCCGGGGGCTGGATCTGATGAATGGAAAGGCGCCGGGAGCGTCCTACGCCGTGATCGAGTAAGAGGGCTCGAACTCTGGCCGGTCCTGGCCATCGGCCCATACGTAGGAGACAGCGAAGGTCCGCCAGTCGTCCGACTTCGGCACGACGGCCTGGAACGCGCAGACGTCGGCGGGAACCGCGTTGGCGCCGGTGCCGATCGCCTCGCTGCCTTCCTGAAAGGCCTTGACGGCATCCAGCATCTGCTTGCGGAACTCGACGATGGCGAGATCGCTGGCACCGAGCCGGTCATGGGTTCGGTCAGCAATCGGCCCCATGGTCAGCCACATTGCCACGTCCTGATTGGGAAAGCCTGAGATGCCGGTGAAGCTGCCAGCCTTCATGGCCTGGCGATCCTGCCAGAAGCGGTTCTCCATATTACGCAGCGGCCGGTAGGACGGGTCCAGGTCGACGCCCACGGTCTGGCGGAGGAACTTGCGCCAGGATTCGGTCTCGGGTGTCTGCGCAGGATGGCCCCAGGCGATAAAGTAGAACGCCGTGTTCGTGTCATCCATCGGGACGTTGACGTTGGCGACGTTGTAGAGATTGTTTGGAGGAATCAATGCCGTCGCGGGGGCAACGAACACGGTCGAGCGGACGTAGTCGTGGGTCTGCGCCTGCTGGATGGGCCGGCGAATGGCGGCATAGCGGAATCCGTAGCCGCCGCGCTGCACCTGCAAGCGCGGCGCCTTGTCGGTCGAGGGACGGAGCCAGAGGTTCGAGGTGGCCTTTGCGCTGCTCACCCGTGCCGGAACCATATCGGAGCTGTGCAGGCTGGAGCTGTGGGCCGAATCGATCGCTCCCTCGAGCACTTGTGCCCAGTTGCATGGCAGGAGCACCTTGGCAATGCTCACCCTGGCCTCTTCGCTCGGCGCCCATTGTGGCGGCGTGAATTCCGGTACCGAATCGGCTGGGCCCATATAGGCCCATACCATCCCGCCCCATTCCTTGTTGGGATACGCCTTGTGCTTGACCTTCTGAGCCATGCAGCTCGAGGGGGGCTCCGAAACCATCTCCAGTACGTTGCCTGCGACGTCCATCTTCCAGCCGTGGTAGAGGCAGCGCAATCCACCTTCTTCGTTGCGCCCGTAGACCAGAGAGGCGCGGCGGTGCGGGCAGTATTCGTCCATCACGCCGACCCGACCATCGCTGTCGCGGAATACCACCAGGTCTTCCCCGAATACGCGAGATTTCACGGGCGCACCGTCAGGTTCCGAAACCTCCTCGATCAGGCATACCGGAGTCCAGTGCCGGCGCATCAGTTGTCCCATCGGCGCGTCGCCTTCGACGCGGCACAGCAGTTCGTTGTCTTCTTTGGTGATCATTTCTGGGCACTCCTGGCGGACGTCTCCCGGGTAGGGTCGGTCGTGCACATCGGTCGTTTTGGTTAATAAAACTTAGTTGACTAAGCATAATGAGGTGGGGCGGCGATGGCAAGAAGGCAGAACGAAAACCAAGGGAAAATACTTAGTGGCATAAGTATATTTTCAGGGGTGCGGGCTCGGCGGGCCGATGCGAAAGCCGGCATCGGCCGAGCGGATGGGGGGTGGCGAAGGATAGGGTAATGGGGAGCCGTCACGCGAGCGGGCGCGTCTGGCATGGCGCGGGAGGCACAAATACCGCGGGCGAGATGCCCGACATGCCCGTCCGGGTCGGGCACCGGTGGTACATCGGCCGCCTGGTTGGTTCGGCGGCTACTCCGCCAAGGACGGATTGTTCGCGCAACTGTGGGTGCGCAAGCCGGAGGAGGATGCGCAAGCGCAGGCGTACTCCGTCAAGGGCTTGCGCACCGCTGTCGCCGGCGCGATCAAGACCTCGATCGGCAAGGTGGAAGGCGACAACGGCATGTGATGGGTCCCTCGCCGCCCGGCAGCCGGCTCATTCGCTGATCTCGACCTCCATGTTGGTGATGGTCGGGAAGTGCTTGTTCTGCTTCAGGTTGACGGTAAACGCCACCCCCTTGCGCTTGCCTGCCATGAAGCCGGTATTGCCATCCAAGTCGGACACAGCATCCTGCAGCGGCGGCGTCAGTTGCTTGTAGAAGGCCAGCACCTGCTCGATGCTGTCGGTGGTTTGCAGCCTGAGCACGCGCCTGGCCTTGGCGTTGCTCAAGGCATCCTGCGCGGTGCGATGGACGATTGCCCGCGGGTACAGCGGCACTTGCGGCGAGAATCCCTTGGTGAGCCTGATCGGCTTGGCCGTCGTGTTGCCGGCATCCAGCGTGAGGGTCTCCACCTTGGCGATCTTCTCGCCGCCGTCGGTCTGCAGGTCTTCGGGCACGTCCTGGCTCCACGTCACCAGCGGTTGTGCCTTGGCGCGATCGAAGCCGGGCCGCAGGAAGACCGACAGCAGGCCGTGCTCGTTGTCCTGGCAGCCGTTCTTGCCGCACTCGCGGTGCACCAGCGCCGCGGCCAACACGTCGCCGCGCCCGTCCACCAGCACGGCCGCGCGTTCGGCGCCGTCCGACAACTGGCGGCGCGACGACAACAGGCGCTGGCCGTCGGGGAGTTCCTGTTCGGCCCGGTTGGTGCGCGACTGCAGTCCGGACAGGATCTGCTCGGCCAGCAAGCCATCCTCCCAGTAGTAGGTACCGGACGCGTTGCCCGCAAATCGGGTCACGGCGAGATCCAGCGCGGGGGCATCCCTCGTTCCTTGGGGCTGGTGTCCAGGACCAGGACGGCATCGGCGGCCAGGGCATAGGGCGCGGCGCCCAGGGTGGCGAGCAGCAAAGCCAGTGCGGCGCAGTGGGCGGGACGAAATCGAAGAGTCATGCGGTGTGCGAAAAAGGTAACGATGTCAGGCCGTGAAACAAGTAAACGGACGCCGGAGCGTCCGTTTTGACGGAAGGCTGCGAAGCCTCATGTGATTAAAAGTATACTTGGTAATTCCGGGTAGTTGAAGCCGGGCACCGAAGACGGTGGCCGCGACGACGACAGGTGGATTGAGTAACCCGGCATTTGAATGGATGCATAGCGAGATATGAACAAGAAGATTTCAGTACTCCTGATGGCCGCAGGCACGATCGGGCTCTCCGCCCCGGCTCACGCACAGGCAGACCCGGCTGTGCTCAAGGGTATGTATGAGATGTCCCGCAACGTCGCTGGCCTCACCAGCTACTGTGTCGGAAAGGGCTTCCTGAAAGCGGACAGCATCAAGAACGCCAAGAAGATGGTGGCTTTGATGGCGGGGCTCCCCGGCGTCGACACGAGCGGGGGCGATGCCAGCGAGGCTACGGGTTTGCGCGGCAAGGTGAGGCTGTCCGACGGCAGGGAAGAAGGGATTGAAAGCAGCCCGCTCGGCGCCAGGCAGTGGTGCAAAGACTCGGCGCAAGGCGTGTCGGACGGTTTGAAGAGCGCTGCCGCCGGCTGATCGCGCGGCCGCGCAGAGACAGCCTTCGGCGGCTTCGATGCCAACCGCGCAGGCGCCGCCCCGTACCGCGCCCAGGCTCCCGCGCAAAACCGCATATCGACACGCGTTCTTATTCCTTAAAGATCGAACCGCCACGGCGTATGTTCATGTTCCAGCCGCGTGGCGCCTTTCATCCCGGCGCCGCGGCGTTACCGAGAACCAGGAACAGGAGCCTACGATGAGCGTGGAAATCATTGGCATGATCCAGAGCCAGAAGCAGTCGGAAATCCATCCAGCCAGCGGCCCGGCGGTGGATCGCGACTATGTGCGGGCGTTTGCGCAAGCGCATGAGAGCGCCGGTTTCGACCGCGTGCTGGTACCGCATCACTCCACCGGCCCCTCCGCCACGCTCACCATCGCCTACGCGGCGGCCGTGACCGAGCGGGTGCATTTCATGCTGGCGCACCGGCCGGGCTTTACCGCTCCCACGCTGGCGGCCAGGCAGATTGCTTCGCTCGACCAGTTCAGCGGCGGCCGACTGGGCGTGCATTTCATCTCCGGCGGCTCGGATTCGGAGCAGCAGCGCGACGGCGATTTCCTCGGCCACGACGAGCGCTATGCACGTACCGATGAATACCTAAGCATCCTGCGGCGCGTCTGGACGGAGGACAAGCCGTTTGACCACGACGGCAAGTATTACCGCTTTACCCAGGGCTTCTCGGAAGTGAAGCCGGCCCAGAAGCCGCATGTGCCGATCTTCTTCGGCGGTGCTTCGGACGCGGCGATTGAAGTTGCCGGACGTCATGCCGATGTCTACGCACTGTGGGGCGAGTCGCTCGACCAGGTCCGCGACATCACCACGCGGGTGCGCGCCGAAGCCGCCAGGCATGGTCGGCAGGTGCGCTTCTCGGTCTCGTTCCGGCCGATCCTGGCGGAAACCGAGACGGCGGCATGGGCCCGCGCCAATGCCATCCTCGAAGAAACGCGCCGCCTGCGCGCAGCGGCCGGCCTGGGGCAGGGCGGCCCGCAGCAAAGCGAAGGCGCGCGCCGCCTGCTGGCCGCCGCCGACAAGGGCCCGCGCCTGGACAAGCGCCTATGGACAGAGATCGCCAGGCTGACCGGCGCGCGCTCCAACTCGACGGCACTGGTCGGCACGCCGGAGCAGGTGGCCGATGCACTGCTGGACTACTACGACCTTGGTGTGACCACCTTCCTGATCCGCGGCTTCGATCCGCTGGAGGATGCCGTGGACTATGGCCGCGAGTTGATTCCGCGCGTGCGCGAACTGGTGGCGCAACGCGATGCCGCCACCGGCCGCAAGGCTGCCTGAAGGGGATGGCGAGCGGCACCATGACGACATCCCGAAGACAATTCCTGCGCTACGGCGCGGCGGCGGCTGCGAGCGGCGCCTTGCCGTTTTCCGTTTCCGCCCAGGGGCGGCCCGTGCTCAAGGCCGGCGACCAGAAGGGCGGCCTGCGGGCGCTGCTGGAAAGCGCCGGCGAGCTGAAGGGCCTCGCCTACGACATCCAGTGGACAGAGTTTCCGGCCGCCGCGCCATTGGCTGAAGCGCTCAATGCGGGTGCCGTGGATTCCGGCCCGATCGGCGATGCGCCCGCTATTTTCGCGCTGGCCGCCGGCACGCCCATCAAGATCATCGGCGCCAACCGCTCGGACCCGTTCGGCACCGCCGTGCTGGTGCGCGCCGATTCGCCACTCAAGACGGCGGCGGACCTGCGCGGCAAGAGCATCGGCACCAATCGTGGCTCCATCGGCCATTTGGTCGCCCTGAAGGCGCTGGAATCGGCCGGGCTCAAGCCGGAGGATGCCAGCCTGCGCTTCCTGCCGCCGGCGGACGCCAAGCTTGCGCTGGTCAACGGCTCGGTCGATGCCTGGGCCACCTGGGAGCCCTACACCGCGCTGGCCGAGACCAGCGGCCACGCACGCGTACTGGTCAGCGGACGCGGGCTGTGGTCGGGGCTGAGCTACCTGGCGGTGACGGACAGCGCGCTGGCTGCCAAGCGTGAAGTGTTGCGCGATTTCCTGCAGCGCGTGGTGCGCGCGCAAGTGTGGTCGTACCAGCATGTGGACAGCTTTTCCGCCGCGCTGGCGCGCATCATCGGCATCCCGCCGGAAGCGGCGCGGCTGCAGTTCGAACGGCGCCATACGCAATGGCGCAATATCGATGCGCAGTTGATCGCCGAGCAGCAGCGCACGGCGGATTTCTACCTGAAGGCCGGGTTGCTCAAGCATCGGCTGGATGTGCGGACGACGTTCGACACCAGCTTCCCGCTGGCTGTCTGAGACGCTGCGCTGGCGGCGGCCGTGGCCGGCGAGCCGGCATCTCTCGCCCAAGCTCAGGGCGTTGCTCGACTTCCCTGGCGAGCGGGTATTCCCGCGCCGCTGGCGACTAGTGCAGCGGCAGCACGAGATCGGACTCACGCAGGCTGACTACCCGGTTGCGGCCGCTGCGCTTGGCCTGGTACAGCGCCTCGTCCGCGCGGGCATATGCCTGTTCGAAGCTGGTGCCGGGCGGGTTCCAGCTCACGCCGAAACTGGCCGTCACCTGCAGGCTCCGGGGCAGCGCAAACGCGTGGTTGGCGATATGCAGCCGCATGCGTTCCGCGAGCTTGACCGCGGCGTCGAGCGTGCGCCCCGGCAGCAATGCGGCGAACTCCTCGCCGCCCACCCGGCCGATCAGCCCGCCATCCGGCACGGTTTGTTCCAGGCAGTCGACGACACCGCGAATCACGGCGTCGCCCACCGGATGGCCAAGTGTGTCGTTGACCCGCTTGAAGTGGTCGATGTCGAGCACGATCAGCGACAGGCTGCCGCCGGCAAGCAACGTTCCGGCCCGCTCGATGATGGCGCCGCGGTTCAGCGCGCCCGTGAGCGTATCCCGCGTCGCGCGGAACTCCAGTTCGCGCGCCAGGTCCTGCAGCCGATGGTTGAGCCGGTTCATTTCCAGCTCTTCGCGGTCGCTGCGCCGTATCAGGCGCCGTGTCTCGCGCATCAGCCGTTCGTAATAGCCAATCAGGTCGCCGAGCGTGTCGCGGTACGCCTGGGCGCCGGCATCGGGATTGGCGAATACCGCCCTGGCACCGGCCAGGACGCTGTTTTCCGACTCGAAAAGATCTGGCTCGGTCATGCGCGGATCAGCTTGTCGTCGTGGCGTGGTCGAAGAATGCGATGGCCGGAAAATCGGCGTGCAGGTCCTGGCCGAACTCAAGGATGGTGTCATCGTCCACGTCGTGATACCAGTGCAAGATCACCCGATTGCCTTTGTCGGCCGCATCGTTCATGGCATCGAACATGCTGAACAGCACCTTGGTGCTGGAGCTGTTGAAGTACGTCAGCGCAACGTGGACGGTGACCTCCGTATCCTCGCAGGCAGCCAGGTACTTGCGCAGGCGCAGGATCACGTCGCCGTAGAACACGGCGGCATTCTCCGGATAGGACTCGCCCCTGAGCGAGAGGGTGTGCTGCTTGAAATCGAAGCTCACCTCGGGCGAGGTCGGCGTGGCGGCTATGAACAGGTTTTCCATCAGGTTCCCTTTCGATCCCGTTCAGATTGTTCAGATGGTTGCGGTGAGGAAGAACATGGTCGAGACCGGGTCCGTATCGATAGCCTGGAAGCTGTACTCCAGCGGCGCGCTGGCGTCGCGGGCCACCGTCAGGAAGCCGAGGCCGGCGCCCTTGCTGCCTTCCGGCGCCTCCGCCCGCATGGTTTCCTTGTACGCCTGCTTGATCTGGTCCAGCGTCATGCTGCGCAATGGCTCCAGCGCGGCGCGCAGTTGTCCCACCCTGGCGACCGCCACCGGGTTGGAGCACATCAGCCGGTAGCGGTCGTCGACCATGCAAATGCAGACCGAGCCGTGCCGCAGCTGGTTGCTGTCCTGCGTGGGCGGGGTCAGCGCATCGGACGAGTAATGGACGATGTTCTGCGCCATCTCCACGAACGAGGAGAAGAGCTTGCGCCGCGTCGATCCGTCCACGCCGCTTACCGTCAGTTGCAGCCGCACCGCGTCCGACATCGCCGCGATGATGTTCTGGGAGAAATAGCCGACGTAGTAGAAGATCACGTTGCGTTCCCTGGCCATTTCAAAGAATGGGCCATATTCGTTGTCAATCGAATTACCGTTCATATCTGGACTATTGAACGCGAACTATTGAACGCGAAAACAGCAAAATGTGAGATCGTCGCGGCGGCGGTGATGGCCTTGCCATGCGCGATACTGATCCAGCACCGCCTGGTTGATCTGTGCCGCCGAGGCATGCCGGCTTGCACGGATTGCTTCGCGGATACGGCGTTTGCCAAAGGCAATCTCCTTGGGGCCGCCAATCTGGTCGATCAGCCCATCGGTGGTCACGAACACCACGCTGCCAGGCTGGGTCTGGATCACGCGGTTCCGCCACGCAAAATCCAGGTTTGTGTCCACATAGCCGACGCCCGTGCGCTCGCCGTCCAGGATCTCGCCTTCTTCGTCGCCGGGCTGCAGCACGAACAAGGCGCTCTTGGCGCCGGCGAACGCGAGCCGCCGGCTAGCGTTGTCGAACCAGAAGAACGCCGCATCCATGCCGTCATTGGACCCGGGCGTGTCGTCGTCGCCATCGATCTGGCCCAGCATCTGCTTGATGCCACGGTTCACCGCCGCCAGCAGCGCCCCGGGGTCGCGCGGGCCGCGCTGCTCGATGGCCTGGATCAGGATGGACGAGGAGATCAGGGTCAGGAACGCGCCCGGCACGCCGTGGCCGGTGCAATCGGCCAGCGCGGCGAACCAGCCGTCTTCAAAGGCGGCAAAGTGATAGAAATCCCCGCCGACCACATCGCGTGGCTCCCACACCAGGCTGGCGTCGCCAAGCGTTTTGGCAAGCGCCTCGCGAGAGGGGCGCAGCATCGAACGCTGGATGGTGCTTGCGTAGTCGATGCTGTGCATGATCTGGCGGTTCTTCTCGGCCTGCATGTCCGCGACCACGCGCATCAGTTGCAAGCCATGCCCGATGCCAAGGAAGCGGCCATCCCGCGCGATGATGAAGCCGTCGGCAAGCGCCTTCTCGCCATACTCCACCGCCTTGAAGGTGAGGGCCTCGATGCTCATCGCGGCGTCGACCACCAGCGGCTCCTTGTCCATGAAGGCGATGCAGCTCTTGCGGTTATACAACTCCCGGTGATAAGGCTTGCTCATCTGCGACATGAAGATCGCGCGATTGATCAGGCCGATCGGCGTGCCGTTCTCGGTCACCGGCAGGCTGGCAAGGTCCCGGTGCTTGCCGAACACATCCAGCACTTCCTGATTGTTCTGCTCGGTGGTCACCGATGGCGTGGTGACGCAGAGATCCTCGGCACAGGGCTGCCGAAAGCGGGAACGAGCCAAGTGTGAGTCAACCGGAACGTCAGGCATCGCCAGGGCATTCGGACTATTGGGAAGCCGCCGATTGTATGGCGCGCGCATGACGGTTACGTGACATGTGGCCGCGGCCCATCCTGGTGGAGGTAGTGTCGCTAGCCACCGCTAGTCGGTTGCCGGCGCGCTCGCTTCCTTTAGTGCCGCCGCGTCATACTCACGCGCCGCGTCGGCGGCGCGGCCCCTTCCCAGCACGCGGAAGGTGGCCGGATCGGCGCCGTCGATCGCCACCAGGTTCACATAGCCGACGATGTAGGCATGCTTACGGTCGCGCGCAAAGTCGGCGTCGAGGAATTCGAGGGTGGGCAGGTGCACGCGCCTGGCCGATACCGGGCGGCGCCCGAAGAAGAGCTGGTCGCCGGCTAGCAGGAAGCCGGGGTGGGGCACCTGCAGCGAATCGTGCGGCGCGGCCACCTTGAGCGGCTTGTCGTCGCAGAACAACTGCGCGTCGTCCCACGCGTAGCAGCCCGCGATGCGCAAGGTATCAGGGTTCACGCCTTTTTTGGCCTTGCCGCGATGGAAGGCGCGGCTGGCATCCCGGGCCCACGAGTGCTGCAGCACGGTAAAGCCGGCGGGATCGACCTTGCGCAGGGCTTGCGGCGTTTCATAGTGGTTCGGTGCGTAGAACACGGTGGCGCCGTCGCTGAGATAGCCGTCCCCCAGCGCTTGCAAGCTGGATATCGGCCGCGAGGAAAGCAGGGTCAGTTCGCATGGGCCTTCGCTGTACCAGTGCAGCCAGTGGATACCATGCGCATCGCCACAGAACACGCCGGTAAGGCCGTGGCCAACGGGCAGTTCCCGCGCCGCAAAGGTGTCCGGATCGAGCCCGGTGAGGCGATGGCCGTCGTATAGCACCTCGCGCGCTGGCGTGGCTTCTGCGGCTGGCGCCTGCAGGCGGTGCCACCAGTAATCCTGCAGCGTGGGGAGAGCGGTGAAGAAGTCCCGCCAGCGCTCCACCTCGTCCTGGTCGAGCGCGGTCCTGCGCTTGCCGTCGTCGATCGGGCCGAGCTTGTCGGTCATGTGCAGCGGCCCGTCGCCATTGGGCGCTACCACCAGGCTGGCGCGGTCGGCATCGATGCGCTGGCCGAAGTAGTAGACATGCCCGGCATCCGCAATGTAGTTGCCCGGGAGGCCCACCACGGTGGCGCCGTCGGCGCCGATCACGCGCTTGCCGTTGAAGTAGGCCGACTCGGCGTCCACCGCGTAGTAAGCATGCGTGCAGGCCACCGGATCCGGCGGGCCGCTCTCCGGCCAGCGCCAGCCCTGGTAGGTGAGCGGCCGGAATGCCTGCGGGCTGCGGGTGCGGATGGTCTTGCCGGTAATGAAGTACGCCTGGTGGGCATCGCGGGCGTAGCGCTCGTTCAGGACTTCGAAGGTGGCTAGATCGGCGTCTTCGATCCGGTAGAAGTAGTACCAGGCCGTGCCGCTGCCTTGCTGGGCCTGCACGATGACGTGCTCGCCATCGGTGAACCAGCGTCCGTCGATGCAGCGAAACGCCTGCGGGTGGGCGATGGGCAGCGGGTTGCCGTCCTTTCCCCAGAGCGGCCGGTCGTTGTATGACCAGATCACGGTATCGCTTTCGATGAAGTACGAAGGATGGTTGGTTGGCTGGCGCGGTGCAGTCATGAAAGACCGTTTTTGAATGCCGAGTGGAGCAAGGTCGACATGGTAAGCGGTAATCCCGCACAGGCCAATGCCTTCCGCCTTTCATGATTGCAATTAACGGCCAAGAAATTTCCCCACCGGTATGTGGCGCGCCGGCCGCTTGCGGCCGGCGGCAGAGGCGTGCAGGATGTGGGGCGGTAAGCAAACCCCTTGAATGAATTGGACGAACTGGAGACCTTATGCCGTACATGCTGCTCATCGTCGAACCGATTGGCCAGCGCGCCGGGCGCACCCCGGAACAGGGGCGCGAAGCCTACGCCAGCATGCAGCGCTTCGCCGAAGGCCTGAATGCGCGTGGGGCGTTGCTGGGCGTCAACTCCCTCACCTCGGAAACCAACGGCGTGCGCGTGCAGGTGAGGGAGGGGCGGCGCGACCTGCTTGACGGACCGTTCGCCGAGGCCAAGGAAATGATCGGCGGTTACTTCCTGATCGACTGCGCCACGCAGGACGAAGCCATCGCCATCGCCGCCGAATGCCCCGCCGCGGCGTGGTGCACCGTGGAAGTCCGCGAGGTTGGCCCTTGCTTCATGTAAGGCCGCTGGGCGGCGGCGGCGTGGCGCAGATTAGGTAGTTACCCTGCGTCGGGGACTTTTTTCGCATTGCGTGTCGATCAGGGCGCGCGTGGTTCGTCGTACCGGTAAGAGCCACCGAAACGGCATGGCTTGCTACCGACAACGGATTACCCCGAGTACAAGGAGAACTGCAATGCGATTCATGATCCTGGTGAAAGCCACGCAAGGCAGCGAAGCCGGCACGATGCCGGAAGAAGGCCTCTTCGCCGCGATGGCGGCCTATCACGAGCAACTGGCCAAGGCGGGCGTGTTGCTGGACGCCGCCGGACTCAAGCCCACCTCCGCCGGCTGGCGCATCCGCTATGCCGGCGGACAGCGCACGGTCATCGACGGACCGTTCGCCGAGACCAAGGAAGTGGTGGCGGGCTACACGCTGATCCAGGTGCGCAGCCGCGATGAAGCCATGGAATGGGCGCGGCGCTTTCCCTCGCCGCACGGCGAACTGGCCGACGGCGAGATCGAGGTACGGCAGCTGTTCGAGTTGGAAGACTTCGGGCCCAGCCCCTCGGTGCAGCGCTTCCGCGACATTGGCGCGGGCCAGCATTGAACCCGGCGCCAGATCCGAAACCCTCCCAGCCAGCCAATCCGCGGACACCCATCATGCTCAAGACCATTCTGCTAGTCGCCTTTTCGGCCGTCGCCCTGTTGCTGATCTTCACCGCCACGCGCCCCGATACCTTCCGCGTGGAGCGCAGCGCCAGCGTCAAGGCGCCGCCCGAACGCGTGTTCGCGCTGATCAACGACCTGCACAGCTTCAACCAGTGGAACCCGTATGAAAAGAAGGACCCGGCGCTCAAGGGCACCTACGGCGGCACGCGCAGCGGGCAGGGCGCCGCCTATGCCTGGGAGAGCGACAAGGTGGGCGTGGGACGGATGGAGATCGTCGACACGGTGCCGGCCTCCCGGGTCTCGATGAAGCTGGATTTCTTCAAGCCGTTCGAAGCCCACAACACCGCCGAATTCACGCTCAGGCCGGAGGCTGGTGCCACGCGCGTCACGTGGTCGATGCAAGGCGCCGTGCCGTTCTTCGCCAAGCTGGTGCACCTGGTCTTCAACATGGACAAGATGGTGGGCAAGGACTTCGAGGAAGGGCTGGTCAACCTGAAGACGCTGGCCGAGGCGCCGGCGGCCCGGTGAGCCCCGGCCAACTCCAGGCATGCACGCCAACACGCGATTCCGGATTCAAAGGACAACATCATGCATAAGCAAATCTACCTGAACCTTGCCGTGGCCGACCTGCAGCGCTCGCAGGATTTCTTCAAGGGCCTGGGATTTACCTTCAACCCGCAATTCACCGACGACAATGCCGCCTGCATGGTCATCGGCGAGAACATTTACGCAATGCTGCTCAAGCATGAATTCTTCAAGTCCTTCACCACCCGCAAGCTGTGCGATACCTCCGACAGCACGGAAGTGCTGATCTGCCTCTCCTGCGAAAGCCGTGCCGAGGTGGACGCCCTGGTCGCCAAGGCCGTGGCCGCCGGCGCAACGGCGCCGCGCGCACCGCAGGACCACGGCTTCATGTATGGGCACGGATTCGATGATCTCGACGGGCATATCTGGGAATTGGTGTATATGGAGCCCTTGGCGCCCGGCGCGACCAGCGCGGCCTGAAGCACATGGTGACGACGACACCGACGCAGCGGGCGATTGAAGCCGTCTGGCGCATCGAATCCGCCAAGGTCATCGCCCACGTTGCGCGCGTGGTGCGCGACGTGGGGCTGGCCGAAGAACTGGCGCAGGACGCGCTTGTTGCCGCGCTGGAGCGCTGGGGCGAGACCGGCGTGCCGGACAATCCCGCCGCCTGGCTGATGACCGCGGCGAAGAATCGCGCGCTCGACCATCTGCGCCAGCAGGCACTGCACGCCCGCAAGCACGAGCAGATCGGCCACGATCTCGAAGCGATGGAGGCTCACGTGGTGCCGGATTTTGTCGATGCGCTGGACGCCGCGCGCGCGGACGATATCGGCGACGACCTGCTGCGGCTGGTCTTCACCGCCTGCCATCCGGTGCTCTCCACGGATGCGCGGGTCGCTATGACGCTGCGCTTGCTGGGCGGGCTGACCACCGAGGAAATCGCGCGTGCCTTTCTCACGCCGGAGGCCACCATCGCCCAACGCATCGTGCGTGCCAAGCGCACTCTCGGCGCGGCCCGCGTGCCCTTCGAGGTGCCCGGCCCGCAGGCACGGGCGCCGCGCCTGGCTTCGGTGCTGGAGGTGATCTACCTGATTTTCAACGAAGGATATTCCGCCACGGCTGGCGACGACTGGATGCGCCCCGCGCTGTGCGAGGAAGCGCTGCGCCTGGGCCGCACGCTGGCTGGCCTGGTGCCCGAGGAAAGCGAGGTGCACGGACTGGTGGCGCTGATGGAGATCCAGGCCTCGCGCACGCATGCGCGGGTGGATGCACAGGGCCGCCCGGTGCTGTTGCCCGACCAGGACCGCAGCCGCTGGGACCACTTGCTGATCCGGCGCGGGCTGGGCGCGCTGGCGCGGGCGGAGGAACTCGGTGGCGCGCTCGGGCCCTATGCCTTGCAGGCGGCGCTGGCGGCCTGCCACGCCCGCGCGCCCAGCGCGGACGAGACCGACTGGGCGCAGATTGCCGCGCTCTACGATGCGCTGTCCCAGGTCGCGCCGTCCCCAGTGGTGGCGCTGAACCGCGCGGTGGCGGTCGGCATGGCCTTCGGCCCCGAAGCTGGCCTGGAGCTGGTCGATGCGCTCGTTGCCGCGCCGGTGCTGGCGAAGTACCACCTGCTGCCCAGCGTGCGCGGGGACTTGCTGTTCAAGCTGGGCCGCCTGGATGAGGCCCGTGCCGAATTCGAGCGCGCGGCGGGCATGACGCGCAACGCCCGCGAGCGCGAGCTCCTGCTCGGGCGGGCGCGCGATGCGGGGGCCACCCGGTCGTGATTCGCCAGCGCGCATTGCAGCGCGTTACCACCGCCCCCGGTAAAATTCTAATATCGGATACCGAAATATCTAAATTCCCCAATACCGGAAAGCCGACGATGATCCTAGCCAAGGGCCCGGGGGATCGCTTGCTCCCGGGCTCTGCAAAAGCCATCCGGCCGCCGACGACGGCAGGACCGGCAGGCCTCACCATCGAAGTGTTCCAGGAGACTCCAATGATTCCACGGCTACTGTCGACCGCCAGCCTGGCGCTGGTCGCATTCTTCGCCTCTGGCACCGTCGGTGCCCAACAACCCGCGCCACAGCCTGCACCGCAAGCCGCGCCTCAAGCGCCCATGAATGCAAAGGAAGCGAAAGCGAAATACGCGGAAAAGTTCGCTGCCGCCGATACCAACCACGACGGCAAGCTGACCCGCGAGGAGGCGGAAGCCGGCATGCCGGAGGTCTACAAGAACTTCGACAAGATCGATACGAAGAAGAAGGGCGAGGTTACGCAGAAGCAGATTGGCTCGTACTTTGTGGCCAAGGCCAAGCAGAAGGCCGCGGCACAGAACCCGGGAAGTCTGAACTGATCTGGCGGTGCCGGCAGGGAATTCGCGAGCGAAACGCTTCAGGATTCCGCCGGCAGCGGACGGTGGGGCAGCATCGGAAATGCAGTTCCCCGACGACAGAGATCCCCGGAAACTGGCTGGATTGCAACCAGTGCCGGGGAGCTTTAAATATCCTCTAATTCTATTTAATACCTTTTATACCTGAACACGACGGAGGATATCCGTTGTCGTTTCAGTCAGGTCAGGTCAGGAGATTGAAGGCGAACCCTAGCGCAATTGCGCCGCCGAGCGCCTCCACTGCTGCCAGCGCGAGAAGGTTCTTCAAAATGAAGGCATCGTCCTGCTTGGTCACCATGGTGTTGTCTCCTGAAGTAGGAATCAACGGCTGGAAGGTAATGGCTAGCACAGCAGTACCGATCCACGCTCCAGCCACGTCTTGATTCGCTTCCAGTAGACCGCAACCCGGAGCCGGCGAAAAGCTGGCATAAACCCCTATTCAGGCAGCCGGTGGCCCGCTGGCCTGGGGCGCTTCACCACAATGCGGAGCGTGCACCAGGGGGGAAAGCTGAGAAATCTGCAGTTCGGGTTTCTATTCCGACCGCAAGGCCTCCTGCGGAGCAAGCCGTGCCGCCCTGCGTGCCGGCAGCACTCCGGCAGCCAGACCAATCACCACCGCCAGCAACTCGGCCAGCACAGCGTAGGACCACGGTGTGTGGACCGGCAGCGCCGGCAACGCCGCCGTAAGCACCTGCGCGATACCCCATCCCAGCAGCAGTCCGGCCATGCCGCCGATGGCAGCGAGCACCGCGGCTTCACCAAGAAAGAGGAGCATGACCTGTGCCTCGGTTGCACCGATGGCGCGCAGGAGCCCGATCTCCGATGTGCGTTCGGCCACAGCGATGGTGAGAATCGTGAGGATCCCCACGCCGCCCACGATCAGCGAGATGGCGCCGATCGCTGCCACCGCGAAGGTAATGGCATCGAGTACGGTGCCGAACACCTCCAGCATCTTCTGCTGGGGCGTGACGGTGAAGTCCTCGGCACCATGGCGCGCGCTCAACAGGCGTTTGATGCCGTCCTCCACGTCGGGGAGCGGGGCGGTGGGATCGTAGGTGACCTCGATCTCGACCAGGCTTTCCCGGTTGAACAGGTCCAGGGCACGACCGGCCGGTATATAGACCGTATCGTCCAGGTCGAAGCCCAGCATCTGGCCCTTCGCTTCCATCACGCCCACCACGCGATAGCGTTCACTGCCTACGCGGATGCGCGCGCCCAGCGGGTTGTCGCCGCCGAACAGTTCGCGCGCCACTCTTGCGCCGAGTACCGCCAGCGTCCGCGCGGCGCGCGGATCGTCATCCGGCAGGAACTGGCCGGTGGCCACGCGCATGCTCAGTGCCTCGGTGAACCTGGGCCCGACACCATACAACGTCACCCGCCTGCTCTTACCGAGGTAGTCGATTTCGGCGTTGCCCTGCACCAGTGGGTTGGTCACGCGCACGTGGGGGGCATGGCGCAGGGCGATGGCGTCTTCGATCGTCAGTGGGCGCACGGTGTTGATCGACCCGAGCGAAGCACCGTGGGTCTGGGTGCGGCCTGGCGTCACGCCGATCAGATTGGTGCCGAACTGGGTGAACTCTTCGATCACGAAGCGATGCAGCCCTTCGCCGATCGAGGTCAGCAGGATGACCGCGGCGATGCCGACGGCAATGCCCAGCGCGGTGAGCGAGGTGCGTAGCCGGTGAGCAGCCAGGGAGGCGAGGGTGAACTGGATGAAGTCTGCGTAGCGCATGGGTCATCGTCCCGACAGGGCCTGCACCGGATCCAGCTTTGCCGCGCGTTGGGCCGGTGCCACGGTGAAGGCGATGGCGGTCACGACGGCGATGGCCGGCGCCCCCAGCAAGGCCCACCAGGGCGGGGTGAAGGGAATCGCCGGATAGAGCCGTACGGCAAGCCTGCACGCGGCTTCGCCCACAGCCAGGCCCGCGGCCACGCCACCGAGCGCCAGCAGTACCGCCTCGGTGAAGAAGAGCAGCCGGATGTGGCCGGCGGTGGCGCCGAGCGCCTTGAGCAGTCCGATTTCGCGCTGCCGCTGGGTCACGGCAATCAGCATCACGTTCATGATGAGAATGCCGGCCACGGCGAGACTGATGGCTGCGATCCCGCCCACCGCCAGCGTGAGCGCGCGCAGAATGCGGTCGAACGTGGCGAGCACCGCGTCCTGTGTGATGACGGTCACGTCGCGCTTACCTTCGTGACGCTGGCGAATGATCTCCTCGGCGTCGGCCCTGGCGCCCTGGATCTGCTCGCGGGCCTTCGCCTCGATCAGGATCCGGAACAGCGAGTCGGTGTTGAACAGGGCCTGGGCCGCGGACAGGGGAACGATGACCAGTTCGTCCGTGTTGAAGCCCAGCGATTCGCCCTGGCCGGCCAGCAGCCCGATCACGCGAAAGCGCCGGTCTCCGATGCGCAGCCATTCACCCAGCGCCTGGCGTGTGCCGAACAGCTCCATCGCCACCCTGGTGCCGATCACGCACACGGGCTGGCCGTGGTGCGGATCGCCCTCGGGCAGGAAACTGCCCTGGGCTAGTGCCATATGGCGCACCGCCAGCAATTCGGCGGTGGAACCCAGCACCGGCGCTTCGCGTCGTAGCGCGCCAACATGCAGATCCGCGTTCCCGACAATAAGCGGCGCGACGCGCAGGACGGCGGGACTGCGCCTGAGTGCGAGCGCATCGTCCAGCGTCAGGTCGCGCGTGGTTGCGCCCAGCACGATCCCCGGCGCCGCGCCGGCCGTTTCGCTGCGCCCGGGCAGCACGATGACGAGGTTGGTGCCAAGTGCGCCGAACTGGTTCACCACGTACAGCCTGGCTCCCTCGCCGAGCGCGCTCACCGTCACCACGGCGGCGACGCCGATTCCCATGGCGAGCAGGATCAGCAGGCTGCGTGAGCGGTAGCCGCGCAGTACCTGCCAGGTGAAACCGAGGACGTCAGTGAGCCGCATGGCTATCCTGCCGCGGCTCGTCACCGGCGATGCCGCCGTCCACCATGCGCAGCCTGCGCCGGGAGCGGGCGCCGATCTCCGGGTCGTGCGTGACCACGATCAGCGTCGCACCCCGTACATGCAGGCCTTCCAGCACGGCCATGACTTCCTGGCCGGTGTGCCGGTCCAGGTTGCCGGTGGGCTCGTCGGCGAGAATCATCGCCGGGCGCATGGCCATTGCACGGGCGATGGCAACCCGCTGGCACTGCCCGCCCGAGAGTTCGTCTGGCCGGTGCCTGGCGCGGTCTTGCAGGCCGTACTCGCCGAGCAGCGCATCCACGCGGCGGCGGCGTTCGGCCGGGTCCATCCCTGCGAGCACCATCGGCAGCTCGATGTTTGCGGCGGCAGTGAGGCGCGGCACCAGGTGAAAGAACTGGAATACAAAGCCGATCTTCTCACGCCGCAGGCGCGCCAGTTCGTCGTCCGGGAGCGCGGTCACGTCGCGGCCGTCCAACTGGTAAGTACCTGTATCGGCGCGATCCAGCAGGCCCAGGATATTGAGCAAGGTGGACTTGCCAGAGCCCGATGGGCCCATGATGGAAAGGTACTCTCCCTGAGCAACCGCAAGGTCGATTCCATGGAGCGCATGCACAGCCTCGCCGCCCAGCACGAAGGTCCGCCCGATGCCGTCGAGCCGGATCATTTTGCTCGCGTCTCCACGGTAGTCTGTTTTTCCTCGACAGCGGCGATGCCGGCCTGGAGGCCAAGCCGTTCCGGTGACGTGACGACGCGCTCACCGCGCTTGAGCCCCGCCGTCACCTCGGTGAACTCCGTGTTGGAAATCCCGGTGTCGAGCTTGCGCGCCTCCAGCCTGCCGGCGGCATTCAACACCAGCACGCGGTTGCCGGACGTCAGTGCAGCGGTAGGGATGCGCAGCGCCTGGTCGCGGGCATCGGTCACGATTTCCACATCGGCGCTATAGCCCACCAGCAGATGGCGGACAAGGTCGGGACTGTCGAACTGGACCTCGACTTCAACGGTGCGGGCCTGCTTCTCCAGTGCCAGGACATAGGGGGCGACGCGGCGCAACCTGCCTTCGAAATGCCTGCCCCGATAGGCGTCCAGGGTGACGCGTGCCGGCATGCCTACCTGCAGGCGTGCCGCGTCGATCTCGTCGATCGGTGCGGATACATAGAGGCACGAGTCGTCGATCAGGTCCACGGCCGGCAGCGTCGGGATGCCGGGCGGCGAGGGCGTCAGGTATTCGCCAATCTCACCGTTGACTTCGGCCACCACGCCGTCGAAAGGCGCCTTCAGCACCGTGCGCGCAGTATCCGCGCGCGAAGCGGCGATACGCGCCCCGGCCTCCTTCACCTGCGCCTTCGCGGATTCGCACGCGGCGCGCCTGGAGTCGGCGTCGGCATCGGTCCGTTCCACCGCCTGGGGCGAGACGAAGCCTTTCCCCACCAGTTCCCGCGAGCGCCTGGCGTCGCTTGCCGCCGCCTTGGCCAGTTCGCACACTTCGCGCACGTGCGCGGTGGCTGTCAGCAATTGGTTTTGCGAGAGTTGTTCGCGCGCGACCAGATCTTCGTTCCAGAGGACGAGGAGTATCTGGCCAGCCTTCACCCGATCACCTTTGTGGATATTCAACACCTCGATGCGTCCGGCCGCCGGCGGCGCCAGTTTCGCCCGCCGGCAGGCTGAAACCGAGCCTGCCCGGGTGTTGGCGACAGTGGCCTCGACTCGCCCCTGCTCGACCTCGGCAGTAAGTACCGCTACCGGCTTGGCTCGGGTTGCGTACCAGCCTGTGCCAGCGAGGCCCGCGAGTATCGCCACGACAATCGCGACTCGCTTGACGAGGCGGCTGCGTATCAGCGTTCCTGGCGGAGACAGCGGCTTGTCTGGCATAGGGTCGGGGATGCGAAGACGTCGGGTGCGAATGTTGCGCTGCATCAGCCCCACCGTCCCGCGGTCTTTTTATCCTAGCCCATCCGAGGGACACCCATGCGGCGCATTTCCGGGATCATGTGATGTAGGAGCGGGGCGGGACGGGGGCTAGCGATGGGGGCGCGGGTGATGCGCCGGCAGCTTAATTACCGCGCAGTGCCCGGTCCGGCGCGCTAGCGCACCAGCGCGCGCAAGCCCCCCAGCAATTTCCCGATCTCCGCCTCGGTGGTCAGGTAGCTGACCGAGGCGCGGGCAATCTGGCTGAGTCCGCGGGCGTTCATATCCAGGGGCGTATAGCCGGCGCCGTTGCTGCCGATCACCACGCCCTGCGCCGCCAGGCTGTGCTGCACTGACTCGGGGTCCTGGCCGGCCACGTTGAAGGCCACCAGTCCGGAGCGCTCGCGGCCCTGGTCCAGCACCGTCACGCCGGGTATTTCGGACAGTTGCGCGCGCAGCGCCTGTGCGGTGGCATCGATCCGCGCACGGATGTTCTCAAGGCCGATCTCCAGCGCTTCCTGCAAGGCATTGGCCAGGCCGCAGCGCAGCGCCATCGATGCTTCCGCCGATTCGAAGCGGGCCGCGCCAGGCCGCAAGACGGGCTCGCCGCTCGCATCCAGCGGCGCGGAATAGGTGTCGACGAATGCCGGCGTCAGCCGGGGCAGGAAATCCTGCCGCACATAGAGCAGGCCGGTGCCCCTTGGTCCGCGCAGCGCCTTGCGGCCGGCGCCGCTCAGCACATCGCAGCCTACCTGGGCCACGTCGACCGGCAACTGGCCCACCGCCTGTGCGGCGTCGATGAAGTAGGGGATGCCGTGGCGCCGCGCCACCTTCCCGATGGCTGCGGCGGGATTGATGAGTCCGCCGTTGGCCGGCAGCCAGGTCAGCGCAATCAGGCGCACGCGGTCGTCCAGCATGGCCTCCAGCGCTTCGGGATCCACGGCGCCGCTGCTATCGGACGGAATGGCTTCGATCGATGCGCCCGCGCGCTGCGCGGTGAGACGCATGGCGGCCAGGTTGCCGCCCCATTCATGGCGCCCTACCAGGATGCGGTCGCCGGGCTGCCAGGATCCCAGTGCGGCAAAGGCGGCGCCCCAGCCGGGAGAATTGCCGGTGGTCAGGGCGATCTCCGCCGGCTGGGCGTTCAGCAACTGCGCGGCAAGGGTACGCGCGCGTTCCGTTTGTTCGCGGGCCGCCACGCCGGCCTCCATCGGCCCCTGCGTGGCTTCGCGCCACAGGTGGGCTTGGATTGCCTCCAGCGTGGCCGCGGAGGGCAGCGAGGCGCCGGCGTGATTGAAATGCGTGGTGGTCAGCGTGCCTGGCGCGCGGGCGCGCAGCGCATCCACGGCGGCGGGGGTAAGGGGAGCGGGCATGGGGGTTCCGGTGAGGCGCGTCGGGTTCAGGGCTGGGTCAGCGAGATCACGGCTTCGACTTCCACGGCAACACCGCTGGGCAGCGACGCAACGCCAACCGCGGCGCGCGCGTGACGACCCGCCTCGCCGAATACCTGCACCATCAGGTCCGATGCGCCGTTGGCGATGGCGCTCTGGCGATGGAATTCCGGCGTGCTGGCCACGAAGACGCCAAGGCGTACGACGCGGGCCACGCGGTCCAGCCGGTCGCCCGTGGCGGCGGCAATCTGCGACAGGATGCCCAGCGCCGACAGCCGCGCGGCCTGCACGCCGTCTTCGTCGGAGATGTTGTCGCCCAGGCGCCCCAGGTAGGCGGGCTGGCCATCCTTGCGTGAGATCTGGCCGGAGATAAAGAGCAGATTGCCTTCCTGCACGAACGCCACGTAGTTGGCGGCGGGAGCGGCCGCGGATTCCAGGGCCAGGCCGAGTTCGGCCACGCGGGCGGAGATGGAGAGGGTCATGTCGGTTACGCCGGAACGAGGTTGGGAAACGCCAATCCTATCGGCTTGGCCACGTCGGAACCAATCAATTCTTGGCCCGCATGCATGAGCAAAACTAATGCGTGGCGGCTAATGCGTGCCGTCCATCGGGTCGCGGACGGCGGTTTCGATGAGCCACGCACGGAATATCGACGCGGCCTCGCTCAGCGGGCCGCGCGGCGTGACGAGCCACCATCCGATGCCGGGGTCATCCAAGACCGCGCCGGGCAGTGCGGGCACCAGTGCGCCGCTGGCCAGCTGCTGGGCGATCAGGCGGTGCCGGCCCATCGCCATGCCTTGCCCGGCGAGCGCCGCTTCCACCACGATGTTGTAGTCGTGCAGGCGCACGGTCTGTGCCCGGCCAAGCTCCAGGCCGAAGCGGCGGGCCCAGGCGTCCCATTCGAACGGATGCCTGGCATGCGAGGCCAGGAACGGGTAGCGCAGCAGGTCCTGCGGCTTGCGCGGGCGGTCGGGGCCCGCGATCAGCGCGGGTACGCAGACCACCGACAAGCGCTCGGGCATGACCAGTTGCGCGTCCACGCCCGGCCAGGCGCCCCGGCCGTAGCGGATCGCCACGTCCACCTCGCCGCCTGCCACGTCCGCAAGGGCGATATCGGGGCGCAACTGCAGGTCGATGCCGGGATGCGCGGCCGAGAAGGCCGGCAACCGCGGCGCCAGCCAGCGCGTGCCGAAGGACGCCAGCAACCCCACGGTCAGGGCCGTGCGCGCGCCGGCGGGGGCGCGGATCTGCTCGGTGCCCTGGCGCAGCAGCTCGAATGCCGCATGGACCTGTGCGTAGTAAGCCTGCCCCGCCTGGGTCAGCGCTACGGCGCGGGCGCGGCGCTCGAACAACGCCACGCCGAGGTCTTCTTCCAGTTTCTGGATATGGTGGCTGACCGCGCTTTGCGAGACGAACAGCTCTTGCCCTGCCTGGCTGAAGCTCAGGCGTCTTGCGGCCGCCTCGAAAGCGCGCAGGGACACAAGGGGCGGCAGGGATCGCGTGGAACGCATGAGGCTAGGCGGAGGGCTTGGGGAGCCCGATATGCTACGCCTTGTCGCGGGGAGGTGCTTGCGGGCGGGGGGCTGCTAATGCAGGGCGGGCGCGGGCGGCATCGGCGCGGCCCAGCGATAAACCAGCAGGCGCCCCTTATAGGCCTCCACGCCGGGGGAGGCCGCGCGGTCCAGCTTTTCCTCGCGCATCAGGAAACCCTGCTCGGCCATCTGCCGGTTGAAGGCCGGGCGGTTGCCGCGGTCGGGATCGACGATCCAGACCTCGACGGTGGGGCTGGCATGGCGCCCGATAAAGTGAGCCAGGCTGGCATTGGCATCGCGCTCGTAGAGCAGGTCGCTGCCGATGATCAGGTCGAAATGGCCATGGACGTAGGCGCTGGCCGGGCTCGCACCCTCGGCGGCGTCCTGTTCCGGCGCCGTGGCGCTCCAGTGCCCGTGCCGGTATTTCATCGGCGCCAGGCCATTCAGGCGCACGTTTTCCGCCAGGAAGCTGGCTGCCATCGGATGGCAGTCGCTGGCGGTCATGTCGGCGCCGCGGCGGTGTCCCACCAGGCTGGCCAGGCCCAGGCCGCAGCCGATCTCCAGCACGCGTTCGGTGATATCCACCGGACGCGCCGCCATGCGGGCAGCCAGGTGCGCGCCGGAAGGCCACAGCAGGCCGAACAGCGGCCACATGGCGGAAGAAATGCCCATGCGATCGGCTTCGCCGAGGGGGTCGTAGTACTGCTGCTTATCCAGCAGCGAGCGAATGACCAGGTCGGCGACGCCGGCGACGGCGATGCTCTCTTGCTTGGTTTGATAGCCGGGCATCGAGGGGGGAAGCCAGGACGCCGGCTTCGCAATGGGGAGGGAGCCGGCCAGTATGCCCGAAAAGCACCGCAGCAGCGCGGAAACAGGCGGCAAATGCGCCGAAGTGCAGCCAAAAATGCAGAAGAAGGGCTCCGGACGCCGTGGCGGCGGGGGGAATGTGCCGGAAAGGCCAGCCGCGGCAGACCGCTCTCGCGCCCAAGCCATGTGCGAGAATCCGCGATAAACAAAACATCGGATATTGTTGTCCGCCTATTCTCGGAGCTTATCGCCGTGACCATCCCATCCAGCGCGTCCATCCGCAAACGCCTGCGTATGCGGCACCTGCAGCTGATGCTGGCGCTGTCGGAGTCGCCCTCGTTGCGTCAGGCGGCGGAAGGCCTGGCGCTGACCCAGCCGGCGGCCACCAAGTCCTTGCAGGAACTGGAGGACGTACTTGGCGTATCGCTGTTCACGCGCCACGCACGCGGGCTGGACCCCACGGTGTCGGGCAAGGCGGTGATGCGCTACGCGCGGGTGGTTTTTGCCGATATGGACGAGCTGCGCGAAGAACTGGTCGCCATCCAGGCCGGCGATGTCGGCAAGGTGCGCGTGGGCGCCGTGATGGCGCCGGCGCCGGATTTGCTGACCCAGGTGATCGTCAGGCTCAAGCAAGCGCATCCGCGCCTGCACATCATCGTGCAGATCGATACCAGTGATGTGCTGGTGCACGCCTTGCAGCAGGACCAGATCGATATCGTGCTGGGCCGCATCCCGGATGGCTGGCCCTCGGAGGAGCTGTCGTTCGAGACGCTGGGGGAGGAGGCGCTGTCCATCGTCACCCGCGTGGGGCATCCGGCGGCGGAGCGCGGCAAGCTGAAACTGGCCGCGCTGACGGAATACGCGTGGATCATCCAGCCGCATCCCAGCCCGATGCGCCAGATCATCGACCAGACCTTCCGCGAGAACCGCGTGCCGCCGCCGGTGAGCACGGTGGAGACGTCGTCGATCCTCACCACGCTGTCCGTGCTGCGCGAATCCGACATGCTGGCCGTGCTGCCCACCTCGGTGGCCCGCTACTATGAAGACCTGAACATGATCGCCACGCTGCCGGTGGCCTTGCATGGCCGGCTTGCACCCTATGGCCTGGTGCTGCGCAAGAGCCGTCCGCCCACGCCCGCCATGCAGCTTGTCATCGACATGCTGCGCGCGGGCGGGCAGGACGGGCAGGGCGGGGCGGCCACCGTCAGGCCTTGATCCCGCGCATTCACTCCGCCGAGATCCTGGCTCGCCGGACCACTTCGCCGTAGCGCTGCATCCGCTCGGCCATCATCCGCTCGAAGGCGGCCGGCGCCATTTCCTCGGGCGGGAACACGCCGCGCGCGCGCAGGGCCGTCTGCATGGCGGGGTCGCTGGCAGCCTGGCGCACGGCCTGGTAGAGCTTCTGCACCACCGGCTCGGGCGTGCCGGCAGGCGCGGCAATGCCCGTCCAGGAGCTCAGGTTGAGCTGCGGATAGCCCAGTTCGGCCATGGTCGGCACATCGGGCAGCTGCGGCAGGCGCTGTTCGGAAGCCACCGCCAGCGCGCGCACCTTTCCTTCCTTGATGTAGGGCAGCATGATGACCAGGTTGTCGAGGATGAACTGGACCTCATTGCTCAGCACAGCCGTGATCAAATGCGTGCCGCCGCGATAGGGAATGTGCGTGGCATAGATGCCGGTGCTGGCCTTGAGCATCTCCACATTCAGCTGGCCCATGCTGCCAACCCCGCCGCTGCCGTAGTCGAGCTTGCCCGGGTTCTTTTTCGCGTAGGCGAGGAACTCCGCGAAGGTACGCACGGGCAGGCTCGAGTGCACCACCAGGGCGTTGGGCTGGCGGCCCAGGATGGCGATGTTCTCGAAATCCTTGATCGGGTCGTAGCCCAGCTTCGGCTGGGTCAGCGGGTTGGCCAGATGGCTGCTCTGGGAGGACACCACCAGCGTATAGCCATCGGGCTTGCTGCGCGCCACCGATTGCGTGGCGACCGAGCCGCCCGCGCCCGGGCGGTTGTCGACGACCACCGGCACGCCGAGGATGCGCGAGAGCGGCTCCGAGTACTGGCGGGCCATGATGTCCACCGAACCACCGGGCGGAAAGGGCACCACCAGCGTGATGGGGCGCGAGGGATACGCGCCTTGCGCTTGCGCGGCCAGCGGTGCGGCACACGCGAGCGCGGCTACGCTGAGGCCGGTGCGGAGGAAATGGCGGCGAGAGAATGGCACGTTCGGCATGGCAGTGTGGTGAAGGTGGTTAAACATCGGATGCGGGGGAAGTGCCCCGGCTCAGCGCAGTGCGAGGATGGCTAGTGCTACCGCCTGCGCGCGCGGCACGAAGGTGGCAAGCTCGCAGTACTCGCGCACGGTGTGCGCATGGCCGCCCACCGGGCCGGTGCCGCACAGCGTGGGCGTGCCCACCGAGGATGTGAGCCCGCTATCGGCGGCGCCGCCGGTGAATTCGCCCTCTACCGAGAAGCCCAGCTGCTGCGCGCCGCGCTGGTACAGCGCCAGCAGGTCCGCGGGCGTGCGGGTCATCGGCCGGGTGCGGCGCATGTCGGTGATCCTGCCCGTGGTACGCGGCAGCGATTCGGCCTCGATGATGGCGCGTATCTGCCCGACCAGCGCGTCGATGTCCGTGTCGGCGGTGAAACGCACGTCGAGCTCGGCCTGCGCATGCGGCGCCACCATGTTGGGCACGATGCCGCCTTTCACGCAGCCCACATTGGTGGTGATGCCCTGCCCGGCGTCGGTCAGCGCATGCAGCGCCAGGATCTTGCGCGCGAGCGCGTCGATGGCGCTGGCACCCTGGGCATGGTTGACGCCCGCGTGCGCGGCCACGCCTTCTACCTCGAACTCCACCACCATCGACCCCTTGCGCCCGGTCACCAGGTTGCCGCTGACGCGGCCGGGCTCGGCGTTGAACACGGCACGCGCGCCGCGCGCCACGTCCATGATCCGCTCGCGGGTGGCGGCCGATCCGATTTCTTCGTCGCAGGAAAAGAAAAGGCGCACTGGCAGGGCGTTGCCGCCGCAGCGCGCCAGGGCCTCGGCCACGAACACATTCATCACCAGGCCCGATTTCATGTCGGCCACGCCTGGCCCGTAGGCAAGCCCGTTTTCCACGCGGAAGGGACGGCGCGCCGCCGTGCCGGCCGGGAACACGGTGTCCATATGGCCCATGAGCAGGATCGGCGCGCCATCGCCGGCGCCGGGCACCAGCGCATCCAGGCACACGCCGTAGCCGGGCACGGCATGCAGCGTGACCGCAATGCCCGCAGCTTGCAGGTGTCCGTGCAGGACTTCTGCCACGGCCGTCACGCCGGCTTCCTGCCGGCTGCCGCTGTCGATGTCCACAATACGCTGCAGCAGCGCCTGCATTTCAGCCTGCTGGCCTCCCAGCCAGTCGATCACCTCGCTCGCCGCCTCGGCATGCATCTCGCTATCCGCCATATACCCCCGCTCCTTCCACCGTGTGGATCTGATTCATGCATTGCAACAGTGCTATGATCATGCAATATGCATTGCAATGTGTCAACGCCATGAAGAATAGACAGGAGCCACCTCAACACAGCGCCACCCTGCTTGAGCGCCTCGCGCGCGAGGCGGCCACGCTGACCACCCGCGAGCGCACGCTGGCCGATGCACTGGGCCGCGACTATCCGCATGCGCTGCTGGAATCGGCCACCTCGCTTGCCGCCCAGCACGGCACGAGCGCCTCGACGGTGGTGCGCCTGTTCGCCAAGCTGGGCTATGCCAGCTATGCCGACGCCCAGCGCGAGGCGCGGGCCAGCGTGACGGCGCTCCTGCCCACCGCCGGCCAGCGCGCGCCGGCCACGATCGGTGGCAAGCGTACTCTGCGCGCCTGCGTGGACGACGCGCTGCTGCACGACCAGCACAACCTGGCGGCCACCCACGAAGGGCTGGACATGGCGGCCTTCGAGGCGATTGCGCGTCTGCTAGCCGAGCCGCGCGGGCGGTTGTTCGTGCTGGCGCAGAAAAACAGCGCGCCTGTGGGGGCATGGCTGGCGCTGCATCTGAACATGTGCCGGCCGCGGGTTCAGGAGTTGGGTGCCGGAGCGGTGACTGCCACGGACGCCATGCTGTGGGTGGAGCCCGAGGATGTGCTCCTGACGTTCAGCATCCGCCGCTATTCCAGCGCGCCGGTGAGCATCGCCCGCGCTTTCCGCGAGCGCGGTGCGCGTGTGATCGCGATTTGCGACAGTCCGGCTGCGCCACTGGTGCCGCTGTCGCATCATCATCTGCTGGTGCGTACGGGCAATGCTTCCCCCTTTGATTCCTATACGGCCGCTTTCTTCTTGTGCAATGCGCTGGTCTCGGCGGTAGCGCAATTGCGCCATCCGGCGGTCATCAAGGCGTTGCAGCGGCGTGATGCGCTGTGGGAAGCCTTTGAGGCGGATCCTGTTGAGGGTTTGAGGCGGGGGTAGCCTGGTCTGGCACTGCCGGCGATTTCGCCGCTGGCGCGGGGTGGGCGTTTGTTGGGCGGGGTTTTCTTGCTTTTAGCTGCTGTCGCGGCTGTACGAGGTTGGCCGTTTACGCACACGGAGGTGTTAGCCTCATGCCGTTACCGGTTTGAATGGCCATGATCCTGCCAATGGCGCTGGTTTCGTAGTGAGGCCCCCGGTAGGGGCTCCGTGCCCATTCGCCCATCTGCCGGTACCGGCACGGAGCATCACGATCTATCACGCCGTGATGGTTTCGTGGTGGGGTGGGCGCGGTGAAGAAGTTCTTGGTCCCATCAATCCGGTGCCACCGCGCCCACGACGAAAACGGGACGCTTGCAACTTCGTGGCCGCCCGCGCCGCGAGCGACAGACGGCCTGAAATTCGCGGTGGCCGCTACCGGGGGGGGGGGCCACCACGAATCCCTGGGCATTGGCTGGGTCGTGGTGCTCCGAACCGCCATTAGAACCCGGGGCCTGACGACGAAACCATTGGGCTGCGCAACCCCGACACGCCAGCCTGCTGCAAGGATCGCTTTCTTTTGGTGACTTTTCTTCTTTTACGAGTAAAGAAAAGTGACACCTCCGTGTGCGTAAACGGCCAACCCCGCACAGCCGCGACAGCAGCTAGAAGCAGTAAAACCCCATCCAACAAACGCATCCCCCCGCGTCAGCGGGGCTACAAGCAGCCCCCCAAAGGCATGCATTCACTCACGCCACCACATCTTCCAACGTGACCAGCTGCGCGCCATCCTGCACCTGATCGCCGATGGCATAGAGCACTTCCTGCACCACACCGTCGGCAGGCGCAGTCAGCGTGTGCTCCATCTTCATGGCTTCCATCACGATCAGCGGATCGCCCTTGCCGATGACGGCGCCGGCCTGGACCATCACCGCGATGATGCGCCCCGGCATCGGTGCCACCAGCTTGCCGCCCTCGGCATCGGCCGTGCCTGCGTGGGCGAGCGGGTCGATGACCTCCAGCCGGGTTTGCTGCGCGCCGCTGAACACGTAAAGCGATTCGCCGTCGAGATGGGTGCTGCCCTTGACGGTGCGCGCGCCAAGGTCGAGCGCGTAGCCGCCGCCATGGGTGGTGGCGCGGAAGGGCACGGTCTGGTCGCCCACGGTGAGCCATTGCTTGCCGCCATCGCTGCGCAGGCTGGCAAGCGTTTCGCCTTCGCTGGTGCGCAGGCGGAACTGGCTGCTGGCGTCGCCGTTCAAGCGCCATGCCCCGGCGTTTTGCCACGGCGAATGCGCATCGGCCGGATCGACGCGCCGCGCGCGGGTTTCCGCATCCACCAGCGCCGCTACCGCCAGCGCGATGGTCTCGGTGCCCACCTGCGCGGACGGCGGGAACAATGCTGCCTGGTTGCGTTCGATCAGCCCGGTGTCGAGGTCGGCGGTGCGGAACGCCTGCGAAGTCACCAGCCGTTGCAGGAAGGCGATATTGGTCGACAGGCCCACCACGTGATACTCCGCCAGCGCCTGCGCCATGCGGGCCAGCGCTTCCTCGCGGTCGCGGCCCCACACGATCAGCTTGGCGATCATGGGGTCGTAGTAGGGGCTGATGGTGTCGCCCTCGCGCACACCGGAGTCGATGCGCACGCCGGCAGGGCCGTCGCCGTCATGGCCAAGGGCGAAGGTCACCGCCGCCGGGGTGCGCAGGTAGCGCAGCGTGCCGGTGGAGGGCAGGAACCCCTTGTCGGGATTCTCGGCGTAGACGCGCGCTTCCAGCGCATGGCCGTGGATGCGAAGCTGATCTTGCTTCAGCGGCAGCGGCTCGCCCGAGGCGACGCGCAGTTGCCATTCCACCAGGTCTTGCCCGGTGATCATCTCGGTGACCGGATGCTCCACTTGCAGGCGGGTGTTCATCTCCATGAAGTAGAACGAGCCGTCCTGGTTGGCGATGAACTCAACGGTGCCCGCGCCGACATAGCCGACGGCCTGCGCCGCCGCAACGGCGGCTTCGCCCATCGCCCGCCGGCGTTCCTCGCTCATGCCGGGCGCCGGGGCTTCCTCCAGCACTTTCTGGTGGCGCCGCTGCACCGAGCAGTCGCGCTCGAACAGGTAGACGCAGTTGCCGTGCGTGTCGGCAAACACCTGGATTTCGATATGGCGCGGGCGGGTCAGGTATTTCTCCACCAGCACGCGGTCGTCGCCGAAGCTGGCGCTGGCCTCGCGCTGCACCGAAGCCAGCGCGGCTTCGAAGCCTTCGCTGGCTTCCACCACGCGCATGCCCTTGCCGCCGCCGCCGGCGCTGGCTTTCAGCAGCACCGGGTAGCCGATGCGGTCGGCCTCGTGCCGCAGCAGCGCCGGGTCCTGGTCTTCACCGTGATAGCCCGGCACCAGCGGCACCGCGGCTTCTTCCATCAGCCGCTTGGCCGCGCTCTTGCTGCCCATGGCGCGGATGCTCGATGCCGGCGGGCCGATAAAGACCAGGCCCGCCGCGGCGCAGGCATCGGCGAAGCCGTCGTTTTCGGAGAGGAAGCCGTAGCCCGGATGGATCGCCTGCGCGCCGGTCGCCTTGGCCATCTCGATGATGTGGTCGCCGCGCAGGTAGCTCTCGCGCGCGGCGGCGCCGCCGATGTGCACGGCCTCGTCGCACAGCGCCACGTGGCGCGCGTTGGCGTCGGCGTCGGAGTAGACGGCTACCGTGCGGATGCCAAGGCGGCGGCAGGTGGCTGCCACGCGGCAGGCGATTTCGCCGCGGTTGGCGATCAGGATCTTGTTGAACATGGCTGTTCCTAGTTTTAGTTCTGGCGGCGTGGCTGCGATGGCCGCGCGGGTGGTTCGGCGGCTACCCGTGCCGCACGGCGCTTGATTGGCTGGGGGCTGGCTGGAGGTTCGCTCAGGCAGGCCGCCAGGACGGCGAGCGTTTTTCCAGGAAGGAACGCACGCCCTCGCGGCCTTCTTCCGAGGCCCGGATCGCGGCAATGCGGTCGGCGGTATCGGCCAGCAGCGCATCGTCGATAGCCCGGCCCGACACCTCCTGCACCAGCCGCTTGCTCTCGCGCACGGCGTTGGGGCTGTTGGCCACCAGCGCGGCGGCCAGTTCGGCCACCTTGGCGTCCAGCGCGTCGGCCGGCACCACCTCATGCACAAAGCCGAGGCGCAGCGCCTCGGCCGCGCCGAAGCGCTCGGCCGTAATGAAGTAGCGGCGCGCGGCCTGCTCGCCCATGGCGCGGATCACATAGGGGCTGATGGTGGCGGGCAACAGGCCCAGGCGCGCTTCCGACAGGCAGAAATTCACCGGCTCCGCGGCTACCGCGATGTCGCAGGCCGCAACCAGGCCCACCCCGCCGGCATAGGTGTCGCCGTGGATGCGTGCAATCACGGGCTTCGGGCAGGCCCAGATCGTGTGCAGCATCTGGGCCAGGGTCAGCGCGTCGGACCGGTTCTCGTCGTGCGAGTAGCCGGCCATCTTCTTCATCCAGTTCAGGTCCGCGCCCGCGCAGAAGGCCGGGCCATTGCCCGCCAGCACGATGGCACGCACCGCGGGCTCGCTGCCCAGCGCGCGGAAGGCGCCGGTCAGTTCGGCGATCACGGTCTCGTTAAAGGCGTTGCGTACGTCCGGCCGGTTCAGCGTGACGGTGGCCACGTGCTGCGCGGCGGTGACGGTCAGGGTGGTGAATTCCATGGTTGTGTCCTGTGCGATGCGGTGCGATTCAATATCCGGGGCATTTACGCGTGCAATGACGGCGCGCGATCACATGCGGAACACGCCGAACTTCATCTCGCCGATCGGCGCGTTCAGGCTGGCCGACAAGCCCAGGCCCAGCACCGTGCGCGTCTGGGCGGGATCGATCACGCCGTCATCCCACAGCCGCGCGCTGGCGTAGTAGGGGTGGCCCTGGTGCTCGTACTGGTCGCGGATCGGCTGCTTGAACTTGTCCTCGTCCTCGGCGCTCCAGCTGCCGCCCTTGGCCTCGATGCCGTCGCGGCGCACGGTAGCCAGCACGCTGGCCGCCTGCTCGCCGCCCATCACCGAGATCCGCGCGTTCGGCCACATCCACAGGAAACGGGGCGAATACGCCCGCCCGCACATGCCGTAGTTGCCCGCGCCAAACGAGCCGCCGATGATTACCGTGAACTTCGGCACCTGCGCCGTCGCCACCGCCGTCACCATCTTGGCGCCGTTGCGCGCGATGCCTTCGTTCTCGTACTTGCGGCCCACCATGAAACCGGTGATGTTCTGCAGGAACACCAGCGGGATTTTGCGCTGGCAGCACAGCTCGATGAAGTGCGCGCCCTTCAGCGCCGATTCCGAAAACAAGATGCCATTGTTGGCGATGATGCCGACCGGATAGCCCCAGATCCGCGCAAAGCCGCAAACCAGTGTGGTGCCGTAGCGCGCCTTGAACTCGTCGAAATCCGAATCGTCCACGATGCGTGCAATGACTTCGCGCACGTCATACGGCTTGCGCGTGTCGGTAGGAATTACGCCATACAGTTCTTCCACCGGATAACGCGGGGGCAGGGGCTCATGCAGGCGGATCTGGTCCGGCTTGCGGCGGTTCAGGTGCTGCACGATATTGCGCGCGAGCGACAGCGCGTGCGCGTCGTTCTGCGCGAAGTAATCGGCCACGCCAGAGAGGCGCGTGTGCACATCGGCGCCGCCCAGGTCTTCGGCCGTGACTTCTTCGCCGGTGGCCGCTTTCACCAGCGGCGGGCCGCCCAGGAAAATCGTGCCCTGGTTCTTGACGATGATGGACTCGTCGCTCATCGCCGGCACGTAGGCGCCGCCCGCCGTGCACGAACCCATCACCACCGCGATCTGCGGGATGCCTTGCTTGGACAGGTTGGCCTGGTTGTAGAAGATGCGGCCGAAGTGATCGCGGTCAGGGAAGACATCGTCCTGGTTGGGCAGGTTGGCGCCGCCGGAATCCACCAGGTAGATACAGGGCAGGTTGTTCTGCTCGGCGATTTCCTGCGCGCGCAGGTGCTTGCGCACGGTGAGCGGATAGTAGGTGCCGCCCTTGACGGTAGCGTCATTGCAGACGATCACGCATTCCTGCCCGGCGATGCTGCCGATGCCGGTGATGATGCCGGCGCCGGGCGCGGCATTGTCGTACATGTCATAGGCCGCGAGTTGCGACAGTTCCAGGAACGGCGTGCCCGGATCGAGCAGTTGCTGCACGCGATCGCGCGGCAGCAGTTTGCCCCGCCCGAGGTGCTTGGCGCGGGCTTCCTCGCCGCCGCCTTCGGCCAGCCTGGCGATCTTCGCCTTGAGGTCGGCGACCAGCGCCTGCATGGCGTCGGCATTGGCGCGGAAGGATTCCGAGCGTGCATTGAGTTTGGTTTCGAGCGTGGGCATAGGTGTCGGGTCTCTGTTCTTTTATGTCGTGCAGTGATCGCGGCGGCGCAGACAGGCCGGCAGGGCAGCTTACGCCGTTTCGGCGTACAGCTCGCGCCCGATCAGCATGCGGCGGATTTCCGACGTGCCCGCGCCGATCTCGTACAGCTTGG
>JYOD01000129.1 GCA_000955785.1 Burkholderiaceae bacterium 16
TAAATTCCTGACTTATGAGTAAACCAATCGCGCATTGCCACGGCAGGCCCTCAATTGATCGCAGCAGGCCCAGATCTCATTCCAGCGCGCAGGCGCGGTCCTGATCCTGATCATTTCCAGTTAGCGTAAGTCCGCGGCCAGCCAAGCGCAATTCACATTTTCGACGCGCGATATTAGGACTTCAACGCGGGAGAATCCCGGTCGTCGCCTGACTGCGGCGGCGCTAGAAGCTGGCAGCCAGCCCCAGCGAGACGCCCGACACGTTGTTGCCGAATACGTAGCGCACCACGGCGCGTATGCGCGTCACGAACACTTCATGCGCGCTGGTATCGAGTTCCAGGCCCGTGCCCAGGGTCGTCAGGTTGGTGAATCCGAGGATTTCGGACTGGCTGCCAAGATAGCGCGAGTGCGAAAGTTCCAGCACATAGCGCACGGGCCGGTCCATGGCGCGCAGCCCCGTGGGCGCGCGCCAGCGCGCGTACAGGTTGGCGGTCTGGGCAGAGGCCGATCCCTGCACGGCTTCCGAACTGCCGCCGAAGCTCTGGAGATGGATATTGGTGTATCGCAACTCGAGGTCGATCTCGTGGGTGTCCCGGTAGTGCTCCCAGTCCAGCATGACCGAGCCGCCTAGCCCGTAGGCGTTCAGGGTGCCGTGGTCCAGGAAGTTGATCTGTCGGTCGGTAATGCGCTCCGTGACAAACTTGGCCACCGAGAGATCGCTGGCTACATAACCCAGGGAGAAGTTGAAGATGGGCCGGAACACCAGTTCCTTGTTCTCCGTCAGGGGGAAATCCCAACCAATCCCGCCGGTGGCGGAGACCGTGTTCCACTTGGCCGGCACGGATCTCGATTCTGTTCCATTGGACGCAACGAACTGGGGATCGTACCGGCTATAGGCAATAGCGCCTTCGAGGTAGATTGGAAATGACTTGCTCATGGTCGCGCCGCCACCTAGCTGCGACATCACGATGCCGGGGTTGCCGGAGCTGGCGTTGTTGATCGACAACGAACTGGAAGTCAGGTCCGGCACCACGGAATAAGACATTAGCGACAGCACGCCGTTGGCGCGCTTCTGCACGCTGGCGTTCAGGAAACTAAAGTCAGGGGCGCCCTGGGCGCCAGCCAGCGCTGGCGCAAGCATCAACGCGCCAATGGCGATCCGGCTGCGGAAAGCCGCGCCGAGGGGCCAGGATCGGCTACGCCGTTGCGCGGCGAAACGCGATTCGAGCGGATAGTGCTTCATCTCAACACCTTCGTTCCAACTCTTGCGCAATGGCCCGGATCGAGACGGCACGGCCAACGCCGATGGCCATGGGGAGCCTGGGCTCGTTCCCCCCCAAGATATAGCGTAGACGCCAATGATGACGGTATAACGGCTCAGGTACGTTCAATTTCCTTTTGTGCCTACATGAATTGTTTCGATGCCACTCGCCTGCGTGGCGGCGCTGCCGAAGCCGACCGGTAAAAGTGGGCTAATCTCCGCGGGATGCTCTGGATTTCTGTCCATCTGTTTTCCTATTTTGTTTAAGGTGGACCAAAGAGATTTTGAATTGCCACGCCTGTTAGCCTTCGCATATTGTGCAGACTGGCCGGGCATCCAGGAAAGCGGCTGGGAGCCATCGTATGGATTGAGCCGATGTCTGTCTTTTCGTGGAGAGGCAAGAATGCGTCGCTTGAGAGTGTTGGCCACCTGGTGGCTTGGGTTGCTTCTGCTGATCCCGGCAGGCGCTTCGCTGGCGCAGTCCAAGCTCGATCACGGACAACTGGACCAGCTCATGGCGCCGATTGCCCTTTACCCTGACGCCTTGCTTTCCCAGGTGCTGATGGCGGCGACCTACCCGGAAGACGTGGCGGCGGCAGCGGCATGGTCGAAGTCAAACCCCAGCCTTTCCGGGGATGCGGCCACCAAGGCCGTGGCCGGGGAGCCCTGGGATCCCAGCGTGCAATCCCTGGCGGCATTCCCTTCGGTGCTGGACCTGATGGGCAGGCAGCCGCAGTGGGTACAGTCGATCGGCAACGCTTTCCTCGACCAGCCCAATGACGTGATGGATTCCGTGCAGCGCTTGCGTGTGCAAGCGCAAAAGGCGGGCAGCCTGAAGACGACCGAGCAGCAGAAGGTGGTGACGCAGACCACCGGCGGCACCACGGTGGTACAGATTGAGCCGGCGAATCCCCAGGTGGTGTACGTACCAGCCTATAACCCCACCGTGGTTTACGGCGCATGGCCATATCCGTCCTATCCGCCCGCTTATTACCCCCCGCCTCCCGGCTCTGCGTTTGCCTCGGCCATGGTTGCCGGGATCGGGTTTGGTCTTGGCGTTGCGGCGGTGAACTCGATGTGGGGCGGATTCAACTGGAACAACCATGACGTGAACATCAATGTCAATCGCTATAACAACGTCAATGTCAACAATCGGCTCAACGTCAACCGCGCCAATACGAACTGGCAACACAATCCGGCGCACCGCGGCAATGTCCCGTACAACAACCCGAATGTGAGCAGGCGCTACGACCAGCAGCGCCAGGCCGGACTTTCCAGCCGGCAACAGGCCGCGCAAAGCACCGCAGCCGCGCCGGGTTCCCGGGATGCGGCCCGCGACCGCGCAGCCCAGTCGATGGAGAGCCGTACCGGGCAATCCATCCCCGGCCATGGTGGCGCGGGAGAAAACCGCGCGGCAGCGCGCGGCGGGGCCGATCAAGGGCGCAACGCAGGTGGCGCGGCCGGCGAGCAACGCAAGCCAGCCGGCGCCGACCGGCAACGGGCCGACCACGCCGATGCACGCAACCGCTCGCGCGATGCCAATCGAGACAGCGCGCTGCGCGATGCGGGCAATGGCGACAAGGTGAGGCAGCAATCGCAGCGCGCGGCCAGGGATAGCGGCGGCGCGCGGCAACAGGCCGCACCCAGGGCCGCGGCCCGCGAGCCGAGCCAGCCCAGGGCGGCGGCACCCCAGCGCGGTGGTGGAGGTGGCGGGGGCCACCCTGGCGGTGGTGGTGAATTTGGCGGCCATGGTCGGAGATAAGCATGATGCGCAACTTCGTAAGTGCCCGAACCGCGCGTGGGCTGCGCGTCCTGGTGGCCGCGGCAGCGCTCGCGATCGCCGCTCCGGTCTTTGCTCAGCATGCGTATCCCACACCGGAGGCGGCGGCGAATGCCTTGGTCGATGCCATCTCGAGTAGTGACAATGATGCGCTCAAGCAGGTGTTGGGCCCGCAATATCCATCCTTGATACCTGAGGGTGGCGTGCATCGCGATGACATCTATGCTTTCCTGGCCGCCTGGGCCAGGCAACACCAGGTCGAGAAGACCGGCGACAACCGGGCCAGTCTCGTCGTGGGCGAGAGTGGCTGGTCGTTTCCGATTCCTGTGGTCAAATCCGGCGATGGCTGGAAGTTTGACCTGCGTGCCGGCCAGCAGGAACTCCGCGCCCGGCGTCTCGGCCGCAACGAGCTGGAAACCATTGCCATGCTTCGCCAACTGGCCGAAGCCCAGCAGCAATACGCCACGGAGGTCGGTAACGGCGCCTATGCCAAGCGCCTGGTAAGCCGGGCCGGTAAGACCGACGGGCTGTATTGGCCAGCGGACTCCGAGGGCGACAAGAGTCCGCTCGGGCCTGATGCCCTGGTGATGGGGGCGGATACGCCCGCCGCGGAAGCGTTCCATGGCTACCATTACCGTATCGTCCCGCCAGGCAAGGGCAGCGACGCAAAGTATGTGTTCCTTGCCTGGCCGGTGGCGTATGGCAAGACTGGCGCGCACACATTCGCGCTCGACAGCAGCGGTACGGTCTATGCGCGGGACCTTGGCGCCGGCACGGCGTCGCGGGCCAAAGCCATGGGGACATTCGTACCGGATGCTGGCTGGGCGAAAGTGGAGTAGGACTCGCGCGGGGACCTTGCCGGGATCACGGCACCCGTCATGGGATTCTCATGAGCCGAGTGGCACATGTCGCATAATGCGGCTCTTTGTCGCTCAACGAGAGTTCCCGCCGTCATGCCAACGATCCCAAAGCCCGCGACCCGGCCGCCAGGCCGGGCAAGCACGTCCGCTCGCAAGGGGGCGCCCGCGCGCCGTTCGGCGAAGGCACTCGCGGCAGGCACGGAGCAGCCACCCGCCATGCGCCCCCCGCGCCAGTCGCGCAGCGAGCAGAACCTCGACAAGATGGTCAAGGCCGGCCGTGCGCTTGCCGAGCAGCGCGGCAATCTGGATGAGATTTCGCTGAACGACGTGGTCGGCGCGGCAAACACATCGATTGGTGCCTTCTACGCGCGCTTCAAGGACAAGGAGGCTTTCCTCGCATTCATGCTCGAGGCCGCGCTGGCCGAAGCCGAAGCGATTACCCGGCAATCGATCGCGGAGGATCCGGTCTGGCAAGCCGGCCCGGCATCCGCCATCGTCGAGCGCATCGTGCGCATCTACGTCAGCCGGTTCCGGCAGAACCGTGGCCTCTTCAAGGGATTCCTGCGCCATTACTCTGCGACAGGCAGCGGGGACAATCCCATGCGGCAAGCCAACCGGCGCGTGCAGGACTTGCTTGTGCCGTTGCTGGCCAGCCAGCTTGATTCGCCGCGGCTGGCCCACGCCACCTTCGAGGTACGGGTCGCCATTCAATTCCTGGTGGGCACGCTGGCCAATATATTGCTCAACGATCCGGGCCCGTTGCATCTCGAAGGACGCAAGCTGGAAACCCATCTCGTCAGGATGATGAGGCGCTACCTGCTGTTGCCGGAGGGTTAGCGCGCCTATGCGTCGGCGGCCGCAGGCGAGGATAGATAGCAATACAGCATCGCCGTGAGCCGTTGCTCCAGCCGCGAATCGTCCAGGGCCAGGCCGCTGGGCGCATGCAGCACGATGCTGGTCAGCGCGCTGATCACGAGTTGCACCGCGATCCGGGTCTCGTTGTCCGGTCCGGTGAAGCGCCCGGCGGCAACATGGCTGGCCAGGCGCGGCACCATGGCGTCCAGGATCCGCCGGTTGGCCTCGCGGATAGGTTGCCACAGGGGATTCTGCGCAGGGCTATGCCGCATGTAGGCCGCAAACAGGCCGCGATGCCTGCGGAACAGACCGACATAGAAACCAACGATACGGCCGCAGATCGCGGCAGCGGGCCCTGCGTTCCAGGTCGGATCCGTGGCCAGTGAATAGTCCAGCTCGGCTCGCAATTCAGCCAGTGTGTCTTCCAGCACCAGCGCGCAGAAGGTCTCCTTGTCCGGAAACCGGGCATAGAAGGCCCCGATCGAGGTGGAAGCGGCGCGCACGAGATCGGCGAGGGAAAACCCGGTCAGGCTGCCGGCCTCGTTGATCAGCGTCCGGCCCGCCGCCAGCATGGCTTTGAGGGTGGCTTCGCTGCGTTCCTGACGGGGTTGTTTCAGCCCGGCGCGCAACGTGGTCGCCGCAGTGTCTGCCGGGATGGTGGTTTCTGCTGTCATACGTCGTAGGTGATTGCGACCGGCCGCTCCTGGCGCGGACGCGCCTGGCAAGTCAGGATCCAGCCGGCAGCAAGCTCGTCGGCGCCGAAGACATCGTTGCGCTCATGAACCACCGCGCCATCGATGCACTTGGCCGCGCACGATCCGCAATAGCCCTCCTCGCAAGCATAGGGCGCATCCACGCCGCAGGCGAGCGCGGCTTGCAGCAGTGACTGGCCGCCGGCGACGCGCACGACATGCAGTGCGCCGCCGAGGATTACCTTGGCATCGCAAGCCACTGCGCTGGTTGCCGCCGGCAATGCCGTACGGGTCGCCGAGCCAGCCTCAGGCTCCGGCATGGGAGCGTCGAATCGCTCCAGATGCACGCGCTCGCGCGCCATCCCTGCCGCCTCGGCCGCTTCCAGTACGGTCTGCATGAATGGCCCCGGCCCGCACAGATAGAGCTGGCATTGCGCAACGGACGAGAGCAGGGCGGCAATCTTGCCGCGCTCGGGAAAGCCATCGGCATCGTCGCAGTGCATATGCACAGCGAGGCGATCCGGATTGCCCCGCGCCAGGGCGGCAATCTCCGCCGCGAAGATCGTGCTGCGCGTATCTCGGTTGGCGTAGAAGAGCGTCATCCTGCGGCGAGTGGATGCCAGCGCCGACCGGATCATCGAGAGGACCGGCGTAATGCCGCTGCCCGCCGCGCAGAAGAAGAGCGGGGCGTCCATGTTCTCGCAGACGAAGCGGCCAGTCGGTGCGCTCACCTCCAGCCGGGTTCCGGCCCGGACATGGCCATGAAACCATCCCGACACGCGGCCATCGGGGATGCGTTTGACCGTGACAACCGGCAGGCCCCCCGCTTCAGGCGAACTGGAAAGCGAGTAGCTCCGCAGCAGTATTTCCCCGTCCACGTTTACCCGGAAGGTGAGGTGCTGCCCGGCACGATAGGCGAAAGATTGCTGCAGCGCGTCGGGGATCGAAAGCGTGTAGGAGCAAGCATCTTCGGTCTCCCGAGTGACCTGCGCGACAGTCAGATTGTGGAACTGCATCAATGTCTCCCGGTTTCTCCGGACCCTGTGCCGGGTCCTTGAATTAACAAGAAAGAGAATTATGATTCTGTTTATAGCCGGAAGCCAACGCAAATTCAAGACAGGTCCCACCTCCGGCTAAGCAGGCATGGAGACCGGTCGAAACCCATGAGCGCCAAAGGAGATTGCATGTCATCCGTTCATCGTTACACGCTGCCGGTGGTACAGACGGGCTGGTCGATCGGCAGCCAGGTTGCCACCGAGTTCAACTGGGAATACGACAACGAGAATTCCAAACTGCTGCAGCTCTATGAGACCAGCAAGAAGCAGCAATGGAACGCCACCGACCGGATCGACTGGTCGCAGGAGCTCGATCCCGAGAACCCGCAGGAACTCGATGACCGGATGATCCCGATCTACGGCACGCCGCTCTGGGAAAAGATGGGCAAGCACGACCGCATCGAAGTGCGCCGCCACCAGCAGGCGCATTCGCTGTCGCAGTTCCTGCATGGCGAGCAGGGCGCCCTGATGGTTTCCGCGCGGATCGTGCAGATGGTCCCGGACATGGATGCCAAGTTCTATGCCGCCACGCAGACCATGGACGAAGCACGCCACGTGGAAGCCTATTCGCGCCTGCTGCACGAGAAGGTCGGCATCCTCTATCCCATCACGCCGGGACTCAAGTCCTTGCTTGAGAGCATCCTGACCGATTCGCGCTGGGACTTCTGCTATCTGGGCATGCAGGTGCTGGTGGAGGGGCTTGCGCTGGCCGCGTTCCAGCGCATCCGCGACTTCTCCAAGAACCCGCTGGCCGCATCGATCAACGCCTACGTGATGCAGGACGAGGCGCGCCACGTTGCATTCGGCCGCACCGCGCTGCGCGGTTTCTATCCGCAGGTGACGGAGGCCGAACGCAAGGAGCGCGAGGACTTTGTGATCGAGGCTTGCTACATGATGCGCGACCGCTTCGACCAGAAGGAGGTCTGGGGCCGCCTCGGGTTGCCGGAGGAGGAGTGCGCGAAGGCAGTGCGGGAGTCCGAAACCATGCGGCAATTCCGCCAGCGGCTGTTCAGCCGCATCGTCCCCACAGTCAAGGATATCGGCCTGTGGAGCCCGCGCGTGCAGAGTGCATTTGCCGACATGGGCGCTATCGAGTTTGCCAATGTCGATGTGGAGGCGCAGTTCGCGCAGGATCAGAAGATTGCCGAGGAGTTCGACGCGCGTCGCGTTGTCATGGCCTCCATCGGCGCGGTCCAGTCCGAAGCGGAGCATTGAAACGCTGCCGCGGGCCTGGGAGGCGGGCAATCCGCTTCCCGGGTTCTCCCGCGTGGCATGCGGGCGTCATCGCCTAGAATCATCAGAGCCTGGCTGGTGTAGAGAGCCGGGGCCATCTGCTGCGGAGGCCGGCATGATCACACTTTTTCCTATCCGGATCTGTTTGGCCTTGAAGACAACAATCCATACGGCCTGAAGATATTCGCGTTCCTGAAACTGTGCGGCCTGCCTTTCGAGCATCGCCACACCCTGGATGCGAAAGCGGGGCCGCGCGGCCAGCTCCCGTAAATCGGCCGCTTCTCCCCCAAGGAGGTCTACGCCCGCGGCATCGCCGACCTGCAGGTGGTGGCCGACATGACCGGTGATCGGGGTTTTCTTTTCGGTCTTGATCCGAACAGTATCGACGCTGGCGTATACGGCTTTGTGGCGAACATCGTCTTCTATGACATGGATACGCCTCTCAAGCTATTTGTCTTATCACAACCAATTCTCTTGCGCCATTGGCATGCTGTACGGGCGGCCATGGACAACCGCGCCGTTTCACGCCAGTCGTTGTAGTTGGGAGAGCTTATCGCGGCGCCGCCGGATACACCTGCTTCCAGTCCCGCTTCATGCTCACGACCGTCCAGCCCTTGGCGACGGCCTCGTCCCAGGCCTTGTCCAGCTTGCCGACCTTCGACTGGCGGTCGTAGGCGAACTCACGCTCGGCATCGTCGTGATGCACAAGCAACGCCAGGCGGGCGCCGCTGCCGGCCGCCATGTACTGCAGCATCTGCAGGTCGCCGTCGGAGTTGCCGAATGCCAGGATCGGCCGGCGGCCGATCCCCCGGTAGATGCCCACCGGCTTGCCGGGGCCGTCGTCGATGAAATCGAGCTTTGGCTGGCGCACCAGGGCAGGTTTGCCATTTTGCAGCTGGTACGTCACGACCTGGCTGGAACCGATCACTTGCTCGGGCGGGATTCCATACGCCTTCTCGGACCAGGGGCGCATGAACTCGATCGTGCCGCCGGAGACGATTAACGTCTTGAAGCCATTGGCCCGCAGGTAGGCCAGCAACTCAAGCTGCGGCTGATAGACAAGATCGGTGAAGAGACGCTGGAACCTGGGATGCTTTGCCGTGACCAGCCAGGCGCGGATGGTCTCGTCGTAGGCCTCCACGGTCATGCCGCTATTTGCGACCGCTATCAACTCCAGCAGTTCTTTCTGGTGCTTGGCCAGCGCCGCCTGGTCGTTCGCCACCAGCGCCTTGAAGGCCGGGTTGTTCTTCCACCCAGGATGCTTCGGTGCCGCCAACTTGACTTGTTCGATCAGGAACAGGAACTGGAAATACAGCGGCTGCTCGCTCCATAGCGTGCCGTCGTTGTCAAACGTGGCGATCCGTTCGGCCGGCGGCACATAAGTGGGCGAGCCTTCGCGGGTGACGCTGGCCACGAACTTAAGGATGGTCTGCCTGGCCGCGCCGTCCTGCCAGGAGGGCAGCGGGTCCGCGGCGCTTGCCGCGCTTGCTGTGCCGGCCGGCGCAGGGCTTGCCGATCCGGCGGCGGGCGTTCCGGGGCCGGCACATGCGGCAACGGCCAGCGCGATCAGTTCCGCGCCGAGACGGGTCAGGAAGCGTTGCGACGGGGACTGGCGGTCGATAGATTCCGTTCAGGGCTCCTCAATCGTGGGCAATACCCGCCGGCGGCATCTGGATCCGTCTACGGCAGGCTGCCTATGCGTTTGCCGGTGCAACTGCTCAAGGCTGGGCAGGCGGCAACAGTGTGGCCTGCCCAGCTTGCCACGGAACACTGGCCGCCGATGTGAACATTTTCGGTGCGTGATCTGAAAGATCTTGCGGCTGGCCAACGGCTCGGGGGATTGCCGGCGCTGGCCGCAGGCGGAGCATCATGGAGACACCATGTCCGGAATGCATGAATACCTATTCAAAACAATCATTGGACGGTGTATCGGCGTGCCCCTAATCTCTACGGCCAGGTTTCATTCCCGAATGCGGAACGCGCTATCGCGCCACAAGCTTTTCCGGCGTGAAGAGGGCGCAGCGCGTCCGTGCAGTATTACCAGAGTAGAGCGGAGACAATGCCATGACGATAACGAATCGCGTGACCGAGATGCTGGGCGTCCAGCATCCGATAATCCAGGCCCCAATGGGGTGGATCGCCAGGGCGCAACTGGCGGCGGCGGTCTCCAACGCGGGTGGGATGGGAATCATCGAGACTTCATCCGGAGAACTGGATACGATTCGCGGCGAGATTCGCAAGATGCGAGAGCTGACCGATAAGCCATTCGGGGTCAACATCGCGCTGACTTATGTGCGGGACCCCGATATCGTGCGTTTCGTAGTTGACCAGGGGATCCGGTTCGTGACGACATCGGCTGGCGACCCGACACGCTATTGCGCGGAGCTAAAGGAAGCCGGCCTCACGGTTTTTCATGTGGTGCCAACCCTGGCCGGCGCCCTCAAGGCGGTGGCGGCCGGCGTGGACGGCCTGATTGTGGAGGGCAGCGAGGGCGGTGGGTTCAAGAACCAGCGCGACGTGACCTCCATGGTGCTGCTGCCGCTTGTCTGCTCGAAGGTCGATGTCCCGGTGGTAGCCGCGGGTGGCTTCTGCGACGGCGCCACGATGGCGGCGGCATTCGCGATGGGCGCGGAAGGCATACAGATGGGCACGCGCATGCTGACATCGGCCGAGTCGCCCGTTCATGACAACTGGAAGAATGCCATCGTCGGCGCGCAGGAGACAGATACCGTCTTTCTCAATCGCGGCGGCAAGGGCCCGGCGCTCCGGGCGCTGCGCACGGCGCGCACCACCCGGATCGAGCTGGAATTGCCGGAGAACATCAAGAGCGAATTCGCCGGCGTTCAGCAGCTCTACTTTGGCGGCGACATGGAGGCGGCAGTGCCGCTGACGGGGCAGGTATGCGGACGAATCGATTCGGTCGTGCCGGTTCAGCAGATCATTGATGAAACGATCCGCGATTTCCGTCACTCCGTAGACCGGCTGACCGCCCGCTACGGCTCGGTGCGGGCAGCAGGGCGCGCCTGAGGGGGCGGCGGATTCTCACGGCGCCGCAGCTTGCAGCCGCGGCGGCGCCTTCCACAACTCGGCCAGCAGCACACCCGCAACCGTCAACGCCCCGCCGAGCGCGTGATACGCCGCCAGCGACTCCCCGATCACCACCGCCGCGATCAACGCGGTGAGCAACGGGATCAGGTTGAAGAACATGCTCGCGCGGCTTGGGCCAATGCTGGCGACCGTGTGCATCCACACCAGCGGCGCGACCATCGACGCCATCAATCCGGCGAATCCAACCAGCGGGAGGTTGGCCGCCGAGAGGCCCATCCTGGGCGTGAGCAGGTAGAGCGGCAACAGGGCGACAACGGCTACGACGATTTGCAGGTAGAGCAGTTGCAACGCAGGCACGTCCTTCATATTCCAGCGCTTAAGCAGGATGACGTAGACCGCGTAGGCCAGCATCGCCAGCAGCATCAGTCCGTCCCCCAGGTTGGCGCCGCTGGCCATCAGGCCGCGGAGGTCGCCGGATGACACCACCACCAGCACGCCGGCGATCGACAGCAGGGATCCCGCCACGGCACCGGCCGTCAGGCGCTGTCCCAGCAGCAGGATCGACAACGCCAGCACCATCATCGGCGTGAGCGAGCCGATGATGCCCATGTGCGTGGCCGTGGTCATATAGGCCGCGTAATAAGCCAGGCACTGATAGGCCACCATGCCGAGCAGGCCCAGTACCGCGATCCGCCCGCATCGCGGCCGGATCGCCGGCCAGTTGCGCAGCACCGGGCGCAACGCCAGCGGCGTGAAAAGCAGGGCGGCCAGCAGCCAGCGGTAGAAACTGATTTCGGCCGGCGCGATGGTGCCGGCCGCCATCTTGCTGACGACGGTATTACCGGACCAGATCACGACGGCCAGTAGCGGAAACGCGTATTGCCACATAAAGGCTTTCCTTAGTACGAGTGCAGGGCTATCATGCACGCGTCCGCGTTAATGCATATAGCTGAATTAGGACATCCAATCCGGGTTTCCGGACTCTTCTCGCCACAAACCACACGAACCCGACGAACCATGCCCGACAAACGGCGCTACTTGCCAATCCAGGACGTCGAAGGGATGGAAGGTCCCTTCTATTTTCGCTACGACGAATTCGGAGCTGACACGCAGGCCGCGGCGCATAGCCATAGCTGGGGCCACCTGAACTACGCCGCGCACGGCACGATGCAGATGGAAACCGACGGACTGCGGCTGCTTTCGCCGCCGCAGTATGCGGTGTGGATCCCGCCGGCGGTGGTGCATAGCTGCACCTTGCGGCACGCGATCGTCTACCGCTCGATCTACATAGAACCAGGCTTGTGTGCGCAGCTGCCGGCCGAAGCCTGCACCGTGCGCATCAGCCCGATCATCAGGAGCGTACTGGCTGACTTCGCCGCGCGCGACGTGCATGTACCGCGCACGCCGGCCGACCTGCGGCTCGCGCACGTGGTGGTCGATCAGCTCGCGCAGGCATCGGTGCAGCGCTGCTATCTGCCGGCGGCAGCCTCGCCTGCCTTGATTGCCGTGCTTGAAGCATTGCAGGCGGATCCCGGCGACCACCGCACGCTGGCCGACTGGGCAGCCAGCGTGCACATGACCGAACGGACGCTAGCCCGCCGGTGCCAGCACGAACTCGGCATGTCGTTCGGCGACTGGCGTCAGCGCCTGCGCTTTCTGCGCGCCATCGATGCCCTGGAAACGGGCCGCGGCGTGCAGGAAATCGCCTTCGATCTCGGCTACAGCACCGCCTCGGCCTTTATCGCGATGTTCCAGCGAGAGGCGGGCACCACGCCAGAACAGTACCGGCGCGAGTTCTGCGGCATTGCGTGATGCGGGAGCGCTTCGGCCTGGACGCCCGGTTTTTTACTTGCGTGCAGGGATGTCAGGCGAGCATCAATGGGCCGTGATCATCACAATGATCCCCGTGGGGGTGATGCAAGTGGTTGCCAACCAGATAGTCAACATGGTCGCCGTGCGGTACGGGCTCGTGGCCACAGCCTGGGCCGTGCTTGTGGTTCGGGTCATGGGCACCGCAATGATGGTCGGGTGTACACCGGTCAGGATTGGTGTCGCTTATGGCAAGCACGTGCTCATCGATGTGATCGCCGTGCAGGTTGTGAAGGTGCCCGTCATGCAAATAGTCAACATGTCCCTCATGACGCACCGCGACGTGTCCGCAGTTGGGCCCGTGCTGGTGAAGGTGATTGATGGGGTGTTGCAGAGAGCAGCCAGCCATGGCGCTAACTCCTTTGTGGGTTCCCGAGTCCGGAACCTGGGGGGATGCGGTTGCGCAGAAGGGACTGACGGGAAAGATATTCGGTCGGCAACCACCCTATTGAATCCTAGAAGCTGGCACTACCGTGTGCAAGCAGGCAACCGTCCAGTGTGGTTTGCTCTCGCCCTGCATTGCGCGCCGATGGCCTGGCATCGTGCATCCATGAGCGGTTGCCCGGCCCGCGCCCTCACCGACGACGGCGAACGCCCCGTGGGTGTCGCTGGAAGCACGCGCATGTCGGGCGCGGTAACGGACATCGCGAAGCGCGTTGTTAGACTTCCGACCTGGCCCAACAAGCGCCAGCCAGCGCAAGGCAATAAATGCCGGCCGATGATCGTCTGGCGGGCAGGCGGCCATTGCCCGTAAGCTTCATCGCGCGGGTACTGCGCCAGCGCTTTGCGCCACAGCGGGTGCCGGTGCTGCCGGCGAGGCGGTCGGCTGCGTCGCCGGGACGCTTGAGGGCGCGGCTGGGGACGTCGTCGAGGCTGCCGGGACATTGACGCCCGCGGTCGTGTGCTCAGACCACCCTCCGCCCAGCGCCTTGTACAGCGCGACACGGCTGGTCAGGCGGGCCAGCCGGATGGTGGCCAGGGTCTGCTGGGCAGTGTAGAGCTGGCGCTGCGCATCGAACACCGAGAAATAGTCGTCCACGCCGTTCTTGAAGCGCATCTCGGACAACCGCTGGGTTTCGCCGGCCTCCTTGACCAGGGTCTCCTGTGCGGCGGCTTCCCGGTCATAGGTGCCGCGCGCTGCGAGGCCATCGGCCACGTCGCGGAAGGCGGTCTGGATCGTCTTTTCGTAGCTGGCGATATTGATGTCCTTCTGCACCTTGGAGGCATCGAGCCGGGCCTGGTTGCTGCCCGCGTTGAAGATCGGCATGGTGATCTGCGGCGCAAAGGTCCACGCTCCCATGCCCGCCGAGAACAGGCCGGCCAGGGTGGTGCTGGACGTGCCAACCGCAGCGGTCAGCGAGATAGTGGGGAAAAAGGCCGCGCGCGCGGCGCCAATGTCGGCGTTGGCCGCTTTCAGGCGGTGCTCCGCCGCCATGATGTCGGGCCTTTGCTGCAGTAATGCCGACGGCAGCCCGGCAGGTAAATCGGCAACGAGATTCTTTGACTCGAAGGGCTCGGGCGGCGGCAGGTCTTGCGGCAGTGGGCCGCCGATCAGCAGGCTGATGGCGTTCTCGTCCTGCGCGACTTGCCGCGTGTATTGCTCCACCCCCACGCGCGCGGTCTGCACCTGGGTTTCAGCGCGATGCAGGTCGAGCTGCGCCATGGCGCCCGCGCGCTTGCCGCGTCCGATCATCTCGGCGGCGGCCTGCTGGCTCTTCAGCGTGTCCTGCGATATTTGCAGGAGCACCTGGTCGGCGCGCCAGGTCAGGTAGGCGCTGGCAACTTCGGCGACGAGACTGATATGGGCGCTGCGCCGCGCCTCCTCTGTGGCGAGATACTGCTCGAGCGCCTCGTGCTTGAGGCTGCGCACCCGCCCGAAGAAGTCCAGCTCGAACGCATTGAAGCCGACACCCGCGCTGTACTGCGTGATCTCCGCCGGCTGTCCGGGCGCGCGTAACTCGCTGGGCACGCGCTGGCTGAGTACCCCTGCGCCGGCGTTGATTGCGGGGAACTGCGCGGCGCGCTGGATGCGGTACTGCGCGCGGGCCTGGTCAATGGCGAGCGTGGCGACGCGCAGGTCGCGGTTGTTGGCCAGCGCCAGTTCGATCAGGCGCCGCAGGCGCGCATCGACGAAGAAGTCCTGCCAGCCGAGGTTGGCCGCGGCCGTGGTGGTTTCGGCGCCGGCATGTGCGCTGGTGGCATACGCGGGGCCGGTGGGCCAGGCTTCGGGCACCGGTTGCGCTGGCCGCTCGTACGTTGGCTCGAGGGTACATGCGGCCAGGGCCAGCGGCAGGGCAGTGCAGAGGAGGCGTAGCGTGGGGGCGAGAGTCTTGTGCATGGGAATCAGCCGGAAAAGGCGCGCCACATGAGCTGCGAAATGGCCAGTCGGGGTTTGCCCTGCTTGGCAATGTTGTGGCCTGGCTCGCTGAAGAGCAGGCGAATCAGGCGGTGGCGCGTCGCCATATCCAGGTGCAGGGCAAGCCCAAGCAGCCTGCCCTGGCGGCGCGCGATCCGGCATGGCACCCAGCCCGTTGCCTCCATCCACACCGCGCCCTCGGCGCCGACTGGGACCGACGCCGCCAGTTCGCTGGTAATGGCGACGCCATTGCAGGACAGGTTGACGGTCGTGGCGGCGTACTCGTGCCCGGCGCAAGCCGCCTTGCCGTTGATCCGCAGCAGGGCGCGCCCGCGATAGGGAAACCGCTCCTCCTTGCGGGGGCGGGGCAGCTCCACGCAAACCAGCAGCGAGGTGAGGTAAAGCACCATCGACACCGCGGTCCAGGCAATGTTGAAGACTAGTCCCGAAGCTGCCGCGTCGGCGGCCACGGCGCGCGCCAGGCCCATGCCGGAAAGCAGGATCAGGCAACCATACAGCGCGGCGAACTTGCCATGGATCACTAGCTTGCTGCGGTCCAGCCCTTTGTTGGTGACCTTGAACGGACGCCCGAACGGCTTGAAGAACGCGCTGACCAGCGTCGCCGTGACCGCCAGCGCGGACACGATCTGCGTGACTTCGGTAAAGATCGGCAGCGCGCGCGAGTCCGTCACCCAAATGCTGTAGGCCCAGTACACCAGCAGCGCGGGCACGCCGTAGGCAAGGAACTGCACCGGTTCGCCATACAGGGTCGGGACGTTGAAGTACCAGTACAGCAACGGACCGGCCAGCAGCATCAGCGCGAAAGGACGGCTTAGCCAGTGCAGCAGGCCGTGCACGTAGTGAAGGCGCTGGCCCAGCGTATAGCCGCGTCCGCGCAGCGGCCCGTCGGCGGTGAGCGCGACCTGGATCGTGCCCAGGCCCCAGCGGCTGCGCTGGCTGATGTATTCGGGCAGGCCTTCGGCGGACAGGCCCACGCTCAGGCGTTCGTTGAGCCAGCGCGTGACGTAGCCGTGCGGCATGAGGCGGTATGTCAGGTGGATATCCTCGGTCACGGTGCCGGTGGGAAAACCGCCGATCCGGGACAGTGCGTCGCGCCGGACCACGAAGGAGGTACCGATGCAGAAGGCAGTGCCCCAGGCATCCTTGGCGGGCTGCATCACGTCGAAGAAGGCGCGCTGCTCGTCGACCCAGCATTCGGTCGAGCGCAGGTTGTACTGAATCGGGTCCGCGTTGTAGTAGAACTGTGGCGTCTGCACTACGCCTACCTCGGGATCGTCGAACAGGCCGATGGTTCGCAGCAGGATGTTCTTGTTGGGGGCGAAGTCGGCGTCGAGCACCATGATGTAGGGCGCGCCGCCCCCATGCTCGGCGCGGGCGCTATGCTGCAGCCCGTTATTGAGGTTGCCGGCCTTGGCGTGCGTGTTGTCGGGGCGCGTGACGTAGTTGGCCCCCACCTGCGCGCAGAATGCCTTCAGCCAGTCGCGCCGGGTGTCGTCGAGCACCCACACGCGAAAATTTGGATAGTCGATCGCCAGCGCTGCAACAATGGTCTTCTCCAGTATCTCCAACCCTTCGTTGTAGGTCGCGATGAAAATATCGACGCGCGGCACAGACCGGCTGCGCCGCAGCGCCGCCTCGCCCGCATCCGCTGCTCGCGTATGGTTGCTGCTGCGCGTCAGCGTGACGATGGAGATCAGGGTGTACATGAGCGTCATGATCTCGAACCCGAAGAAGACGTGCGCCCACAGGCTCGGGAAGGTCAGTTGCCATTCGGGCAGCGTTTGGGTCCAGCGCCAGACGAGGTAGACCAGCAGCAAGGTCGCGGTGATGGCACCGAATACGCAGCGGTCCGATTTCCGGGCGCGATCCCCCCGCATGCACAGCCAGGCGAGCAGCAAGGTGGCGGCGTTGATAACGAGCAGCGTCCTGCCATCGAGGAAGAATTCAAACATCGTCACTCCTTGGATGGAGGGGCAAGAGGGGCGCTGCCGCAATCGGCCTCGGCACATCCGCCGGGACGGAAGGGATTCCAGGCTGCGGCGGCCAGCACGGCCCATGCGGTCGCGCCGAGGTGCGGCAGGTGGTAGTAGTAGAAGTCCTCCGTGGTGGAGGTCGGCCCGATCGAAAGGCCGGTGCGGATGCGTTGTTCCGGCGTTGCGTAGAGCAGGCCGGAGGGCGCACGCTGCGACAGCAGCAGCGGCCACAGCGGCGCGGCATCCTGCGCGCGGCTGCTGGCGCGCAGCACCAGCGCGGCCTGGCCGGTGCCTTCCGTCCAGACGCCGTCGGGATTGGCGTTGAAGCCGTAGCCACCCTTCACGCCATGGCGCTCGCGTGTCCAGTCCAGGCCCCTGCGCCAATCCATGGGCGCATCCGGGATGGCAATCAGTGGCCACAACACAGCATCGAGAGCGGACGGGCCGCTGTTGAGCGTCCGGCCATCCTCGCGCGTGCCGATCATGAAACGGCCTTCCCGCGGCTGCCACATGGCCTCGACAAAGCCGCGGGCACGCCGTGCCGCCGCCGGCCAGCGCGGATCGTTGCTAACCCGGGCCAGCCAGCTGAACGCGGCATAGACATCCACGTTGTGCTCGGTGGATTTCCAGGCCTGGCGAGTAGGAGTGGGCTCCTCGCCGAAGTACCCGCCGATAAAGCCGCCCGGCGGGCCCGCATCGAACAGCGTGGCGTCGACCCATCCCATCATCGCGGAGGCGCTGTCGAGATAGCGGCGTTCGTGGGTAGCGTCGTAGACCGCCAGCAGCATCAGCGCGGCCCATGCCACATTGCCCGTGGCGGTGCCGGCCTGGTACGCGTCTTCGAACCAGCGCTGGCTCGGCGTGTCCCACCAGCCGGGCAGCGGGGCAGGGCCCGCCGGCAGGGCACCGGCGCGATAGGCATTGCGCAGCCGGCCAACGTGGTAATGGCGGTCGCGCGCGCTGGCAGCGGCCATGGCGTCGGCAATGCGGCGTGCATCGCCAACGCGGTGGCACGCCACCAGCGCCACGCCGGCGAGCGCGTTGTCGTAGACGAATGCCGCTTGCTGCAAGGCGGGGGCGAGCGGGTCTTGCCCCGGTGCCGGCTCGTAGCTGACGAGCATCACGGGGCCTTGGCCAGGCACTGCTGCAACTCGTGCTGCAATGGCCTGACAGGCGCCAGCCAGCAACTGCTCGCGCGCTTGCGCTGGCGGCGCCTGCGCGGTCGCGGGAGGTGCCAGGATCATGGCCAGGCTGGTCATGCTTGCCACCAGCGGCGGCAGCTGCCAGCGGCGCAAGGTGCGTGAAGCCCCGTTCATGGCAATCTCCTGTCTTGCGTCGGGTTTGTTGCCATCAGATCAGCGCGCGTATATGGCCCCACCACGGCTGATCCAGGCTGACTCTCGCCCAGCGGCCCATCGCACATCGATCCGACGCGGCGCCGGCGCTCTGCTGCGGCGGCGCCGGCAAGGGCTTGTCCAGTTTGGCGATCAGGTAGATCTCGTTCTTCTCGATGGGCGGGAACGGAACGAAATAGCGCGCCTGCTCGCCATCGGGCGCGCGCGGCAGGATTTCGGCGACCTTGCCGGACAAGGGCACGCCAACGCCGTCCACGCGCACTGTCACTTTGGCGCCGGGCAACAGGTCATTGCTGAGGCTGCGCGGGAACACTGCCACCACGCGGGGTTGTGCGCAGTTGGTACTGCGCAGCAATGTCGCGCCGGCCGCGACACGCGTGCCGGGCGGCGTCAGCACATCCTGGACCATGCCCGTATCGTAGGCCCTGATATCCAGGTTGGACATGCGGTCCAGGCGCCGTTCTTCATCCGCGATCAAGGCATCGACCGACTTGCCATACTGCTCAAGCTGGGTAAGTTCCGCCTGGAGCTGGGTGATCTCCGCCGTCAGTTCGTCGTGGCGCTGCGCCAGCGTCGACACCGCGCCATCCGTGCTGGAGAGATACACCTTGCCCTTGGCCGCCTGGCTGTTGCTCAGCGCATTGTCTAACTCGGCGCGTATCGCTTCCTTGGAGTTCGACAGGATCGACAACTGGTAGCGAGAGGCATTGGTGTAGGCCTCGCTGACCGCGCCCGCCCATTGCATGGCCTGATTGCGGTTCACCACATCTTCCTGCTGGTCCACCTGCCCCTTGGCCACTGCCATGCGCGCCTGGATCCCCCGGATCTTCGCGGCGTGCTCGGCTTGCGCGGCCGCCTGGTACTTCTTGGTCTCCTGGTCGGTCGCGGCAAGGCGGGCCTGATCGCCTTCGAGCCTCGCCTTGGCCGCATCGTAGCGTTGCTGGTTGTCCAGCTTCTTGCCCGTCAGCTCCACCAGCAAGGCACGGTCGATATTGGGGTTCTGCACGCTCATCAGCGTGTCTCCCGGTGCGAAGGATGCCCCCACAGCAACGTGCTGACCAGCCACCACGCCTTCCACCGGCGTGGTGACCAGGTTGACCGGTGCGTCGACCACCGCGCGCTCAGACGAGCGCGTGAACACGGGCGGGAACATCACGGTCAGGATCACCCATACGATGAAGACCGCCACGCCGTAGCTGGTCAGGCGCGGCACTACATGCCAGAGGGGACGCTTGCTCAGCGCGCTGCCGCCTCTCGCAGGTGCCAGCTCGTCGGTGCGAAGTGTTGGCAGGTGCGTGGCCGGCGGGCGGCGGTGTTCCAGTTTGTCGCTCATGGCATTCTCTCTGCTGGTTCGTGCGATGTAGTTTCGCAAAAAAAAAGCAAGCCGATGGCACCGGGCAGACGGCTGGACGCTCGTTCCCGGTGAAATCTGTCCCCCAATTTTTTTCATCCGCGATGCGTTGTATCACGGCACAGCTGTACCGCTTTCGCACCTTTGTGTGCGGACTGGCACGTGCCTGTCCGTTAATTTGCCCGCGCCGGATGACCACCGGAGTGGGGCGATTGCGCATGGCCCAGCGGCCATGAACGACACCTGCGATGCGCAGGACTCGTGTTCTCTGCGCGGTGGCGGTGAATAAAGGCTAGCTAATATGGCTGCCGGCTGCTGTAAAAATATGTAAGGGCGACATGTCGCACCGTCACCGTCGACCCCGTCAGCCTCGAACATCTCTGTGGTGACGCAGACTTGAGATGCAAGATGTTTGCGGTCGAGAGAGGCGCGCAGCAATGTCGCTTGAAGGCGAATTGCTGCCGGGTCTGCCCGAAGCCAGTGAGGAACGCCTGGGTGGGCTTGCAATCGCGAAACCCGCGCATGCGGCACTCGCGTGCACCTGTGTGCTGGTGACTGTTCCCGACCCGATTATTCAGGCGAGCAGTCGCTTTGACGTACACGGACAGGAACGTAGCAGTCGCAAGAAGAAGCGCTTGGCTGCGGCCTAGTCGCGCTGATCGAGCGCCCGCCAGATAACAAGTGTAGGACGGACATGGGAGAATCGGCGTCAGTGTAATTCCTACATGGCACGCACAGAATGATGCACTTGTCACGCGCTCTGCGACATCCCCTTTTGCAGAAAGCGTAATACCTATTTCCGTGTGTAACGTAGCTAGGCCACGGCGGAACACGCTTCTCTTCTGGGTAGTCACACTCTTTGTATAGGAGCAAGGTCGGATTTTTTAATTATAAAGAAAGCGCTGGAATCACATTTTGTCAATTAAAAATAATACAGAACAATTTAAATGTTAGGACGTCAAATCTATATGGAGCTAATTGGAGATATTCCATGCAAGCAATTCGTCATATATGGCGCCCTATGTGCAGTCGGACGCCTTGGCAGGGCAGCCTCTGTGCCCTTATGGCCGGCACGCTTATTGTGTTGGCGGGCTCTAGCGCACATGCAGCGGAGCTTGCGCGCCAGAGCATAGGCCCAGTCAGCTATGTTTGCGGAGGCGTTGGTGAGGACGAGCAGCGGGCACTCAATTCGGAGTCGAAGGATTTTGATATGGGTCTGCTTTTCACTGAGGGCGCGCGCGGTGAGTATCTATCCGATGTTGCAATCACCCTGTCGCGCGACGGCGTCGAAGTTGCATCATTCCGTTCGAATGGGCCTCGCTGCCTCATCAGAGCGCCAAGGGCAACTTATCAGGTCGTGGCAACCTATAATGGCGTAAATAAACACACCAAATTGCGTATGGGTGAGCGGAATGTGCATTTGAATTGGTAGCCGGCTGACGTCGCAAGGCCAGATGAGGCATCATCTCGATGCCGAAGCGGCCGCATTCCTGAAGCGTTTGAAGCCGAGCATCGCGTTGCCCCTGGACTTGATGTTGCGACGATCGCTGCGTCGTGTCCTCGGGCAACAACTTGTCAGTCTTCATTTCGCGCGCCGCGTAGTGAGACGCCGCGTAGCCGTCCAGCGTAATGTTTGCGCAGCGAGTCCTTGACTCTTGATCGCCTTCGCGAATGGGCAAACCAGAGGCCAGAGGCGATCGGCTCCCCATGGCAATAGCGATCATCGCGCCTCCATCTTCGCATGCTGCCGGGCATCGGTGGCCCGTTCGCCCGTTCGGCTTCTGGCCGGCGACTGAGTGAGGTGACCTGACGCCGGATCGAGGTCGCCGCCAGCACATGATTGAGCGGCAATACTTCCTGCCAGCCAGTCTATGCGAGGACGCGTCGCCAAGCCGGCGGGCTCAAGCCCCGTGGGCCAGATTCGCAACTGGAGGACGGAGATCGTCGGTTGAGGATCGAATGACATGAGCACATTGCAGGTGGCTCATTGTCCTCTTGAGGGAGGGCTGACCCATATTCCCCGATTTGGCGCGCTCTCAGGGCTCCCCGAGGTACGCAGGAGCCCTAGGGGAGATAACAGCACTGCGGGCGGTTAAACAATCTCTTACAAGCCAACTACCTGTTCGGTGATAGCCTTACTACAGAGACATCGGCCAATGGCCTGACCATCGGGATGTCAAGTGAAGAAGAAGGCAAACATATGCCTTCAGTATTACTAGAGCGTGCCGCCGGCTTCTCCTGGCCGAAGGAAGCGCAAGTTGGAGTCAACATGTTGACCGACGTTCACCTACGTTCGGCCTGTCACTCAGATTGGCGCCATGTAGCCGCATTGCTTGAGCGTTGCAGACTACCTTCCGCAGATATTGTTGGAATCATTGAGAGCGTCCACCTAGCGCTGTGTGACGGCCGCATCATCGGCTGTGCTGCAGCAGAGCAGCATGGAGAATCCATTCTCGTTCGCTCTGTGGCAGTCGAGCCCGGATACCGCGACAGAGGCATCGCCAGCCGCATGGTTGATGCACTACTGATACGGGCACGTGGCACAAAGGTACGGGACGCCTATCTACTCTCTGCATCTGCCCCAGCCTACTTCGCTCGCTGGGGATTCTCCCTTATCCCTGCAGACAAAGCCCCTGCAGAAATCAAGGCTTCGGCGGCGTTTCAACGTGCTATTCAAACGTCCGCACTCTGCATGCGGTGCGAGTTGCGCTAGCGTGGAGATAGTGCCCTTGGCGTCTGCATCGGTGGCCCACGGTGGGGTCCTTCGCTTGTCTGCGTTGGCAGCAAGCGATTTGCTATCCGCACCGCAGAATGAAGTGGTCCCGCATGGCGACGTGCACCACGGCAATATTCTCCATTTCGACGAGCGCGGCTGGCTTGCCATCGCCCCCAAGGGGCTATTCGGTGAGTGCGGGTTCGACTACGCGAATCTCTTCTGCAATCCCAGCCATCGACAGCTTTGGCCGCAGCATAGTCGCCTGACGGTACGGCGGCATGCCAAATTGGTATTTGCCGGTGATCATCCAGGCCAATGCCGCTTCGGTCAGTAGCACGCGCAGTGATGCGCGGCAGCGCCGGCGTGACTTTGATGCCAAGGTCGCTGCACGGGCCGGCGTATTTTACACACTGGTGCTGGATGACACGGACCTGCTCGGGTAATTCATTGCCGTACGCGCGATCGCGGGGAGCGAACCAGAACCTGTAGTTGAGTGAGGGACTGAATACCGCTTTGGTTGCCTTCTGCGTAATCGGGGCTAGCGTGGCGTCGGAGGCTACACCGGGAAGTCCGCTCCCAAAAAGCACCAATGTTCGTTTACTCCAGACGGAACGATTTTGATTGCTTTCCGCTCTTTCCTGGTTGTTGCATCACAACAAAGAACTGTTCGAAGGTTCGTTAAGCCACTGTTCGTAAGTATCGTTTGCCGAACGCTGGTACATAATACAAAATCGGCGTGAACGGATTGCGTCGGCCCGCAGTCGGGGTAGCCCAAAGTTTCCAATCATCAGCTAACGAGGAAAGTGTTATGAAGATGAAATGGATTGCCACCGTCGCTGCATTGGCCGCCGGTGGTGCGTATGCACAGTCGAGCGTGACGCTGTACGGGATCCTTGACATTGGCCTCGAATATCAAAATAACCAACCCGGGGGCGGCAGCAGCGTGACCCGTCTGACCTCGGGCAACCTGTCGGGAAGCCGCTGGGGCCTGCGTGGCGTGGAAGATCTGGGCGGTGGCCTGAAGGGCATCTTCGTGCTGGAAAGCGGTTTTAACCTCGACACAGGCACCTCGGCCCAAAGCGGCCGTCTGTTCGGCCGTAACGCTTATGTCGGTCTGCAAAGCCAGTGGGGCACCATGACCCTGGGCCGTCAACAGACCCCGCTCTATGACTTCGGCCTGCAGTTCGACCCAATGGGCATCTCCACGAACTACTCGATTATCGGCCAGGACGCAGGGTTCACCAGCCGTGCTGACAACTCCGTCAAGTACGCCGGCACCTTCGGTGGCCTGACCGCCAGAGCCCTGTATAGCTTCGGCTCGAACACCGGTGGCGGCTCTTTTGGTGAAGTCCCGGGCAGCCCCAAGATTGGCCAAGAGTACAGCGCTGGCCTGACCTACGCTGTCGGTCCGTTCGCCGTCGGGGGTATATACGACGAAACCAACCTCGGCCTGGCCGCGACCGGTGCCCTGACGGGTGCCAAGATCCGCCGCGCCAGCCTGGCTGGATCGTATGCCTTCGGCCCGGCCAAAATGTACGCTGGTTATCGTTGGGCCATGGCGCTCGACGGCGCCACGCTGCCGGGCAACCTCGGGCCTAACAATGTCTCGAACCTGTACTGGCTGGGCGTGGGCTATCAGTTACTACCTGCACTATCGCTGACCGGCGCAGTGTACTACCAGGACTTCCGCGGCACCAAGGCCGATCCGTGGAGCTTCGTGGCATCGGTTGATTACAACCTGTCCAAGCGCACCGATGCCTACCTGAACCTTGGTTACACCAAGAACAAGGATGGTTCGAACCTGGGCCTGACCGCAGGCGGTTCCGGAGCGATCCAAGGCACCGGCTTCGGCACGGTAAGTGGCTCGGAGAACCAGTTCGGCGCGGTCGTCGGTATTCGTCACAAGTTCTAAACTGGCGCTAGCGCCGCTTCGCTTCAAGAGCGAGAAGGATGCCGAGGTTGTGAAGGCTGCGAGATGATCGGCGGCACCTGCATCATTGCGCCGTCGGGCGAGATCGTGGCGGCATGCTCGACTAAAGGGGGCGATCTGGCAATCGCTCGCTGCGACCTCGATCTTTGCCGCTCCCAGCGGGGCAATGACCACCCGCAGGGTTTCCCCTGGCGCCATCCAAACTGTTCGCCGGTGCGACGATTCGACGACAACGCAGTGCCGCCCGGCCGCTGTCGCCTTACACAATACGCGCAGACAAACGAAAGGAGAAAAGACCATGCGTCGCTATGCATCTCTTGCAGCCGTTCCAGTCGCATTTGCTTGCGGCTTTTTTGCATCCCACTTGACTACGCCGGCAGGGGCTCAGACGCCGCCACCGACGATATCGGCGCAGATCATAGACCTGGTGGCCATGACAGATGCCGATATCGGCGCACAGGTCCCGAACTTGGGGACTTTGCGTACAAAGGGCCTGGTCGCGACGCCGTCGGGAACCATCGCGGTGCAGGCCGGCAACGTGCCCAAGCATACGCACATGGGCTCCGATGAAATCCAGTACGTCATCTCGGGAAGTGGCACGTTCTGGTTGGGGAACGAGCAGCGCCAGGTCCACGCCGGCGACCTGATCGTTATCCCAAAGGGCATGGCTCATGCTGGATCGGTACCGACCAGCGGAGAATTCAAGGTCCTCGCGATCAAGCTGCCGCCACAGGCTTCGGGCGATATCCAACTGGTGCCGTGAGGCGCGGAAAGGGACCGAGACTGCATCGCGGCGACGCTATGGAAAGTGCCCCTCCGACCGTTGCAAGTGATCATTGGCAATATGACGGTCGAAGCGCCAACCCAGCCAACCCAGCCAACCCAGCCAAACCAGCCATTGGTCGACCCCATCGCGTAAGTCGGCCAGCACGATTGGGCCCTCGCACAGCGACTCGACCCAATCGAAGATCTTGTATTCTGCGGAAGACGATGCGATGGTGTCATAGTCGCCCGTGGCCTACTGCGAATGCGGTATGGGACGTGGCTGCGGATGAGGAGTGGGGATAGCGCCGGGCACCTGGATATACGGAGCAATAATGTACGGGTATGGCGTCGATCCATTGGGAGGCAGTTCCTGGGGTGTCGCAATCGGCTGCGCATCGACGATGGGCTGATGCAAAAGCGGCCCGGTTTGCAGCTCAGTGCCACCGCTCTGTCCGTCGCTGATGCCGCGTTGGGTACTAAGACTCTGCGACCGACTGCTAGTCTGCGGAGCTGCAACTGCCGCGGCCGAAACCACCGCCAGTAACACGACGGTCGCTTTGGATCTCGGCAAGTGCATCAGAAGATCTGAAAGCATGAGCGCTCCTGCTGATTGTAGGAATACTGGTACCGGGCCGCGTTGGGGCTTGCGCGCCTGGTGCTCTTCATATGGTTGAAAAAGCGCAAGTACCGCCAGGGCGCAACCAATGCCGCCAACCCCATACGAAATCATCTGAAGCCAACGCCGTCTGGTGAATAAGGTGACCCGCCTCTGCGGCGTGCTCCAACGCGTGGTCGTGGGCACCGTGTTCGTGGAATCCCTCAGACATGTCTTTCCCGTGCGAGTCGATGTCGGCCGTGCGGCAGCCGTTTGCAGGAGCGGCAGCTACACCGCCTATCACGGGGATCATCTTAAGGCCGGCAGACACCACACGACAAGGAGCAGCCATAACGCCGCAGCCAGAAAATCGCGCTTCAGGGAGCCGCCGTCGCAGGGGGGCAGGGCGGCAGGCAGGCGAGGCGGAGGGGCAGGGCAGACGTCGCCGGATGCTGCGGGTAAAGCCGCCTGAAACCCCACTTTCGGAAAGCGAAATTGGCGCCTGCGGTGAAATCGCCGATGCTTGGAGCCTGGCAAGCGGAGCCGCTGATCCGGCGCGCCGGTCCCGGTCCGCATAGAACAAAGAAGGAGACACCGCAACATGATGCAAACGCGCACCGTCGGCGAGCTGAAGGTCACCCGTATCCTCGAATACGCGGGTCCCACGCACGATCCGGCCTTCCTGTTCCCAGACATCGACCGCTCGGTGCTGGATGCGAATGCCGGCCTGATGGCGCCGCTCCACTGGATCCCTCACATGAACAAGCTGATCGTGACGATCCAGTTCTGGGTGGTGCATGCAGGGAGCCATATCATCGTCGTCGATACCGGCGTGGGCAACTTCAAGCCTCGGGCAGGCATCGCGCGCATGAACATGCTCAACACCCTGGTGCGCGAATGGATGATCGCGGCCGGGGCGCCGCCGGAGAAGGTCACCCATGTGGTCATGACGCACCTGCATGCCGACCACGTCGGCTGGAACACCACCTGGCAGGACAACCGCTGGGTGCCCACCTTCCCCAACGCGCGCTACTACCTCCCCAAGGACGACTTCGTCTTCTGCGAGCAGGGCCGCAACAAGGAGCCGGGCGTGGTGGACGTGTTCGGCGAATCGTTCTTCGACAGCGTGATGCCGGTGGTCGACGCGGGCCTGGCTGAGATGATCGAGCCGGGGCGCGAGATCGCCAATTGCCTGCAGGTAGAGGCTGCCGCCGGCCACAGCCCGGGGCAGGTCGCGTTCAGGGTCCGTTCGCGCGGCGAGGAGGCAATTTTCTGCGGCGACATCCTGCACAGCCCGCTGCAGATCGTGCGCCCGGACCTGAACTCCGGCTACTGTATCCGCCCCGACCTTGCCCGCAGCACGCGCCTGACCTTCCTCAACCAGGCCGCCGACAGCGGCGCGCTGGTGCTGCCGGTGCATTTCGGCGAGCCGTACTGCGGCTACGTGCGGCGCCAGGACCAGGGCTTCCGCTTCGAGCCGGCGGGCTGGTAGCGCGCGGCGGCCGGGCCGCGTGCCGGCGCCCGCTCCATGGCGCCAGGTTTCTCCCGCATCGGGGTTATCATCCCCGCTACACGATTGAGCCGCGAGACCTGCTGCATGGCCGTCCCCTTCGATATCACTGACTTCCGCCTCTTCGTCAACGTGGCGGAAACGCGCAGCCTGACCCGCGGCGCCGAGCGTTCGTTTCTTTCGGTGCCGGCGGTCAGCAACCGCATCAAGAACCTCGAGGACACGCTCGGCGTACGCCTGCTGGAGCGCTCGCCGCAGGGCGTGGCGCTGACGGCGGCCGGCGAGGTCTACCTGCACCACGCGCGCGTCGTGCTGGCCGAGCTGGAGCGGCTCACCGGCAACCTGCAGCCCTTCACCGCGGGCCTGAGCGGGCAGGTCAAGCTGGTGGCCAACACCACTGCCATCACCGAATATCTGCCGCCGGTCATCGGGGAGTACCTCGCCACCCATCCGGATGTGCGCATCGACGTGCGCGAGCGCCTGAGCGATGACGTGGTGCGCGTGGTCCGTGAGGGCGGCGCCGATCTCGGCATCATCTCAGGCAATGTGCCCACCGCAGGCCTGCAGGCAGTGCCCTTCGTCAAGAGCGCGCTGATCCTGGTCGCGCCGCTCGGCCATCCGCTGCTCGCGGAGCCGGCCGTGTGGTTCGAGCATTCGCTCGAGCATGCCTTCGTCGCCTTGCTCGAGGGCAGTGCCTACCAGATGTTCCTGACGCGCGCCGCAGGCGCGCTGCACAAGCCCATGACGATCCGCGTGCACGTGGCCAGCTACGACGCCACCTGCCGCATGGTGGCGGCCGGCGCCGGCATCGCCATCATGCCCAAGGCCGCCTTCGCGCGCCTCAAAGGCGAGCAGCGTATCGGCTGCAGCGACCTGCGCGATGACTGGGCCTTGCGCACCTTCCAGGTCTGCGCGCGCGACCTGGAGGGCTTGTCCAGCTTCGCGCGCGAGTTCGCCAACCGACTGATCGGCCACTACGCGCCCGCCGGCGGCGCGGGCTAGCTGCCGCGGAGGCGGCGGGCCACCTGTCGCGCTTCCTGCCCGCCCAGGGCGCCTTCTCTTCGCCTTCCTTTCCCCGTTCGCTGTCGCCCTCGGCACAGCGCGCCGCGCGAGGCCCTTCCCCGTTCGTCGTGCATGGCAGGAGCGCACCTTGCCGATAGCTTCCCGCCAGCCCTTCACGGCGGCCCTGACCCAGTCCTTAACGCAGTGCTAAAGGTGCTTGCAAATCGCGAAATTGTTCGGCCAGCAGGTGCATGGCAACCTTGCCGTACCCGATAACAACGACGCGAGACATGATCGACAAGCTCTACACAACTGCGCGCGAGGCGGTGGCCGACGTGGCCGACGGCGCCACCATCGCCATCGGCGGATTCGGCGGCGCCGGCATGCCCGACGAACTGATCGACGCCCTGATCGAGCAGGGCGCCAGGGATCTCACGGTGGTGAGCAACAACGCCGGCAACGGCGACACCGGCCTCGCCGCACTGCTCAAGGCGCGCCGCGTGCGCAGGCTGATGTGCTCCTTCCCGCGCCAGCGCGATGCCTACGTCTTCGAGGCACTGTACCGCGCCGGTGAGATCGAGCTGGAAGTGATTCCCCAAGGCACGCTGGCCGAGCGCCTGCGCGCGGCCGGCTGCGGCATCGGCGGCTTCTATACGCCGACTGGCCACGGCACGCTGCTGGCGGCGGGCAAGGAGGCGCGCCGCATCGGCGCGCGCGACTACGTGCTTGAGTATCCCATCCACGTCGACGTGGCCCTGATCAACGCCGCGGCAGCCGATCGCTGGGGCAACCTCGTCTACAACAAGACCGCGCGCAACTTCGCGCCCGTGATGGCGATGGCCGCCACCACCACCATCGCCGCGGTGACGCGTGTGTGCGAATTGGGCGAGCTGGACCCCGAGGCCGTCGTCACGCCCGGCATCTTCGTCAAGCGCGTGGTGCTGCGTGACGGTGCCTGCGCGCAGCCGATGCGCGGGCTGGAAGGCGCGGCGACAAACCTGCAGGCAGGCGAGAAGGCAAGCGCACTCGCAAGCGCACAGGGAAGGTGAAGCAAATGGACCAAGTGGCAAGAAACCTGCTGGCCGCGCGCGTGGCGCGCGACATCCCCAACGGCGCCTACGTCAACCTCGGCATCGGCCTGCCCACGCTGGTGGCAAACCATCTGCCGCGCCACCGCGAAGTCATCCTGCATAGCGAGAACGGCGTGCTGGGGCAGTGGTCGGCCGCCGAACCCGGCCAGGAAGACCGGGAGCTGATCAACGCCGGCAAGGAAGCGATCCGGCTGGAGCGCGGCGCGGCCTTTTTCCATCATGCCGACGCCTTCGGCATGATGCGCGGCGGCCATCTCGACATCTGCGTGCTTGGCGCCTTCCAGGTCTCGGAACGTGGCGATCTCGCCAACTGGCACACCGGCGCGCCCGACGCCATCCCCGCGGTGGGCGGCGCCATGGACCTGGCCATCGGCGCCAAGCAGGTGTTCGTGATGATGGACCACCTGACCAAGGACGGCGCGAGCAAGCTGCGCCGTCAGTGCAGCTATCCACTCACCGGGATGGCGTGCGTGAGCTGCGTGTACACCGAGCTCGGCACCTTCGCGATCGGCCCGCAAGGGGTGTCGGTCATCGAGATCATCGGCGACATGTCGCCGCAGGCGCTGCAGTCGGTCACCGACGTGGCGCTCGACTTCACGACCATGGTCATGGCCGAGTACGCCTGAGCACCGGGCGGGCGGCACGCGCGACAGCAGGACCAAGACAAGACAGAAGAGTCAGAACAGACAGGAGACAAAAATGACAGGTTGGTACAAGGCTGGGAATGCCCAGCAAAAGAAAACGTTCTGGGCCTGCTATTCCGGCTGGGCGCTGGATTCCTTCGACATGCAGCTGTTCAGCTTCCTGCTGCCCGCGCTGACCGCGGCGTGGGGCCTGAGCAAGGCCGAAGTGGGCGTCCTCGGCACCGTGGCTCTGGTCGTCACTGCCATCGGCGGCTGGGGCGCCGGCATTCTCAGCGACCGCTACGGCCGCGCGCGCATTCTGGTGTTCGCCATCGTCTGGTTCACGTTCTTCGGCGTGCTTGCCGGCTTCGCGCAGTCGTACAACCAGCTCCTGGTTGCGCGCACGCTGCAAGGGCTGGGCTTCGGCGGCGAATGGGCCGTCGGCGCCGCGCTGATGGCCGAGGTGATCAACCCCAAGCACCGCGGCAAGGCCATGGGCTTCGTGCAGTCCGGCTTCGCCCTGGGCTGGGCGCTGGCGGTGGTGGTGGCCACGGCGCTGCTGGCCTTGCTGCCGCATGACCTGGCCTGGCGCGTGGCATTCTGGAGCGGCGTGATCCCGGCCTTGATCGTGCTCTTCATCCGCCGCCACATCAAGGACTCGGCCATGTTCGAGCGCGCCAGGCAGAGCCGCACGCCACGCGCCTCGCTAGCCTCGGTGTTCAGCCGCCAGTACGCGCGCTCGCTGATCCTCTCCAGTGTGCTGGTGATCGGCCTGCAGGCCGGCTGCTATGCCATCCTGATCTGGCTGCCCTCGCTGCTCGCCCAGCGCCAGGTGGCCGCGTCCTCGATGATCGTCACCGTATTCATCATGTCCTTCGGCTCGTTCTGCGGGTTCGCGGTCGCCGCAGACCTGGCCGACCGCATTGGCCGACGCCCCACGCTGATCGGCCTGGCCGTGTGCGCGTGGATCGTCACCGCCAGCTATATGCTGCTGCCGCTCAGCCCGGTGCTGGCCGCCGCGCTCGGTTTCCTGGTCGGCTTCTCCGCGATCGGCATGTTCGCCGCGCTGGGGCCTTTCCTGAGTGAATTGTTCCCCACCCATGTGCGCACTACCTGCATGGGTTTCGCCTACAACGTCGGCAAGTCGGTGGGCGCGGGCTCCGTCGTCGGCGTCGGCGTGCTGTCCACCCATATCGGCTTGGCCAACGCCATGGGCGCCTTCTGCCTTGTGGCCTATGCCATCGCCGTGTTTGGCATCCTGCTGCTGCCCGAGACGCGCGGCATCGCCATCGAGCACATCGGCGCAGCGGAAGGTGCGCATGCCGATGCCCATTCCGCGGCACCGCTCGCCGAGCCCGCGCGGGCGCATACTTGACGCGCGGCGCCGGCAGGCGCGCGCCACACAGAACTGATCCATACCAAGAGGAGACGCGATGATCCGCATGCTGTACCTGCTGGTAAAGCCAGAAGGCATGTCCGATGCCACCTTCCGCGCCGAATGCCAGCGGCACTACGACATGTCGCACGACGTGCCGGGCCTGCACAAGTACGAGGTCCGCCTCGTCGCCGGGCAGCCCACTGACACCCACGTGCCCTTCTTCGACATCGGCCACGTCGACGCCATCGGCGAATGCTGGTTCGAGAACGAAGCGGCCTACGCCACCTATATGACCTCCGACATCCGCAAGGCCTGGTTCGAGCACGGCAAGACCTTCATCGGCCGGCTCAAGCCCTTCCGCACCGAGATGGTCGGCGGCGACGGCGCGGGCTGAGCCGGACCGGCGCCCACTGTCCACTACCGGGCGGCCCCGGCCGGCGCACCGCACGGCCATGCGCGCCCCGCAACCATCTTTCAAGGAGACACGATGCTTTATCACGTGCAGATCGACGTTAAGATCCCCGACTCCCTGCCGGCAGAGCAGGCCGACGCCATCAAGGCCGCAGAGAAGGCGCGCGCCATCGAGATCCAGAAGTCCGGGAAGTGGCCCCACCTATGGCGCGTCGTGGGCCGCTACGCCAACGTCAGCATCTTCGACGTGGAGAGCAACGATGAACTGCACGCGCTGCTGTCGTCGCTGCCGCTGTTTCCCTATATGACCATTCAGGTCACGCCGCTGGCGCAGCATCCGTCGGCGATCTGATTTGGAGGAGCGCTACCGGAACGGCACCTACATCCACAGCACCGTTGCGCCTGGCTGGGTCTGCACCGAGATGGTGTCACCCGGATCCGCAAGACCTCCAGCCACCGTGGGGCGGGCAGGGGTTGTTGGATTGCCCCTTCAAAGCGCCAGGCCCACCAGCGCATTCACCTCGCGTGCAGTAGCCCCGCAAAGGTTTCCGCTTCTCGTCGGCGCTCTGGGTGTCGACGGCTCGCGCACAGCGCCAGGCCACCCGTGTGTCAGAAGATCTGCCGCACGCTCACCGTCATCCCCAGCCATCAGCCTTCCTCGTCGAAGATCACCGGATGAAAGCCCGGACCACCGGGCCCTGTGCTGCAGAGAAATCCGCCACCGACTACCCATTTGGATCCATGCGCAAAGGGTGGCGCGATGAGTGTTCGATCATCGTCGGCGAACGCCCGCAACGGAATTCGTGCCGGTGAAGTTCAGGCAACTGGTCGAATGTCGGGTGGACAGATGGTACAGATGAGCCCGGTCCTGCGTTCTGGCAAGCCAGGAAAATGCAGGCTGAATGGCTGTTGCTCGATCACGTCACCTCTGGCAACGATTGCCGTTCCCGAAGTCCGCGCAGTTTGACGCGGGAATCGGAGAGAGTCATACGGTATCATTCCCTTCCGCTGATATTCCTGCCCGCCGCCCAAGCACGACGCGAGTGGTTCACGTCACTCGTAGGTGTCGGGCCACAGTATCTCCGATCAGACTTCGTGAGGCTTTTGTGATTCCGATGCTGCTTCTGCGCAGTTCAATAAGTGGTCTACTCGACGACTCGTATGATGGTCGATTCCGCCAGCAAGCCAGACACCCCTTGGCGGGCCACCCGAGTTCGATCGCTCTTATCGACTGACAGCGCGCTGGCAATGACACCGAAGCCAGCACCACGTGACGCCTCCATACCATGCGTCGCTATTAAAATCATGGTTGGCGCCACTTCTTGCGCCCGCCGTTTCGCATACTTGCGAACTACCAGAAGAAAGATTCCTGATGTTCGGATTTCTCCGCAGCTACTTCTCCAACGATCTCGCGATCGACCTCGGCACGGCCAACACCCTGATCTACATGCGCGATAGGGGCATCGTCCTTGATGAACCCTCCGTAGTAGCAATTCGCCAGCAGGGAGGTATCAATCCCAAGAAAACCATCCAGGCCGTCGGCAAGGATGCCAAGCAGATGCTGGGCAAGGTGCCGGGTAACATCGAGGCCATCCGCCCGATGAAAGACGGCGTGATCGCCGACTTCACCGTCACCGAGCAGATGCTCAAGCAGTTCATCAAGATGGTGCACGACACCAAACTGCTTCGGCCGTCGCCGCGTATCATCATCACCGTGCCGTGCGGCTCGACCCAGGTCGAGCGACGCGCAATTCAAGAATCCGCGCAGGCCGCTGGCGCCAGCCAGGTCTACCTGATAGAAGAGCCGATGGCTGCCGCACTCGGCGCCGGCCTCCCAGTGTCGGAGCCGTCCGGCTCGATGGTTGTGGATGTCGGTGGCGGTACGACCGAGGTGGGCGTCGTCTCGCTGGGCGGCATGGTCTACAAGGGCTCGATACGCGTGGGCGGGGACAGATTCGACGAAGCCATCGTCAATTACATTCGGCGCAATTACGGCATGCTGATTGGCGAACAGACCGCCGAAGCCATCAAGAAGGAAATCGGCTCGGCCTTCCCAGGCTCCGAGATCCGCGAGATGGAAGTCAAAGGCCGCAACCTGTCCGAAGGTATCCCGCGTCCATTCACTATATCGTCCAATGAAATCCTGGAAGCGCTGACTGATCCGCTGAATCAGATCGTGTCGGCAGTCAAGATCGCGCTCGAACAGACCCCACCGGAACTTGGCGCCGACATCGCCGAGCGCGGCATGATGCTGACCGGCGGCGGCGCGCTGTTGCGCAACCTCGATCGCCTGCTGGCCGAGGAAACGGGCCTGCCCGTGGTGGTGGCTGAAGACCCGCTGACCTGCGTGGCGCGGGGTGCCGGCCTGGCGCTCGAACGCATGGGCAAGCTCGGCAGCTTCTTCTCTTACGAGTAACGATTAAGCAACGAGGGGCTAGTGGCATTCCCAACCCCGGCCACCCTTGGTTCTGTTCGCAGTTCGATGCCGCCCCGGTTCCATATGAGCGTGTCCTTGGGTTGATCCGGTGTGCGACAAGCCTCTGCCTTTAGGCCGGTGAAGGATGGGCGCGGGCGGCGTAGCCTTCCTTTGGCCGGTTAGTGCGGCATCTGTTGGTGTTCGACGTACTGGCGAATGATTTTGACGAGTACCCCCCGCAGTTCCCGGCGAAGCAGGACGGCGACCACCGCGTCCCCCACAAACGCTCGCGGATGCTCGGGTATTCCTTCGTTCGCAGCAGACGGCTGGAGACGTCTGTAGCGGATGCCCGTGTGCAAGTAGGTAATCGTCAGGCTCTCCCTCGAAACCCCACTTACGAAAGTACTGGGGGTTTGCTTTTATGGCGGCGACTATCTTGGAAGTGCCGCTTGATTCACTCAAAAGCGCACGGGCGAAAAAAACCCGCCAAAGGAGGCGGGTTGAATCCATGTCGAGGAGACAAGGAGGAGACGGGAATCAGTATAAACCCTAGGCTTCCTGATGGCAACGGCTCATCGTTACAATTTTCGCAATGCAACATTGCCTTGAACGCGATGTGACGGCGTTGTCAGGCTGCTGTGGTCGTCGCGTAGGATCGCGCGATGAAGAAAGCGAAATCGCTCTATCTCTATCACCGTCACCGGTTTCCGGCAGGGATCATCAGTCAGGCAGCACGCCAAGCGTACGAAGGCCTGACCCACGTCGCCTCGCGGCAATGAAGCTGCTGCTGGATCGGCAGCAAATTTCCAGCGAAAGCGGCCCCTTGCCCTTGCAGGCCGCTCCAGCAAACACTTCTTCATGGGCCTTTCCGAACATTGCGCATTGTCTCGGATTACGGGGACTGCTTTGTTATGGCCTTTCGGACCGCCTCGCGTTTTGTCGGGCTCTCTCGTTTTCGCGCTGTGTGGCCGTCTCGTGGCACCCAGCCTCGCCCGCAAGCAGGATGGGCCGCCAACTAGCTTTTTCAGTGGCTGGTGCTATCTTGTAGTATCTTGTAGTATCGGCGCCCCGGCCAGCTGCGCCGTCAGTTTGCCCACCCACCGCCAACGACAACGTTATGCGGCAGCGCCTGAGGCAAAAATCTGGCTACCGGGCAGCGACTATGCAAGGGGAAGGTGGATCATGAAAATGCTACTCACAGTCGAATTCCCTCATGAGCCATTCAACTCGCTCGTCAGAGGAGGGAAGGTGGGCGAGGTCATTGAGCGTATCCTGGAAACGATCAAGCCGGAGGCAGCGTACTTTACCGAGCAAGACGGAATGCGCTGCGGGGTATTCCTGATCAACATCGAAAATCCATCCGACGTTCCTGCTTTTGCTGAGCCCTTCTTTCTCAACTTCCAGGGCAACTGCAAGTTCCGCATTGTGATGAGCCAGGAGGATCTGCAAAAGGCAGGTCTGGAGGCGCTAGGGAAGAAGTGGGCGTGATGAGTGGTCGGCGAAATCGGTAATGCACGGCCTCCCGGCCGCCCCGTCCGAGAATGCACCACAGCCGTTCCCGCGCCGACGCAATGCCCCCCCATTGACAAGCGGAACTCCACTATCTGTCGCATCTGCTGCTCGTTAGGCTCTAGCGCCAACGAGAAGCCGGCATTGGCCGAGAACACGACCAGGATTTCCGTTGAGTCGGAAGTGTGCCCATGATTGGGAAAGGCCGGGCTACTCAAGGCAATATTGGCGACTCATCTCTTCAAGCTCTGGTGTTGCCAGCTGCGACAGGCAACACCAGGGCCGCTTAGCGGCCGCCGTACATCACGGCTTGGATAGCAGCCGGCCGACCATAGCGTTGACAGCGCTCAATTGCGACCCCGATTTCAGCGCGTAATCAGCGCCGGTATAACCGAACCAGTCCCAGCAGCCTTGCGGATTAAATGGAACCGTAGACGCATTCACTTGCGGGTACAGCACAAGGATGTTGTTTGTGTCCGCCCAGTAGTTGTAGTTCGTCTTCGCATAGAAATCATTGCCGACGACGGCGTCGGACTGCTTGCACCCATGGAATGCCACGTGGACTTTGCACGGTGCTCCCTGAGCGCATGAACTTGGCACATAAACGAAGCCCGTCTCCGCCATGCCTGTCGCGGTCGTCGCGAACTCCCTCTGGTTGAACGGCACGATTCTTCCTGACAAACTCTTCGCCGGCGGGTTCAGCGTGCCGTAGATCTGCTGCAGCAACGCGCCAGCCTGATCGTACCCTCGCTTGCCGACCGCGCAGTGACTGATGTATGGAGATGCGTTATCGGAACACACGTTGCCGAACGCCGGTGTGATGAATGCATGGCCGGCTGCCACGTTATTCACATACTCTAGGTTAGACGCAGGAACGCCGGCCTCCTTGAAGAACGACACTGTCGCGTCGACAGCCTGCTGGTAGACAACGGTATCCTTCGTTCCGCTAAATACATAGACCCGGGCCTTCTGCAAATTCGATAGCGGGTCGATCTGACCGAGCGACGCAAAACCCGTTGCGGCGGCTACCATCAGTGCAGGATTCGGCGGCACGAACGGCACCTGCCCCATGCAGATCGTCGTGTTGAGGATGTTCCCAGCCGCACAATAATACGGCCCACCCGCTACCACACCGGCACCGACGACAGAACCTGAGTATGCGACCTGATACTGGACCGCCATGAAGGCGCCCGACGACAGGCCGGAGACTGAGGTCTGCGATAGGTCGCCGGCAAACGATGGCAGCGCATCGGCGGCCAGCGCAGTATGAGGAAGAGCCGCGAGTGCAAAGGCAACAAAGGTAAGGGTGCGAAGCAATTTCATTACGGTAGCTCCTGTGGCACAACGATCGAAACAAAATTGGACTAAAGGAAAGCGCGGGCCGAAAAATCCATTGCCCTTTGGGGAAGGCGAATCGAAGGGAGCGAGGCCTCGCATACGCAGTCGTGCTTCAAACTCGCTGTGCTGTGGATCAGCGATAGGGCAGCCGACTGCGACTATTGACATCGCAACATCACAACTAAATGCAGTGCCAGCATCGTCGAATTCCGTCAGACCGTTTTGGTCAATGCGCTGCTTTTGTGCGTTCAACACAACGGGCCGCAGTGTTTCCAGGGCGGCATGCACGTGTTCTTGATCTTGTGCTATGCAACATTATCGGCGTTTCAAAAGAGTTTTCGAGCTTATATTTATGCGTGCGTGCGGTATTTGCAACGGTGTCGTCTGGTTGTCATGAGGGGCGCCTAGGAACTGATTGCTAACTTCCAGCTCATGAATTTAATATTAATTAAATCTGTTTTAATTTAAATTAAATGAAATTTCATGGATTAATATAGCTGTCCCAGTCGCTTCCACCATGCGGGGGCGCAAGCCGTGCATGCCTTGGCATCGGTGGCGTCCCCGCGCACTGCCAGCCTATGCCGGTGCTGTTGTGCCTGGTGATGGTGATCACAGGATTACCAATCCGCAACCGATGCATCGTCCAAGTGATGGGAGTGACGATGGCGACCGACAGTGGGGGGGGGGGGGGGCGGAGGGNNGGCGCATGAGCGGCCGAAATCGAGGCTGCGCTGCGGCGGGCCGAGCGAGTGGAACCGGAGGTCGCCGTGATAGGGGCGATCAGGTCACCGAATGTGGGCACACCGGGGGACGCGGTCCGTCTGTTGCGTTTCCAGGTACAGATCAGCAGTAACCTTCATCGGCGTGGGGCCGCTTGGCCACTTCTGGTAGATGCTGATGGAGGCGTGAGCGGCAGTGCTTCGGCGGGCATTGTCAACTTAACGCAACCGGATGATGGGCTCCCACTTGCTCTAGTGTAGCGTTCTGTTCTTGGTGGAACTTATATGAGACTATTGCTCTACAGCGACAAAGCGTGGAGAGAGCGAGTGCGAGTTGCCCCCGAGATCCTGTTGACCGACGAGGAGCAAACCAAGTTGACGCGGCTGGTTCAGTCGAAGCTCACGAGCGTGAGGCTGGCGCAGCGCGCGCGCATCGTGCTGCTGGCCGCCAACGGCATGCAGAACAAGGACATCGCCGAGCAGTTGGGAATCGGACGCGTGCAGGTCTCGCGTTGGCGCGAGCGGTATGCGCAATCGGGGCTGGCCGGTATTGAACGCGACTTGCCACGCGGTGCGCCGCCATTGAAGGTGGACACGGCGCGGCTGGTGGAGCTGACCACTCAAGCCAAGCCCGTGGCGGCCACGCACTGGAGCACGCGCAAGATGGCCGCCGAGTTGGGCGTGAGCGCCAGCACCGTCATGCGGCATTGGCACGCCCACGGGTTGAAGCCGCACATCGTGCGGGGCTTCAAGGTGTCGCGCGATCCGAAGTTCGTCGAGAAGCTTGAAGATATCGTTGGCCTGTACATGTCGCCACCCGAGCACGCGCTGGTGCTGTGCTGCGATGAGAAGAGCCAGGTGCAGGCGCTGGATCGCACACAGCCCGGGCTGCCGCTGAAGAAGGGGCGCGCGGCCACCATGACGCACGATTACAAGCCCAACGGCACGACCACGCTGTTTGCCGCGCTCAACGTGCTCGATGGCCAGGTCATCGCCCAGTGCCAGCAGCGCCACCGTCATAGCGAGTGGTTGAAATTCCTGCGCAAGATCGACCGCGAGACGCCCAAGGACAAAACGCTGCATCTGATCGCCGACAACTACGCCACGCACAAGCATCCTGCGGTGCAGGAGTGGCTGGCCAAGCATCCGCGATTCAACATGCACTTCACGCCCACCTCGGCATCATGGCTGAACATGGTCGAGCGGTTCTTTCGCGACATCACAACCGAGCGACTTCGCCGGGGCGTATTCACCAGCGTGCCGGAACTGGTCGACGCCATCAATGAGTACATCGCTCACCACAACACCAACCCCAAGCCGTTCATCTGGACCAAGAGCGCTCGCGATATCCTGCAGAAGGTCATTCGCGCTAACCGCCGCTTAAGTTCCAAACAGAATGGAACACTGCACTAGTGCGTGCCGGAGCATTGTGTCAGCTGGCCGTGGAACCCTCGGGGTTTCCACGGAGCGAGGGGGCACATGCCGTTCAGACCTTGGCGTGGGTGGCGGCCC
>JYOD01000013.1:0-128632 GCA_000955785.1 Burkholderiaceae bacterium 16
CGCTTCCTCCCCACGATCGGTCGCCCTCTCGCAGTTGCGCCTCACTTCGTTCGCTGTGATCAACTTACGGTGGGACTTGCACCCACAGGAGTGCGCCCATGCTGGGCGCACCCAAAAGAAGAAAGGCCCCGCATCGCGGGGCCTTCTTGCATTGCTGCCTTCCCGAGGAATCCCGCTAGCGGAACGCCGGTTCGTCGAAGCTACGCAGCTTGCGCGAGTGCAATTGTTCGGCACCACCTTCGCGCAAGATACGAATCGCTTCCAGCCCGATCGACATATGCTGGCTCACCCGCTGCCGGTAGAACGCATTCGCCATGCCCCGCAGCTTGAGCTCACCGTGCAGCGGCTTGTCGGACACGCACAGCAACGTGCCGTACGGCACCCGCAGGCGGAAGCCGTTGGCCGCGACCGTAGCGCTCTCCATGTCGATGGCGATGGCACGCGACTGGTTGAAGCGGGCGTACAGCGCCTTGGACTTCAGCTCCCAGTTGCGGTCGTCGGTGGAAACCACCGTGCCGGTGCGCATGCGGGTTTTCATTTCATTGCCGGACAAGCCCGTCACTCGCACCACGGCCTCCTGCAGCGCAACCTGGATTTCGGCGATGGGAGGTACCGGTACCCACGGCGGCAGGTCATGATCGAGCACGTGATCGTCACGCACATAGGCGTGCGCCAGCACGTAGTCGCCCAGTTGCTGCGAGCGGCGCAGGCCGCCGCAGTGGCCGACCATCAGCCAGCAGTGCGGACGCAGCACGGCAAGGTGGTCGGTCATGGTCTTGGCGTTGGACGGACCCACGCCGATATTGACCAGCGTGACACCGAGCTTGTCCTCGCGCATCAGGTGATAGGCGGGCATCTGCGGCAGCGCGCGCGGACGCTGGGCGTCGTCGGGCTCGGCCGCGCCGCGCTCCTGGATCACGTCGCCGGGTTCGACGAAGCGCACGTAGCCGTCGGCGCCCTGCGCATCCTCGGCCCCCATCAGCGAGCGGCCAAGCGCGATGAATTCATCGACGTAGCGCTGGTAGTTGGTGAACAGCACGAAGCGCTGGAAGTGCTGTGGCGCAGTGCCGGTGTAGTGGTAGAGACGCTGCAGCGCCAGGTCCACGCGCTCGCCGGGGAACATCGAAAGCGGCCAGGCCTCGCCCGCCACCGGCTCATAGGTACCGTTGGCGATGGCGTCGTCGATGCGGCTCAGCTCGGGCAGCACGAAAGAGGCTTCCAGCTCGCGCGCCTGGGTGTAGCTGATGTCCGTGGTGGATGCTTCGATGACGAAGGGCAGCGGGATCGGGCGCCGGCTCACGCCGACCACCACGGGCACGCGGTGGTAGCGTATCAGGCGCTCGATCTGGTCCCGATAGTAATCCGCCAGCAGTTCGGGCCGGGTGACCGTGGTGCCGTACACGCCGGGGTAGGCAACCGTGCCCCAGGATGGCCGGCTGTCGGTGACCATGGTTTCGAGATTGACCGAGATGCCGAGGTAGGGGTAACAGGCATGTGCCGCTGACGGCAGCGGCTGTCCCTTGGCAAAGGCATCGAAGCGCGCGCGGATGGCGCCGACCGAGGCATCGTAGATTTCACGGATGCGGGCCAGCGCGGCGTCGGCGTCGCTGAACTCGGCCAGCTGATCGGCCGGATGGGCGGAAGAGAAGATCGAGGCATTCATGGTGTCCATGATACCCCGCCACAGCATGGTAGCAACATGGCCTGTCGCAAATTGACGGGCCTGCGCGCGCTCGCTACACTGCCAGCAGTCTTTCGCGGCCCCGAGCCGCACTCGCCTCGGGACGCCCCCCCAGAAGAAGGGCAGCGCCGAGTTGCAGTATGTGCTTGCATGGGGAGCCCTGATGGAAATCCGCAATCTGCTGCCAGAAGAAACCGAGGCAGCCAGACAACTCCTTGCGGCCAACGGGTGGGCACACCGGGTCGCCAATACGGAACGCTTCGCCCGCCTGATCGCCAACTCGCAACGGGTGGTGGTGGCGGTGGATAACGGTGAAGTCGTAGGTTTCGCGCGCGCCTTGTGCGACGACATCTCCAACGGCTATCTGTCGATGGTCGCGGTGGCACCGAGCCATCGCCGGCGCGGCATCGGGCGCGCCCTGGTGCGCCAGATCGTCGGCAACGATCCCGACATCACCTGGGTGCTACGCGCCGGACGCTCGTCCGAGGCAGCCTTCTTCGGCCAGCTCGGCTTCGTGCCTTCGCTGGTGGCCATGGAGCGCCGGCGCACCTGAGTGGCGCAAGGCGGCCCCCAACACCTCACACGCAACACCATGGCTTCTTCCACCGGCTGGTTTCATTGGGCATTGCTGTCGGCTGTTTTCGCCGCGCTGACGGCGATCTTTGCCAAGATCGGGCTGGAGGGCATTAATTCCGACCTCGCCACCCTGGTGCGCACCGCGGTGATCATCGTGGTGCTGAGCATCTTCGTGGTGCTGACCGGCAAGTGGAGCAACCCGCTCGCGCTGCCGCCCCGGACCTGGATCTTCCTGGTCCTTTCGGGACTGGCCACCGGCGCCTCCTGGGTGTGCTACTTCCGGGCACTGAAGATCGGCGATGCCTCGAAGGTGGCGCCGGTGGACAAGCTCAGCCTGCTGCTGGTGGCGGTGTTCGCCGTGATTTTCCTCGGCGAGCGCCCCAGCTTGCGCGAGTGGGCCGGCATCGCTCTCGTGGGAGCCGGCGTGCTGGTGCTCGGGTTCAAGCGCTAAGCGGCGCCCGCGCCGCCCGGATTCCTCACCGGTCCGCGCGCAACGGCCCGTATTCCACCGGCACCCAGGCGTAGCCCCTGCCCTCCGACCGCGCGTGTCCGATGCCGGGGAACGGCAGGTGGGCGCCCGCCACCAGGTTGTCACCGGCGCGATAGGTGCGCATGGTAAGGCGCTACAAAGACAGGTGCATGATCACTGGCCGCGGTCCGCGGCGCCGGAACGAAGATACGACAGCACCGGTGCCAGTTGCGGCAGCGCCGGCGCCTGCTGGCAGGCGAGCGCACCAGCGCACCAGGGATAGGGCAGCCGGGCCAGCCAGCCGTCGAGCACCGGTTGCGCGGTGTCGTGGGGCAATACTTCCATGGCCTCGATCACGATGGTGAGGGCTTGCACGCGCGTGTTGCCCGGCCCGGAGAATTCCCATGCGTAGCTGCCGCAGCCCACACGTACGCCGCCGGTGGCCTTGTCGGTCATGCCGACCAGCCAGTCGCAGCCATAGCGCTGCGCATCCGCTGCGGGCGGGGCGTAGGCCAGGCAAAACGTATAGACATTGTCGTAGCTCTGGCCAAAGCGCCGCACCAGCACATCGCTGATCGCGGCCAGGCCTTCGCTGCGCGCGGGGAAGGCGATGGCCGCGGACTTGACCGTCATCTCCAGCGTGGCATCGGCGGCGAAGGCCTGCGCCATCAGGTGGGGGCGGTTTTCGTCCTTGGCGCGGATGTAGGTGCGGATCAGAGCCTGGGGGTCGAGGGAGCCGGGAAGCGCCGAGGCGGCGGGTGCGTTCATGCTGTGCCTTGCGTGCGTCCGCGCATGGCCGTGGGCCGGGGCGCGGCGAAAGTTGAGTGGGTGCCGGCATGGTAGCCCGTCTCCGGCGCCCGGGGCGCTGCGGCCCTGCCGCCAGCAAGGTTGACCGAGGGCGCGCCCCGCACCGTTCAACACGTCCGATGCTCGCCGCCGCAGTGGGCGGGCTGGAGGCCTTCAATGAAACGGAGTTCACCGCGCCGTCGCAGCCGGTGGGCAGCGCCGAGCCCGGCAAGCTGCCATATGCGGTTGGCTACAAGGGAACGCTGCCGCAGTAAGCCGGCATGGCCTGCCTCGCCTTGCAGGTGGATCGCACGGCAAGGCGTCACTCATGGATTATTCGGGCTGGATGTTGGCGGCCTTGATGATGCGGCCCCACTTGGCCGATTCCTGCGTCTGGAACCTGGCCAGTTCCGCCGGCGTGCTGGTGAACACTTCAGTACCGGTGGACTGGTAGAAATTGGCCGCGGTGTCGCTCCTGGCGGCCTTTACCATCAGCGCGTTGAGCTTGTCCACCACCGGCTGCGGCGTCTTGGCCGGTGCGTAGGCGGCGAACCAGTAGCTCATCTCATAGCCCTTGACGCCCGCCTCGTCGATGGTCGGCACATTGGGCGCAAGCGGCGAGCGGGTCTTGCCCGACACGCCCAGCGCCTTGAGCTTGCCGCTCTTGACCTGGGGTAGTCCGGTGGCGGTATCGGTGATCATCATCTGGATCTGGTTGCCCAGCAGATCCGTGACCGCGAGCGGATTGCTCTTGTAGGGCACGTGCAGCAATTGCACATGCGCCATCTGCTGGAACAGCTCGCCGGCGATACGCGAGGACGAACTGCCGCTGCCGAAGCTGAGCTTGCCCGGCTCCTTCCTGGCCAGCGCGATGAAGTCCCCCACGCTATTGACCGGCAACTGCGGGTTGACCACCATGATCTGGCCGCCACGGCCCAGTGCGGTCACCGGAACGTAGTCCTTGACCGGATCGTAAGGCAGCTTCTTGAAGAGGTGCTCGTTGGCCGCATGCGTGGTGTTGCTGGTAATCAGCACGGTATAGCCGTCGGGGCTGGCCTTGGCCACGTCGCTGGCGGCGATAAAGCCGTTGGCGCCGGGCTTGTTGTCGACCACCACCGTTACCTTGGCATCCAGCGTGATGGCCTGGCCGATCGCGCGGGCGAGCTGGTCCGTCGCGCTGCCGGCGGCGAAAGGCACCACGAAGCGGATCGGCTTGTCCGGGAACTCCGCGTGCGCCGGGCCGGCCAGCAGCGCGAGCGCGGCGGCGGCGATGCCGGTGACCGCCTTCAGGGCGGAAGCGGGCTTGGTGTATGCGGACATCTTGGGTCTCCTGTTCGAATCTCGAATCGTTTTGATTTGTGATGCGTGATTTGGGGTTTGTCGCTTGCGGTCTGGATCCGGCGTTTCAGCCGGCGCCGGCCAGGCGCGGGGGCAAGGGAATTTTCAGTTGCAGCAGCAGGAAGGACAGCGCCTTGCCGTGCGTGTCCAGGTTGAGTGCATCGTTGACGCCGCCGTCGAGCACGCCGTCTATGACGAAGTTCATCGCCTGCAGCGAGGGCACCAGGTAGCGTCTGACCGCAGACGGCTGCCGGTAGCTGAACAGTGCCGCCACGGCGTCGTCGGTGACATGGGCGGCGAGATGGTCGAAGTCGCGCGGGTCGTAGGCGATCACGCTGATATTGGAGCGATCGCCCTTGTCGCCCGTGCGTCCGTGCGCAAGCTGATAGAGCGCAATGGTGGCAGCAGTGGCAGCACCGGCAGCCGGCGTGGCGGTATTGGAGGTGGTGGCGTTCATGGCAGCAGAGTGTGACTTGCGGTGACGGCGCTGCGCGGCACCAGGCAGGACATGGCATTCAGGCGCGCGCGCAGCGCGGTGCGCACGCCGCCGCCGCCGGCGGGTCCGCAGGTATAGAGCGCATTGACCTCGCGCAGCAGCGTTTCCGCCACGGACTTGTCCTCATGCGCCAGCGCGGCGCGCAGGCGCACGTCCCGCGCCTGCGCCTCGCCAGCTTGCGGCTGTTGCAACAGGCGGCCGCCATCGTCGGCGAACACGCTGAGCACGCCGATCAGGTCGAAGCGGATCGGCACCACGTGGCCTAGCAGGTCCATGCGCTTGCGCACGATCTCCGCGGCCAGGCGCGCGCGCGCCGCGGCGTTGGGGCCGGCGTAGGAAATCTCGCCTTCGGCGATCCAGCCGCCCTCGTAGAACAGGTTGGCCTTGAGCTGTCCGGGCCGCTCGCGGCCACGCACATTGCGCACGGCCACGCGGTCCGGGCCGACCTGCTCGACCGTGGCCGCGCTGATATCGGCGATCACGTCGGGCGTGAGATAGGCGGCAGGGTCGTGCACCTCGTACAGCAACTGTTCCTTGACCGTGCGCAGGTTCACGCAGCCGCCGGTATCCGCCGCCTTGCCCACCTCGATATTGCCGTCTTCGTCCAGGCGCACGATGGGATAGCCGACGGCGTGCACATCCGGCACGTCCTTCATGCCGGGATCGGCGAAATAGCCGCCGGTGACTTGCGCCCCGCATTCGAGCAGGTGGCCTGCCATGGTGGCGCGCGCCAGGCGGTCCCAGTCCTGCCATGACCAGCCGAAATGCGCCATGGCCGGGCCGACCGCCAAGGCGGGATCGGCCACGCGGCCGCACACCACCACCTGCGCGCCGGCGGCCAGCGCATCGGCAATGCCTTGCGCTCCGATGTAAGCGTTAGCGCAAACGAAGCGCGCCTCGGGAAAATCAGGGCCAACGATCTGGCGCAGGACGGCGCGGCCGGCCTCGTGCGAAAGATCGTCGCCCTCCACCACCGCCACCCGTGGCGGCGCCAGGCCGAGCTCCGCCGCCAGTGCGCGCACGCGCTGCGCGGCGGCATGCGGGTTGGCCGCACCGAAATTGCCGACGATGGGAATGCCATTGGCCAGGCACAGCCCCAGCACGGGCGCCAGCAGCGCGTCGAGCAGCGGTTCATAGCCATGGGCGGGGTTGCCGCGGCGCGCCAGCTGGGCCAGCGCCAGCGTGCGCTCGGCCAGCGTCTCGAACATCAGCACGGCCGGGCCGCCCGCTGCGATCAGGGACCGCACCACGGGCAGGGCGGCGTCGGTGCGGTCGCCGGAGAAGCCGGCGCCTGAGCCAATCAGCAGAGGAGCGGTCATAGGATGGAAGCCCGTTGATGGCCTGAGAAAAGCCTGGGTGATGAAGAAGTACGGGCCCCGAATGAGCACGTCCGATGAAGTCATTCTAGACGTGCCATCCTCAACCAAAAAACGGATAATTTGGATTAATCTATCGTTTTTTCAGCTGAATCGGGCGCCTGCCAATGAACCTCTCGGTCAAACACCTGCGCGCCTTCGTGGCCTTGGTCACGCACCGCAACTTCACGCGCGCCGCACAGGCCTGCCACCTGTCGCAATCGGCCTTCAGCGCACTCATCCAGACGCTGGAGGAACAGGCCGGTACGCGGCTGTTCGAGCGCACCACGCGGCATGTGGAACTGAGCGTGGAAGGCCGGCGCTTCGAGGAAGTGGCCACGCGCCTGCTGGCGGACTTCGAGACCGCCTTCGCGGAACTGCGCGACCACGCCGAACGCCGCAAGGGGCGGGTTTCGATTGCGGCGCTGCCCTCCCTGGCCGCGGGCGACCTGCCGCCGATCCTCGCGGCCTTCCACCAGCGCTATCCCGGCATTGCCATCGAACTGTTCGACCTGCTGGCCGACGGCTGCATCGACCTGGTACGGCGAGGCCGCGCGGACTTCGCGCTGGCACCCGCCCCGGCGCAGGACGGCGACCTGCGCATCGAGCCCCTGGTGACGGACAGCTTCCACCTGGTGTGCCCGGCGGACCATCCGCTGGCGCGCCGCCGGCGGGTGGCCCCGCAAGCGCTTGCGGGCCTGCCCTTTATCCAGCTCTCGCGTACCAGCAGCGTGCGCCAGCACCTGGACGCCGCGCTGCATCCGCTCAAGCTCAACGGGGTGATGGAAGTGGAACACCTCGCCACCGTAGCCGCACTGGTAGCGGCGGGGCTCGGCGTGACGGTGGTGCCCGCGCTGGCGCTGTTCCAGTTCCAGCAAGAAAGCCTGACGATCCGGCCCCTGCAATTACCCTCCCTGGTGCGCGAGATATGCCTGGTGCGGCTGAAAGAGAGGGGAGACTCGGTAGCGGCAGCGGCGATGATTGAAGCCTTGCAGGCGCATTTCAGGAAAGGCGGAAGCGGCAAGGCTGCAGCGACGATGCTTTAACGGCAACAGCCTGGCTAAGACCAAAGGCGAATGTGGAACTCGCGCCTGACAAGCAAAGCCTGAAGGACCGAAGAAACGCAGAGAAAAGCGCCACCCCCAGATCAACGACCCGGTGTAGCCGTGTGGAGCGCCCCCCAAGGGCGGTCCACACCAACCCGCGATGCGAAGCGAGCCGTCAAGGTGTACCAGGCCGTATGGGGCGCCTTCTTTGCCTACTTTCTTGGCAAGACAAGAAAGTAGGTCGCCGCCCCGCAGGGGTGGTGAAACCGCCTTTGACTTTAAGCTTTTGAAGTTGAAGCTGAAGTTAAGGCACCCTCAAAAATGCGCCAGATACCCCCCATCCACCGCCAACACATGCCCCGTAACATAAGAAGCCGCCGGCGAAGCCAAAAACACCGCCGCCCCCGCCACCTCCTCCGGCTGCCCCCACCTCCCCAACGCAGTCCTCTGCCGCAACCACTCGGCAACGCTGGCGTCATCCACCATAGGCTGATTAGGTTCGGTAGCAAAATACCCCGGCGCAATGGCATTGACAGTCACACCATCGCGCCCGAGATCCGCCGCCATCGCCCGGGTAAGCGCATCCAGCCCCCCCTTGGTAGCGGGATAGAGCACGTCATTGGCACGCGCCACCTGCCCCGCGATCGAGCTGATATTGACGATTCGTCCATAGCCGCCGCGCCGCATCAGTTGCGCGGCATGCCGGCACAAGGCGTACGGCGCCACCAGGTTGGTCTCCAGCATCTCGCGCAGGTCCGCTGCGTCCAGATGCGCCATATTGCTGCGCTTGCGCGCGCCGGCGTTGTTGACCAGGATATCGAGGCGGCCGTGCATGGCGTCGACGTGGGCAAAGGCAGCGTCGACCGCCGCTTCGTCGGTAATGTCGAGCACCAGTGGCTCGGCGCTGCCGCCGTGCCGGGCGAGCTGGGCCGCGGCGGCATGCACGCGCTCGGCATTGCGCGCCGCAACGATCACGTGCGCGCCGGCTTGCGAAAGGGCGGCGGCGATCGCCAGGCCCAGGCCTTGCGCGCCGCCGGTGACCAGCGCCACGCGGCCTTGCAGGGAAAAAGGTGAGGTAGCCATCCGGCGACTATACCGCAGCGCGCCGGCGGGGCGCTGCGGTCGGCCCCTTCGCTTCAGCGGATCAGCTTGCCCGTCGACGACACGATCGACATCTCCACGAACGACGAGCCGGTATGCCGCGTCGGGCTATAGCTGATCAGGATCCCGCCCAGGTCATAGTCGCGCAGGCTCTCCAGCGCGCCGACCAGCCGCTCGCGGGTCAGATCCGGCCCGGCGCGGCGCATGCCCTCCACCAGCACCTTGGCCGACATAAAGCCCTCCATGCCGGCATTGCTGGGCTCCACGCCTTGCTGCCGGGCCTGGCTGCGATATTCGCTGGCAATGCTCATCTGGCTGGAATTGGTGCCCGGCACCACCTGCGTGATGATCAGCCCGCGCGCGTCCTCGCCCAGCTCCTTGATGAAGGAATCGGCCGCGTTGTTGGACAGCGTGACGAACTGCGCCTGGCTGCCGCCGCGGCGCAGTTCCTTGATCAGGCGCGCGGCCTCGGAGCCCGAGCCGATCACCAGCACGGCCTGCGGATTAGACTTGTTGATGGCGGTGACGCCGGCCTGGATATCGCCCATCGGGCGGGCAAACGAAGCGCTTGCGGCTGGCTGTATGCCGCGCGCTTGCAGCGCGGTGCTGAAGCCCTCGAACACGTCCTGGCCAAAGCCGTCATTGGCGTAGAAGATGGCGATGCGGCTCATGCCCGTGGTGGCAAGATGGTTGATCGCGCGGGCGACTTCATCCTGGTATTTGGCGCGCACGTTGAATACGTAGCGGCTGACCGGACGATGCAGCGTGATGGCGCCGGTGAGCGGCGCCACCAGCGGCACCTTCTCGGCCTGGATGATGGGCAGGATGCTTTCGTTCTGCGGCGTGCCGCGCACCATGAACAGCGCGAACACCTTGTCTTCCTGGACCAGCTTGCGCACATTGTCGGGGGTGCGCTTGGCATCGAAGCCGTCGTCGTAGGTCACCAGCTCGATCCGGCGGCCTCCCACGCCGCCGTTGGCGTTGACCGTCTTCAGGTAGACCTGCGCCCCAGCGATCTGCTCCTTGACCGAGCCCGCCACCGGCCCTGTCACGCCGGCCGACTGCCCGATCCGGATCGCGGTCTTGCTGACCCCCGGCTCCGCCTGCGCCACCGGCGCGCCTAATCCCAGCGCCGCGGCCAGCAGGCCGCACGCGATCCATTTTGTTTTCATCTCCGACCCCTCTCGTTCGCTTACGAATCTTTTGCTTTGTCATGCGCGCCACGAATGGGCGCGGCGACAAGCAAATTACCTCAAAGCGGCGCCATTCGGCAAATCGTTGTTGCAAAAGGCATCACAGCGGCATCGAACGGCAGCTCGGGGAGGAGTCAGGCATGGCAGGGAAAAGCAGGGCCGGAGCGCACAAGGGCAGGCGACCCGCAGGCCGCCATGGCCCCCGCATTGGCCGGTCCCCGTTCAGGGGAAGGCGGGTATGGCCGGGTCCATCCCGGCGAAACGGGCTTCCGGATGGGACTGTTGCAGCAGCGCTTCGATTTCCTCAACGCGGCCACGCGGTACGTCCACCATCAGCAGGATCTTGCCTTCTTCGATGTCTTTCTCGAAGGCTTTGTGCCGGCTGTTGGGCGCGGAGCAGCCGATCATGCTGGACGCCCAGGCGCCGAACGCCGCGCCGAGCACGGCCAGCACACCAACCAGGCCCCATTGCGGGGTCTCGCTGACGATGGGGAACAGGGCGACCAGTGCCCCGGCCACGATGCCGATGCCGCCGCCAACCATCAGCCCCATTTCCGCAGCATGCACGATATCGGAAGTCTGGAACAGGTTGGCTTCATGCAGGCCAGTCATATCGGCACCATCGCGCGCGATGAAGTGGATATGACTGTTCTCGACGCGAGCCAGCAGCAGATCGTCCATGGTGCGGCGGGCGCTCGCCAGATCGGGCAATAACCAGAAGATGCGTTTGCGCATGACTCTCTCCTCGCTTCAGGCCGTTTCGCGGCCATTTCGGGTCATCCCGGCAGCGGTGTGCATGCGGAGTCGCCTTCACGCAGTCACGGACAACATGGAGGTGGAGGTGCATCCGTATCCGCCCAGGGGACGGGGTAACTCATTTGTACGCCAGTCGCGCGGCAAGCGCAAGGCGATGACCACGGCATGCCGACTGCGCATCACGTACCGTCTCATCCATCGAATTCGCGCATGTCGCCAGCCTTCAAAAAGTGATTGGCAGGCGCACCGTGACCTGCAGATCCGGGGTATCGCGCGTCAGCCCCGCGCCGACCGATACGTTCAGCGTATAGCGGCTGTTGAAGCGATACGAATAGCCCACCAGCAAGGTACCTTGGGTGATGCGCACCGAGCCGGGCACGGTCTGGCCATTCTGCTTGGTCGGCCAGATGATGCTCTGGTCGTAGCCGATACTGAACGACGCATGCTCGTTGAGCGAGAGGCCCATGCCGAAGTTAAAGCCAAAGATATCGCCCGGCGCGATCTTGCCAAGATTCTCCTGCTGCCCGTTGAGCACGGTGCGGCTGACATTGTCCCGCGCGAAATTGTGCAGGTAGCTGAACGTACCGAAGAACACCGCCGGATCGGTCGGCAGCAGCCACGTAATGCCTGGCTGTATCGCCTGGAAGCCGGTGCCGGTGGGCAGCCCGAGCGGCAGGCCGGTGCCGGTGGTATTACCCACGCAGCGTGTCACGCAGTCGGTCACTACGTCGAAGGGACTCTTGCCGGTAGCAGACTTGTAGCGTAGCCAGCCGATGAAGTACGGCATTTTCTCGTTGCCATAGTTGAGCTGGTAGCGCACGGTGGCTTCCACGTCGCCCAGGCCCTGACCACTGGCATTAAAGACGTTGTCGACCGCTGTGCCGGTAAAGACTTCGCGGCTGATGGTGGAGCCCGAGGTCTGCACGTAGGGCACCTTGACCTCGAGTTCGAGCCGCTTGGTCACGCCATAGCGCAGCGCGGCCTGCTCGATGTAGGTCGAGGTCTTGACCTCGCGGACATCGATCAGCCCGATCAGGATGGCGGGAATGATCGTGTAGCCGACCAGCGCCACGCGGTTGTTCGACGAATAGCCATACTGGAAGCTCGGCTCGAGCACGAACTTGCCGGCGGGCGTGAGTACGCCAGGCTGGTCGAAAATCGGTGCAATCGCAGGTGGAGCGGTGTCGGCCTCGGGGGGTTTTCCCACCGGCTGCTCGTCGCCGGCTTGCGCAACCTGGCTGTCGGCGGCTGGCTGCGCCGGCGTTGCGCCTTGCTGAGCCTGCGTGGCGCCTTCCTGCGGCACATTGGCGGTATTGGGCAGGGCTTGCGTGCCTGCCGCGCCGGCGGCAGCCGCCGCGGCATTGGTGGCGGTGTCGCCGGGTGTCACGCCGCCGGTGCCTGGCGCGCGCTGGCCGCCGCGCTTTCTCGCCAGCACTTCGGGACCCAGCACACTGCGCAACTCGCGGATAGTGGCCTCTTGTTCCGCCATTGCCCGCTTCATCTGCTCCAGCGTCGCGGCCTGCTCTGTCACCTCGCGCTTGAGCGCATCCAGCTTCGCCGCCGTTGGTCCCTCGTCAGGCGGGGTCTGGCCGTGTGCCATCCCGCCCAGCAACAGCAATGTCGAGCACCCTGCCTGCCGGATGCCGCGCAGCGACTTTTCATTCATTTCGCCTTCCTCCCCCGGACGGCGGACTGCTTCGTACAGAAGTCCGCAACCTGCTTAACGCATACTGCCCCTCTCGTTGCACGTATTACCAATCGCCTGCATGCTTTCAGTGCCGGCTCGCGGCGATCTGCAATGCACTGTTCAATGCCGAATTAGCCACCTGAGCGCGGAATGCCTGCAGGGTGTTAACGCCTGCATTGATGGTCACCAGATTCTGGATCGACTGGTTGTTCAGCGAGTTTTGAATCACCGTGGCAGGCGTGCCTGCCAGCATGCTGGAGGCGACGCTATTGCCCGGCCCGTTTTGTATCAGGCTTAGTGCGCCGTTGGTTGTCACCACGGCGCCACCCGCCGCTATCGCCGTGGCGGGCAGGCTGATCACCGACGCGCCCGGGCTGCCGGTCGCGCTGGCGCTGGCGCCTGTACTGCTACTGCTACTTCCCGTGCTGCTGCCGTTCGCGCCGTTCGCGGTCACTGGGTTGCCGGCCAGCGCGTTGTTCACGGCTGCGCTGGCCATGGCCGCCGCACCTGCAGCCCCACCGAGCGCCGTGGCCAGGCGGCTGGCCTGGTCGGCGGTGATGCGGCTCACGTCGGGAATAGTAAGACTGGTTGCCACCACCAGGGCACCGTTGATGTACACGGCGCGTTCGATACCGAACGAAACTTGCAAGCCGGCGCCCACGTCGAACCCGCCACGCAAATCGTCAAGCCGCTCTTGCGCGACCGGCTTCCAGCTCGCCATGGTGCTGCGCGCGGCACGTGTGGGCGAAGTTCCGGCAGTCGCCGGCGTCACGGCAGACGTTGCCGGGGCAGCGGCGCCGGGTGCATCTGGCGACTGGCTCGCGGCAGCGAAACCGCCCCGCAGGTCGTCCAGCCGTTCCGGCGCTACCGGCTTCGGCGCGCCCGCGCTGCTGCGTACCGCAAGCCGGCGAGGCGCGCTGCCGGAAGCCGGCAGGCCGACGGCAGGGAGCGCCTGCCGGGAAGCGACCTCGAAGCCCCCGCCGCTGGGCGCTTCGAGGCGAGCTGGCGCGGCTGGCGCCAGGTCCGCGGCGGCCAGGACGGGATTGCCGGTTTCGGCCTGCCGCTCCACCGGCGGCGGCGCTAAGTCTGCAGCATCGGGGGCATCGGCTGTGCCGAGGGTGGCGCCGTCATCTGCCGGGCGGTCAGCCGGCTCCGCCACGGCGAGGGGTGCTTGCGAGACCGGCGTCCGGCCGGCCATGCTGCCAAGTGCCGCAGCCAGGTAAGGGTTGTTGGTTTCCGCCTGCACTGCGGGCGGTGCCGTGAAGCCGGCAGGGTCGGTCGCACCGAGCGTGCCGAGCGCCTCGATCCCCGTGCCTTCGTCGGCCCGCACCGGCCCGGCGCAGGCAAGGCCCGCGCCGAGCAACATGACGGCAGTGGCGGAACCAGCGCCACTGCGGCGATGCTGCGCGGACTTTGAGGATGTCTGGAACATGGTACGTTCCTTAGAAGTCGCTACCGCCATGCGAAGGCATGACGGTGAAGAACAGACTATCCCGGTTGATACCCATCGAATAAGGGCCGCTCGGCGCTACACGCCAGTCGGCCGCCAGGTTGAAGCGAGCGGATTCCTCGCGGTTGTGGATGACGAACAGCAACTGGCTGTCCCAGATCCGCTCAAAGTGCTCGCGCGACAGCGCGCGCGTGCCAAGCGCCGGGTCGCCGACCAGCACGCGGTCGCCGTGCACCCCCTTTACCACGACAAAATGGTGATACCCGTTCTCCACCACCAGTACGATGGCTGGGATCTGGGTTTCCTCCAGCTTTGACAGGGGCAATTCATAGCCATCGGCAAGAAAGCCGCGCGACTCCAGGAAGCGCTTCATGTCCAGCAGCGAGAACCCCTCCTGCCGGATCTTGGCCTGGTCGCCGTTGACATACATGTTCTGGAACACCGTCTGCTCACTGACCGGAAAGCCGTACTGGTAAGTGAGCAGAGTAGCTACCGCGGCAGAGCCGCAACTGAAGTCGTATTGCTGGCGGATGGTGGTCTTGTACCGTGCCTCCTTGAGGCTGGTCACCCGCACGTTGTAGTAGTTTCCGCCATCGCCCGGCACGTATATGTAGTCGGCCCACGCCACGGACACGCCGGCCGAAGCCAGCAAGAGCGTAGCCTGCAGAAGCAGCTTGCGCAGCATCATGGCTTGAACTGGATATTGACGATGGTGGCGTTCTGGATCAGCACGTTGGCGCCCGAGTTCTGGATGACAGTGGGCAAACCCGCGGCGCTGGCGAAAGAGCCTTCGGCAATGCTGTTTGAGCCGCTGATCATGCGGTTCACGCTGTTTTCCGCCACGGTGCCGCCGAGGCGCATGTCGTTGACCACCAGTTCGGATCCGCCGCGGATACCTTCGAGCTTGTCGCTGGCGACGGGTTTGCCGAGACCGGCAAAGATGCCGCGCTGAGCGCCGCCCGCCACGGCAGCGGGAGTCTGATCCGGCGCCGCCGCGCTGATGTTCACGGCGGTTCCGGTGTTGGCCGCAGGCACTGCGGCCGATGGCCCGGCGGGCTGCGGCCCGGCAAAGGCTTGCAGGCCAGGCCAGACCAGGATTGCTGTCGCGACCAGGGTGACAGCGGAGCGGACCGATCGCATGTTGGTGTCTCCTTCAGCCTCTTGCGTGCCGTCCCCATCCAGACGATCACACCGGAAGCGAGTGGACGCTTCATCGAATGGGGCACCCCGGCCACGTCAAACGCGCCGGGATGCCCTAAAGTTGCCAGAGTCAGGCTGTGCCAGCGGGGCGCGCGCGCGAGCCATCCACACGCAACGCACGCCACCACCATGCGCGCACCTTACTTGCCGACCGTCAGGTTGGCCTGGACATTGACGCTTTGTTGCACCAGCGAAGCGAAGCCGCTGTTTTGGTTGGCGACCATGATGCCCGCTGCCGACTGACCAACGCTGGCCATGGTGTTGGACATATTGAAGGTGCCAGCATCGACGTAGTTGGTGCCGCCGCTGCCGCCAGCTCCACCCACTGCGCCATTGCCGGTACCACCCGTGCCGCCCATGCCTACACCACCAGCGCCACCGGTGCCGGAAGCCGCACCAACCGCGCCAGCGCCTGCCGTTGCGCTGCCGTTGGTGGCCTGGGTGGTAGCACTGCCATTGGCTGCGCTGCCGCCGCCGCCGCCATTACCGGCCACGCTGGTTTGGGTACCACCCGCGCCACCCGTGCCGGTGCCTGCGCCGCCGGAAGCCGTTGCCGCGCCGCCTGTGCCCGCACCACCTGCACCGCCAAGCCCGGTACCGGCACCTCCGGTCGGGCTGGATGCGCCGGATGTCGCCGCACCGCCTGCACCAGCGGCTGCGGCACCCGTGCCTGCCGTGGTTGTGGTCGTGCCGCCAGTGCCGGCACCGCCTGCACCTGCCGTACTACTGCCACCGGCGCCACCGGAGCCAGAACTGCCACCGTTGCCGCCGCTGCCGCCAGCCGATGCGCTGCTGCCGCCTAAGCCGGCGCTCAGGCCGCCAGCGCTACCGCCGGCGGCACCTGCGCTGCCACCCCTGCCGGAGCCGGCGAGGCTGGCACCCAGCGCGTCGCCGCCGGCACCGCCGCCACTGCCGCCGCGCGCACCCACGCCAACGCTGGCGCTAAGCGCACCACCGCCAGAGCCCCTGGCGTTGCCGCCGTCTCCTGCCCAGCCGATGGCCTTGCCGCCATTGCCGCCGTCGCCGGCATTGGCGCTGCCGTTGCTGGCAGCACCCGCGGTGGCGCTACCGTTGGTAGCGGAACCGCCGCTACCGCCGCTACCGCCATTACCGCTGTTGCCACCGTTGCCGCCCGTGCCACCGTGGCCGGCGCCGCCATAGCCGGAACCGCCCTTGCCGCCGGAGCCTCCATTGGCGCTACCGTAGTTGGTGGCGACATTGCCGATGTTGCCGATCGAGTTGCCGCTCACCGAGCCCGAAAGCTTGCTGATGGCAATTGCCTTGCTGGAATTGAAGGAGTTGGTGAAGTTGGCGGTGGCCGTGCTGCCGTTGTTCGCGCCGGCATTGCCGTAGCCGTGATCGAACTCAACCTTCCCCTTGTTGTCGGCGTTGGTCTTGGTGGTGGTGGTAGTCTTGGTCGAAGTCTTGGTGGATGTCCTCGAGTGATAGCTGTTGTCTTGCGAGGCCGTTGAGTTTTCGTTCGCCGCCGCGCCGCTGCCGGACTGGGTGGAAGTTGCAGTGGCTGTCTGCGCGTTATTGCCATCCGTATCCGAACCATTGTTGTAATTCGTCGGATTAGCCATGGCCTGACCGCCTGCCCCAAGGGCTAAAGCAATCGCCGACGCAAGTAAGGTCTTTTTCATACAAAGCTCCCAGGAGAATTTCACAGCGGCTCAGCCTCTCGCCAGCGCTCGGGGAGAACGATGGCCGGAGGCCCGGGTCCGGCACTCGGCCAAACCAGTCTCTCTTTCCGCATAATCGGTGCCAGGCAAATGTCTCAAGCTTGTAAACCCTTGCAATACAAGGGCTAAAAAGGCATGACTTCAACCGTTATCCGGCTTGCAGAGGACGCGCGGCGGTGCCGCCGCTGTGAACCGCACACGACATGTCACACGGCTGTGACAAGGCCGGACGCGCTACATGGCAGAGAGTTCCCCGTACCAGCGAAAACTCCGCCTGCTATCAGGCCTTTAGCGCGGTTCCCAAGGAAAACCCTAGGTTGCCCATGCTGTATCAAGAGTGAAACACCCGTCCCGCCGGTGCACTGGTCGTCGCTCGTCGCCACTCTCCCTGCTTCGGATGAGACGCTGCATGACAGCCCGACGCGTCCGCCCCGGCCCGGCCCGGAGGAAAGCAGACATTGAGCGGGATTATTGCGCCGGATGCTGCCCCTGCGCTGCATACACACAACGCTCCCGGGCCATTCGGGGAGTGAATAGCGCACAACTGGCGACATGACTAGGCTCTATGTCTGATTTAAAGTACATTAAGGCTATTTGAAACTTGTCACCTATTCGCAAGGGAAACCATGAGTGAAGCCGTCGTTCCCCTGTATCACCAGATTTACGTGGTACTACGCCAACAGATTGTGGAAGGCCGTTTCGGTCAAGGCCCCCTGCCGGGCGAAATCGACCTCGCCAAGCAGTTTCACGCATCGCGCGTAACCATGCGCCGCGTCTTCGACCGCCTGGTGCAGGAAGGGCTGGTACGCCGCCATCGCGGCCTTGGCACCTTCGTCAATCCGCACCCGATCAAGCCGGTTACGGTCGGCGACCGCCCCGGCAGCCTGCTCGACAACATCATCGACATGGGGCAGAAAACCTCGGTCAAGGTGATATCGATCGATGACGTCCACGCCACCCCGGAAGTCGCCGAAGCGCTCGGGCTGCAACCGGGCGACCCGGTGGTCAAGGTGGTGCGCGTGCGCCACTACGGCAGCCGCCCGCTATCGCATATCACCACCTATCTTCCGGCCGACCTGGGGCGCGGCCTCAATCGCAAGGATCTCGAAAGTACGCCGATGCTGCGCCTGCTCGAAGGCTCGGGCGTGCAACTCGGGCGCGCCAGCCAGACGCTGTCGGCCCGGCTGGCCGACGTGGTGGTAGCGCCTTTGCTGGACGTGCCCGTGGGCGGCGCGCTGCTGGCGGTGCGCCGCGTGGTGCTGGACAAGGCTGGCCGCCCGGTGCAGTTCCTGCTCGGCCAGTACCGGCCGGACCGCTATGAATACCGCATGGAGCTCTCCCCCGCGGGTGGCGACAGCGCCAATGTCTGGGTGGAAAGCGAAGCGCGAACAGGGCTGCGCGAGTAAGAAAAGCGAGCGATACTGCACGCTCACGATCTTTCCAGAAGGAAACCGCGATGCCTGCTCCCAGCACGGGCCGACCTTTCTCCCATGCACTTGCCACCCCCTCGCGCCGCAAGGCGATGTACGGCCTGCTTGGCGCCGCCGTCAGTGTTGCGCTGCTAGCGCAGGCGCCGGTAGCGCGCGCCGAGATCGCCGGCGGCAAACCCATCCGCATCCTGGTGGGGGCGCCCGCCGGGGGCACCACGGATACGCTGGCGCGCACCATCGCCCAGGAGATGTCCCGCGAACTGGATCAGTCCGTGGTGGTGGAGAATCGCCCGGGCGCGGGCGGCAATATCGCCGCCGACCAGGTGGCCAAGAGCGCGCCCGACGGCACCACCCTGCTGATGAGCTTCACCAGCCACACCATCAACGCCACGCTGTACAAGAAGCTGCCCTTCGACCCGATCCAGGATTTCACGCCGATCACGATGGTGGCCACCGTCCCGAGCGTGCTGGTGGCCACGCCCAGCCTGCCTGCCAACAACATCCCGGAACTGATCCAGCTGGCCAGGAGCAAGCCCGGCAAGCTGAACTTTGCGATCGGCTCGGTGGGTTCGTCGGTTCACCTGGCTGGCGACATGTTCAAGATGATGACGGACACCTATATCGTCAACATTCCTTACAAGGGCACCGCGCCCGCCATCACCGACCTGCTGTCTGGCCATGTCGACCTGATGTTCGCAAGTACCTTCAATGTGCTGCCGCACGTCAAGACCGGCAAGCTCAAGGTGCTGGGCGTGACCAGCGCCGCGCCGCTGCCGCAGTTCCCCGGCGTGGCGCCGATCGGTGCCACCGTCAAGGGATTCGAGTCGAGCGCCTGGTTCGGCCTGTTTGGCCCCGCCGGCCTTCCGCCCGACGTGCTGCAGGCGCTTTACCAGGCCGCCCGCAAGGGTCTCGACACACCCGCGGTGCGCAAGCGCCTGGAGACGGACGGCGCGCAGCCGGTCGGCAATCCGCCGGAAGCCTTTGCCGCCTTCGTGCGCAATGACGTGAAGCACTGGGCCAAGGTGGTCAAGTATTCGGGAGCCACGCCGGAATGAAGCCGCTAGCCGGGCCCGCCCACGCCCCCGCCACGCTGGCGCAGAAGCTGGTTGCGCGAGCTGCCGGGCTCGATGCGGTCACGCCGGGCACGGTGGTGACATGCCGGGTCGACCTTGCCATGTCGCACGATTCGAGCGGCCCGCGCCGGGTGGCGCCGCTGCTGCGCGAGCTGGGGGCGAAGGTCTGGGATCCGGAGCGCTATGTAATAGTGACCGACCACTACCTGCCCGCAGCCGATCCCGAGGCCGAGGCCATCGTCCGCTTCACCCGCGACTGGGTGCGCGAGGCGCGCCTTCCCCATTTCATCGACGGCGAGGGCATCTGCCACGTGGTGCTGCCTGAGCATGGCCACGTGCTGCCGGGACGCTTCATCGTGGGCGGCGACAGCCATAGCCCCACCGGCGGCGCCTTCGGTGCCTATATGTTCGGCATTGGCGCCACCGAGATGGCGGGCGTACTGGCCACGGGCGAGATCTGGCTGCGCGTGCCGCACACTATCCGCCTGCAATGGGACGGCAAGCTTGGCGACGGCGTCTGCGCCAAGGACATCATGCTGTTCCTGTGCGGCCAGCTTGGACTCGACGGCGGCCGCTACGAGGCGATCGAATACACCGGCACGGCCGTGGCGGCGCTGCCCATGCAGGAGCGCATGACGCTGACCAATATGAGTGCGGAACTCGGCGCGCAGACCGGGCTGATCGCACCCGATGCCACCACGATGGCCTGGCTGGCGGAAGCGGGCGTGCCCGCCTCCACGCTCGACGCCATCGCGCTTGCGCACTGGCGCACCGAGCCCGGAGCCGCCGTGCTGGCCAGCCACCGCTTCGACGCGGCCGCGCTGGAGCCGCAGGTGGCCGCGCCGCATTCGCCGGCCAACACCGGCCCCGTCGGCCAGGCTGCCGGACAGCCCGTGGACATCGCCTACCTGGGTGCTTGCACCGGCGCCAAGCTGGAAGACATGCGCATGGCCGCCAGCGTGCTGCGTGGCCGGCGCGTGGCGCCCGGCGTGAGCCTGCAACTGGCGCCCGCCTCGCTGCGCGACCAGCGCCAGGCCGAGCGCGAGGGCACGCTGGCCATTCTGCTGGATGCCGGTGCGCAATTGCTGCCCAATGCATGCAACGCATGCGCGGGCTATGGCCCGTCCCGCTTCCCGGCCAACAGCCGCGCCATTGCCTCCACCGCGCGCAATTTCGCCGGCCGCATGGGCGACAGCGGCAGCGCGGTCTGGCTGGCTTCACCGCTGACCGTGGCGGCATCCGCCGTCACCGGCAGCATCACCGACCCGCGAGAATTGTTGCCATGAGTCCGGTACTCGCCCCGCCCCTGCCCGGTGGCCGCATCTGGCGCTTTGGCGACAATGTCGATACCGACCAGATGGCGCCCGGTATCCATATGAAGGGGGGCGTCCAGGAGATCGCCCGTCATTGCCTGGCCGGGCTGCGTCCCGAGTTTCCGGCCAAGGCGCGCCCCGGCGACCTGCTGGTGGCCGGGCGCAATTTCGGCGTGGGTTCCTCGCGCGAGCAGGCGCCGCAGGCGCTGCGCGAGCTTGGCCTGGCCGCGGTGATCGCGCCGTCCTTCGCCGGCCTGTTCTACCGCAATGCCATCAACCTCGGCCTGCCGGTGCTGACGTGCCCGGACACCACGCGGCTGGTGGATGGCGGGCTGGCGCGGCTCGAACTGGAGCGGGCTTGCCTGCTGCTGCCCGACGGCAGCCGCGTGGCGTGCGAACCGATTCCCGACTTCCTGCGCACCCTGCTGCGAGCCGGCGGGCTGGTGCCGCACCTGAAGGCCAGGCTGGCGGCGCAGCGTTGAGCCGCCGGCGGCCCGGGTTCACGCCGGGCGCCCGCAGGCGCCCTGGCGCAGCAAGGCCATGACTTCCTCATCCGTGGTCTGGCGGAAATCCAGGTAGAAAGCGCCCACGGCGCCAAAGCTGGCCGGCACGTTCAGGCAGACCACCTGGTCCGCCGCCGCGCGCAGGCTGTCCAGGCCTTCCTCCGAGGCGACCGGCACCGCGGCCACCACCTGCTTCGCGCCCGCGCGGCGCACGCCTTCCAGCGCTGCGCGCATGGTTGCGCCCGTGGCCACGCCATCGTCCACCACGATCACGGTACGGCCGGCCATGGCAGGCACGCTCGCGCCGCCGCGATAGCGTTGCTGCCGGCGCGCGATCTCGTCGAGCTGGCGCCCGCGCTCCGCGTCGAAGGTGCCGCTATCAAGGGCGCGTCGGGTCCAGCGGTCGTCGTTGGCCACGGTATATGGAGCGTTGCCGGCGGCGTCGCCCTCCACCACCGCACCCAGTGCCAGCTCCGGGTAGCCGGGCGCGCCGATCTTGCGCACCAGCAGGATATCGAGCCGCCCTTCCAGGATGAGAGCCACCTCGAAGGCGACAGGCACGCCGCCGCGCGGCAGGGCCAGCACCAGCGGCGGCTCGCACTGCGCGGCGGCGCCAAAGCCGAGCCCCGCCAGGTGCCGGCCAAGGAAGATCCCGGCTTCGCGGCGATCGGCAAAGCATGGCGGCAACGGCATAACGCTGGACATGGCTGGCTCCTGCAGTGGGTCGGTCGGGCCGGGTCGCGGCAGGCCAGTGCCGTGGCAACGCTACCCGCGGCGCACGGCTTCGAGGCAGCGCGGCAGTGGCGTGCCCTAGCCAAATATAGACGGAGAAGGCTGGCGAATCGAGGTGTCCGGCGAGGTGTCCAGCGATACCGCGCACGACGCTGTGCGGCCTGCCTGGAGTCCGCCTGGGCGGCGTAGGGCGACGAGCGCACCTTTGCCCCGGCAAACAATCGCAGCAGGGGGGAAATGGCGCGTGGGAGGAAAAAGTCACCACGGTCACATCACGGACGCCGCGAAGGCGCGCCACGTGATGCCAGCGTCCCCGCCGGCCCGTGGGAGGGCGCGATTGGACGCGATTCCGCAACAGTGTATTTTGCCGGGCCTGGATTTTCTTTCGGGCGCATCTGGATAAGATGGCTCGCACCGATGGCAGCCAACCGGCTCGCCATTTCACCAGCGCCAGCCATGCCGGTTGTTGTTTACCGCCCGGCGCGACAGTCAGGATCAGCGAGAACGCACATGAGCACGCACCACAAATCCAGTCACGAAACCCATCGCACGGATCACGCCGCCACGGACGCGAGCAGCCTTGGTCTCGACATCCCTTTCGGCTCGCTTGATGCCGCGGCGCTCGCCGAACTGCCATATACCTTCCGCCCGGCCGGCACCTTCACGCGCTACTACAACGAGTGCTTTAGTTAAGCCAGGCTGTGCCCCGGGCCGGGGGACCTGCCCGGCCCGGCAGGCGCGGGCTCCCAGTGTCAGCGGGTACGCCTGGCATCCGCCTTGGCGTCACCGTAAGCCGCCTGCGTCTTGCCGGCTATCTGCTGCGCCTTGCCCTTGACCTCGGTAGTGGCGCTGCCCGCCACCTTGCCGGCGACCTCCTTCATCTTGCCCTTGGCTTCCTCGATACGGCCCTTCACTTGATCCTTGTTCATTGTCGGCTCCGGTTAGCGACGATACGGGATTAAGCCGCCCCCAAGCATCGGACTACGGCTGGCTGCCGTGCCCGCGCCGCGTCCACATGCATGGACCAGGGCGCGCTGGTACCAGCTTAGGCAAGCGCAGCCCCGCCGCCTGTCAGGCGGTGGCTCTATGTCATGTAGGACGAGTGCCATTCCATCAGGCAATCGGCCAATCAGGCAATCGCCAGGAAATGAAAAGAGAAAAGAGGAAAAGAGCGCCTCGCGTTGCAACGCGAGGCGCTGGCCGGCAAGGGGATTCCGGCAGGGAGTCGCATAGCCCGACGGGGAAGTGAGGCTACGCCGGAATTCTATATCATTTTTATCATTTGTGAATATGCATGATGCTTCATATTTGCGCCAAAAGATAGTCCACCGGCACCAGATCACATGCGTTCCGCCACGCCCAATGCCTCGCCACGCGGGCCTGGTGGCAGCGTGACGCGTTCCAGATGCGCCGGCAGCCAGTCGCTCAGCGCAGCCAGCGTCATTGGCCGCGCGAAGTGATAGCCTTGCCCCAGGCGCACGCCCTTGCCCGCCAGTTGCGCGCGCTGCGCCTCGCACTCGATGCCTTCGGCCACGACCGCAAGGTCAAGCGCATGGGCAAAGTTGAGGGTGACGTCGACAATCTGGCCACTGACCTTGTCGTCCTGATCGGCTTGCACAAAGATGCGGTCGAGCTTGAGGAAGTCCACCTCGAACTGCTTGAAGTACGCCAGGCTGCAGTAGCCGGTGCCGAAGTCGTCCACGGCCAGCTTGATGCCGCGTGCCTTGGCACGCTGGATCGCGCTGCGCTGATGCTCCACCAGCGACACCGCGTCGCGTTCGGTGATTTCCAGCACCGGGGTGATATTGGCTCGCAGCAGCGCGAACAGCGGCGCGTCGTCGGCCCAGAAGCCCACATCGTCGAAATGCTCGTTGGTGATGTTGAACGCGAGATGGAAGGCCGGGGGCAACACAAGCGACTCGAGGTCGCGCAGGACGCGGGGAATCAGGTCCAGGGTCAGCGCAACCGCCAGGCGCTGTTGCTCGATCGCCGGGATGAATTGCTCCGGCTCGAGCAGGCCGCGCCGCGGGTGTTCCCAGCGCGCCAGCACTTCCACCCCCGTGCACAGCCTGCTTTCGAGATCGACCACTGGCTGGTAGTAGGGGACGAATTCACCGCGGCGCAGCCCGCGCTGCAACTCCGCGGCGAAGGAGCGGCGCGCCGCGCGGCGCGAATGCAGCGCAAACACCGCCAGCGCGGCAAAGCCGGCGGCCAGCGGTAGCAGCACCAGGTATTTGAGGCTCTCGTGCAGCACAAGACTGCGCGGCGCGCTGGCGATCACGGCGATCGGGTGTCCCGCCAGTCGCCGGATATCGACGATACCGCGCGCGGCTGCCTGCGCGGCATCTCGCCTGACCAGCGTTGGCGCGCCGGTTGCCGCGGCCGCCTCACCCGCCCCGGGATCGCCGGCGTTGAGCATGAAGCGCGTGCCCGCCACCTCGATCCCGATATCGGGAAACCCCAGCTTGCCGGCAGAATGCACCATGTCGGCCAGGTAGCGTCCTTCCACCCAGACCAGCACGCCGTTGCCGGGAGCAGTACCAAAGAACACCGCCAGGGCCATGTTGCTGCCGCGATAGGGTCTGGCGAGCCGGTATTGCAGGCCGGGCTGCCAGTTCAGCAGATCAGCCAGCGGCACCGCGATCTCACCCTGCACCGCCGAGCAATAGCGCATGCCGCGCGACACCAGCACGACGTCGCGCACATAGGCGGTATAGGCGCCCTGCTCCTGCAACTGGCGCGCCACGCTGTGGCAAGGCGCGCCCACCAGCGCGCGGTCCTGGTAGGCAACGCCAAGCGTATCGGCAAGCGCAAACTCAAGGTTGTCGCGTACCGCCGAGGACACCCCCCCCACGCGTTCGCGGGCGTCGTGCGCGGCCAGCAGCGCGATCAGCCATAGCGCCAGGCAGGCGCCCAGCAATGCCGCCAGCAAGGCGGCCCGGCGTCCTGCAGACTGGCCAGGTTCGCCCCACAGCCAGCGCCTCATGTTGCCGCCGGCAGGCTGAGAGTGACCACGGTGCCCTTGCCCAGTTCGCTGCTCAGCGTGATCTGACCCTGATGCACGGCCACGATTTCCCGCACGATCGCCAGGCCCAGGCCGTTCCCCGTTGTATTTCCCTGCCGGTTGGCCCGGTAAAAATTGTCGAACGCCAATCCAGCTTCTTCCTTCGTCATGCCGATACCTCGATCTTCGACCCGAACCGACACCTTGTCCTGCCCTTGCGCCAGCGGTGCGACGGTGACAGTGACTTCTTCTTTGCCGTCAGAATACTTCAGCGCGTTCTCAATGAGGTTACGCACCGCCTGCGTCAATTGCGCGCGGTCCGCCAGTACATGAAGCGGCGCGTTGGCAGCGATCACATGCACCCTGCCCTGCTCGGCGAACTCGGCCGCCACAGTCTCGCGCACAAGCGCCGTCACCTCCACGCGCTCGCGCTCCAGCATGCCTCTGCTGCGGGCTTCGATGCGGGCCAGGTCGAGCAGGTCGGACAGCAGGGCATTGAGCTGCCTAGCCCGGGCATGGATGGCGTGGTAGATGCCGCTGCGCCGATCCGGCGACACGACATCGGCGCTCAGCAGCTCGGCGTAGCCGGCGATGCCCGCCACCGGCCCCTTGAGTTCGTGCGCCGCCGCCGAGACGAAATGAGATTTCATGCGATCGTGGCGTAGTTGCGACGTGACGTCGCGCAACACCAGCACCAGGCCGCCGCCGCTGGCGGCATGCACGATGCGCACCTCGTAGGCGGGCGACACCGCCATGTCGAACTCGATAATGCCTGCGAACTCGCCGCCTGGATGGGCCCGGTCCAGTTCAGCCAGGAGTTGTTCGGCATGGCATGCCTGCCGCGCCGGCCGCCGGCCCCGGTAAAGCCAGTGGACGAACTCGCGCTGGGTGGCGCCGCGCAGCTGCGGCAACGACACCCCAAGCAGTTCGCATAGCGCGGTATTGGTCTCGTCGATCACGCGATCGCGGCCAAAGACGGCCACCCCGTCCGGCATGGCCAGGAACAGGCTGCGCAGATGCTGCTTCTTCTCGGCCAGGATGTCGCACACCACGCTCTCGCGATCGGCCAGCATCGCAAGCTCGTGCAGCGCGGTGAACTGCCGGACCTGGAAGAACATCACGAGTAAGGTGACCACGGCGGCAATCACGATCACCAAGCACAAACGGTCGTGATAGCTGGCCAGCGCAGCCGAGCTGCTCATGCCCACCAGCACCGCCAGGTTGCGGCCTGGCAGGCGCTGGATGGCGTAGATGCGCTGGCTGTCATCGCGCCCGCCGGTGTCCGTGACGAGGCCGCCGCGCGCACCGGCCATCCCCCGGCGCAAGTCGGAACCGGGCATCAGGATCTGGCCAGGCTGGCGACTGTCCTCGCTCCAGCGCGCGCGCACCACGAAGTCGTCGGTGCCCGCCAGCAGCACGACGCCGGATGGCCCCAGCCCCGCCCGCGAGAAAACCTCGGACAAGTAGCCCGGATCCAGCGACACAACCACCGCGCCGGCGAATTGGCCGTTCATCGGGGCCACGATGCCCCTGGACAGTTGCACGGACCAGCGCCCCGTGACGCGTCCCACCAGGGGCACGCCGACGTATAGCGTCGGCAGCGCGCGTTTCTCGTGCACACGAAAATACTGGCGGTCGCTCAGGTCCAGCGGTTCGAAGCTGGCGATGGTGGACGAGCGCAGCCTGCCCTCGCGGTCGAGCACGGACACTTCCAGGAAGGGTTTGGTGGAGAAATAGCCGCTGCGCATCCATTGCGCCAGCGGCAGCACGGGCCCGCGCTCAACCACCACGCCACCGACCAGCGATGCGATCTGGTCGGCTTCGGCCAGCGTGCGTTCGGCATGTTCGCCAAGCAGCCCGGCGATGCGCGCCAGGGTGGCATGAACGTGCCGCAATTCTGCTGCGCGATCCCATAGCGCCCAGCCGGACAGCGCGCCCCAGATGCCGATCAGGATGACAAGGCTTGACCAGAACGGACTCCCCACGGAGCGATGCGCGCCTGCCAATGCCTGTCGGTAGATTTCCAGCCTCATGGGAAAGCTACCAAAAAACGAATATATTGTTCATCACAGCCGTGAATCGCAGCCTTCCATGCTAGTCCGCTGTCCGCGCGTGCGGCCGGCGCCCCCGGTGCCGCTGCCCCGATGGCAGCCTGCCCGAGGCGAAGCTTCACAGTATGATCTATTCGGCTGCGCCAGTCCGCACGTCCTGGCCTATCGTCGCGGTACGCCAGGCGCCGCCAGCCAGTTGCATCACGCAGCATTCCCTTCGACAGATCAGCGATGCTTTATCATAATTGCGTGTTTTCCTGGCATTAAGTTGCGCTTTGGCAGCTTTACGAAGAATAATGAAAACAATACGATACGTAACGCCCCGACTGTGCCGGGCGCGCGCCGCGGCAGTTGACAAGACTCTATGACCGATCTGCGTTTCTATTCCACCAAGACCGCCGCCGAAATGCTTGGCGTGTCCTTGCGCACGGTCCAACTCTGGGTCGAGAACGGCCGGTTACCCGCGTGGAAGACCGACGGCGGGCATCGCAGGATCCCGGCCGACGCCGTCGACCGCATGGTGGCCGACCAGCGCAACCAGGCGGCGGCACCCACGGCGACTGCCGCAAGACCATTTCGCGTGCTGCTGGTGGAAGATGACGAACACCTGCTGCAGATTTACCGCATGGCGCTGGAAACCCTTAGTCCGCCAGTCGAAATACTCGACGCCACCAACGGCTACGATGGTCTGTTGCTCATCGGCAGCAGCAAACCCGACCTGGTCGTCCTGGATCTGATCATGCCCGGCATCGATGGCTTCCGCCTGTGCCGGACCATCGACGCGCAGCAGGAATTTGCCGCGACCCGGATCGTCGTGGTGACTTCGCTCGACAAGCACGCTATCGCGGACCGCGGCGGCATACCCGCGCACATCCGCGTATTCTCCAAGCCGATCCCGATGTCGGTACTGCAGTCGCTGGTCATGACGTTGCAGGTCAGCCCCGGCGCGACAGCTTAGGATAGGCGATGGTGGGCTTCAGCCCCGGCATTGTATATCATTTTTTTCAGACAATTTTGCGCGGCAGGTTTCATATTTACGTATCCCCCGCCCCGCAAAAACAGTTCGGCAAGCCGCATCGCCCCCGCCCAGGAGTTCCCCAATGTCTATCCATGAGCAATATCTGCGCGAAGCAGTACGCCTTGCCAAGGCCAATCGCGCGCGCGGCGGCAGGCCGTTCGGCGCGGTGCTCGTGGTGGATGGCGAACTGGTTGCGACCGGCGTCAACGACATCGTGCACAGCTTCGACCCCACCACCCACGCCGAGATGGAGGCCATCCGTGCTGCCTGCCGCAAACTGGGACGGCCGAGCCTGAAGGGCGCGGTGATCTACGCCAGCGGCCATCCTTGCCCGATGTGCCTGGCCGCGCTGACCATGACGGGTGTGGAGGCGGTCTACTACGCGTTCGACAACGCCGACGCGGCCCCTTACGGACTCTCCAGCGAAGCCGTGTACCAGGCGCTGCGCCTGCCGTTGACGCCGCCGCCACTGCCGCTCACCCGCCTGCCGGCGGGCATGACTGCGGCCGAACTCTATGGTGCGTAGGGCGGCAACGCGCGGGCATCACCCGGCCATCACGCAGCGCGAAATCAAAGCGTACCCGTTTCTGCGTGGGTGCCCGGACCCTGCTGCGTACCCGTTTCTGCGTGGGTTTTGGGCGCCCAGGAGGCCGAGCGTACCCGTTTCTGCGTGACATTTCCCGTGACCCGGAGCCCGGGCGTACCCGTTTCTGCGTGATGGAATCCAGGCGGCAATCCGGCCAGCAAACCCGCGCGGCGGCGCGCGGGACGACCGGTGCCGGACCTTCCCGGAGGATCCTCAGTAGGTCTTGTAGGGCAGGAATTTCCCCGACATCTCAATGCGCACGCGGTCGCCGTTGGGGTCGGCCTCGCGTTGCAGGTCCATGCGGAAATCGATCGCGCTCATGATGCCGTCGCCGAACTCTTCGTGAATCAGTGCCTTGAAGGTGCTGCCGTAAACGCTGACCAGTTCGTAGAAGCGGTAGATCAGCGGATCGGTCGGCACCGGGGTCGGCAGCGAACCCTTGTAAGGCACTGTGCGCAGCCACGGTTCGGCCTCCGGCGGCAAGCCGAAGATCTCCATAACGGCCTGCGCGCCTGCCGCGTCGAAGGCCATCTGGCCCAGGCAGGCTGCAGTCGTCCACTCTTTGCTCTTGCCGACCTTCCCGGCTACGTCGGCCCACCGGATGCCCTTGGTGACCTTGGCTTCGATGATCAGGTCGGTTACGTCGCTACGGTTCATTTGCAGTCCTTTCGGTTGAATGTGTCAGGTGTCGGCGGCACGGACGCTTCCCGCTGCGCAATCTCAGGGAAGCCCGTCCGGCCAGGTACAGGCGGCGGCGCGCGCGCTGTCGTATCGCACCAGCGCGGAGAACGAGGTGGCGCCCGGCACAAAGGCCTGCAGCGCCAGCACAACAAGGACAATCGGCATCATCACGCCTCCGGCGCTTTCGTGCGCACGACCTCGAGACCCGGTGCCGGCCGCGCGCGAATCCGCGTCACCGCGCGCGCGCCCTATGCGAAAGCCGCAGGGCATGCGGCGATCGCAGCGTCATGCCGGAAGTGGACCAACATGGGGACTCTCCCGGCCCCGGCGCAAGGTTCGTGCCACTGCGCAAGATGGTGCGCACGCCCGTTTGCGCCGTGGACCGCTCCGTCCCCGGCATCATCGGGCGCGCACTGCCGCGGGGAATATCGGCGTGGATACGCACCCGCGGCCAGCCGCCGCGCCCCCAAGCGGTGCAGTGCCGGGCACGGCCTCCCACCGCGCGCGCTGCGGCCTACGTGGCACAGCCATTGCTTGCATACAAGACCGCATACAAGCAAGAGCGCAACATGCCGCGCGCGTGGATGCATCGCCTTTCACGGCCATCTCCGTGCCGCATGGACTTTCGGATCCCAGCCTCCGCGCGCCCCTTCAGTCCCCGGCCTGGGAGCGACGAAACCCTGGAGAAATGCCATGACCAAGCTTTGCGACGAGACGCTGGCGCATTACGCCCGCAGTGCGCTCAGGCTGCACGGCCTGGACCTGCCGGCAGACGCCGAGGCCCGCGTGATCGAACAGTTCCTGCGCGTCGCCGCGGTGGCGGGGCCGATGCTGGCGCACCCGTTCGATGCGCATGATGCGCCGGCCCTGGTATACAGGCCATGAACGTCCACGATTTCCGCTTCGAGTCCGCGCTGACGATTCGCAGCGACATCGATACCGGCGCGCGCAGCGCACTGGATGTGGCCGTCGCCACGCTCGCGCGCATCGAGGCCTGCGATCCGCTGCTGCATGCCTTCACGGCCGTAACGCGCGAACGCGCGCTGGCCGAAGCGCGCCGCATCGACACGATGCGTGCCCAGGGCGCGCGGCTGCCGCCGTTGGCGGGCGTGCCCTATGCCGTGAAAAACCTGTTCGATGTGGCGAACGTCACCACGCTGGCTGGCTCGCGCGTGCTGGCGGGCAACGCTCCCGCACGGCGCGACGCGGCGCTGGTGGCCCGCATGCGCGAGGCAGGCGCGGTGCTGGTGGGCACGCTCAGCATGGATGAATTCGCCTACGGCTTCACCACCGGGAACGCGCATCGCGGCACCTGCCGCAATCCGCACGATCTCGCCCGCGTGGCGGGCGGCTCCTCGGGCGGCAGCGCGGCGGCAGTTGCCGCAGGCCTGGTGCCGCTGTCGCTCGGCTCGGACACCAATGGCTCGATCCGCGTGCCGGCGGCGCTAACCGGCATCTTCGGCCTGAAGCCCACCTACGGACGGCTGTCGCGGCGCGGCAGCTACCCCTTCGTGCACAGCCTGGACCACGTCGGTCCATTCGCGCGCTCGGTGGCGGACCTGGCGGCGGCCTACGATGTGCTGCAGTACGCCGACAGTCGCGACCCCGCCTGCGCGCGCCGTCCCATCGAAGCCGTGAGCGGGCAGGCGCTGCTGCGCGTGCGCGCCGCACGCCTTGACGGCTACTTCGATGACATGGCCGGTCCCGCCGCCCGTGCCGCCGCCCGGCGCGTGGCCGAGGCGCTCGCGGCAGTGGATGTCGTCAGCCTGCCCGGCGCGGCGGCCGCACGCTCGGCGGCCTTCATTATCACCGGCACCGAGGGCGGGCACCTGCACCGCGAGCACCTCAGGCACAGGTACGCAGAGATGGAGCCGCTCTCGCGCGACCGGCTGGCGGCCGGGCTGGTCCTGCCGGCTGCGTGGTACGTGCGCGCGCAGCAGGTTCGCGCAGCGTTCCGCCAGGAACTGCTCGGGGTCTTCGCACGCACTGACCTGCTGATCGCGCCGGCCACGCCGGTGGCGGCACCGCTGGCCGGGCAGGAGAGCATCGAAATCAATGGCCAGGTGCTTCCCGCGCGCGCCAGCCTGGGGCTACTCACGCAGCCCATCTCCTGCGTCGGGCTGCCGGTGCTCACTGTGCCGCTGGCGGGACCGGATGACCTGCCGCTCGGCGTGCAACTGATTGCGCCGCCATGGCGGGAAGACCTTGCCTTCGCCGCTGCCCATGCGCTCGAAACCATGGGCGTCGCGGCCTGCCCGCGGCCGTCGGCGTTGCTGACGCGGGCTGCGGCATGAGCGGCGTGGAAATCCGCGCCTCCTCGCGCACCGAAGCGGTCTATGCACAGTTGCGCGACGATATCTTCGAGTTCCGCATGCTGCCCGGCGACCGTTTCACCGAAGGCGAGATCGCCTTGCGGCTCGGCGTGTCCCGCACGCCCGTGCGCGAGGCACTGCAGCGGCTGCAATCCGATGCGCTGGTGCAGGTGTACTTCCGCAGCGGCTGGGAAGTGGTGCCGCTGGACTTCACGCGCTTTGACGAACTGTACGAGCTGCGCAAGCTGATCGAGGTCAACGCCGTGCGCATGCTGTGCACGCACGCCACGCCGGCGGTGGATCACGGCGCGCTGGCGCGGCTCGCGCAGTTCTGGCGCGCGCCGCAAAACGAGCGGCTGGATGACGGCCGCCTGGTGGCCCAGCACGATGAAGCCTTTCACGCCGCGCTGGTCGCCGCGGCCGGCAACCGCGAGATCGCCACGGTGCACCGGCAGGTGACAGAGCGCATCCGTATCATCCGCCGGCTCGATTTCACCTGCGCCGCGCGCGTGACCGCCACCTATGACGAGCACGCCGCCATCCTGGGCGAGATCCAGCAACAGCGCGCGGAGCGGGCCGTGCTGCTGCTGTCCGGCCATATCGAGGAAAGCCGCGCCGAAGTGCGCAAGATCACGCTGCACCGCTTGCAGACGATACGCACCGGCGGCAGTAGCCCGCGTCCATAGCGGAAGCCATCCCGGGCACCCGACGAAGCCCGCCTTCCCCAAAGCGTACCCATTTCTGCGTGGGTCCGGAGACCACCGAAGCACGCCGACCAGCGCCTGGCCAAGAGAGTCGACTGCGACCTGAAACTGCTCGCCCGCTCAGGCTGAACGCCAGGGTTCCGCCACGCAAAGACGCCACAGCGTGAGCAAAATCTTTGCGCGAGTTATTTCCGATGTAACGCCACATTACGGGACCGGCCACGGTGCCGTTTTATTTTCAGCCTGCAACGGGCCGCTCGGCAAAGCCCGCGCAACCAATGCCGGCAAGGGCTGGCGGGGCGCGCGCAAGGGCAGTCGAAGGCATGCGGCGCGGGATGCGGCGCCTTGCGCAAGTGTGAGCAAGCCTTACAAGTGCAAGCACAACGGCGCCGGCCCGATGGCTACAGTGAGGCCATGTTCAACGCGAAGCCAGTCACGGAGTCCCCGACATGAAACGCGCCATCGCCCTGGTTGTCTTGCTCTCATCCGCAGCGGCCCTGCTGTCCGCCTGCATCGTGGTGCCCCCACGCGGCGGCCCGCCGCCGTACCGCTATCACGACCGCTATTAAGCGGCCCCCGGTAACCCACACGAAAGCGCCGACCGTACCCAATGCATCGTTCGCATCCCTGGAGCTGAATCATGAAACGCCAACTGCTGCTCGCCCTCACCACCCTCGCCGCCGGCGCCGCGCTTGGCCTGATCTCGCCGGCCCAGGCCCAGGCTTATCCGCCGGGTTACCACGGCGACCCGTACATGCGCCCGGCCCCGCCGCCTCCGCGCTATGAGCCACGCCCGGCCGCGCGTCCCGGCCAGGCCTGGGTCCCGGGACACTGGACGGCCAACGGCGGCCGCTACGACTGGCGCGGCGGCTACTGGCAGCACGCGCGGCCGGGCCAGCGCTATGTGCCCGAGCGCTGGGTGCAAAGCCCGCGCGGCGGCTGGGTGATGCGCCCCGGCTACTGGGTACGCTAACGCTGATCCCGCGCCATCGCGCAATCGTCCCCGCCTCGGCGGGGACGATTTCATTTCAGGGCGCGCGGTCTGCGCGCTTGCCCGGCCGCCGCATGCGCCAGCCCCCGCGGCAAAGTGTGTGCTAGGGAACAGTCCCCCCCGGGACCGGGCATTACAGTCGCCTCACTACCCGTCACTCGGCTCGCCGCGAGGGCGAGCCAGGCCTCGTGCCGTGTGAAGGAGACGTGCCATGCCAGACGACATGCAGATCGTACCGCTCATCCTTTGCGGCGGCACGGGCGATGCGGCACGCCGCGATGCGTTCGGCAAGCTGGCAGACTTCCGGGCCCGCCACCATCATGCGTGAAGCCGACACCGTAATGCCGCCGGACGCACCGCCATCGCCGCTGCCGCGGCGGTCACGCGTTTTCGTGGCGGGACATCGTGGCATGGTCGGCTCGGCCATCGTGCGCGCGCTCGACGCGCGCGGACAGGGGGAGACGATCACGCGCGGCCACGCCGAACTCGACCTGGCCGACCAGCACCAGGTGCGCCACTTCTTTGCCACGGAAGCCGTCGACACCGTCTACCTGGCCGCCGCCCGCGTAGGCGGCACCCACGCCAGCAACACCTATCCCGCCGAGTTCATCCATCAGAACCTGATGATCGCGGCCAACGTCGTGCACGAGGCGTGGCGCGCTGGCGTAAAGCGCCTGTTGTTCCTCGGTTCGAGTTGCATCTATCCGAAGCTCGCACCCCAGCCCGTCGGCGAAGCGGCGCTGTTGACGGGCCCGCTTGAGCCCGGCAACGCGCCCTACGCCCTGGCCAAGATCGCCGGCATCGCACTGTGCGAGAGCTACAACCGCCAGTACGGCACCGACTACCGCAGCGTGATGCCGACCAATCTCTACGGTCCCGGCGACAACTACCACCCCGATAACAGCCACGTGATACCCGCGCTGCTGCGGCGTTTCCACGAAGCCGGCATGGCGCACGCGCAGCAGGCGCCGGTGTGGGGCAGCGGAGCGCCGCTGCGTGAGTTTCTCTACGCCGACGACCTGGCCGCGGCGTGCCTGCATGTGATGGAATTATCCGAAGACACCTACCGGAAAACCGCGCCGGCCGGCTTCCTGAACGTAGGCAGCGGCAAGGAAGTCAGCATCCGGGAGTTGGCGGGACTAGTGGCACAGACGGTGAGCTTTCGCGGCGAGGTCGTCTTCGACAGCGGCAAGTCAGACGGCACCCCGCGCAAGCGGCTCGACTGCACGGCGCTCACGGCGACGGGCTGGCAGCCAGCCGTGTCGCTGCGCGATGGCCTCCGGCTGGCCTACCTCGATGCATTGCAAAGCGGCACGCTGGCCCACGGCACGGCGCCGGCGCAACCTGGGGAGGCCTGACATGAAGCCACTGCTTCGCCATTTCGCAAAACGTGCCCGGTCCCCGTTCGCCGCGGCGAACGGCCCGGCAGCAAGCACTGGCGGGCTATGGCCGGGCCAGGTGGTCTTTCCCACCGGCAGCGCGGATGCCGGAACCTGGCGGCGGCGCGTGCAACTGGTGCGTGCCATCACACTCAGTCCCGGCGCGCTGGTGATACTGGCCGGTCAGAGCCGGCTGGACAACTGGGCCATGTTGCTGGCCAGCATGGTACTGGGACGGCGGCGCGCTGCCTTTTTCCACGGCGCTGCCTTTGCCAGCATGCCCGGCCGTTTTGGCGCGCTGGCCGACGCGGTGCTGCTGCGCCATTGCCATGGCGTCTTCGTCGGCAGCGAGCGCGGGTGCGCGCGCGCCATCGCCGCCGATGTGCCGCCGCGCAGGATCTTCGCCTGCCGCCCGCCCGCGGTACTGCCGGACAGGTTCGATGCCGGCACCGCGCTGCGCGAGCGCATCGAGCATGCGCCAGCGCCACATGCGCCAAATTTCCTGCACATCGGCACGCTCACGCACGCACCGGCCCTGCTGCTGCTGCTACGCGCCTTCGCCGCCGCGCGACAAACGTGGCCGGCTGCCACGCTGTCGCTGGTCGGCACCGGCCCAGGCTACGGGCGGCTGCGCGCCGCAGCCAACGCGCTTGGGCTGGGCGCATCGGTACGCTTCCTGGGCGCGATGGCGCAACCGGATTTCGCGACCGAATATCGCAAGGCGAGCTGCCTGGTACTGCCCGATGCAGCCCAGCGCTGGCATCCGCTGGTGCGCGAAGCATTGAGCTACGGCTGCCCGGTGGTGGTCAGCGTCAACAACGACGATGCCGGCGAACTGGTCCGCGATGGCGTTACCGGCCTGTACTTCAAGGCCGGCGATACCGCCGCGCTGGCGGGAAGCCTTGCACAAGTGCCCAGGCAATTCGGCGATGCCGCCGCTACCGCCGCCAGTTGTCAGGCGATCGCGCTGGAAGACACGCCCGCATCGGCGGGCAAGGCCATCGCCGCCGGCTGCATGCGGATCATGGTTGCCGAGGATTAAGCGCGCGCCGAACCCGAGCACCGACGCAACCCGATACCATGAAGATACTGATGTATTGCATCAACTACGCACCCGAACTGACCGGCATCGGCAAGTACACCTGCGAGCAGGCCGAATGGCTGGCCGCACGCGGGCATGAAGTGCGCGTCGTCGCCGCGCCGCCGTACTATCCGGCCTGGCGCGTCGGAGAGGGGTATCGCGCCTGGCAGTACCGCCGCGAGCAACGCGGGCGGGTGGAGGTGTTTCGCGCGCCGGTCTGGGTGCCGCGGCGGCCCAGCGGGATCACGCGGCTGCTGCACCTGGCGAGCTTTGCCTTATCCAGCCTGCCCAGCGTGATGTGGCAGTTACGCTGGCGCCCGGATGTGCTGTTTGTGGTGGAACCACCCCTGATGTGTGCGCCGGGCGCGTTGCTCTTCGCCCGTTTGAGCGGCTGCAAGACCTGGTTGCACGTGCAGGACTACGAAGTGGACGCGGCCTTCGCGCTGGGGCTGCTGCGCCGGCCCTGGCTGCGCCGCCTGGCACTGCGCGTGGAGCATCAGCTGATGTCGCGCTTCGACCGGGTCTCGTCGATCTCGCCGGCCATGGTCTCGCTGGCTCGCGGCAAGGGCACGCAAGCAGTGCGTACGGCACTGCTGCCCAACTGGATCAACCTGCAGGAAATCGGTGCCGGCAACGCCGCGATGGCCCGGCGTGCACTGCAAATCCCCGGCGAGGCCGTAGTGGCACTGTATTCCGGCAACATGGGGGCCAAGCAGGGCCTGGACGTCATGGCCGAAGCGGCACGCTTGCTGGCGGGCCACGAGCGGTTGCACTTCATCTTCTGCGGTGACGGTGCCGGGCGGGCGGGGCTCGAAGCCGCCTGCACGGGGCTGCCACGGGTGCGCTTCCTGCCCTTGCAACCGGCCGGGATGTTCGCGTCGCTGCTGGCCGCCGCCGATATCCACCTGCTGCCGCAGCGCGCCGGCGCCGCCGATCTGGTCATGCCGTCGAAGCTGACCGGCATGCTGGCAAGCGCTCGCCCGGTCGTCGCCACTGCGGAGCCGGAAACCGAACTTGGCCGCGTGGTCGCCCAATGCGGCGTGCTGGTGCCACCCGGCGACGCCGCCGCGCTCGCCGGCGCCATCGACTCGCTGGCCGCGCAACCCGCTTTGCGCGCGTATCTGGGTGGCGCCGGCCGCCGCTGGGCCGAACAGCACCTGGATCCCGACATGGTGCTGGGTGAACTGGAGAGCGCACTGTTCGCGCTGATCAGCCACGACCCCGCGGGCGCGGCCAAGGCGATCGGGCCGGGCGGAGAATAGCGCGCGCCGCCCCGGAGCCGCGGCCCTCCACGGAAAGTGCCCTGCCGGCACGCCGGGACAAGTGCGCTTCCGTCCGGCTCGGCGGCGCCGCGCCTCGTCTCGCCTCGCCGGCCCGGGTTGCAGGGTCCTCCGAACCACATTTACCCGACCGGCCCCCCGGCGTTCTCCCCTTGGAGTCGGTAGCAATTCCGCCGGCCGTCCATCGGACCGCCGCCACTCGTCCAGAGGTAGGAAACCGGGCTCATCCTTTTGCATTAGTCCTAATTAGTCCTAATTGGCCATCCTCCCAGCCATTGGCGCAAGGGCCGGAAAATTCCGCCTGCAAGCCAAGTTTCAATAGTGGAGCAAAGCGGTATCAGGTGATATTCAGCCAACCCCCGAAAGGGTGAAATAAAGTCGAAAATGGACCTCTCGGCGAGAGTATCCGTTACACCGCTGAAACTTTCGCAAAACGATTTGTTTCACCTCTGAAACCCGGTCCGCAGCCATTTTAATGACGCTTGGCTAACACCGCCAAGCTAGTGCCATCAACGCTTTCCCGATTGTAAAAACTCCCTCATTCATCCTTTTGACAGGCTGAGAAAGGAGCGCTTGCATTCCCTCCAACCAGCCCATAAGATGATTTTAAGCCTGTTATGGGGCGAGATTTCTCGGGGTAGGGTTCGGGTCATTCTTCTGGCTGCGCTGACATTGTTCCGCCCAAAACGGAGTACATTGCAGCACGGAAGCACGGGGTTACAGCGTACTTCGCAGGCACCGCCAATGTGTGCCATGCAGGCTGGCATTCCGTAACGCAAAAGCGTCCCGCACTCCCTGCTCCGATTAACGGGGAGTCATAAAAGCATGAACGCGTTGCTGATAGAGGAGCATCCTTTGCTCAGTCTCGGGCTGTTTCAAATGCTCGAGAACATCCACGGTACCGGGCACGTCGTTAACCTCTCGCCCACCGACCTCGCCCACCTTGATGGTAGTCATCGCAACGCCGACCTGATGGTGTTCGGCATGCCCGCCGATACCGTTTCCGGCTGGCAGCAACTGGACCACGTACGCGAACTGATCGCGCCCAGGCGCATCCTGGTGCTGGCCGACGCGCTCCCGCTGTGGGTACCTTCCGCCGACAGTGCGCGCAATATCTGCGGCTGCCTGCCCAAGTCGGCAGCGTTGCCGGTAATAGAAGCCGCCATCCGGATGGCAGTCTCGGGTAGCCATGGCCTGCTGCTCGCAACCGAACCGGGCGTGGGAGCGGCCCCTGCCGCATCGCGCTCAGCTCTGCCGGCAACGGCTTCGCTCGCATCGGCAGCGCCATTGCCGCTGGCTGTCGCCGTGCATGCCGATCCGCACGTGGTAGCCGCATGCGCCGCGACACCGCGCTCGGCACTGCGCAGCGTGCTGGCCAGCGCGCAATCGCTGTCGTCCCGCACCGACGACGCGGAGCCAAGCTACGACGAAGCGGAAATGCTCAAGATCACGCCGCGCCAGTATGAGGTACTGGTACTGCTCGCACGCGGCCATCCGATCAAGACTGTCAGCCGCATGCTCAATATCTCGGTGGCGACAGTCAAGAGCCACGCCTGCACGCTGTACCAGCGGCTCAAGGTCCGCAACAAGGGCGAGGCCGTCTACGCCGCCCTGCAGCGCGGCGCGACGCTGGACTGGGTCAGTGGCGACGAGCGCGTGACCACCATGGCGTCGGCAAGCACCCGGCGCAGCGAGGCGCACAGTGCCGGCAGCGCCGCGCTCTGACGACGCCAATGGTACGGCGGCCGCGCCAGCAGCGCGCGTCGCCGGCCGTCTCGGCGCCTGACGCCGCGACGGCGGAGACAGCACGCCGCCTCTGAGAACCGCCCGGCGAGGCAATCAGCAAACGCAACGGGTCCATGGCAAACCTGCACCGGCCATGGCGCGTGCGTTGCCGCGAATCGATCGGCCCGCCAAGTACCTGCCACGGAGGGCATCATGCCAGCCAGCACATCCCTGCCGAGCTTCTCGCTCTGCATCTGCACCCGCAATCATCCCGCCGGTCTGCGTCGCGCGCTGCATTCCGCGTTTGCGTCCTCGATGCCGCCGCACCAGTTGCTGGTATCCGACGACAGCACGAACTATGACACGCGCCAGATGATGCGCGCCGAGTTTCCCGCGGTGAGATACCTGGAAGGGCCGCGACGCGGGAATGCCGCCAACCGCAATCGCATGCTCCCGGTCATCACGGGCACCCACGTGCTGTTCATCGACGACGAGACGGTGCTTGGCCAAACGTTCCTGCAGCAGGTGGCCGAACGGATCGCGGATGACAATGTCTATCGCCGCAGAGGCACCGGCCCCGCCACACCGCTGATCGTCACCGGCCCCAGCCTGAGCGACGGGCAGAAGTGCAAGCCGAAGAAGAGTTCATTCCTAGGGTACCCGTCGCTGAACTACTGCCACGGCGAGCGCCTTTGCTCAGTGGTGCTGCACAGCACGGTGTTTCCATCCGTACTGTTCCGGCACGTCGCATTCGACGAGAGGCTGGCCGGTGGCTATGACGTGATCGACCTGGCCAGCCATGTCGTGCTCGACGGCGGGTGCCGTATCGAGTGGCTGCCCAGCGCCGCCAACCAGCATATCCCCGGCGCCGAACCCCTCGACGCCGGCCATCTGGCCGAAGCCTCCCGCATCTATGCGACGCTCCACCGCTACAGCCACTACCAGCACCGCCGGGTAAAAGCCGGGATCTTCCTGCTGCTGGCACTGGCGCACAGTCTCGCGTCCAACCTGCATCGATCCGGACTGCGTGGCGCGACCGCGTTTTGCGCCACAGCCCGGTCGTTGTGGAGCCATCTGCGCAGTCCTGCCCGCGCTGGTATTGCCACCACATCGGGCGACATCGGCGCAAACATGACACAAGGCTGAGGCCGCTGGCCGCGGCGGCCCTAGCGTACCCGTTTCTGCGCACGCTTGCAGCATGCTGCTCCCGTACCGGCCAAATGCGGCACCGCACTATGTGTGCTAGCAAACGGTTATCCGTGCACACCGGCAGTACAGTCCGAAAACCGGCCCTTGTCCGCGTTGCACGCGGCGCGGCAGGTCGCCCTGGCATCGTGCCGCGATCCGGCTCGCCGCCCGGCGCGCTTTGGGTTGCTTGGCAAGAATCACACTCATCGGACATCGGAACGCTATGGGCGCAAACGAACTGGAGCCTCTCGGTCATGTGGCAGCAAGCAGCCAGGACAAAGCACAAGGCTCGCCACGGGATGCGCGCCGGCGGCGCGCGTTGATTACCGGCATCACCGGCCAGGATGGCTCGTATCTGTGCGAGTTCCTGCTCAACAAGGGTTATGAAGTGCACGGCATCAAACGGCGCAGTTCGCTGTTCAACACCGACCGCATCGATCACCTCTATGAGCATCCGCAGGCAGAAGACCGCCGTCTGGTGCTGCATCATGGCGATATGACCGACACGGCCAGCCTGGTCCGCGTGGTGCAGCAGTCGCAACCGGACGAGATCTATAACCTGGCTGCGCAAAGCCATGTGCAGGTCTCGTTCGAGCAACCGGAGTACACCGCCAACACGGACGCGCTTGGCACTCTGCGTCTGCTCGAAGCCGTTCGGATCCTGGGGCTGGAAAAACAGACGCGCTTCTACCAGGCGTCCACCTCCGAACTGTACGGCCTGGTGCAGGAGACTCCTCAGAAGGAGACCACGCCCTTCTATCCACGCAGCCCCTACGCCGCGGCCAAGCTGTACGCCTACTGGATCACCGTCAACTATCGCGAGGCGTATGGCATGTACGCCTGCAATGGCATCCTGTTCAATCATGAGAGCCCGGTACGCGGAGAGACCTTCGTGACCCGCAAGATCACGCGCGCGATCGCCCGCATTGCGCTCGGCCTGCAGGACACGCTGTACCTGGGGAATCTCGCGGCGCTTCGTGACTGGGGCCATGCGCGCGACTACGTGGAAATGCAGTGGCTGATGCTGCAGCAAGCCGTGGCGGAGGACTTTGTGATTGCCAGCGGCGAGCAGCATAGCGTACGCGAATTCGTCGAGCGCTCCGCGGCCGGACTCGGCATTACCGTGCGTTTTGAAGGCGAAGGCGTGGACGAAGTCGGCGTGATTGCGCATGTCGACAAGAGCCGTCCGGAGCTGTCCTCGCATTGCAAGGCCGGAGACGTGATCGTCCGCGTGGACCCACGCTACTTCCGCCCGACGGAAGTGGAAACCCTTCTGGGCGACGCCACCCGCGCGCGCGAACGGCTGGGCTGGTCACCGCGCATCGGCTTCGAAGAGCTGGTGCGCGAGATGACCGAGTCAGACTTCTCCGCGGCGCGCCGCGATGCCCTGGTCAGGATGGCTGGCTTCCGTGCCTACAATCATCATGAATAGGAACACACGGCGTATCTTCGTGGCGGGCCACCGCGGCATGGTGGGGTCCGCCATCGTACGGGCCCTGCACGCTGCCGGCGAAACCGACATCGTCACCCGCTCCCACGCGGAGCTCGACCTGACCGAACAGCAACAGGTGCGCGAGTTCTTTGCCACCGAAGGCATCGGGCAGGTCTACCTCGGCGCGGCACGGGTTGGCGGTATCCATGCCAACAACACCTACCCGGCGGAGTTCATCCAGCAAAACCTGATGATCGCGGCCAATGTCATTCACGAGGCCTGGCGCAGCCATGTCGAGCGCTTGCTGTTCCTCGGCTCGAGCTGCATCTACCCCAGGCTGGCCACCCAGCCGATCAGGGAGACCGAGCTGATGACAGGCGCGCTGGAGCCCACCAACGCGCCTTACGCCATTGCCAAGATCGCCGGCATTGCCATGTGCGACAGCTACAACCGGCAATATGGCACCGACTATCGCTGCGTCATGCCCACCAACCTGTATGGTCCCGGCGACAACTACCATGCCGAAAACAGCCACGTGATACCGGGCTTGATCCGGCGGTTTCATGAGGCGCGGATTGCCGGCGCCGCCACGGTGGCGGTCTGGGGCAGCGGCACGCCAATGCGGGAGTTTCTCCACGCTGACGACCTGGCCGAAGGCTGCCACCACGTGATGACAATGTCCAAGGATGCCTATCAGGCCTGCGCCGCGCCCACGGGCATCCTCAATATCGGCAGCGGCGATGAACTCACGATCCGCGATCTCGCGGTGGAGGTGGCCCGGGCGACCGGCTACCGCGGTGAAATCCGCTTTGACGCGACCAAGCCGGATGGCACGCCGCGCAAGCGGCTTGACTGGAATGCACTGGCGCAAACCGGCTGGAATCCGCGCGTCAACCTGGCAACCGGCCTGCGCCGGGCCTACGAGGACGCGTTGGCCAGCGGCCTGTTGGGCGCCGCGCAGACTGAGGCAGTTCCCATAACGTAAGAGGCCAGCGGTGCGACCTGTTGCCAGGCGATGGCCCAAGGAGACCGACATGATGCAAGATCTGTCATCGTTCAAAATGCCAGAGGGCTTCCGGGGACGCTCAGCGTTTATCGTAGGGCTGTGGTGGATCGTCGAAGCGACGCTCTTCCGCCACTCGCTCCGCCGTGCCGACGGCTTCCGGCGATGGCTGCTACAGCTCTTCGGCGCACGGGTGGGCAAGGAGGTCATCATCCGTTCCACCGTGCGCATCACCTATCCGTGGAAGATTACGATCGGCGACCATTCCTGGATCGGTGACTATACGGAGCTCTATTCCCTGGGCGAGATCATCATCGGAAGCAACACCGTGATCTCTCAGCACAGCTACCTCTGCGGGGGCGACCACGACTACCGCTTGCCGGACTTCCCGATTCGCTCCCGCACGATCCGGGTGGAAGACGAGGCGTGGGTTGCCTGCCACACATTCATCGCACCCGGTGTCACCATCGGGCACGGAGCCGTCATCGGCGCCCGTAGCGCGGTGTTCGAAGACATGCCGGCAAAGATGGTCTGCGTGGGCAGCCCGTGCCGTCCGATCAAGCCACGACTGCCGGAACCGGTTCTGAAGTTCGTGGAAAGCGCGGCTTAGCCCGCGCCTTTTGCCGTCATTCCCATGCGGTGCCGCACGGCGGGCAATCTCGTTGCCAAGCCGATGGAATGCCGCGGCCTGTCGTCGTCGCCTGGGATCCGCATGGGCGGCAGCTTCGGGCGGCAAAGCTGATGTTGGCGACATCCCGATAGCGCGGGTGGGCGCGTCGCCTTGCCCCGGCGCGGCGCGGTCTGCGAACTCACGCCTGGCCACGCAGAGCAGGCTCAGGGCAGCGGCTCGGTGCATGGGGCTTCAGGTGCTCTCGCTCCTCTTGCCGGGATTGGCCGCGGTAGCGTGCCTGCCATCCATGGCGCCCGCCTGCCAAATGATGGCTGGTGTGTCCTGCCGAACATACGCCCTCCCGCACCAAAGGCAACACTTGGGACCATTGCGAAGGCCAGGGGACGCGGCACGGTGCCTACGGCCCGCCGGACAACATGCCGGTTTTGTCCCTTCCATCCGCGAGCAGGCTGCCCGGCGGTCTGCCTTGAAATACCGAGAGGAGCCAGCACATGCGTATACCGATCAACGCGGTGTGGGACATGGTAGTGATCGCGCTGATCGTCTCGCTGGTCAGCATCTGCCATTCCGTGTCGCACGTCAGCACGCCCACGTTGCTGGCTTCGTCGTTCATGCTGGCGGCCGTCATCGCCGCACACTGGGTGATGCACAACAATGAGCGGCTCCCGTCGATGGCGGACGCGGCGGTGCTGCTTTTCGAGTTGATGTTTCTGCTCCTTGCACCGAATGTCCAACTGGCCTTGCTAGAGGAGAACCTTGTCAACACCTCGGTTCTCAACGAGACGTACGCCGTCATCACGAACCTGCTTTGCATGACCTTCGTGCTGAGCTACCTGCTGGCCAGGCGTTACATACTCGCCCGCACAAGGCGCCATTCCGTTCGTCCGCCGACGCGTCATCCCTCCACCCGGCTATCGGTGCGTCGAGCGCTTTTGCTGGTACCGGTTGCCCTTCTTACCGTCTACTTGTCAACGCGGTCCATCGAACTGGTCACGCTGGGGACGTTCGAGTCATCGCCCGCCTACCTCCTCGAGCAAAAGTTCTTCTGCTTCATCCCGGTGCCGATCTTGTTCATGATTGTCGCGGCAAAGCGGACCCGCTTTCTGAAGGAACCGGTCTGGATTCTTTTTTTCCTCTTCTTCCTCGCCTGTGTACTGGTGAACCTGAATCCCGCAATCGAGAAACGCAATACGCTCGGTCCGGTCTATATGGGACTGTTGTTCCTGCTGGTTCCCGGCCTGGCCCGCACGTCACGCGTCCAGATCACCGTGCTCCTGCTTCTGATGGGGGTGTTCTTCCCCTTGTCTTCGGCCTTCACGCACAATCAAGTGGAGTCCTGGGATCTCAAGGCTATACTCGATCCCGATCTCTACTCCTACCACTTTCTGCAGTTGCACTATGATGCCTGGGCGAATCTCCACACCGTGGTGGAGATCGTCGACCGCCAGGGAATTCAATTGGGCAGGCAACTGCTTGGCACGTTCCTGTTCTTTGTTCCACACACCTTCTGGGAAACCAAACCGCTGGCCACGGGCATCGTAATCGGGCAGTACTTGTCAGCAAACTACCAGATGGATTTCGACAACTTGTCGGCACCTCTGGTCGCGGAAGCCTATGTGGACCTCTCCGTGTTTGGCGTAGTCATCGCAGCGGTGGCGCTTGCATGGGTAGCGCGCTTGCTTGATAAGTTCTGCTACTCGGACAATCCTCTGGCGCAGGCTGCGGGAATCTACTTCTCCCTCTATTTGATCTTCCTGCTGCGCGGCGCGTTGATGGTCGCCGTCGCCTACGGCTCGGGCGCGGCGCTGGCCTTCTTTGCTGTAGACCGTGTGATGCGTTACCGCCGAAAGCGCGCGCGAGCGCGCATTGACTCGCTGCCGGCACACCCGGTCACTTCCTGAGTAGCATCGGTCTCGCTGATCGACTCCCGAACGCCGCCGCGGCCCCTGGACCGCGGCGGCGGCACCGCTCTACCGCCATCGCGAACGTCGAGCAGTGGCTCGCCACGCTAGTCCGTTCGGCGTCACGCCGCGACTGGTGCGCGCCACACCGCAGCCGTCGTCGATGCGGATGCGCGGCCCGCGTTCCGCCCCAAAGCCGCGCTGAATCTGTGTGCTAGCAAACGGTGCCGACGGCATGGCAGCCGTACATTGGCGTCAAGCCGCCATTCCGGAGTTGGCGCCGCTCGCGTTGCAAGTGGATATGCGAGGCTGAGGGAACTGAGAGGCAGGGCAGGATGATCGACATCTATCACAACATGCTATGGCCCAAGTACAAGGGCGCGGTCTTCAGCGAGGCGTTCTCGCATGCACGCCAGCTTGGCCGGAGCGTGCGCTTTTCTCACGTAGTACCGACTGACGGCGGCCGCACGTCAATGAGTAACGTCGACGCGAGCTATCACAGGTATCCGCATCGAGTGCTGTTCAACCTACCCTATGAAGCGATCCCCCGCTGGAAGCTATGCCTGCGGCTGGTGCAGGAGGTGTGGCGCTCGCCGGCCGACATCGTGGTGATGCCCGGATATCACCTGATCGAGTACTGGGCCATGCTGCTTGCATGCATGGTGCGCGGAAAACGGCGCGCCGTCTTCTGCGACGCCACGGCCATGGACCAGCCTAGCAACCCGATCAAGCATCGCCTTAAGGTATTTTTCTTCCGACACTGCGACGGCGTATTCGTCTACGGGCAGCGCGGCTACGCCTACGCCGTGTCGCTCGGGGCCGAGCCGTCGCGGGTATTCGACCGTTGCCAGGCGGCGGCCCTGCCACATGGGTACCGCCCGGAACACGCAGAGAAGCGTCGCCTGGAACTGGCGCCATCGCCTTCGTCGCCCAGATTCCTCTTTGTCGGACGGATCTCGGAAAAGAAGGGGGTCAAGGACCTGCTGCGCGCCTTTGCCCTGGTCCTGCGCGAGCATCCGCTCGCCACCCTGGTCCTGGCCGGCCCGTGTGACGACAGGCCATCGCTGGACCGGCTCGCCAGCGAACTCGGCGTGACAGCGGCAACGGAGTTTCTTGGCCCGATGGCTATCGACAAGCTGGCCGCGGAGTATGGCCGTGCCACGTGCCTCGTGCTGCCAAGCCATAGCGAGGCGTGGGGCCTCGTGGTCAACGAGGCGTTGAGCTATGGCTGTCCCGCGGTGGTCAGCGATCATTGCGGCTGTATTCCGGAGCTGGTGCTGGAGGGAGAGACCGGCCTGACGTTTCCGGTACGCGACATCAAGGCACTTGCCGGCGCCCTTGGGCAGGCGGTGCGGATCTTTAGCGATATCGAAGCCACGGCCCGCAGGTGCCTGGAAGTCATCGGAGAGTTCACGCCAGCGGTGGCTGGGCGGACCATCGTGGACGGGTGCATCACGATCCTCGAGGATGCACGACGCTGATCATTGCCGCGCTACGCACCGGCCGGCTGCGCCGCATGGTGCCGCGGTCCGCACAGGCGCACCTCGGCAGGAGCCGCAGCAGCGGCGCGAGGCGCGCGCCATTGAAACACAAGGCTATCGATGCTGAGGAACAGCATGTCCAATCGAGTTATCTTCCTGGGTCCACTGCCACCGCCCGTGCACGGTTATTCCGCGGCCTGCCTGCGCATGCTGGAACACTTGCGCAAGCAGGCCAGCGTCATCACGCTGGACACTGCCTGGGCGGGCACCGGCAAGCTCGCTCTGGCAGGAAGCCTCTGCCGCCGGTTCATGCTCTGGCTCCGGCTCCTGTACGCCTGCCTGTTGCAGCGGCCCCGCTCTTTCTACATGGGCATATCAGGCGGGCTCGGGCAGATGCTCGATATCCCCTTCGCACTCATGGCGCATCTCTTTGGCTTGAGGATCTTCATCCATCACCACAGCTTTGCCTACGTCAGCAGGGCGCGCTGGTACACGCGTGCGCTGCTATGGTGTGCGCCGGGGGCCACGCATCTGGCGCTGTGCGACGGCATGGGCGAGAAGCTGATGCAGATATACGGCCTGCCCGCCACGCAGGTACGCGTTCTGCCCAATTCGAGCCTGGTCGACTTCGAGCAGGAGGATGTCCCCCAGCCATCGCAGCGCCACAAACTCACGGTCGGCTTTCTTTCGAATATCACCACGGCCAAGGGCATCTTCACCTTCTTTGCCCTGGTGCAACGCGCCCAGGAACTGAACCTGGACATCGATGCGCGCATCGCCGGGCCTGTAGCGCAGGAAATCCTTGCCGATTTCAACGCGGAGCTCGCCCGGACACCCGCCGCCCGCTACGTCGGCGCGGTACATGGAGAAGCCAAGCATCAGTTCTTTTGCAGCATCGACGTGCTGGCATTCCCCAGTACATATGCGAATGAGGCCTCTCCGCTTACCGTGCTTGAAGCCCATAGCTATGGCATTCCGGTCATCGCCAACGACCGAGGCTGCATTGCCTCGATGATTCGCGGCGACGGCGGCCTCGTAGTCGCCCAGGGAGCCGACTTCGTTGCTGGCGCGCTTGCGTTCCTGTGCAAGCAACAACCCCAACGCACGCAAGTCACACAGTTGCAGGCATCACTGCGCGACCAGTTCCGGACCGATCGTGAGCACGCGGGAGAAGCCCTGGGTCAGATCGTCCAGATGATATGTCACTCTTGACAAGCACGCTAACCAGCTTCCCATCAGGCGGTTACTAGGGGCCAGACGCGATGAATGATCTCAGTATTCTGAAATTGAACCATTCAGACATCTTCGGTGGAGCGGCCCGTGCTGCCTATAGAATTCAAGGCGCATTGCGAGCGGCCGGTATCGACGTTCGCATGCAAGTCGTGAAGAAGCACTCCGACGATTGGGTTGTCAGTTCCCGTCCGGGCATCTTGCCCAGGATAAGGGGGATAGCAGGGGGCGCCGTGGGAGAACTTACCTCGCGCCTTCTGGGCCCCAAGGACAGCACACTCCGATCACCGGCCATATTGCCATCGGGGATAGTAAGGTCTATCAACAAGTCCTCTGTTGACATCGTCCACCTGCATTGGATATGCGGTGAAATGCTATCAATCGAGGAACTGGGCCGTATCAACAAACCTGTCGTCTGGACTATTCACGATATGTGGGCCTTCTGTGGGGCAGAGCACTACACAAGTGAATTGCGCTGGCAGAACGGATATGCAAAGGTCCCCCGACAGGCAGGCGGGCCGGCGATCGATTGGGACCGCTGGGTCTGGCAACGCAAGCGCAGGGCGTGGAAAGCACCGTTTCATATTGTGAGCCCAAGTCATTGGCTAGCCGCCTGTGTCCGGGATAGCACGTTGATGCGCGAGTGGCCGGTGACCGTGATTCCAAACGCGCTGGACCTGGAGACCTGGCGGCCCGTAGACCAACGTGTGGCACGCGGCCTGCTGAAGCTGCCGCTTGAAAAGAGAATTGTCGTGTTCGGCGCAATCGGTGGGGGCCGGGACGAGCGCAAGGGTATCGATCTCCTTCTCCAGGCCCTGAACATCCTCGATGTCGGCACAGACGAGCTAGAGTTGGTCGTGTTTGGCCAGAGCCAGCCGAAAGAGCCAGCGAAATTGAAATATAAAACTCACTACCTGGGCCATGTTCATGACGATTTGACATTGCGCTGCATTTACAGCACGGGTGATGCGATGTTAATTCCGTCGAGACAGGAAAATCTTCCTAATACCGGCCTCGAGTCCATGGCATGCGGTACGCCGGTAGTTGCGTTCAATATCGGGGGACTTCCGGATATTGTCTGTCACCAGCGCAATGGCTGGCTTGCCAAACCCTTCGACGTCGATGATCTGGCGAGGGGCATAAAATGGGTAATCGAAGACGAAGCCAGGTTAAATGTTCTGAGAATGGCTGCGGAAGAAAAGGCGAAAGAATATTCGTATTCAAATATAGCGCAACGCTACGGTGCATTGTATCGTTCCATCCTGAACCATGGCACGCAAGGATCCAACACGCTTCAAGACGATCTGATGGCGTCTGCCAGCTAGCATGTCTCTTCCGACACGGGAAAGCCCTGCACACGCCGCTCGCTTCGGTCGTGGAGAGTGGCCATGGCATAGAGTGAACGACGCTGACCGAGAAGCGCAGATAATTTGGAAGCACGAGCGAGCGCGCTCGGAGCACCTGCGGGCATCACCGCGCCGTCCCGCTACCGGAACTTGCGCAGCACCGCGCCGCCAAGGGCGCGCAGCGTCGCCAGCGGGCCAAGCCTGCTCAGCAATATTCCGAATTTTTCCAGCCGCTTCCGGTGCGGGTGGGCTGCGCTCATTCCGCTTTCCTCTGTCGACGACAGCGTCACACCGAGATAGTAGAACGCTTGTTTGGAGAAGCGGAGGTAGTACTGCAGCACAAAGTCCAGGTCGGCGTAGATCGGCCAGCGCTCGTCATACCGCAGATCGCAAATCCAGAATGCCATCGCCTGGTGGCAGGCATGGATGATGCCGGCCTTCAGCACATCGACGACATCCGCTGACTCGTGTCCACGCACGCTGATATTGTCGCCATACACGAGACGGCACTCCGGCTTATCCCCGACCGCCTCTGCGATTCTCCTCAGGGCGAACTCATCCGCGAAACAGTCGCCCGAGTTCATGAAGTTGACCCAGTCCCCGGTGGCATGGCGCAGGCCCTTGTTCATGGCGTCGTAGATGCCGCCGTCCGGCTCGCTGATCAGCACATCGATTTCCTGCCGCCGCGCCTGCATGAGTTCGACCGACCCGTCCTTCGAGCCGCCATCGATCACAAGGTACTCCAGGTCAAACCCAGCGCGTTGCTGACTGGCCACACTGTCCATGGTGCGCGCCAAGCCATCGCGATTGTTGTAGTTCACGGATATGACGGAGATTCTTGTCATTTCGAACCCTGACAAAAAATAGCGGCAAAAAAATAATCGCGGCCATCAGGGACGGGCGGCCCGGGTTGCGGGACGCCTCCAGACAGACAACGACATGCTCTCTCAGTTTCCCGCCGGCTTCAGGGTTTCGTCAGCCCACGAGCCTGCCGCAGGCGAGGCCGGGACGACTACCTCGGCTGACGAAGAATCCGTAGCGCGCCACGTGGCAGCATCCATAGCGCGGTGACTGCATTGGCGACAATAAGCGCGATCACAACGTACTGGAATTTGATGTTGCCCGTGAGCAGGAGCAGCGCACCCAGTACGCCGGCAACGATCAACTCGGACATGCCCACCTTACTCAGGCTTGCGAACGCCTTAGCCCCCATTAACACCGGAACGCCGGCCTGCGTTGACACGATGATCGCAAAATATAGCGCGCATAACGATGCCGTGGCATTCGAGATCACAAACTCGGACGACGTCCAGAACGTAATGACATAACCACCGAGAACGGCTGCCCCCGCAATCACCAGGACGCCGTAGGCGGTATAGAGCAGGCTCAGCTTCTTATAGAGCGCAAGGAGCCACTGTGTATTCCCGTCGAGAAGATGGCGATGGGCAATCGGCCAGAGCGGCTGGTTGATCATCCATACCGCGCTGCTCAGCAGCATGTTGGCCCGGAACATCAATGCAAGCAGGGCCGCATCCTGCGCGCGTCCGGACTCATAGCACAGAAGCACCGCGCCCTGCTGCAAGCAGGCGCCAGAGAGTTGCGCCAGCAGGAAGGCCCTGGAATTCACAATCAGTTCCCTGGCCAGGCCCGGCGCACGAACCCCATGCGGCAAGCCAACCCGTTTCAGCACGCTGGCGAAGCAGCCGAATTTTGCCAGGATGAAACCCAGTTGGCTGGCGACGAACAGGGACACCACGTCCGCCGTGGCGTCCGACTGGGACGCCACGTAGATGAAGAGGACATTCAGGATGTTGGACGCGGCACCAATGAGGTTGTTGACATGCTGACGGCTTTGTCCCTGGTTGACCGACTCTCCGAGCGAGAATACGAAGATCAGCGCATTGCAACACAATGCGGCAATCAGCAGATTGAAATACTCCGCCGAAAACAGCTTGGCGCCGCTGCCCTCCAGCACCGGCCGGAACGCCAGCGCCAGCACGATGACCGCACCAAGCAGTGCGCTGAGCCATAGTGCCGACTCAAGCACCACGGCCGGCAGCGTGCCTTGTTTGCGTTTATCCGCGGCATGCGCCGACACCGTCGGCCATACTCCGATCGCCACCAGCGTCAGCCAGGTCGTGATGCCGTAGTAGACCATGATCGCGCTGAAATCCTCAGGATTGAGCACTCTCGCAAACAGCGGGATGCTGATCACCTGATAGGCAACGCTGGACCCCTTCGAGACAAAGGAGCTCATCACGGCGAGCCGGATCGACCTCAGATCCTGTTTCTCTTCCGCATTCGCCATGCCATCGCCGAACTCAATGGCCGTAGCGGATTGGGCGTCCGTGGCTCCCTTCCGTTGCATCGTTCATTTCCTCGTGATCGGCTCGCCTGCCGCGCATCACTGGCGCTGATTCCGCCATCGTGCCGGATGCCGTTGAAACTAAAAATATGCGCCAGCAAACAATGCGCCCGGTAGGCCCCATGGCGCAGCGGCGTGCCACACGAGCCGTGTCGGCATGGCGATCAATTCGGGCACGGGCGATGTCCTATAAGTCTCCATAGCGCCGCAGCGCGATGCCGGCGCTCTCGAGCCTCGCAGCCAGTTCGGCGGGCTGGAGCAACGGCGCGGACTCGTCCCGCCGCCAAGGTTCGGCGAAGCCGGGATGAACCGACATCTCTGTCACGCCATCACGCAGGATTGCCGGCAACCGCAATGCCCAGCCAGGCTCGCGCGGGTCCGCCGCGATGTAGTAATCGGTATGCCGAAGGCCGGAAAAGTGATGCAGCAACCATACATTCAGGGCGCCGCGTATCGCATTCTCCTGGAAATAGCAGTTCTGGGGCCGGCGGGCCCATTTGATGCCAGCCTGCAACATCTCCTGTTTGATCGCGCGGATGACCGCGGGGTACTTGTGCAGATGCCCATGCCCGTCGACATGCGTGACCTGCACGCCGTGATCACGCAATTCGGTGAGCTGCTGGCGAAACGCCTCTCTTATATCCTTCTCCGCAAGCAGGCCTGCCATGGCGCGTACCCGCTGTGCCTTGCACGGCCGAAGCATGCCGTCGCTGCCGCAAAGGGACGACTTCCCAGCCTGCGCTGCAAGCCGCCCTTCGACGATATTGAAATGCAGGCCGAATGACAGCTGCTTGCGATGCTGCCTGGCGTAGTCATAGGCCAGCCTTGACGCGGGACACCCGGCCAGGATGGTCGCGCTGGTGAGAAGACCGCCTTCGAAGCAGGAAATGGTCGCCTTGACGGTGTCTTCGTCATACCCGAAATCGTCGGCGTTGATGATCAAGCTTCGCATCGTCTTCTCCAGCGCTAGCCGGGTTGCAGGAAGGGAGAAGGCGCGGCCCGAGGGCAACCCCGAGCCATGACACGCCCCTGCACGCAGGCTACCCAACGCAACTGCCTCAATCCGTGCGGCCGCCCACACACCACCCCGATTCCGGCCGCGCGGCGCAACCCGCAACCAGTGTGCGACAGCGCACCGAATCGGGACGAGCGGCTTTCTAAGATGCGAACATCCGTGGACATGGCATGCCTTGCGATGTCCGTTTGGAACAAGCATGGAGAATACCGTGAACGCATGCAATGATGAGCCAGAATTCCGCACCGGCGCTTCGCTTCGCAATACGTTTCTCTCGCGCCTGACCTTGCTCGGCGCCTGCGCTTTGCTGGCAGCCTGCGTCGCCGCCTCGCCCGGTATGACGATGAGTTCCCGGGCTACCACCACCGCGATGGGGTCGGACGCCGTTGTCGACGTGACACCGATCACCCTGGACCTGGTTCGTGAACTGAAGGGCAAGAGCAGGCCGACCAATCAAGGTGTGGAAGAACTGTACGCGACACCGCAGCCTTACCGGATCGGTCCCGGAGACATCATCTCCGTGGTGGTCTGGGATCACCCTGAACTGGTGTTCCCGACGCAGACGTACAGCATCGGCGCCGCGTTCGAGATTCCGACCTCCAGCGGCGGCTCCAATGTGCCCGGCTATGTGGTCAGCGCCCAGGGCGATATCCAGTTCCCGTATGCGGGCGTGTTGAAGGTGGCCGGGAAAACGGCCAACGATGTGCGCGACCAGATGGCGCGCATCCTGTCGCGGGTGGTGAAGGATCCCCAGATGACGGTCCGCGTGCTGGGCTTCCGCAGCCAGCGCATCTATGTCGACGGCGAGGTGAAGACGCCGGGCATGCAAGCCATCGACGACGCGCCGATGACCCTGGTGGAAGCGCTCAACCGCGCCGGCGGCGTACTGAACCTGACCGGCGACAACAGCCGCGTGCGCGTCACGCGCGGGGAGCAGAGCTGGTACGTCAATATCCCTGCCCTGCTCGCCAAGGGAGTGGATCCCGCACGCATCATGCTGCGCTCCGGCGACATCGTGCGCGTCGAGCAACGCGAGGACAGCAAGGTCTTCGTCACCGGTGAAGTGGTACGGCCGGTTTCGCTGCTGATGCGCAACGGGCGCATGTCGCTTAACGAGGCGCTGGGAGACGCGGGCGGCGTCAACCCCGGATCCGCCAACGCCGAGCAGATCTTCGTGATTCGCAAGACGGCCACCGATGAACCGAAGGTGTTCCACCTGGACGGGACCTCGCCGATTGCGCTGGCCATTGCCGAGGGCTTCGAGCTCGAACCCAAGGACGTGGTCTATGTCGACGCAAAAGCGGTGGTGCGCTGGAGCCGCGTCATGAGCCTGCTGATCCAGCCGGTGGTGGGCACGGCAAGCATCGCTCGTCCGTAGTGGAGACAGCGATGATCCGTTCGATCCTGGTCGTTTGCCTGGGAAACCGGTGCCGCAGCCCGATGGCGGAGAGCCTGCTGCGGCGCGCCTTGCCCAACTGCCGCGTGCGCTCGGCCGGACTCGACCCGCCAGTGGGCGCCACCGCCGATCCACGCGCCACCTGCCTGCTGGCGATGGAGGGCTGCACCCTGGAGTCCCATCGCGCCGTTACCGTCGACGAATCACTGATCGCCGCCTCCGACCTGGTTCTGGTGATGGACAACGAGCAACGCGACGAGCTGGAACGGCTCTACCCGCAGGCACGCGGAAAGACATACAGGCTGTGCGAGTTCTCACATGTCGATGTACCAGACCCCTACGGTGGCTCACAAGGCATGTTCGTGCTCGTGTTGGGGTTGATCAAGCAAGGGGTTGAATCGTGGTCGGCTCACATACAAGCGATTACGCCGGCAAACAGCTACGGGGAAGCGTCATGAATATAGTGAATTCGCGGAATCAGGCTCCGGAGACGTGGGACGATGGCGGCAAGCCGATCGACTTTACGTCCTATGTCGATGTGCTGGTCCGCTATCGCCGGACATTCCTCGTCGTCACCGGGGGGGTGATCTGCGCCGGGCTGGTCTATGCGATGCTGGCCAAGCCGGTCTATCGCGCGGATATCGTCGTGCAGGTCGAGGACAGCAATGCCGGCGCGGGCGCTTCCGGCAAGCAGACGGCAAACGTCACGCCCGTGTTTGACGTCAAGCCGGCTGCCTCCGCGGAGATCGAGCTGCTGCGCTCACGCATGGTGGTGGGCAAGGCGATCGACAGTTTGCATCTCGACATCAAGGCCTCGCCCCGTTACTTCCCCATCGTTGGGCGAGCCATCGCCAGTTTCAACAAGGAGTTGTCGACGCCCGGGCTGTTCGGCTGGGGCGGCTTTGCCTGGGGCCCGGAAAGCATCAGCGTGGAGAGCCTCGAAGTCCCGCCCAATCTGGTGGACAGGACGATCCAGCTGACCGCGCTGGGCGGCAAGCAGTACCGCGTGAGCTTCTCCAGCAACGATGTCAAGTGGACCGGCACCGTGGGAGTGCCGCAAACCATCGACACACCGCAAGGCAAGGTCAGCATGTTGGTCAGCGAGCTTGACGGCCGACCTGGCAGCGTCTTTTACGTGCAGCAGGTGCCCCGCGCCGCGGCCATCGAGGAGTTGCAGGAAAGCCTCATGATCCTGGAGCGCGGCAAGCAGAGCGGCGTGATCGGCATGACGCTCGAAGGCAACTCCGCCGAGAAGACGGCCGCCGTCCTGAATGAAATCGGCGCGGAGTACGTCGAGCAGAATGTGCGCCGCAAGGCTGCGGAAGCCGAAAAATCCCTGGCTTTCCTCGATCGTCAGCTGCCCCAGCTGAAGCAACAGGTGGAAACCGCGGAGTCGCGCTACAACGCGATGCGCAATCAGCGCGGCACCATCGATCTGAGCGAAGAGTCGAAGCTCATCCTTGGCCAATCCGTGCAAATCCAGACGCGCCTGCAGGAACTCAGGCAAAAGCGCCAGGAGCTGATTGCGCGTTTCACGAGCAATCACCCGACCATCGAGATCATGGACTCCCAGATCGCCAGCCTGAATGCACAACTGAATGGCGTGACCGGGAAAATACAGAAGCTGCCGGATGTCGAGCAGAACGTGTTGCGCCTCATGCGTGACGTCAAGGTCAGTACCGAACTCTACCAGTCGCTGCTGAACGACACCCAGCAACTCAGGCTGGTGAAGGCAAGCAAGGTCGGCACGGCACGCCTGGTGGATCCTGCCGAGGTACCGCTCAAGCCCGTGCGGCCCAACCGAAGCATGATTGCCGGCGTGGCGTTGGTGCTGGGCCTGCTGCTGGGCCTGCTGGCGGTTGTCGTGCGGCGCATGCTCGACGGTGGCGTCAGCGATGCCGACGAGGTGGAAAAGTCGACAGGACTGACGGTGTACTCCACCATCCCCCTCAGTGCGCAACAAGCGCGCCCGGAAGGCACCAGGAAGGCGAAAGGCAAGGACAGTGGGCGCTGCGATGTGCTGGCTCACCTGGAACCCGCCGACCCGGCCATCGAGAGCTTGCGGAGCCTGCGCACCGCCCTGCAGTTCGCCCTGGCCGGCAGCCGCTCGCGCGTCGTGGTGGTCACCGGTCCGGCGCCGGGCGTCGGCAAATCGTTCGTCTGCGCGAACTTCGCGGCGGTGCTGGCTTCCGGCGGCAAGCGCGTCGTGCTGGTCGACGCCGACCTGCGCCGGGGCAGTCTCAATCATCGCTTCGGCGTGGCGCGTAGCCCGGGCCTGTCGGAGGTGTTGACCGGCATGCCGCTGGACCGGGCGATGCGCCGTCAGGTCCTGCCTGGCCTGGACGTCATCCCGACCGGCACCGAGCCGCCGCACCCGGCGGATCTGCTGCTCAGCGAGCAGTTGGATACCCTGCTCGATACCTTGAAGGCACAGTACGACGTTGTGCTGATCGACACGCCCCCGGTGCTTGCCGCTTCCGACGCGGGCATCCTGGCAGCAAGGGCGGGCGCGGTCTTCTTGGTTGCCCGCGCCGACCAGACCACTGTCGGCGAGATCACGGCGGCGGACAGGGCCATCCAGCAAGCCGGCGGTGAGATCAAGGGGGTACTGTTCAACGGCCTGCGTATCGATGGCCGCTGGTACCGGGCGCATTACCACTTCGGCAAGTATCGCTATCTCAACCAGTATGGCAACTCACGCATCAAGCGCGCCTGAGCCGCCGCCACGTGCAAAGGGCCGATGCCGCGAGGGCATCGGCCCTTTTCATTTGGTGGCCGCCCGCAGAACGAGCCTCGCAATGACAGTGGAAAGCAATGACAGGGGGAGACAGGGCTTCCGGCGCTCCCGGCTGGACGAAAGCCAGCCCTCACGGCTGCGCCAGGCAGCCCGCCGCGGTAGCGCTAGGGATTCGCGGAGTTGAACAGTCCCGTGGTGCGGTAGGCGGGCTCGGACGCGAGGGGCTGCGCTTGTGGCGATTCATCCGTGGCCGCGGTGTCGGCCGCCAGTTCGGCTTCGTGCCGCATGACATGCCGGACCAGGAACTCTGCGAATGCCTGGCGGCTCTCGGGCAGGAACAGCGAATGGTCCAGGCACGGCAGCGTGTGCAGCTTCACCCGCTCCAGCTCGCTGATGGCCTTCATGTCGCCCCCGAAGCAAAACGCTGCTTCCTCCAGGCCGACATCGCCCGTGCCATAGAGAAAATCGGTATGCACGCCACGCCGGTTCAGCTCGCCCATGGCGTGGCAGGCGAAGCCGCTGACCGTGGCGGTGTCGGCAGCACCGCGCAGCCGTGCCATCAACCTGGCGTGGCGCTCGGCGGCACGGCGCGCGACCCGGCCAGCCAGGCTCGACACAATCGGCCATGCGCGAATCTCGCCGCTCAACAGGCGCTGCCAGTTTTCCGGCTTGCGCGCCGCCACGAGGTAGCCTCGCATCGATTGCAGCTTGCTTCCGGCCGAGGCGTCGTCCGCAAGATCCCAGCGGAACTTGACAAGATTCGCCATGACCAGCCCATTGACGCCCGCGTTGGCAAGCGCCGCGTGCAAGCTGAGATAAGCGCCCGAGCAGACGCCCGCAAGCACGATGCGCCTGAAGCCCCTGGCTCGCATCCACTCGACCGCCGCGCATACGTCCGCGCACGGCGGCGGCGAATAGATGGAGGGAATGCTCATCTGCCTTGCCGCTGCCGGGCTGTCGCCGAGCGCGGACACGTCGAGCCGCAAGGCAACCACGCCCAGGCGGGCGAGCTGGCGCGACAGCGTGACGAAGATCCTGCCATCGCCCACATGATGGTTGCCACCGGTATTCGGGAAAATCACCGCGGTGCCGGCCGGCAGGCGCTCGCGGGGTGCGCAAAGAATGCCGAACAGGCGTCCGCCGTCCAACCAGACCGGGTGTTCGAAGCCGCCCTCCACCTGCAAACCCTGTGTCTGCCTGACGCGCGGTTCGCCGCGGTGCGGCTGCAGCCGCGCGGGCGCGGCGCCCGGCCGCAGCCAGTCGAGCAGTCTCCGCCAGGCCCGCTCGGGCACCGTGGCATACTCGGCCGACTGCATCATGGCGGGGTACTCGTCAAACCCGCCAAGTTCGACTTGCACCCCCGCCGCTTCGTAGCTTGCCGCCAGCGACGCCACCGCCGAGGCCGAGCCAGGCCAGGCATCCAGCAGCAACACGCGCGGTGCCGGGCAAGCCTGCCGGTGCGCCAGATTCAGCGCGCCGATCCGGGCCACGGTTTCCGGTGCAAGGCGGAATGCCAGGACTTGCTGGGCGCCGCCCTGCTCAGGCGCCACGGCGAGATCGGGAATCGCCCTGCTCAGCCAGTTGCCGTGGAGTGCCCGCAACTCGCGCAGGTAGGTACGGCCATTGGTCGCGGGTGCCAGCAGGATCAGGCCAGCGGCGGCCGTGCTGCGATGGGTAGCCATGGCTTCAGCGGCAAGCACAGCAAGGGTTGCCCCGAGGCGCAGGCCGCAAAGCACTACCCGTTCGACACCGGCCAGTTCGCGCAGCCGTGCCGCAGCCGCGATAATGCTCGCCACGGCCTGCTCGACGAACCTGGGGTCATCGTCGCCGCCGCCCGAGTCGCCGCTGCCCGGATAGTCAAAGCGCAACGCGGGCAGGCCCGCGGCGGCAATATCATCAGCCAGGTGGCGCCAGGCACGATGCGACCACATGGCTTCGTGCCCGCCCGGCGCGCAGAGGACCACGCCGGTTCTCCCGGTCTCGCCGTGAAGCCAGCCGGCACAGCCATGCAATATGACGCGCTTCATGCCGACTCTCCGCTCGCGCCCGCCCGGGCGCTGTTTTTTCGCCTCCGATTGCGGTGCTGGCAAAGTCCACGCAGAAACGGGTACGCTCGCCAGCGCCAGGCACTATGCCATCCGCTCCACGCCGGCTGCGCGCTCCAGCTTTGGCACACTGGGCGCGGGCTCGGGCATGCCCAGATAGGGATTGACGCTGTTGAACTCGGCACGGTTGCTGCGGCGCGCCGTCACGCCGTTCAGAATGCCGCCCAAAAGCCGCGCATGCGAACGGGCTAGGCGTTTGAGCGTCTCCTCGACCTGATCCGGCGGTGTCTGGTCCGCGCGCACCACAACCAGTGTCGAACCGGCAATATTCGTCACCAGCGTGGCGTCAGCCACGGCCATCACCGGCGGCGTATCGACGATCACAAGGTCAAAGCGGCTAGCGCACAAGCGCAGGCATTCCGCCAGGGCGGGACGCATCAGCAGTTCGGAGGGATTGTGAGGCGTCGCCCCCGTAGTCAGGATCGACAAGCCGCTGACGACGGTGGGACGCACGGCGGCAGCCAGCGTGAGCTGGCCCGCCAGTATCTCCGCCAGACCGCCTTCAGGCCCCTGGTCGAACCAGCTCGCCACCTTGCCCCGGCGCAGGTCGGCGTCGATCAGCAGCACACGCTGGCCGGCTTCGGCAAACAGCACCGCCAGGTTGATGGCGGCGAAGGTCTTGCCCGCGCCCGGTGCGGGGCTGGTGACGGCCACCACGCAATCGGCCGCGCTTCGCAAGCCGAAATGCAGCGCGGCCCGCACGCTGCGCAGGCCCTCCACGGCCAGGGAATGCGGGGCGCTTCGCGCCAGCAGATAGTGGTCGTGCAGACCCTGGCGCAGCAGATGCTTGATGAAATCGGGATAGGATTCATCGAGCGCCTCCAGTGCGTGCCCCGGCTCGGGCCCCTCCAGCCGCGCCGCGCCCGGCGCCGCGAAACCAGCGGCAATACCCAGGCGGACCTTGGCCTCGATGAGACGCTCCAGCTCTTGCTGCTCGCGGCTGTACGCAATGTCCCCGAGCATGGGCATGCCGAGCAGGGCTTCTGCTTCGTTGGCGCTGGCGACGGTCTGCTTCGTGCGCTGGCGCACGCTCACGCAGGCAATGCCAAGGCACAGGCCAAGCAGGCCACCCCCGGCGGTCATCGGCCAGGGCCCGGGCCCCACCGGCGACATCGGCACCACCGCATTGTCGACAACGCGGACCTGACTACTGTGGTCCGAGACAATCAGCGACAGTTCCTGGACCTTGTTGCGCAAGGTCATGTACATGTCCTCCGCCACTTTGACGTCGCGCGTGAGCGAAACCGACTCACGCTCCGACATCGAAAGAGTCTGCATGCGCGCATCCAGATCTTTGCGCTCACGCATCATCTGCGCAATCTTGTTGTCGACGGTGCGTACCTCGTTGGATTCCGTGGTGAAGCGCTGCAGCAGTCCGGTACGCTCCATCTTCAGCGCGGCGATCTGCTTCTGGTAGTCGATGCTGCCATTGAGGTAGGACTGCGCGTCCTGCGAGGGCTGCATCGACCCGGAGCGCGAACGGTAACGCGTCAGCGCGGTTTCGGCGCGCTCAAGTTCGCCCTGCACGCGCGGCAGCTGGCTGGAGAGGAATGCCAGCGTGCTGGCCGCATCGTCGCTGCGCTGCGCGGCCTGCCCCGAAATATACGAATTGGCAACACCATTGACCAGCGCCGCGGCCAGTTTCGGGTCGGGATTCTGCCAGGTGATCCGCGCCGTACCGGCTTCGCCCTCCTCGCTGCTGACCTTGAGCTCCCCGGCGATCGTGCTGACCGTGGCCGCCAGGTCGTGGCGCGTAATGGTGAAGCGTGTGCCGGGCAGCGCATCGACGCGCGTCACCAGCAATTCCACGCCGTTGCCGGTGGCGAGCTCGCCAACCTTGCCCTCAAGCAGAACGGCATCCGCCGAGCGCAGCACGAAGCGTTCCTCCTGCAAGACCTCGAACATCAGCGGTACGTTGAACAGGCGCTCCGGCACGGTCATCTTGCGCACCACGAGCCGCTGCGCGCCCCACGCATAGCCAAGGTTCGCCGGCCAGGGCGCGCCAAACCTGCCCGGTGTCGCAAAGCGGGCCGCCAGGCTGCCCAGCAGCGGCGCCCGTATCGGCTCGGCGGAGATATCGAGATGCAGGTTTTCCACCACCGGGCCGACCATCGCCCGGCTCTTCAGCAAGCCGATATCGAAGGGGGCGGGCTTCGCGCCGCGCGCAACCCCCTGTGTGGCGGCATCCCTGGCGCCAATCTGTACCAGCGCCTCGGCGCGGAACTGCTGCGGTGTCGACAGCGCCAGCAGCGCCGCAACCGCGGCACCCGTCAGGCCAGCGGCAAGGATCCAGCCGATATGGTCGAGCATCGCGCCCGCAGGCACGATGCGATCCGGCGCGACGCCGGCAAATGACATTTTGCTCACAGCAAATTCCCCCGCTAGGTTCGTCCCCGCCTTGCCCGCGCGGCGGGCAAGCGAGGCCTGCTCCCGTACCGCAGTGCTAACCGCGCCCGTAGTTATCTTCGAACCGGACGATGTCATCCTCGCCCAGATAGGCACCGGACTGTACCTCGATGATTTCCAGCGGTGTCTTGCCCGGGTTCTCCAGCCTGTGCAGCGTGCCGATCGGGATATAGGTGGACTGGTTTTCGGACAGGATGCTGACCGTATCGCCGCAAGTCACGCGTGCGGTACCGCGTACCACCACCCAGTGCTCGGCACGGTGGTAATGCATCTGCAATGAGAGGCTGGCTCCCGGATCCACGACGATGCGCTTGACCTGGAAACGCTCGCCGTGATCGATGGAGTCGTAGCAGCCCCAGGGGCGCTGGACCTTGCGATGATTCACCACCTCGCATCCGTGATCGGAGCGAATGCGCTGGACCACGTTCTTGACGTCCTGCACATGCGCCTTGTCCACGACCAGCACGGCATCCGCCGTCTCCACCACCACCACGCCCTGTACCCCGACGCACGCGATCAGGCGTCCCTCGGAATGCGCCAGGCAAGATGAAGCGCCATCGAACAGCACGCGTCCCCGCCCCACATTTCCCGCTGCGTCCTTGGAGGCGATATCCCAGATCGCAGCCCACGAGCCAACGTCGGACCAGCCAGCGTCCAGCGGCACCAGCATGCCGCTCACGCCGGGCAAGGCCTCCAGCTTCTCCATCACCGCGTAGTCGATGGAGTCCGACACACAGTCGCCAAAGGCTTCCTTGCCAATGCGGAACGTGTCGCCGCTGCGTTCACCGGTCTCATATGCAGCACGGCACTGCTGGTACATTTCCGGCTGCAACTGGCTGAGCGCCTTGAGCCAGACCGACGCCCGCACGACAAAAATGCCGGCGTTCCACCAGTAGTCGCCCGACGCCACATAGTGCTCGGCCAGTTCCAGATGGGGCTTCTCCACGAAGCGCTCGAGCGCGAAGGCCCCGCAATGCTCGTTCACGCCGGCGCGGATGTACCCGTAGCCGGTTTCCGGTGCAAGCGGGCGCACGCCCAGCGTCACGATGGCGCCCCAGTCGGCATGCTGTATCGCCGTCGCCAGTGCCTGGCGAAAAGCTTCCGGATCCGCCACGCTGTGGTCTGCCGGGGTCACTACCAGGACGGCATCGGCGGTCTCGCCCAGGCCGCCGGCCGCGTGCAGCGCGGCCATCGTCAGCGCGGGCGCCGTATTGCGGCCGCAAGGTTCGGAGAGGATCCGCGCGGGCTTGCCAGCTCGCTTCATCATCTCCGCAATCATGAAACGGTGGTCCTCGCCGCAGACCACCATCGGCGCCACTTCCTTGCCCGCCGCACGGCCGGCCAGTTCCGCCAGGCCGTCGAAGCGGCGCGCGGTGGCTTCCAGCAGCGTGTCATCGGCAACCAGGTTCAGCAACTGCTTGGGATGCTGCTCGCGCGACAGCGGCCACAGCCGGGTGCCGGCGCCGCCGGCCAGGATGACTGGCTGGATCGCGGTCATCGGCATGGACTGCACGCCTGCATCGGCGGACACTGCTATCGCCGCGCCGTCCGGCTGGTGCGCGTCCCGAGTCGTTGCGTTCATCTTGCCTCCTTGCCTGCCGCGGCCCGGAAAGGCCGCGGATACTCGCCACGTGCGCGGAACACGGACTGTGCCTTCTTCATCCGGGGGATCACCGGCGCGCATGCACTCGCGCCGCGCAGCGCTGGGGGTAACGCTTCCGGACGTGAGGCCCGCCTGGGCCGGACGGTCCGGCGCATGCTGACAGCCAGTGTAGGAAGCGGGAGCGGGGGTATCTGTTCGCTGCCGCACACGCCAGCCGCCCGGCTGTCCCCGCGCAGATGCCTTTGCCATTGTCGTGCCCTCTGTTGGGCAACGAACGGATGGAAAGCGCCAATCCGGTTGCAATGGCAGCAAAGGCGTCTACCGGTTTTCGACGGACCGGGCGGCGCGGCAACAGACGCAGGAGGCGGAAGATGAAACGGGACGCTGCACTCATAAGCGGCGGCGGCGCGGGCAATATGGCGCGGGCAAGGCCGCGTGCCACCCGCCCGGCGGAGCTTTCGACCAGTACAGCCGCTACCGTAAGCCATCCGCACGCGCTGCATGGCGCGGACGCGATCTGGCAGGAAACCAACTGCTATATGGACCTGTGGATCGAGTTGTTGCATGGCCGGGGACTCGATCCCCGTGCCGCGCTGCCATTCACGGTGACGCAGGATTTCGAAGGGGACCATTTCACATTCTTCAAGTATCCGCAGATGGATCTGGAGTTGCTGTACGGCACGGTGGTGCAGGAAATGCCGATCTATGACACGCTCGAGGCCCACGTCGTCGCACAGGTCAGCCGCGGCCATACCGTGCTGGTGGAACTCGACAGCTACTACCTGCCGGACGCACGCGCGACCGCCTATCGGCGCGAGCACGTCAAGACCACGGTGGCGATCGACCGCATCACGCCGGCGGCGCAGGAGCTTGGCTACTACCACGGCCTTGGCTATCACACGCTGGCCGGAGAGGACTACCGCGGCGCCATGCGGCTTACGCCCGAACTGAGCGGCAACGGCAACATACTGTTTCCCTACGCCGAGTTTGCCCGGCAGGCGAGAGCGCCGCTGCGCGCCCGTGCGCTGGTCAATGCTTCGGTGTCGCTGATGCGCCACCACCTGACCCGCCGCCCCGAAGCCAATCCGGTCACCCAGTGGCGCAAGGTTTTCGGTGGGCAGATGGAAGTCCTGCTGGCGCGTGGCGATGCCTACTTCCACCAATACAGTTTCAACCTGCCGCGGCAGCTGGGTGCCGGTTTCGAGTTGCTTCATCATTATCTTGGCTGGTTGGCCGAGCACAATTACAGGATCCCGGCAGCGGCGGCACTTGCGGCCCGCGCCGTTGCCACCGAATGCAAAGTGTTGCAATTCCGCCTGGCGCGGGCCGTGGCGCGCCGGCGGCGTGACGACTGCGCGGACTGCCTGGAAACGCTCGAGGCGTCCTATGATCGCGCCATGGCCGCGCTGGTCTCGGCGTTCGGCTGTGCGACCCGCCTTCACGCCTGAGGCCAGCGCCGGCATGCCGGCCCCGTTGCGCCGGGGTCCGCTCTGTTCAGGCGTGCGCCAGGGCAGGCAGCAACCGGTCGTACTCGCGTTTGACGAGCTTGTAGCATTCGCAGGATTGCTTCTCGAGCCCGCAACGGTCCAGCACGGTGATATGCCCGCGGCTGTGGTGGATGAGTCCGAGGTCCTCCAGCTTTCCGGCTGCCTCTGTCACGCCTTCGCGCCGGACACCGAGCATGTTCGCAATCACCTGCTGCGTGATCACAAGCTCGTTGGAACTCATCCGGTCGCTCGCCAGCAGGAGCCAGCGGCACAATTGCTTGTTGAGGGAGTGATGACGGTTGCAGGCCGCGGTCTGGGCGATCTGCGTCAGTACCGCCTGCACGTAGAGCAGCGTCACGCGCTGCAGCACCGGTGTGCGCATCAGCTCATTGCGCAGATCGCGGGCTGCGATGCGATAGGCGAAGCCCGGGCTGCGCACTTCCACACGGCTGGGCATGGTATCGCCGCCGGTGACGACCGGGATGCCGACCAGGCCCTCGTTGCCGATGGCCGCGAACTCGACCGTGGCACCATCCTCGAGCAGCGAGAGCATGGAGACCACCGCCGTGGTGGGAAAGTAGACATGGACAATGCGCTGTCCCGAATCCGTCAGCAACTCCCCCGCGCGAAGCCTGACCAGTTCGAAGTGCCGGCACAACGCCTCCCACTCGTGGCGCGGCAACGCGCTGAGCAAATGATTGACATGCAGATCTGACCGATGCGTGATCATTTTCGGACCTCCCTTGGACCCTAGGATCACGGCTGGTGCCAGCAGGACATCCTGATGTCCTTACTTCATGACTGGGCACCACTGACAATGCCGTTCCACCCGTTGCAAACTACCGCTGACTTCCTGCCAGCTGGTGTATCTGTATTAAGCGCCACGCAACTCCGTTGTGACACCGGACAGACGGCTAGTACTAGATCATCCCTTGGTTGGTTGGAGATGGCACGGGCGGACACCGACGGTCATGCCCGCTTGGGCGCACATGCGAGGCCCGGCGGCTGCGCAGGCCATGCCAGGAGAGAGAATCAGCGGAGCGTCCTATGCGTTGTAGCTGACCGGCCGGTCCGCGTTGATGGCGTGAATCTCACCCGAAGGGATGAGCGCACCCAGGGCGTGGGAGCCGCCTTCATGCATAAGGCGGATACGCCGGCTCTCGCCGGGAGCAAGATGAAACCAGTCTTGTGCGGGTTGAAAGACATGATCTTCGATATGCACCCAGCGCGCGAAGCGCTGCGTGCTGATTGTGAGCCACCATTCACCCGCCACGCGTTCGACTACAACTTTCAGGCCAGGCGGCTTCAGCGCGCTCGCCCTGCGATCCGGCAGGTAAGCCACCTGGCTCAGCAGTGCGCCATCTGCCGCTTCAAGCGAGGCCACGACGACGTCGTGCGCCGGCGGACCAAAGCGATAGGCGTAGGTGAAATCGAAGAACACATCCATCAGCGACGCGGCCTCGATGCGGTGCGCTTCGCGCGGGGCAAGCACGAGGTCCTGCGTGGCTTCGGCCACCACCGTCTCGCCATCGCGGTAGCAGCGCAGCGACAAGCGCACCTGGTGCGGCTCCGGCGATTCGTTGAGCAGGTGCAGGTGCAAGCCGTTGAGCCCCTCGTCCGTGAACAGCAACTGCAGCGGCTGCCAGACCTGCCGCAAGGCATGCCAGGCCGATTTGGGACGCGCGCATGCGTCGACGATGCCCCAGCCCGGCCCCGGCAGGAGATCCTGCAGCTGCCAGACCAGCCCGCCCGCGCAGTTGGAGCCCACACGCCGCCATTCGCTGAAGACATCGGTCATGATCTCGGCCACCACCGCGCGTGACAGCGCCAGGTAGCGCGCCGGCCGTTCGTAGCGCAGGTGGGGTGGATCGACGTCATACAGCGTACGCAGATAGAAGTCGCGCACGTCCTCGAAATCCCACGGCGCGCCGGCATCGCGCGGCACACGTGCCTTCCAGCGCGGATCATGCAAGGGCTGGCCAAGGTCGTGCTCGGCCAGGGTGCGCTGGCAAGGTACGTTGGCAAACGCCAGGCATTCCGTGGCGAAACGCACATTGGCGAGACGCGCGTCCGTCAGGGGGCGCTGGTAGGCGCCCACGCCGTAATAGTGGCTGACGCCGGTATCGGGCTGGAAGGGCCATGCGCCTTCGCAAGGAGAGTTGCGCACGTAGACGACATCCGGCCTGTGGGCTGCCACCAGGCCGGGGATCAGCGCTTCGAACAGCGGCTGGCGCCAGGCCGTGCGCGCCGCCCCCAACATGGCGGCTTGCTGCTCGGTCTCGCTGCCGCCGCACAACACCGCGACGCTCGGATGCGCGCGCGTGGAAACCAGCCACTCCGTCACCTCGCACGCGGCGTCGTCCATCAGCGCGGATCCCGCCATGCCGTCGCTGCTGCCATAGTCGAAATTGGCGAACATGAAGTCCTGCCACACCAGCAGGCCGAGTTCGTCGCAGAGCCGATAAAAGTTCTCGCCCGGATAGCAGGTGACGCCGCTCACACGCACCATATTCATGCTGGCCCCACGAGCCAGCGCCAGCCAGCGTCCGACCGTCTCCTGCGCATCCGACAGGCCGTGCAGGTCATGGCTCGACACGCACGCGCCACGGCAGAAGAGCCGCTCGCCGTTGATGCGCAAGGCAAAGGCGCCTGGCGCGGCGCCGCGGTCGGCCTCGATGGTGCGAAAGCCGATGCGGCCGCATGCCAGCGTGCCGCCCTGCAGCGTGGCATCTATGCGGTAGAGATAGGGCTCGCCGTGCGTGTGCGGCCACCACAGCCTGGCATGGGCAATGCGCAGTGCGCCAGCCAGCGTGTGGGCATCCACGCGCCGCAACTGGCCCGCGCAAAGCGGCTCACCGTCACCATCGACGGCACTGAAACTGCCATGCTCGGGCGCTTCTCCCGGAAAATGCAGCCGCAGGGACACCACGCCCTCATGCCCCTCGATCCGGCTGGAGAGATCGGCGCGCATGCCTTGCGACGCATCGTCGCTGGCCGGGTCAAGCAGTTCGACCGGGCGCCACGGCCCCACGGCATGCACCGGGGGGCACCAGCCGGCCATATGGCCGAGCAAGGTGGTGCGCACCGCGCGCAAGGTCGCTGGCGCGATCATCCGTGGCTTCCAGCGGACCGCGCCGCGCTGTGCGCGCAGCCACGGATACATCGCGCGAAAGCACAGGTGCAGTGTATTCTCGCCCGCCAGCTCGACTTCGATCTGATGGCTCACGAACATATGGCGCGTGGTAAGCACCAGCGCGCCGTTCAGCCACACCTCGGCCAGCGTGGCCAGGCCGCTGAACCGCAGCACGCGGCGGCCGCTGCCCGTGAAGTGCACGCGGTACCAATGATCGCGCTGGTGCAGCGGTGGTGGCGCGGCATCGTCCCATCGGCCGGCGGCACGCAAGGCGCCCGCCACGGTACCGGGCACGGGGGCAGCCAGCCAGCCGGCGCCCTCCGGCAAGGCGGCCGGGCACCCGGCGGCGCCGGCGGAGGTTTCGAGCCAGGCCCACTGCCCGGACAACGGCACGCCTTTCACCGCGACGCCGGGCATTGCCGGCAAGCCGCGCTGCTCGGGTGCGAAGTCGCGCACACTCACCCGCCAACCTCCCCGAAGTAGGCCGCCAACGCCGGCACCGTTGCCTTGTAGGACATTTCGAGCTGATCGAAGCAATCCTGGCAGGGATCGGGCTTGCGGCTGATGACGGCACGCATCAGCCGGAACTGCATCACCATGGCCTCGGAGGCAATGGTGTAGCAAGCCTCGGCGATGGTGTCCGGCAGCGGCTGGCCATGCATCACCAGCCAGCGCAGGTAGCAACCCAACAGCTCGAAATTGGCGCCCAGCTGGCGCAACACGCTCGACGCATAGGCCTGGAAGCCCGGCTCCCCACGCCCCATCATCTGGTCCAGGTGCGCTGGGAAAACCGTGCGAAAGGCGCTGATGGGATTGACCCGCGGCCGCCGTGCCAGGTGACGGCGCAGCATGTCAAGCGAGATCCGCACCAATGCGGCATCGGTCTGGGGAGCAAAGCGGCGCCGTACCACTCTCGCTTGCGGATATGGCGCGATATTCTTGTCCTTCAGTTCCGCCGGTAGCCGGAAGATGGCCTGGTACTCCTCGCCGCTGACAGTGTGGTAGCCGTCGCCGTGGTAGTAACCGGCGGTCGAGGCCTCCGGCACCAGCAGGTCCACACCGATGCAGGAACGCGCATGCTGGCGCCGGTAGCCAGCGGCGGCGGCATACGGCAGGTTGAAACTGTCGACATCAAGCAGTACCACATTGCCGCGGCATGTCTGCGCGGCAATGTGCCCCTCCAGGTTGTCGTACACGGACAAGTCGTGCACGGTGACACCATAGAGCCGCTCGAGATCGCCAAACGGGAAACTGAATAGCGTGAACTGATCGCCCTCGAAATCCTGGCTCACGGTAAATGCCAGTGCGGCGATGGATTCGAGTTCCCAGCCATGCAAAAGCTCTATCCACAGATCGACATTGCAATTTGCGTGCGACCACACCGGGTTCCCGCCGCGCAGACCGAGACCGCCGCGGCCCCCCAACTTGGGTGTTCCATGCATTACGCGCTCCAGAGCCGCTCGCGCACGCCTCGCGGCCAGCGCGCCGGATCGAGTCCATGGTGACGCAGCAGGGCAAGCCCGAGCCGCTCGACGCCAAAGCCCACGCAACCGGTATGGGCAGTGCCACCGTCGTCTGTCCGGATGCCCCACAAAGCACCGAAATGGTCCATATGGTAGTTGAAGCTCATACAGGCGGTAGGCGGCGCCCCGTCATTGACGGGAATCAGCAACTCGAACTTGAGCCTGAGTTCGCGCTGGCTGTCGGCCACGATCTTGCCCCCGCGCCCGAAGAACGGATCATTGGCCACGTCGACTTCCACCGGGAGCTGGAGCGCCTTGCCCAGTTGCAGCCCGCGCTCCATCCATAGCAGGCGGAATGCCACGATGCGCTCGGCCGGCCCCAGGCACACGTATTCCCTCTGCCGGAACAACTGCATCCGCGTCGGCTCCAGCGAGGGCTCGTGCCGATAGCAATAGGACAGCACATCGACCACCTTGCCCTGCCACGGCAGCGGTCCGCGGCGCGCCATCACCGGGTAGACCGGATAGCAGGCTGCCGGAGTCAACACCAAGCCAGAGAATGCCTGCTGGTCGGTCCACGCATCGCCATCCTCCAGACGTGCAAGCAGGCGGCGGTGGCCACTGTCGTCGCCGCAGAAGCTGTGGACGGTGCCCGCCAGCTGGGGAAAGCTCTTCATGTATTCACTGGTCTCGAAGTCAGCCTGTCCGATGGCGGGCGGAAATCGCAGGATCTCAGCGTGCTGGTCGCTGCCGAGCGCGGTGATCGCCGCGTTCAGGCCGTCGGCAATGGCTTCGAAGGTCTCGCTGCGACCGTACAAGCCCTGCACGCCGGTCGGGATCAGGAGGCCTGCATCGAGCAGCGCCGCGAGAAACGTCGCCTGTCCGGTGCGGGGCGCCGGTGGCTCGTCGGCGCCGCTCGTGGCCAGGGTGTCGGTGATAAGGGCAATGGAATCCATCGTGTTTCTTTCAGGAACGATCTGCCAGCAGCAGGTTGGCGGTGTTGGCCAGGATACGGTCGTTATTGATCATCAGGGGCGCGGACCACAGATCACGCAGATGACGGCCGAGACTATAGGGTGTGCCATGTTTGTAGCCGGCCATGCCGCAAACCAGCATGGCCTGGTGTACCACCTGCAGCGCCATCTCCGAGACTGAAGTCTTCAAGCCGTTCATCTCAGCCGCGAGCGAGAACGAAGCCGATACCGATGCAGCAACGTGACGCTGGCGCTGACGCGCAAGGGCTAGCCCGAGCCGCCCTTCAATCATCTGCAACTGGCTCACCGCTTCCGCGACATGGGACGCCGAGGGCGGCAGCGAACCCGGTCTCGCCCGCGCCTGCCCACGGAAGAGATTTTTTGCGCGCTGGACCGCGTCGCCTGCGATGCCAAGCCAAAGTGCGCTCCAGAGGATATGCGAGACCGGCGTCATGGTGACGTCGGCGATCTCGCCGAACGCAACGGGCAATACCTGGGCAACCTGCCCGGCCGCTTCAAGCCGGAAGCCGTTGCTGCAGGTGCCGCGCATACCCAGCGTATCCCAGGTATTGAGGCACTGAAGCGTGTAGTCGCCGTGCAGCACGCACACCAGCACCTGGTCCGACGGCGAAGCATCGGCGTGCCGCCGCGCAGTCACGAGGATGCCATCCGCGTACGCACCGTATGAGATGGTGGGCGCGATCTTCAACAGGTGGAAATGCTCGCCGTCGGCGTCGACCGCGCAGCCGCTGTTTCGCAATGCGCCCCCGATGGCTTCCTCCGATGTGGCGGAGGCCAGCAGGAGCTGCTCGGCCGCGACGCGGGCAAGCAGGCTTTCATGCCACGGACTGCCCACGCCATGCCCGGCCACGCATGCCACCTGGATCTGGTGCATGGCGTAGATCATGCCGGTGGACGAGCAGGCGGCGCCGAGGATCTGGCAGATGGCCGCGATGGTATCGAGCGATGCTCCCGCACCGTCGTATGCGGTCGGCACCATGGCGCCAAGCAGTCGCTGATCACGCAGGGCGGCAAGGGCCTCTTGGGGAAACCTTGCCTCGCGATCTACCTGGTCCCCGTGCTCCGCCGCCACCTCGGCCACGACATGAGCGGCAGCAATCAGCGCCTCGCTGGAAGCCGGATCCATGCCAGGATGCGCCAGCTCCACCCTGGCCAGCGGCGCGCTCACGCTGCCTCCTGCTGCTTGATCTGCTGCACCGCAGTGGCTAGCGAATCAATGCTACGGAACAACTGCCGCGTCAGCATCTGGTCCGGAATCTCGATATCGAAGGCGTTCTCGATGGCAAGCATCACATGCACGGTCGCCAGGGACGACAGGCCTACCTCGTAGAGATCTGTGCCATCGTCCAGCTGGTCTGCCGGAACCGTGAGTCTTGCTACGTCGCCAAGGATGTGACGGATCGTTGCTTTCATGCTGATCTCCAGCGATTGATACGGGAGCCATTGAACACGGAATCGCCTTGGCCGGGCGTGCATTCCCCCACCCATGGCGCGGCAAGCAGGGGGCGCACGAACTCAGAACGCGCTCTTGCCGGTCCATCCGTGCACTGCCGTTCGCAGGATGATGGAGATGTCCAGCTGGAATGACCAGTTGCGGATGTAGTAGATGTCGAACTCGACGCGCTTGCGCATCTTCTCGACGGTGTCGGTCTGGCCGCGCAGGCCATTGATCTGCGCCCAGCCGGTGATGCCTGGCTTGACGCGGTGCCGGAGCATGTAGCGGTCGATCAGCTCCTTGTAGAACTCATTGTGTTCCATCGCATGGGGACGTGGACCGACCACCGACATCTCGCCCCGCAGCACGTTGAGGAATTGCGGCAACTCGTCCAGGCTTGTGCGGCGCATGAAGGCGCCGATGCGAGTCACGCGCACGTCATCGCGCGTGGCCTGTGTCACACCGGCCTCCTGGTGCACCACCATGGTACGGAATTTGTAGACATTGAACGGAGAGCCGTCCATACCGAGTCTTCTCTGGCGGAACAGCACAGGGCCCGGCGAAGACAACTTGACCAGGAGTGCGATGGTCAGCAGCATCGGCGACAGGCCAAGCAGCACGCACAGCGCGAAGACCCGGTCGAAGCTCGCCTTCAACAGCCCTGTGATACCGGATACGGGCGGACTGTTCAGGTCGATCACCGGCATGCCGAGGAAATCGCTGAATCGGTGGCCGAGCAGTTCCACCGACATGATATCGGGCACCCAGCGCACGTCGACCATGTCATTGCGGAACTGGAACACCACGTCATAGAGGTCGCGGCATGCCGCCATCGGCAGCGTCAGCCAGATTTCGCGCACGCCATTGCTGCGCACAAAGGCACAGACATGCTCCAGCGACTCGAGCCGCGCTACGCCCACTGGGATCGGCTTCTCGCGCTCGTCGTAGATGCCAACCACATCGTAGCCCGCGCCACGGATGCGCTGCACGCGCTGGTACAACTCATTCCCGAGCGTCCCATAGCCGAGGATGACCACGCGCTTGGCGTTGAGGCCTTGTTCACGCACGCTGCCAAGCATGCTGTACAGCACCAGGCGCGACGCCACCAGCGCGGCCGCGACGCTGAGCAGCCAGGTCATGGACCACAGCCGGGAGAGCGCGGCAACCTGGTGCATCAGGAAGACTGTGACCAGGCCCAGGAGACAGACCGCGCACCATGCTGCCACCGTGCGCAGCGCCAACGCAGCCAGGCTGCGGCCGCGCCAGGAACTGTAAAGGCCGCAGGCGGGAAACACCAGCAATGCACCCACCGCGCACAAGGCGATGAGGAAACCGTGCACCGGTGAGGCACCGCGAATGCCCTGGGGGAAGAGCAAGGCACCGACCGCCACGCCGCAGGCCGCGATGATGACTGCATCGGCGATGCGGTACATGATTTGCAGGGCGGCTTGCCGCTCGGCTACAAAGGCTCGGACTGTCGACATGATTGGCCTCCACCTGGCAAACCCAAGCAGTGATGAAGACCATGATTGCGCCGCAAGGGCGCCACGTCTGTTTGCTTACGCACACAGAGGCCGGCCCCGGCCCCTGCCAGCGTCAGCGCATCAGCGGCACCGGTGCGAGGTGCGTCAACACCTGCTCGTGCCCGCTCTGCAATGCCCAGGAGCTCCATTGTCCGCGCTGGAAGGGCTTGTCGCGCCCGGCCAGCCGGGTCGCGAGCACCTCCAGCCAGTGATGCGTAGGCGCGGCGACGCCCGTGACGGGTACTGCCAGCAGCAGCACAAGCACCAGGCTTGCTGCCACGACCGGGGCCGAGCGTACCGGCCGTGCCGAGCTCAGGATAAAGGGCAGGCTCACGCCAAAGCCAAGGATGAGTCCGCTCAGGACTTCCGAGCTGGAGTGCGCGTCCAGTTCCAGTCGCGAAAAGCCGACCAGCAACGCGAGCAGCATGCCCATGCAGCCGGCGCCAATCGCAAGGCGTTGCCACGCGTTCGGGACCAGCAGATAGAGCAGTACCGGCAGTACCGATGCGGCCATCATGCTATGCCCTGAGAAACCAGTGAAATCGAGCGCGGCGCTGCCGATGCCCCAGCCCATGAACGCCAGCTTGGAGACCAGTACCATCGCGGCCGCCACGCCGAAACTCAGGAACCACCGCCACGCGCTGGCGATAGCGTGGGTGTGGAAGAGCCAGGCGGCGATCAGCATCGCCCCCGGCAGCAGCAGGGAGGTCTCGCCGAAGCGGGTGATGATTTGCCAGTTAAGCATGATTGCGTCGAGGATCGAGTACGCGAGAAAAGTAACACAGTTGAGCCATTTTCCAGTCCCCGCCACCGGCCGGCGGCAACATCTCCACCCAGCCAAAAGCATGACAAGTCGCAGATGTGCCGGACACGTTAAGCGGTTGGTCCGTTGCGCCCATTGGGTTGGCGGACATCGCAGGCGCTGTGGCCGACACGCGGTGCGCTGCGTGGCGGATGCGGCTTCTGGTCGATAGGCGCGCCGCCGCTGTTTGACTATCGTCTGAAGAGTGGCCCGCCGAGCGGAATCGTGCCGGCCACTTTAGAGCCCGCATGGTCCCCCGGTCGGCGGGCTCTTTTTTTGCTCGCAGTTCCACGGCAAGCGTGCCGATACCGATCGATGCCAATGGCGGGCAGGCCGCCAGTCCCGTGCCGGAACAAAACAAATAGGCCACGGTCCGCCACTTGTGCTACGCGGCTGTTACCGTGGCCATCAAGATCCGGCGCAGCTCGCGCTGCAACCGAAATGCGCGTGTGCGCATCCGGATTGGCATACGCACCGGATCGCTCCGGTCCCCCGAACACGCGCTTTTCGCCTCCCCCTTTGTCTTGCCGCCGCCTTGCCGCGTCGCGATGCTCTCCGATCGTATCGCCTTGCCTGGTTCGTTAGCGCCGCCGCTAGCCTGTGGCCACGTCATTGCGGCCATCGCGTGCCTGCCCGCTCGCTACCACCACACAATACTCATGGCGGGCAATCAGTTCAGCCCTGACGGTTGCCACCTGCCGGCGCGCTTCCTGCTCGCCGGCGAAGGTCGCCGCGGCAATGGCTGCCTCTTCGCAGCTATAGCGCCGGCCATGCAGTTCGCCGCGATAGAGCAGCGGCCCATCACGTCCGGTCGTCAATCTGATTTCGTAGCAGCATGCCCACTTGCCCCGGCCTTCGGGCACGGCGAAGCCGCGCACAACCAGGATGTCTACTCCCGCGTCCATATGACCCCCTCTGCAACGCGCGGCGGCCGTATTGAATTTGATATTCCCGACTTCGTTACCCGCGCGCCTTCAGCATAGTTGCCAGCGCGGCCGCCCGCCCTCATCCCCTTGCCGTAGACCCACCTGAACCAATGGGGGAAGGAGCCGGCGCGGGCGTCATGGAGAAGGCTCTGCGGGGGAAGCACTGGCCGCCGGCGCGGACCAGCGCCACCGCCGCTTGCGCCTGCTCGGGCGTGGCCGGCACTGTCAGGCACCCGCTCGCGCCAAGGCGGGCGGCATAGCTTGCCACCCCGGCGCCGGGCGCCTCGCACAGGATCAACCAGCGCCTTGGCGCCAGGCGCGCGCAGAGGGCATCGACAAGGACCTGCGGATCGGCGTCCGTGCCGCTGCAATCCAGCAGCGCGAAATCCACTGGCGCCGGAGGCATTTCCGCCGCTGGCGCATCCAGTAGCCATTCGGGAGTCTGTGTCAATACTGGCGTGAGTGATGAGAGTTCGCGAAGGTGGCGCAGCAGTCCGCGGCGCAGCATCATATTGTGGGCAAGCAGGAGCGTTGTCATCGACTCGGGTGGACGCGGGTGGACATCCGGCCGGCAAGCACAGGGATTGCCTATCGCATGCGGCACTTGTCAAAAGCGTAGCAACTACGACAAAGCGCCGCCTCGTGCGTTTGGATGAGGCGACTCATGCCAACGATTGAAGCGATTGCGGGTTTCCGTGCCCCCGCGCGCCAGGCGGGGGGCAGGCACCGCGTTGCTTAGGCAGCCGCCTGGCAAACAGCGGCGAAATCAACCAGTTGGGCGGCGCCCCGAATCGGCGCGGCGGCAGCCGGGCCTGGCCAGCTCAGTTTCGCGCCGCGCTGCAACGCCACGTAGACCGCCTCGCCCTTGTTGCGTACGTGCAGGCGTTGGTACAAGGTGCACGCATGGGTCTTGGCCGTGGCCACGGAAATGTTCAGCAAGCGGCTGACTGTCTTGATCGGATAGCCGCGTGCCAGCAGGGCCAGCACCTCGTACTGGCGTTCGGTGATGTTGAGCAGATGCGAGCCCACTGATGGCGTTTCAGGCTCCGGTGCCACATCGGATGCGCGGCGCGACGGATGTTGAGCTGCGCTTGCGACCTCGCTATCCGCCTGGCCGGGCCCGGCCCGCACCTGCAGCGCCGTTGCGGCGGGGCGTGCATTGTCGGTCGGCCACGGCGAGACGCCATCGGTGCCGTGCGCCGCCTGGGCGCACGCGGGAAAACACTCGCCATCGGCCAGAACAAGGCGGATCGCCGCGTCGAGCATCTCGGCGCTGCAGCCCTTGGACAACACGCCTCGCACATTGTCCGGCATCCGAGCGCCGATCGACTGGGATGGGATCTGGTCCGACAACACCAGTATCCGCCTGGGCATCAGGGTCTGGCAGATGTCTCCCAGAGACTGCCAGCCTGCATCCTGGTCCGGCGGCAAACCATAGACCAACAAATCGGCATGGCAGAGCCATTCGGCAGGATGAGGCAAGGAAGTCGGATCGATATCGACCAGATCGCCGTGAAGCCCAGATTGAGTTAACAGATGGCGCAGACCCAGGCGCAGCAGAGGATGTGGCTCGATCAAGAGGATTGTGGCCATGACCGCTCTCTTTTTTTGTTTCGGCATGGCGAGCCCCGCGACAACCCGCGCATGCTAACGGAACTGACCGCTATGCTGCGGTTGCAGCCCCATACGATCCGTCTCGTCTCCAGGTCATGGCAGCGCACCCGTCCAGGTCTCGCTGCCCGACTGACCATCCCGTGGAGTCGTTTCGAATCGCCCCGTTTGCGTTTTTTACGCTTTAGATGTTTCTTAATTCAGAGTTAAAGAAATCTAACTCTGGGTATCAGGATATGCACAGGTGAGGGTGAATGCAAGGGAGGGTTACACGCTTCAAAGTGTGTCGCGCGATGCCAACCGCGCCATGTACGCTACCGAACCGCGCGGCGTCGAAACCTGTGACAGGCGCGATCCGGGGATAGCCGCATGGATTCGGCGTTATAATTATCGGCATTGGACTTCACTATGCATTTCTACCCGGATGCATTTAGCGATTGCTTAAGTGCCTTATGAATCAACATCTTAGCTGCCCGTTTGGGCGTTGTCATGCAGCCCGGTAAGGCCCCCATTCTGAGCCTCACCCGCAGCGAATTTGCGGCCGTCCGCGCCTACGTGCAGGGTATGCCGGCCGCGATGGTTGCCGGGCGCTACCTGTCCGACGACGGCGATGACGACGCCGGTGGCGAGTCCGCACTGCGCTTGCTGCTCGGCCTGCGTGACCGCATGATACAGCTGGCGCACCTGCATAACCGGCAGGATCTGGCCGAGTTGCTCGAGCTCGGCCCCGGCCGCTCCAACCGGGGCATGGACCGGCGCGTGGAAGCCCTGGCCGAACTGGAGCGGCTCGGCACCGCCCGGCCGCGTGCGGATCATGGCATCGAGCTATGGTTTTCTCCCGCCCTGGCGCGGCGTTTGCGCGCCCAAAAGATATCCAATCTGCATATTCTTGTTGAACTTGCCAATCGCCACGGCAGTGCGTGGTGGCGCTCGGTGCCGCGTATCGGGGCGCTCGCCGGGACGGTTATCAACCGCTGGCTGGCCGATCATCGCGATGTCGTCAGGGACGAGCGGGGTGAGCCGCTGCTGCGCGAGCATTTTGGCGCCCAGGGCCGCTTGACGGAGGCCGCGCTGGGGCCCCGCCTGCGCCAGCTTGTGCCGTTGGAACTCATGCGCGAGGAAGGATCCGCGACGGCGCAGGCAGCCCAATATAATAGTGACTCAATAGTATCTTTTTGTTGCGATCTTGCGGCCGTCCGCGGGTGGCTTGCAGCCAATCGCGCGCAACGAAGTACGTGGTTGGCCTATCGCAAGGAAGCCGAGAGGCTGTTGCTCTGGTCGGCAATGGACCGGCGTAAGCCGCTGGCCGCGTTGGACCGCCAGGACCGTCTGGAGTACTTCGGGTTCCTGCGCAATCCCGGCCCCGTCCGGCTATGGGTCGGACCGCGCGCTCCCAGGGAATCGGCAGCGTGGCGTCCGTTCACCGGTCCGCTGTCGGAAAGCAGCGTGCTCCACGCGTCGCGCATCCTTGGAGCGTTATTTGAGTGGCTGCAGATTCAGGGGTATCTCGCGGACCATGTCTGGCAGACCGAGACACGGGCCAACGTGCAACGTGCCGCGGTGCCTGCCAGCGTGGGCAGCCCGCTCTCGCTCGATTCCCTTTCCCGGTTTCTGGAGTGGCTGGCTGCTCGGGGGCGGGACGCGGAGGGGCTCCGGTACCGTGCCGCCGAGGCCGCGGTTCGCTTGCTGCAGGAACAACATATTAGTTTTGCCGACCTGACGACATTCACGCGCGACAAGATCGGCACGGCGGGCGATCACGGCTGCGGAGCGGAGGCCCTCAGCGCTCCGACACGCGTCGCGCTGGAGCGTCACTGGCAGGACCGCGGACTGGACTGGCACAGTCAGGCTGGCCAACCGATCGTGCTGGTGGGACCTCCCCGGCTGCCACCCACCGGGCGCGCCAGGCGCAAGGCGGACATGTCACCGGGTGCCGGTTACTCGGTGCGGGGCCTGCACGCGCTGTTGAGCCAGGCGATCGAACGCTATCGGGAAGAGGAAGATGAAGGATTCGCGGCGCGCTCTCCGCGTGATCTTGCTGGGCGGCGAACCCGCATGACGCGCGCTGGCGCGCGCGGGCAGGATGCAGCGATATCCACAGGGTCCGCGGCCGGCATCGTCGAGTCAGGGACACCGGCCATCGGATGACCCTTCGTGGACGAACGTGCCGCGGCGACCGTCCCCTGTGTTGCTACCCGGCCGTCAGCCGGCAGGCTTGTCCAGGCCGAAGCGTGCCTTGAGTGCCTCAACCAGGGCTTCGCGGGCGCCGCGATCGCCCACCTGCACGTCCAGCATCACGCGGCCGGAATCCCACTCCTTGATCGTCCCCAGCAAAAGGCCACCATCGCTCCGGATCTTATATTGGCGACTGATTTCCTTGATCTTGCGCGCCTTTCCTTCCTGTGCATGCTTGCGAATGGCCTCGACCTCGCGGCTGGACAAGCCTTCCGCCATGATCCGGGCGGCGAGGTCGCGGGTACGATCCTCGCCCACGATCTTGCAATAAAGAGTCAGCTCATAGCCGGTCGCAATGCCGATTGCACTGGGCCGCTCGCGCATGACACCCAACACAGAATCCGGGAGCCTTAACAGCGCCAGGGTCTTGTTGACGGTCCCGGCGGACATGCCGGTCAGCTCGCAGATATCTTCCTCCTTCTGAACCTTGCCCTCGTCGAGGAGTTGCCGCCACGCGATTGCATTGTCCAGCGCCGACTGGTCGGAACGCTGTTCATTGAGCAGGAAGGACAAGCGATAGAAATCGAGATCGCTCAGGTTGCTCTCGATGAAACATTCCATCTCGAGCTTTCCCGCCGATGCCAGCGCGCGCTTGCGGTAATGGCCGTCGATCAGGATGTAGTGCCCTGGACGCGCCGGGTCCGGCGTAGCCAGGCCCGGGGTCTTCTGGCCATGCGTGGCTATGGAAGCGGCTCGCTCCTGGACTACGACCGGATCATAGATACGGCGCGCATTGAACGGGTTGTCGTGCAGTTGCGCCAGCGGAACCTTCATCAGGATCCGCCCGTCCCCCTCGTCCTCCGTCTCACTTTCAGCGCTGAAAATGGGAGTCGGCTCGCGGCTGCGCGCTTGCAACAGACCATTGGGATGCTGCGAAATTGCCGCTTCGGCACGGGCAAAGCGGTCGAGCGCGTCGCCCCGCGTCTTTTCGGCCGCCATTCCAGCCAGCATGCCTGCCTTGAGGCTTTTCAATTTTGTTGCCATACCTATTGCTCAATCAAAGACAAGACTTCGTCGACCATCATGTCGACTTCCTGCACGGATTCGCGCGCGCCCGCCACACCATGCACCGTGCACCCGATCGCCTGGCATTCGCGGAAAGCCGAACGCGAGCCGATCATGGAATGCATCAGGGGCACCTCCGAATCGTCGCCCAATATTTCAATCGCCTGGCGCGCGATGGAAACGCGCCGCTGGACCATGTTTGCCATCACGCGGATGCGGAGCGTCTCGTTCTGGACCTGCGCATGCTGGGCCAGCGTCTTGGCCGCCACGGCAGCCCAGAGATCGGGAGGAGACGGAACAACGGGAATGATCGCCAGATCGGAGATCAACAAGGCGCTTGAGGGCGCCGCCGAATGCACGGCTGGGGGGCAGTCGACCACGATGTAATCGTAGTCCTGCACAAACTTCCTGACCTCGCGATGCATGGCGCCGCCGGATGGGGCCAGGCCGATCACCGACGCAGGAAAGGGTCGCTCGTCGCTCGCCTGCGCGGCCCACCGCGTGGCCGTGCCCTGCTCGTCCATGTCCACCAGCATCGAGCGTGCGCCGCGCAAACCGAGCGTGCCTGCGAGATGCATGCTGACCGTGGTCTTTCCGCACCCGCCTTTCTGGTTAAAGACCGTGATGATTTTTGCTGGCACTAAGACCTCTCTTTCAGCGCTGAAAGCGCGATTAACTCTAGCCGCAACTTTAGTCAAAGTGACGTGCTGGCTCAACTGTTTTTTGAATATATATTTAAAATATAAAATTAGTGGAAACATTTCGCGTTATGGAAATGAAAGATTTCCACTTGAAATGCGGCATGGAATACGCCTAAAGTAGCGATAGTGCGTCTTTCGACGCACATGACACAACTAGACAAACTGGTTATGATGCCCGCTACAGTCGAGTCAAGTCGTGTCACCTCGTCGGCGTCCGTTCGGTAACTACGAGAACTTAGCGTGCTTGAACGGTTGTTAGCGTTGTTAGCGTTGTGTACAAGAACTTGCTTCGAAAGGAAATTCACATGGCAACCGGTACGGTCAAATGGTTCAATGAGACCAAGGGCTTTGGCTTCATTACCCCGGACGACGGCGGTGCGGATCTGTTCGCGCACTTCTCCGAAATCCAGGGTTCGGGCTTCAAGACGCTCAAGGATGGTCAGCGCGTCACGTTTGAAGTAAAGCAGGGCCCGAAGGGCTTGCAGGCATCCGCCATCAAGCCGGCCTGATCTCACGAATCACGCCGAAATCGCCGACCACGCGAGGCTCCCGGGCCATGCGTGATCAGCAAAGCAAAAGGCAAGCGTTTTCGCTTGCCTTTTGTGTTTACACTGCCAAAAGGCCGCGCCTCCCCTACCGCTTGTTCTTGGGCACAGTCTCCACGACGGCCCCCATCGGAAGCGCCCGCCAGGCAAGACCCGCGGACAGCCACGACGCTCCCCCTTCTCCGCAAGCACCGATGCCCTCCAGAAACGAAAAACCCGCGCGCTGGAGCAGCCCGCGGGTTCCGCACCACATGTGGCCAGGGTCAGGCCAGCTTGCGAACGCTGGTCCTGGAGGGCTGCAGGATCAGCGCCTTGGAGGAATCGGCGTCGACCTTGGCGCCTGGATAGACAACCAGCACATCCTTAAGCGCCTTGCGGAACAGCGCTCGGAATTTACGCTCGCTCTCAGTTTCTGTGCCGAATTGCATCTGCAAGGCTTCCCAGGGGATTTCCGTGCGGCGCTGGATCGTGAAAAAGCGGTAGGTTAGCCAGGAGTAAACATCGAGCGCGAATGGGGATTGCTTGAGTGCTTTCAACGCACGCATATCAACCGGAACCGGCCGGTTAACCAGTTCATTGAAAAACGGCTCGGACAAGACCACGAAACTCTCGAACATGGACCCCTGGCCAGGCTGCATGGGATCCCACCACGTCGACAGCTGGTCTGCCAGCAGGTAGCCAACACGGTCAATCGAAAGAGGCTCGTGGCTCTGGTTTTGGTTCTGGCTGGGCGTTGACTTGTTCTGGACGATCGCAATTGTGGCGGAGAACAGACGGATCATCTGTTGCCGCACCAGGGTCATGGTGCCGCGTTTACCTCCTGTGGCCATCGGGATACCCAGGTTGTACATGAACTCGGACAAGGAGTTGCCAAGCGAGATGCGACGGTCCTCTACGGTCCCCGTAAACTCGCCCCGCTTCTTCTTGGCCATGATTTCCTTGCCGATCCAGGCAAGCATGAGGCGCGGATAGGAGCCGTAGGGATACCCGAGCGACACCGTCTCGGATACCAGCTTCTGGCGACCATTGCTCGCTTTTTCTGAACGCTGCTGGGTGAAATAGCCAGGCTGGATCATCAGCGAAATATTCCCGCTGGTCCGCGTCCACACTGGGGGAGCGCCCTTTGGCGCGCGGTAAGGCAGGGTGACTTGCACGCTGGCCCGGCTCAGAAAGCCGACTTCGCCGCTTTGCCAGGCGTCTTCACGCTCCATGGCCTGGGCTTCATCAAAGAGCCGCTGGAATTTCTCGGACGGAACCAGACTGTTCTCGTCACCGGGAACGATGATACGGGAGGGCTCACTGTCCACATCGGCGGGACCGCGAGACCCAAGGATGGTCTGGTTGCGTTTGATCGGCATATTGGCGTGCTTCGGAATACCCGACTTTTTACGCGAAGCCAACAACCTTGTCACGCAGAAACGGGTTCAGTAGACGAATTTCCTGCAATGCCGCGTGTTTTGGGGTGGGGGGTCTTCAGACTGGTCGCATGGTTGCCGGCGGTGGGCAACCCCGGAGGGTTGTCCACGGACGGCAATCCATCAGCTACCGGTAAACGATAAGAGTATGGGTTAACTACTTGTAAACCGTATACGGAGCCCCCAAGGCTCTGATTATTAAGCGGAAATATGCCCTTGCCGAACCCGATTCTGCGTGAAACCGTACTCGATTCTGCGAAGTGCTGTACCTGATTCTGCGGTATACCGAACCCGTTTCAGCGCAAAGCCCGAACCGGTTTCTGCGGGGATAAGTCCCTGTTCCCACAGGCTTTTCCACAGCCACCCGGGCCAAAAGCGTACCTGTTTCTGCGTGCCAAGGGCGGTTTTCGCCACGTATACCGTTGGGGTCTGGTTTACGGACTAGTTATCCCCGCAGAAACGGGTACGCAGCCCATCCCACCAAAGCCCTCTTCCACCGCGCCCGTACCCGATTCTGCGTAACAACGTTCCTTGCCGATCCATTTCCGTACCCGATTCTGCGTGGATCTATTTGAAATCCGGGCTCCGGCCCTCGGTACACGCAAAGCGTACCCATTTCTGCGGCGTACCCGATTCTGCGAATCGTAGATCTCGTTGCTTCACCGTGCGTAGCGTACCCGTTTCTGCGTGCCTAACCAGCCAGTTTCCCGCTCGCCGCGTACCCGTTTCTGCGTATATCTGGCACCGTTATTTTCCGCAAACTGGTTCTCCTTTCTATTATACACAAGCTCATTATCGAAAGCGAGCGCTTGCACTCAAAAATCGCAAATAAATTAAAGGCTTTCCGGTGGCGTACCCGTTTCTGCGTGCTGTTGGCGGTGAGGGGATGGTGGCGTGCCCCGGCGGTGCGCGATGACTAGGCGCGGGTGTACCCATTTCTGCGACGGAAGGAACGCTGTCGTTGCGTCCGGGGTGTACCCATTTCTGCGGGAGAGCGCGGTTTTCCTTGCCGCGGCAAGGAATTAGCGTGGCGCCAGGTGGAGCGGGGGCACTGCGGGAGGGGGCCAACTGTGTCAGGGTGCCCAAAACCGCGCACTCCGTACCCGTTTCTGCGCGACGGGGCGCTTGGGCTAGGGATGGGGCCTGGCCGAAAAATGAAGGGGCGTACCCGTTTCTGCGTTGCGGCGTTGCATCACCGCGCTGCTTGCGCAGAGGTATTCACCCAGCCTCGGAGGCATCGAGGACGGATCCGGCGCAGGGCGTACCCGTTTCTGCGTGATGACTTGCTGCGCCACAGCCGGCAAACGCCGTTCAGTTGCCGAAGCGAAGCGGCTGAATGATGAGGCGTACCCATTTCTGCGTGGTTTTGGCCATCGGGAGTGGCCGCGGGTGCTCAATGCGCCTTGGGCGTACCCATTTCTGCGGGGTGATTTGGGATCTTCAGGAGTTCTCTTCAGCCCCGCCGCAGGCGAGCGTACCCATTTCTGCGTGCGTTGCCGGGAGCGTTTTCGCCAATGGGGCTGATTTGGGCCTGCAGGCGGCGGAATGGCGCCGTTTGGGGCCGCCAGTGCGCTGCGCTGCCAGTTGCATACCCGGCAGGACTGCTGCACGGTTGGCGGTCCGCCGTGGCGCGCCGAGTGGGTGGAGGGTCATGCCTGACCGATCCGCCGCGCACGCAGTACGCGCGGGCGATTTCCTGACTGGGCGCACCCCAGGGCGGGGTGCCAGTCTATTGCTTACAGCGGCGTGATGTTCGCGGCTTGCAGGCCCTTCGGGCCGTTCTTGACTTCGAACGACACGCGTTGGTTTTCCTGCAGCGACTTGAAACCTTCCGAGCGGATTTCAGAGAAGTGCGCGAAGAGATCGTCACCGCCAGCGTCCGGCTTGATGAAACCGAAGCCCTTGGCGTCGTTGAACCATTTAACGATACCGGTTTGCATGGTATTGCTTTTCCTGGGAAAAATTTAAAAGAAACGGATAGCTCACGCGTATCCGAGCAAAGCAACTCAAGGAAAGGACACCATGGACAACGGAAGTACCATGACGGTGGCTAACGAATGTGCTGTTGCCTCGTCGCTTGAATCTAGCGGGGTTTATACGGCGGATTAGCGTCAGCGTCAAGGTAGGGTGATTCTGGATGTCTGCCCGGATCCACTGCCGATCATCCTGGGTTCATCACATTTTTCAGATGATGCCTATTGGCCGGCAGCGGTGCGGGGGGAAGGAATTGCTAGACAGTATGCTTGGCCGCACATGCGCAGCGTCAGTAGCCCGGCCAGGAATCCGGGCCTGCGCCGGGAATGGGGCTGAATGCCTACTTTGCCTACACCGTCGTCAAGGGCATGGGCTTTCCCTGGGAAGCTGCGTTGGGGGCGGTTTTCATCTCCGGCTGCCTGTTCCTGCTGGTGACCTTGTTCCGCGTGCGAGAGATGATCGTCAATGGCATCCCGCACTCGATCCGGGTGGCGATTACAGTTGGCATCGGCCTATTCCTGGCCATCGTCGCGTTAAAGAACGCCGGCATAGTCGCCGCCAGCCCGGCCACCCTGCTTACCCTCGGCGACCTGCACCGGATCCCGCCATCCTTGCCATCGCCGGCTTCTTCGTGATCGTGGCACTCGATCACCTTAAGGTCAAAGGCGCGATCCTGATCGGCATCCTGCTGACCACCGTCCTTAGCTTCGTGGTCGGCGACAACACGTTCCACGGCGTGTTTTCCGCGCCGCCCTCCATTGCGCCGACCCTGCTCAGGCTCGATATCTCCGCCGCCCTGTCGATCGGCATCATCAATGTGGTGCTGGTGTTCTTCCTGGTGGAGCTGTTCGACGCCACCGGCAGCCTGATGGGCGTGGCCAATCGCGCCGGCTTGCTAAAGGCGGGCAAGATGGACCGGCTTAACAAGGCACTGATGGCCGATAGCACGGCGATCATGGCGGGATCTTTTCTCGGCACCTCGTCCACCACTGCCTATATCGAGAGCGCATCATGTTGCGCGAACTGGTGGACCTGGACTGGAGCGATGCGACCGAGGTCGTACCCGCCGCGCTGACCGCGCTAGGCATGCCTTTCACCTATTCGGTGGCAAATGGCGTGGCTTTTGGCTTCATTACCTATGCCGGCCTCAAATTGTTGACAGGGCAGGCCCGTACGGTCCCGGTCATGGTGTGGATCATCGCCGCTGTCTTTGTCTTCAAGTTCTATCACTTGCCGGGGCATTGAGCCCGCGGCCGCGATTGGCCCGCGTACCCGTTTCTGCGTTGCCCGCGGAGCGCTTTGCCGCCTCCGGGATCGCTGGATCGTACCCGTTTCTGCGTGCCCCCGAAACGTGCCCGAGGCTTGCCAGGCTCGGGAACTGTCGTTCTTTTTACACAAAAAAGTAAGTGACTAATTACCCCGCAAGGCAGATGGTCTTGGGCAGGTGGCTCATACGGAAGGATGATATTCGGCTGAGTGCCCATACTGAGGGCTGGACAAACAGGCCCAAATGCACTGAACTAGAGGCGTGGCAGATAGCGGGGCGCTTTAAGGGCGCCCCTTCTTGACTCCGGCACTCCGGGGTCGCGCAGCTGGCGCAGTGTAGTCAGGCCTGAATATTTAGACAGAAGCAAGTCCACCGCACACAGACGGTAAGGACCGAACGATCAGACCATCGCCCAGATGGCTTCGCCACCACGAAAGGAGCGCGCGGATACACGCCCGCCCGATTAGATAAGCAAACAATAAGATCAAACATAAGTGGTAATCGCGAACGTGTAGTGCCGGGGGTGTTGTTCAACGGGGATCACATCATGACCGCAGGAGAAATCCGGCGACCCGCCATGGGGCCCAGCAGCGAGTCCGCCAGCCTGTCCATTCACCGTGCCTGGTTGGTTTTGGGAGAAGCCGCAGCCGAGGCACCGCGCCGAAGCCGCATCAGCGAGCGGGGCGATCCTGCCGCCAGTACCGTCGAAGCATTCCTCAGCCAGGACGAGACGCTGCCGCCCTATGCGCGGGCAGCGATCGAGCAATTGCTGCAGCGGCAACGCTCGCTCGAAGGCGAACTGTCCCGCCAGCGCGAATTGCTGCAGGAATGGATCCTTAGCCAACTGACCTACAAGGCGCTCTATTACCGTTACTCGGGCCAGTCGCCGGAGGCACCGCGTAGCGAGCTGACGCGCGAGAAAGACGAGGTGCGCCGGCGTATTCGCGACCAGCTCCAGGCCGGTGGCGACCACACCGCCATTCTCGGCGAGCAGTCCCGCAGCCAGTCCAAACCGTAATGCCGACGTTGCGCGTGGGGGATCCTCCCCAACCGACTCAGCTTGGCCGCAAACAGAGCCCGCATCAGAGCGCGGCCGTGGCGGAAGCTGGAATAGTCAAAGTGCTCAATGTCAGGGAGAACGTTATGGACCGACTGTGCAAGGCGGCGACACGCACCGCACAGGTGCTGGTCGTATCGCGCCACGAACTCTATGGATTTGACCCGGCCCAGTTCGGCTCCGGCTGGGAGATTCGCCATATTCAGCAGATCCGGGATCTGAGCCGGGTCGTACGGGGCAGCGCGCCGATGGCTGGCGTGCTCGATCTCGAGAGCGAATACAGCGATGCCGACCTGATGCAGCTCGAACAAAGCCTGCAATACCTGCACGTTATGTGGGTGGCGATCACGTCGTCGCGCATGCTGGAAGACGAACGCGTCCGGCGCCTGATACGCGACTACTGCGTGGACTACGTGCGCACGCCGTTCTCGTTCAGCGAACTGCTCTACACGCTCAAGCACGCGCACGGCATGGCCTGCCTGCACGGCGCCCGCAGCCACGAACTGATCGGCCACGGACCGATGATCGGCGAGTGCGCGGCCATGCGTTCCATGTTCCGCTCGCTCGCCAAGGTGGCGCACAACGAGGCGCCCGTATTTATCTCCGGCGAGTCCGGCACCGGCAAGGAGCTGGCGGCGCAAGCCATCCATGAAGCCTCGAGCCGGCGCAAAGGTCCGTTCGTGGCGATCAATTGCGGCGCAATCCCGCCACACCTGGTGCAGTCCGAATTGTTCGGCTACGAGAAGGGGGCGTTCACCGGCGCCAACCAGCGCAAGATCGGCTGGATCGAGCAGGCGCAGGGCGGCACCCTGTTCCTCGACGAGATTGGCGACCTGCCCCTGGAAAGCCAGGTAGCCCTGCTGCGTTTCTTGCAGCAAGGCACTATCACCCGGCTCGGCGGGCACCAGTCGATCCCGCTGGATTTGCGCATCATCTCGGCGACACACGTGGACCTGGTGGCGGCCCAGTCGGACGGTCGCTTCCGTGCCGACCTGTTCCACCGGCTATGCGTGCTGACCTTGTCGATCCCGCCATTGCGCGAACGTGGCGAGGACATCCTGCTACTGGCCAACTCGGTACTCGCCGAACATGGCCACGAGGCGCACCGGCGCATTCGCGGATTTTCGCCGTGCTCCACCCAGGCCATGATGCAATATGAGTGGCCCGGCAATGTACGCGAACTGATCAACCGGGTACGGCGCGCCATCGTGATGACCGATAACCGCAAGATCACCGCGGAGGACCTGCAGCTGCACGGTGGCAGCGACTCACCGCGCAAGACCCTGGATGCGATCCGCGAAGAGGCTGAACGTGAGGCGATCCGTACCGTGATGGCAAGTCACGGCTTCCATGTGGTGCCGGCCGCGCGCGAACTCAACGTCTCGCGGGTCACGCTATACCGGCTGATGCACAAGCACAATATCCGTATCGAAGCGCGCCCCGGCGCCGGCGAGTAGCAACACATCGCTGCCGAAGCAGCATACAGGACGGGAGCGGCTTACCCGATTCAGAACGTATAAGGGAAGCGCAGCGTCACCGTGTAGTTCGCCGCGTCGGGTGTCAGCCCGAGGCCGATCGCGGCGCTCACCGACCAGCCTTTGGTAATCACGTGATTCAAGCCGAAGGTCATGGTGGCCACATTCGAACGGCTGCCGATCACGGTCTGCGTAACGCCGGCGGTGGTGACCTCCGTGCTGCCCGAAATGGAGGCATTGAAGGCCAGCGACATCGACGTGCGGTCGTTTAGCGCGAGCGCGAGGCCGCCGCCAAAGCCGAACGTGTCGCCCAGCTTGACGTCGGCCGGCGTGACCTGTCCTTGCACCGAGGAAATATCGCTCACCGAGCGCTTGATGTTGTAGGTGTAGCTGGCATTCACGAACAGCACCACCGGGTCGTAGGTCTTGAGCAGCGACAGGCCGGCGGTGACGGCCCATACGCCGTTGCCCGTTGGCAACTGGTCGGCGATATTGAGATTGTTGTTGTTGGGGTCCGCCGGAACCAGCTTGATGCCGAACGGCGAGCGCCCGGTGGGTGCGCGTACGCGGATGCTGCCGACGACGTCGGGCGCCGCGCCGCTCTCGCGCAGGAACTGATAATACAAACCCATGCTGATGTCGCCCGGCGCTGCCGTACTGAGCGTGGCGTCGGACAGGTTCGAGGCGGAGCCACCCGCACCACCGGAGAGGAAGTTCGTATTGCGATAGATAAGCGGCACGTCGAAATCCATCGAAAAGCGGTCGGAGAGACCATAGCGCGCGATGGTGTCGTAGGTGAGCGTGTACGACTTGGTCTGGTTGAGATTGATGGTACCGAGGAAGATGGCATCGAGTGCCAGGAAGCCGGACAGCGACAGCGCGCGCCGGTCGTAGTAGCTATAGATGAAACCGCTGTCGATGGTCAGGCGCCGCTCGAACAGCGGCGCGTGCTCGCTCTGGTAGACCAGGTCCTTGCTCTGCACGCGCGCCTGCTGCTGGGTTTCGCGCGCATCCGAACCCACTACTGGGGTATCGCTGCCGGGAGTCGCGGTGGCTGCGGCTGTCGCGCCAGGTGTGGCAGGGCTGGCCTCTTGTGCCAATGAGGGAACACCGGCGGCGGCCATGGCGCCACCAGCATTCCCCTCGGCACTGTTCCCCGTTCCCCCTGCCACCCCCCGTCCGCGCGCCCCGACCATTTCCAGGTCGTTCAGGCGCTGCTCGAGAGCCTTGATGGTCTTTTGCTGTTGCTCGACCAGATTCGTCAGCCGTTCGATCCGCTCGTCTGTGCTGGGCTGGACGCTGACCTGGGCCCACGCGCCAGTGGAGATCAGCGTACCCGCAAGGGTACCCAGCAGAGCGAATTCGTTCTTCATCTTTCCCCCCGGAAATCTGAATTGGCGCGATGCGGGTGCGCCAGCCCTTGCATGGTGGATTATCGTCGCATCGTTGCCATCGCCGCTAGTGCGTCCCGCATGCTGGTTTGGGTCAGTTGCCGGCTTGTCAGTTGCTGCACCTGCAGCGTGATGTTGGTGAGGTTGAGCACTTGCTGCGCGTCGCCGGTGATGCGCGCGGTCTGCATCAGGCTGCCGGTCTGCGCATTCTGCGTGGCGCTGCCCGCGGCCGATTGAATGGCCACCGAGACGCCACCGCCAGCAGCGATCGTGGCGCTGGCAGTGATGCCGTTGCCCTGAGCCACTTGCGGTGCCGGGTTGCTGTTGCCCGCCGCCGCCTGGATAGGTGCGGTCTGCGTCATGATGGTACTGACGTTGCTGGCTGAGTTGCCGTCGCCCGCGAGCAGCGTGACCTGGCCCACGCCCGCGACCTGCACCGCGGAGCTGGCCACGCCGCCATTGCCCTTCACGTTGCCTGGCGCCAGGCTCTGCACCTGCGCCGACAGGCTGGCGGTGGCCTGGGAAACCGCCCTGGCGGCGGCCAGGTTGGCGGCCGCTACGCGCGCGCTCGCCGTCGCGATCGCCGTGTCGTTCTGCCAGCGCGAGACCATCTCCACCACAAAGCCGCTGACCAGGCTCGCACCCATGTATTTGCCGCGCACGGCCGCCAGTTCGTCGTCACCGATGAGCTCTGCCATGACAGGCGAAGCAACCACCTCGCTCAAGTCGTCCGTCGCGGCAGAGGCGCGGGCGGCGGCCGATGCGGTCAGCGCCACGCTGGCCGAGCAGCTCAGGCAGAGAAGGCGAAGCGCGGCATCCATGTCAGAAGTAATCCATCCGGATCAGGCCAAAGTCCAGCGCCGCGGGCACCATGCCCCCGGCCAGCGCGGCGTTGGTCCGGTCGCGCAAGGCAGGCGCGGTGATGTTGAGCAGCGGCGAGTTCGGGTCGAACGGCCGGCCGACGATGGCGAACACCAGGCCGTTCCAGTTGGCCGCGAAGTCCTCCTCCTTGATGATGCGGTTCCCCAGCGCAGGATCGGCGACGAACACGCGCCCGTCTATTGCCTTGCGCACCACCACGAAATGCAGGTAGCCGTTGACGTCGAGCAGGGTGATGACCGGGATCTTGAGTTGCCGCAGGGCGCTGTAGTCGACCCGGAAGCCCCGTCCGCGCAGGCCGAGCGTCTCCACGTAGTTGCGCATGTCGAGCATGGAGAAGCCGTTCTTGACCACCGTGTCGGCGTCGGCGATGCGCAGCATGTCCTCGACGATCCTGGGCTCCGCCAGGTCAAAGCCATAGCCGTAGCGCAGCAGCGTACCCACCGCGGCCGCACCGCAACTGTAGTCAAGTTGCTGGCGCATCATGTTCTGGTAGCGCATCTCGAGCATGCTCTTGACAGGCTTCCTGAGCATCGGCTGGCCGTCGATATCGATCGTCATCGTGCTCTGACCGTGAGCGCTGAGTGCCGCTACTAGCAGCACGCATGCCCCGGCCATGCGGAATAGCGCGCGCATGACACATCCCCCCGTTGGGCGGGATGAGCCGGTACCCTCCCCGGTACCCGGCTCTCCTGCCGTGTTTATCCTGCTTCAATGGGCCGCGGTGGAAATCGCGAGCCCGTTGCTCTGCGCATTGCCGGCGCCAGCGGCGATGTTGACGCCGATATTGCCGACTGCGTTGACCAGGGCGCTGCCACTGAGCGTGGCGGCGTTGCTTGGCCGGCAGCCGCACATGGACAGATCGTTGCCGTAAGTCGTCTGGTCGTTTGAGGCGGTTGCCTTGGCCAGCACGCCGACTGGCGCACCGTAGCGGCCACCGCTGTTGCCGCTGCCCGTATTGACCGAGGCAGCCAGCGAATTGCTCTGCAGGTTGCCAGCGCCGGCAGCGATGTTCACGCCGACATTGCCCTTGGCCCCGGCCAGCATGTTGTCGCCCATGCTGGCGCTATTCGCCGCGCCGACCATATGCACGCCGTTATCGCCGGTCTTCTGGCTGGAGAAAACCTGCGCCGAGGCGAACACGTCCGACGCATCGATGCTGGCCAGCGCGGCCTGGTTGGACTGGCCATTACCCGCCCCCGCGGAAATGTTCACGCCGATATTGCCCTGCGCATTGAACAGCGCGTTGCCGCCGCCGGATGCGCTATTGCTGGACGGGCCGATGCGCACGTTATTGTCGCGCGCGCTCTGCTGGCTGTTGACCACCGCGCCCGACTCGGACTTGAAGCGGATGTCGCCCCAGGCAAAACCGAAGCCACGGACGTAGATGTCGTTGCTGATGGCGGTCTGGTTGAAGATATCGGCATCGTCCGGCCGATCGAAATAGCTGAAGCCGCCCGCAAACGCAGTGGTGGAAAGCGAGGTTATCGCTGCGATGGCGAGGATTTTCGTTTTCATGATTTTCTCCTTCCCTGCTTAGAAAAAAGTGCCCGCCGGGGGACGGAGCACAAAAACGTTGGACGAGACATTCCCCGATCCTGCCGTCTGGTTCAGCTGCACCAGGCCCGTCGCGTTGCGGTAGGCATCCGGCTGGATGACTGCCTCGCGGGGTCCCGCTGCATGGCCCGCTGAACCCGGGCGACTCCCTCCGGCCGATTCCGCGGCGAGCAGGCCGTCGGAGATGGCTTCGATCCTTACGCTGGCGGCCGGCGCCAGCACTGCCGCGTTGCTTTGCAGGTTGCCGTTGCCGCTGGCCACATTGGCGCTCAGCAGTCCGCTGCCATTGGCGAATGCGCCGTTGCCGATCTGGCTCACGGCGCTGCCCGCGGGCACGGTCGCGCCAACGTGCTGGCGCGACTGCACCGTAGCGCTGCCAATGTCCGCGATGGCGGCCTGGTTGCTTTGCGCATTGCCGCTGCCGGCGGCCAGGTTAACGGCGGCACGCCCGGCAACGCCGGCGAGCGCGCCCGTATCGATGCGGGCGCTGTCGGTGTCGGTGCCCTGGGCGTGGGATGGGAGGCTGGCCAGCATCAGGCTGGCCAGAACGGCAGCGTGGGTAAGGGTCATGGCCGGCCTCCCACCGCGAGCGGCGCCAGCCCGCGCATCAGGGCGCCGCTCATGTTGCCGGTAGCCTGCGCGACCTGGCCGGCGATGCCGCCCGAGACGCCTCCAGCGCCACTGCCGTTGGCCAGGCCCTCGATCTGGCTGGACACCACGACCAGTCGCCCGGTGGCAGGCTGGCTGGCGCCGGACGCGGCGGTGCCGCCGGTGCTGCGGCCCACCGCGGCAGCGAGATCGCTGTCGGTCAGGTCGCTCACCACGGCGGCCGTGGATTGCTGGAAACGGGTGGACGGAAACGGCTCGACAGCAGCTGCTACCGGCATGTCCCCTTGCGGAATGCCGCGATAGGCAATGTGCGGCTCGACGCTGCGCAGAACGACGATGTCGCCTGGATCTGCACTCGCGGAGAAGGAAGCAAAGGCGGCGACAAAAGCTGCAAGACCGAGGGCGCAGGCCGCGCCAGTCGATACGAGCGCCTTCGTGCCGTCATTCGCGCAGGCGGCTGACGCATGGCAGAACTCACTCCCACGTTGTAGGACTCGTCGCGTCATTTTTTTTATATCTCCCTGTACGGAGTAGAGCGACAAGCGTGCCAATACCCTGGGATCCAGCGCTGGCAAGGGTTTGCGGGTGTGTTGCCAGTTCGTGTGTAAGTTCCCCGCAAAAGTGGGGACATTTTGGTTGCAGCGCTGAAACACGCTGTTGGCAGCGAAGCCGGTTGTAAGCTATTGCCGATTCACCGCCCAGCCATGATTGATCAGGCTAGACGCCGCGCCATGTGCGCCCGGACGGGCGGGCGGGCGCCGGTTACATTGCTGAAACAGGGGTGCCGGCGGCTGGCGCGCCCGCCTGCCTTTGCTGCCGGAAGCTTTTGTGCCCCGCAGCCCCCGTTTGCCATGGGCAACGCCGTCCGGGAGGTGCGATGGTCCTTACGCAGAAACGGGTACGCCCCGAGCTTGCAGGAGCATGGCTGCCGTGCAGGCCGTAACCGGCCACGCTGGCCTGCCCTGCGCTGTTGCGAAGCTGGCGATGCGCTCAGGCTGGCGCGCCTGGCAGGCCCGGCGCCACGCCGCGCAGCGGCGCTGTGCCGCCGGCGTTTTGCGCGAGTCCGCCGGAGATCGGCTTGGGACCCGGCTGGCTGCGTTCGCAGCCGGCGGCGGCGAGCAGGCCGAGCGCCAGGAAGACGGCGGTCCCGAGGCGGCGGATGGTCCTTCTGTTCATGGTGCCTCCTTCCGACTGTCAAAGGGTTGGGTGCTGGAGGACGGTGCTTGCACGTTGGGGATGGCGCTCAATGGTCCGGTGGCGCCGTGCGCGCGCAGCGAAATAGCGCCTTGCCCGTCTTTCAGTCTAGCTGCTGGTGCCGGGATCGGGCCAAAACCGGGTCGCAGGCGGCTTGGGCAAAGCGTGCGATGGGCGGTATCATGAACCTTGGAGCGGATAACAAGACGGGAGATGGCTGCATTGGAGTCGCATCATGTTGCGCTACGCCGTGGTTTTCTTCGTCATTGCCGTGATTGCCGCCTTGTTCGGCTTTGGCGGCATTTCCGCCTGGGCGGCCGCGTTCGCCAAGATTGTCTTCCTCATCTTCATCGTGCTGTTCATGGTGTCGCTGATATGGGGCCTGAGCAAGGACCGGCGCTAGCGCCGCGCATGACAACGGCGCTCATAGCCCCGCCCCTGCAGGGGCGCTCGCCGGCGCCGATCAATAACGGGATCCACGCGTGAATCCAGCCGATTCCCCCGACCGGTCCCTGGACCACAAGCCGCCTAGGCAACGCCCTGGCCGCAATGGCAACTGGTTGCCCAATCGCCATACCGCCGCTCGCACGGTCAGCGTGGTGCTGGCCGCGATACGCTCGTGGCTGGCGCACCGTGCCGCCAGCAAGGGCGCGGCGCTGTCCTTCTATATGCTTTTCTCGATGGCACCGATTCTGGTGCTGGTGATTTCCATTGCCGGCCTCTTCTTCGGCGCGGAGGCGGCACGCGGCGAGATATTCGCCCAGATCGAGGGCCTGGTCGGCGCCCAGGGCGCGGCCGCCGTCCAGGAAATCCTTGCCGCCACGCATCGCGCCGGCGGTAGCGGGGTGGCCGCCGCCATCGCCACAGGCATCCTGTTCGTCGGCGCCACCAGCGCCTTTGCCGAGCTAAAGGGCAGCCTGGACGAGATCTGGCAAGCGCCCGTACCGCAAGGCGCGGGCTGGCAGCAATTGCTGCGTGCGCGTTTGTTGTCGTTCAGCCTGGTGCTGGTGCTGGGCTTCATGTTGCTGGTGTCGCTGATCGTCAATGCCGCGCTGGCCGTGATCGACCGCTTCTGGGGGCAGTTGTGGACGCAATCGTGGTTTGCGCCGGTCGCCGAAGCGATCTCTACGGCATTTTCCTTTTGCGTGGTCACTTTGCTGTTCGCCGTGATCTTCAAGATGCTGCCCAACGCGCGCGTCGCCTGGCGCGATGTGATCATGGGGGCGGTCATCACCGCCCTGCTGTTTGCGGTGGGCAAGCGGCTGATTGGCCTCTACCTGGGCAATAGTGCCGTGGCTACGTCTTATGGTGCGGCTGGCTCGGTGGTGGCGCTGATGTTGTGGGTGTATTATTCGGCGCAAATATTCTTCTTCGGTGCCGAACTTACTCGCCAGTACGCGCTGCAATTCGGTAGCCTGAAAGGGCAAAGCGGCAGCGCGCCGCCCGATCCTCGCGCCGCTGGTCCCGCGAACCGGTAAAATACGGCCCGATTCCCTTCGTGCATGCCCGCAGTGCCCGGCCCCCGACCGAAAGCTGATGGTCGCGCCGGCCCCTGGCGCCGGTCCGCTGCGCCCCGGGCCCTTATTTCATCTTCTGTTTGCCGAATCCACTGCCGTGAGCTCGCTCGTATCCGAAATTGCGCGTCGTCGCACCTTTGCCATCATTTCGCACCCTGACGCGGGTAAGACGACCCTGACCGAAAAACTGTTGTGGTTCGGCGGCGCCATCCAGGTCGCGGGCGAAGTGCGCGCGCGCAAGGCCGACCGCCATGCCACCTCCGACTGGATGGAGCTGGAAAAGCAGCGCGGCATTTCGGTGACCTCCTCGGTGATGCAGTTCCCCTACCAGGAGAACATCATCAACCTGCTCGACACGCCGGGCCACGAGGACTTTTCGGAAGACACCTACCGCACGCTGACCGCGGTGGACTCCGCGGTGATGGTGATCGACTCGGTCAACGGCGTCGAAGCCCAGACCATCAAGCTGCTCAACGTCTGCCGCCTGCGCGACACGCCCATCATCACCTTCATCAACAAGCTCGACCGTGAAGGCCGCTCGCCCATCGAGCTGCTCGACGAAATCGAGGACGTGCTGAAGATGCAGTGCGCGCCCATGACCTGGCCGATCGGCATGGGCAAGTCTTTCCGCGGTGTGTACCACCTGATCGACGACCGCGTGCAGCTGTTCGATCCGCACGGCGACAAGGGCACCTCGGCCATCGTCCAGGGGCTGGACAACCCGGAGCTGGACCGCGTGCTGGGCAGCCAGGCGGAGGAACTGCGCATCGAGATCGAACTCGTGCGCGGCGCTTCGCATGCCTTCGACAAGGGCGCCTTCCTCAGCGGCAAGCAGACGCCGGTGTACTTCGGCTCGGCCGTCAACAACTTTGGCGTGCAATCGCTGCTCGACGCGCTGTGCGCGCTGGCGCCGCCGCCACAGGCGCGCAATACCGAGTCGCGCGTGGTGGTGCCGCAGGAGCCCAAGTTCACCGGCTTCGTGTTCAAGATCCAGGCCAATATGGACCCGCGCCACCGCGACCGCATCGCCTTCGTGCGCGTCTGTTCGGGCCGCTTCGAGCGCGGCATGAAGCTGCTGCACGTGTCCACCGGCAAGACCATGGCGATCAATAACGCCATCACCTTCATGTCGCAGGACCGCAATACGACCGAAGAGGCCTATGCCGGCGACATCATCGGCGTGCCCAACCACGGCACCATCCGCCTGGGCGACGTGTTCAGCGAGGGCGAAGCGCTCAAGTTCACCGGCATTCCTTCGTTCGCGCCGGAGTTCTTCCGCCGCGCGCGCCTGAACAACCCGCTCAAGGTCAAGCAACTGCAAAAGGGTTTGCAGCAGCTGGCCGAAGAAGGCGCCACGCAGATGTTCCGCCCGATTGCTTCCAACGACCTGGTGCTGGGTGCCGTGGGTATCCTGCAGTTCGACGTGGTGGCGCACCGCCTGGAACATGAGTACGGCGTCGACGCGATTTTCGAGTCGCACGATTGCGCCACGGCGCGCTGGCTCAAGGGCGATGCCGCGGAGATCGACAAGCTGATCGAAAAGGCCGGCCACAACGTGGCGCTCGACGGCGCGGGCGATCACGTCTACCTGGCGCCCAGCATGGTCAACCTGCGCCTGACGCAGGAGCGCTTTCCCAATCTGCAGTTCATGGAAACGCGCGAGATCGTCTGAGGCCGGGTGTCATGGTCGAACGCCGCCCTCGCCGGGCGGCGTTCGTCAATTCACGCGCAGCAGGAAGTTCAGCACCAGCGCGCCGCCCGAACACAGCACCACCGCATTGACCATGCGCAGAAACTGCTCGCGCGACAAGCGCAGCGTGATCCTGCGCCCGGCCCACAGGCCCAGCGCCATCGCCGGCGCCAGCATCAGCGCCAGCTTGAGGATGGCCGCGCCCGCATACACCCCCGCCAGCGCGAACAGCACCAGCCGCGTCAGCGTGCTCACGCCAATCAGCGTCGATTGCGTCATGCGCATCGCGTCCTTGCCCAGCCGTCCCGACAGGTAGATTGCATACAGGAAGCCGCCGCTGCCGAACATGGCCGAGCAGATGCCGCCACCCAGCCCGAAAGGGAGCGCCGCGCGCGGCGTGAAGCCCGCCGGGCGCCTGCCGGCAAGCGACCAGACCGCGTAGGCGATGGCGAACATGCCCAGCAGCAGCGGCAGCGGATCCGATTGCAGCTTGAGCAGCAACGCGGCGCCCGCCAGGCTGCCGGCCAGCATGCCGGGCAGCAACCGGCCAAGCTCGGCGCGGTCCGCGGCGCGGCCATCGCGCAGCAAGGCAAAGGCGGCGGCGCTGCAGTCCATCAGTGCCAGCAGAGGCACGATCTGGCTGACCGGCATCAGGTGGGCCAGCAGCGGTCCCGCCACCAGCGCGGTGCCAAAGCCCGCCATGCCGAAGATCACATAAGCGCCGGCGATTGCCAGGCACATGGCGAGGTAGGCCGGCAGGGAAAAGCCAGGGAGCAGGAAGGAAAGGGAAGGGAGTTCCACGTTAGGCTGAGTCGGGGTTGCGTGCCCCACAGCATAGGGACGCGCCCGCCGGCGGACCAATATCAAAGCGCCCCGCGATCCATCGCAAAGCGGCATGGCAGGGTGCTGGGCGCGGCGCCCGCGCCATGGCACACTGCGCGCGTGCGCCGCGCCGGCGCCAATCCAGTCGTCGCAGTCCGCAATCCCGGCTCGCGGCCCCGCGCACCACCCAGCCCGGCATGAGCCCGTCCTTCAATGAGCCTGTCCCTGAATGAGCCCGTCCCTCAAGCAGTTGCGTTATTTCGTGGAAATCGTCGATGCCGGCAGCTTCAGCCTGGCCGCCGAGCGGCTCTTTATTGCCCAGTCGGCGCTGAGCCGGCAGATCAAGGAACTGGAGGGCATGTTGCAGGTGGCGCTGCTGGTGCGCAAGGCGCGCCATGTGGAAACCACGCCGGCCGGCCGCGCTTTCCATGAAGCCGCCCGCCGCATCCTGGCCGAGCTGACCGAGGCATCGGCGCAGGCGCGGCAGGTCGAGCGCGGAGAACAAGGCACTGTGCGCTTGCTGCATTCGAGTTCGGTGCCGTTGACGCCAGCCTGCACGGCGGTATTGCGCGCGTACCAGTCCGGACATCCGGGGATTCATCTTGAAGTCTCGCAGGCGTCCAGTGAACAGCAGGCGCTGGAGATCGAGGAAGGCCGCGCCGATCTTGGCCTGGCGCGCGAGCCGCTGCTGCGCCGGCTGCCCCGCGTCAACGTCGATCCGCTCTACAGCGAACGTGTCGAACTGGCGGTAAGCAGCGCGCACCCGCTGGCGCGGGAGGACCATATCGCGCTGGATGCCTTGCGGGAGCAACCCTTCGTGTCGCTGCCGCATCCGGATCGCGGCGGCCTGAGCCAGCGCGTGGCGCAGTGCTACCTGGAGAGCGGCTTCTACCCGCGCGCCGCCGCGGCGATCTCGCGCAAGCTGTCGCAACTGGTGCTGGTGGAGGCCGGGTTTGGCGTGGCCCTGGTGCCGGCTTCGCTCGGGCGCATGGCGCCGCCAGGGGTGTGCTTCGTGCCGCTGGCCGATGCCGGCTGCGACACGCTCGTGGTGCTGCTGTCGCGGCGCGATGCCGCGCCGGCCGCCGCGGCGCTGGCCAGCAGCCTGCGCGCGGCACTGCCTGCTCAATAAGCCAGCGAGGCCTGGATGTAGAACGTGCGTGGCATGCCAACGTACTTGCCCGCGTTGTTGTCGGTGGAGCGGGTGAAGTAGCGGCGGTCGAACAGGTTCTTCACGCCCACCGCGATCTTCAGGTTTTGCGCCGCCTTGCCGAAGTCGTAGCCCAGGCGCATGTTCAACAGCGCGTAGCCCGGGATATCGCCCAGCGCGCCGTTGGCGCTTTCCGCGGTCTGGTATGGCGCGTTGGCGATGGCCGGGTCGCCCGGCGAGTGCTGCTTCGATTGCGCAAAGGCGTCCACGTTGAGCAGCCAGCGGTTGCGTGCGTAACGCATGCCCAGCGTGGCCACATGGCGCGAATAGAAGGGCAGGTCGCGGCCGGCGAAAGTGCCCTGGTTGTAGGTGGCATCCGTGAAGGTGTAGGTGGCGTAAGCCGACAGGCCCGCCAGCGTGGGAGCCAGCGCGCCAAAGTCGTAGCGCACCGACGACTCCACGCCGCGGTGCGTGGTCGCGCCCAGGTTGGTCCACGCATCCGGGCTGCCGGCGGTGCCGCCGCGCAGCTGCAGTTCGTCGTCGAAGTCGATGTTGAACAAGGTCAGCTCGCCGCCCCAGCCATTGATGCCGGCGAAGTGCGTGCCGATCTCATAGGTCTTGGCCTTTTCCGGGGTCAGGCCGTTGGTGGTCTGCGCGATCTGGAAGTACTGCAGCGGGCCAAAGGAGACGCCGGCGTTGGCGAACAGCTTCCACTGGTCGGTCACGTGGTACAGCACCGCCAGCGAGGGCAGCGGCTCCTCGGACTTCACGTCGTTGCGCACCTTGGTGAAGTTGTCCGTCACGTAGGAGCGGATCATCTCGTAGCGCAGGCCAGGCGTGATGGTCCAGTTGCCGACGTTGATGGTGTCGTCGATATAGACCGCGTTGGCCGTGGTGCCGCCGGTGCGCGACTGGTACAGCGTGGACGGCGCGTTGGGCGCATTGAAGCCGGTGCCGGGGCGATAGAAGGCGGTGCGCGAGGCTTCTTCGTCGCTGGCTTCGCGCAGGAAGCGATAGCCCACGCCCACTTCGTGGCTCACGTTTTCGCCGCGGAACAGTTGCGAGTAGCGCGGCTCGATGGCGAAGGTGTGGTAGTTGCGCGGATACGAAACCAGGCGGCGCTGGCCGGCGGTGGCGCCGGTGCCTTCGCTCTCGATATTGCTGCCGCGGAAACTGTCCGTGTAGTACGTCAGCAGCTCGAACTTGCGGTTGTTGTCGTTATGCGCGTATTTGAGCGTGAAGTCCTTGCGGCGGCCGCTGAAGTTGTCGAAGGGCCGCACCGACTGGAACGGATCGGCGGCGTACTGCGCCGACGTCAGGCCGCCGGGCATGCCGGCGGTGGCGTCGTAGTAATGCAGGCTCGCGCTCAGTTCGTCGGCCGGGGTGATGCGGTAGGCGCCCTTGAGCATCAGGTCGTCGATATTGACGTGGTCGTTGCTGGCGCGATAGCCGTTGCCGTGCACGCCCGAGTACAGCAACGCACCGCCCAGCCCCTGTTCGTTGGTGCCGCCGATGAAGGCGCTCGGGATGGTCTTGACGCCACCGCCGTGACTGTAGATATCGGACTCGACAGAGGCGTCCGCAGTGAACGTCTTGGGAATTGGCCGCGTTACGAAATTGATGACCCCGCCTACGTTCTGCGGGCCATAGCGTACCGAGCCCGCGCCGCGCACCACGTCCACGGCTTGCAGGTTGCCCAGCGCGACCGGGGCCATCGACAGTTGCGGCTGGCCGTAGGGCGCCACGGCCAGCGGCACGCCATCCAGCAGGATGGTAGAGCGCGGGGACAGGCGCGATGCCAGTCCCCGCACGCCCACGTTCAACGAGATGTCGCTGCCGCCGGTGCCGTTGCTGTCTTGCACCTGCACGCCCGGCACCCTGCGAAGCACGTCGCGCACGTTGCTCGCACCGCTTTCAATCATTTCTTCGCGGTCGACGATGGTGCGCGCGCCAGGGTGGTCCAGCACCTTGGCCTCATTGGGGCTCTCGAGCCAGTTGCCTACCACGGTGACGGTATTGAGCGTGCTTTCGGCGCTGAAAGCGCCAGCGGCCAGCGGTGCGCTTGCGGCGTCGGGTGCGGGCAAGGCGCCAGGCTGGGTGTCTGCCGCATGCGCGGATATGGTCAGGCAAAGCAGGGCGGCGCCGATAGCGGCGCCTGTGGGCGTGAAGGTGGGCTGCAAGATGGAATTCCTGGGAACGGGGCGGGAAAGTCAGGGAGCCGCCGCATCGAAGGCCGCATTATAAATACGAATGATTCTCGAACCCAATCGCATTTGTTGCTGTGTGGCGATATTGCATCATTGTTGATACATGGTGGTGACACACGGACGCGATGCATGCGCCTGCATGCATCGCGGGGCTCGGATAGAATCCGAAACTTGCGGGAACTGGCCCGGGAAATGGCCCGGTAGCAGCCGGTGCGTGGTTTTGGCTGCAATCGAGTCGTTTCAGGCGCTTTTCAGCTTTTCCCGCCGAGTGAGGCAGGCCAGCGCCTTGCCTCGCCGCCCGCCCTGTGATCACCGCCATCCATGCCGACCCCTGCTACTGCTCCGGCCACCGCGCCGGACTCTGTTTTTCGCGACCCTTCATTTCGGCTGTTCTGGTTTGCCCGCCTGTGCACCACCATCGGCTATCAGATCTTCACGGTGGCCGTGGGCTGGCAGATGTATGACCTCACCCGCGATCCCTTCATGCTCGGCATGGTGGGCCTGGTGCAGTTCCTGCCCTCGGTGATGCTCCTGCTGGTGTCAGGCCATGTGGCTGACCGTTTCGACCGGCGCCTGATCGTACGGACCTGCCAGACGCTGGAAGCGCTGATCGCGGTGTCGATGGCGGTGGCGAGCCTGAAGGGCTGGATCACGCGCGATCACATCTTTGTCTTCGTGGCGCTGATCGGCGCCACCCGCGCATTCGAGACGCCGACCCTGCAAGCGCTGCTGCCCAGCGTGGTCACGCCGCGCCAGCTTCCGCGCGCAGTGGCCTTGTCCAGTTCCGCCACGCAGACGGCCATCATCATCGGCCCCGCGCTGGGCGGCTTTGCCTATGTGGCCGGCCCCGGCGTGGTCTACGCTATCAGCGCCACGCTGTTCGCCGTGGCCGCCTGCCTGGTGAGCGTGCTCAAGCTGCGCCAGGCCGCGCAGCGGCTGACCACGCCGGTCAGCGTCGCCACGCTGTTTGCCGGTTTCTCCTATATCCGCAGCCGTCCGGTGCTGCTCGGCGCGATCTCGCTGGATCTGTTTGCCGTGCTGCTGGGCGGCGCCACCGCGCTGCTGCCCATCTATGCGCGCGACATCCTCCACACCGGGCCCTGGGGCCTTGGCCTGCTGCGCTCGTCGCCCGCCGTCGGCGCGCTGGTAACCGCGCTGTGGCTGGCTCATCACCCGATGAACCGCCGCGTGGGACGCGTGATGTTCGGCGCGGTGGCTGTGTTCGGCGTGGCCACCATGGCGTTCGGCGTCTCGCACTGGCTGCCGCTGTCGATGGCGGCGCTGGTCATGCTCGGCGCTTCCGACATGATCAGCGTGGTGGTGCGGTCCACCCTGGTCCAGCTCGATACGCCCGACGATATGCGCGGGCGCGTGGGGGCCGTCAACTCGGTGTTCATCGGGGCATCCAACCAGCTTGGCGAGTTCGAGTCGGGCGTCACGGCCGCACTGCTCGGGCCGGTCGGCGCGGTGTTGCTGGGCGGCATCGGCACGCTGGTGGTCGTGGCGGTGTGGATGCGCCTGTTCCCCTCGCTGGCCTCGCGCGACCGCTTGCACGATCACCCTTTGACGGCCTGAACGCCGGCCGGGCGGCGCCCTGCGGTCCGGCTGCACCGGTTCATTACCCCTCTCCTGCACCAAAGCGTACCCAATTCTGCGTGCCTCGACGGTGCCGTCCGGGCGCCGAAATGCGCCACCTTTCGATCCCACACCATGCCGCGTGTGCCAGAAATGTGATGCTTGCACCGCTTTGCCGCGCGATGCCATGCACGTATAAAAGTATCTGAAATGGCACTCGGGCGAATTTTTTTGAACCGGCGCGAGCCCTTGTCCACTAAGGGCTCGCGCCGGTTTGGCCGACTGCCATCGCGCGATTCGGGGAAACCAAAGCCCCTGTCATCTGTCCTGAAAGTATCCCCAATTTCAACCAACTGTAGGTGATCGTCTGACATCCGGTCAGACGGTCTCGGGCAGACCAGAACACCGCGCCATGAGAAAACAATACACGGCGCGGTGTTTGGGCTTTGGCAGTCCCATCGGACGTCCCGATACCGCCAGTGACAGGAGAGCGTCCGGATATGTGTGGCATTGCTGGAGAATTACGTTTCGATCAGGTCATGGCCGACCTGCACGCCGTCGCCGTCATGACGCGCGACCAGGCGCCGCGCGGCCCCGACGGAGAGGGCCTGTTTAGCCTGGGCAGCCGTGCGTTCGGCCATCGCCGGCTGCGCATCATGGATTTGTCGCAGCGCGCGCACCAGCCCTTCATCGACAACGAACTGGGCCTGGGCATCGTGTTCAACGGCGCGATCTACAACCACGATGCGTTGCGTGAAGAACTGGCCGCCCAGGGCTACCGCTTTGCCTCGACCGGCGATACCGAAGTCATCATCAAGGCGTGGCATGCATGGGGGCCGGCCGCGCTCGACCGCTTCGCCGGCATGTTCGCCTTCGCCCTGTGGGAGCGCGATTCCGGCGTGACCCACCTGGTGCGCGACCGCCTGGGCATCAAGCCGTTGTACTACTCGGCCATGCCGCAGCGCCTGCGCTTTGCTTCCACGCTGCCAGCCTTGCTGGCCGGTGGCGATATCGACACCACGCTTGACCCCGTAGCGCTGCATCACTACCTGAGCCTGCACGCCGTGGTTCCCGCGCCCCACACCATCCTGCAAGCCGTGCGCAAGCTGCCGCCGGCCACGCATATGACGGTGCAGCCCGACGGCCGCACCGACAGCCGCACCTGGTGGCGGCTGGATTTCAGCCGGAATGCAGACGATCTCGAGCGGCCGTTCGAGGCCTGGCGCGATCTCGCGCTCGCCACGCTGCGCGACGCCGTGCGCCGCCGCACCGTGGGCGATGTGCCGGTGGGCGTGCTGTTGTCCGGCGGCGTCGACTCCAGCCTGATCACCGGCCTGCTCGCAGAAACGGGTACGCCCGACCTGCGCACCTACGCCATCGGCTTCGAAACCGTGGGCGGCGAGGCTGGCGACGAGTTCCGGTACTCCGACCTGGTGGCCAGGCACTTCGGCACCCGCCACGAGAAGATGATGATTCCGGCGGCCGGCCTGCTGACCGCGCTGCCCGACGCCATCGGCTCCATGAGCGAGCCGATGGTCAGCCACGACTGCGTGGCCTTCTACCTGCTGTCCGCCGCCGTGGCGAAACACAGCCGCGTGGTGCAGAGCGGGCAGGGCGCCGACGAAGTCTTCGGCGGCTACCACTGGTACCCGCCGCTGGCCGGCAACACGGACGCGGACGGCGGGGTCGCCGCCTACCGGCGCGGCTTCTTCGACCGCAGCCACGGCGAGATGGCGGAGCTGCTCGCGCCGCAATGGCTGGCCGACGATCCCAGCGGCCGCTTCCTTGCCGCGCACTTCGCCCAGGCCGGCGCCGACAGCGCTATCGACCGCGCGCTGCGCGTGGACACCACCGTGATGCTGGTGGAGGACCCGGTCAAGCGCGTCGACAACATGACCATGGCGCACGGCCTGGAAGCGCGCGTGCCCTTCCTCGACCACGAGCTGGTGGAACTGGCCGCGCGCATGCCGGCACGCCACAAGGTCGCCGCGGGCGGCAAGCATGTGCTCAAGGAAGCGGCGCGCCAGGTGATCCCGGCCGCGGTGATCGATCGCCCCAAGGGCTATTTCCCGGTGCCCGCGCTGAAGTACCTGCGCGGCCCGTTCCTGGGTTACGTGCGCGGCTACATCAGCAGCGATCGCGCGCGCAGCCGCGGCCTCTACCGCGACGGCGTGGCCGACGCCATGCTCGACGCGCCCGATAGCCATATCACCCCGCTCAAGGGCTCCAAGGTCTGGCAGATCGCGCTGCTCGAAGCGTGGTTGCAGACGCGCGGCATCTGACCGGCGCAGCGATGCACCGACAACACGCCTGCCTGACGGGCCGCTGCACGAGACACCAACAGGAGGAAGACCCACATGCCATCCACCAACCTTGTCAGCCTTTCCGAGCGCACCAGGGCCAGCGGCCGGACCGCGCCCCCGCCGCATCCCGCCGGCGCGATGCATGATCCCGCCGGCGGGGATCGCACTGGCGCCGCCACCCCGCGCAGCGCCTGCGAGCCGCCGGCGCCGGTGTCGACCCGCCCCAATGCCACGATCGATTGCGGCTGGGGCCGGCTGATGTTCGCACCGGCCTTCGGTTCGCCGGCGCTGCTGGCTGCCGAACTGCAGCAAGAAGCGCCGGGCCGGCGCGACATCGCGCTTTACGTGGACGCGCCGCAACTCGTGCTCGCGCAAGCGCCGCAGACGCTGTTTCTCGATCCTTCGCTGCTGTTCCGCCGCCGCCTCGATGTGCCGCTGGACGATAGCGCGCCGTCTCCTGGCGTCACCATTCGCCGCCTCGCGACCCGCGCCGACATCGCCGCCATCAATCGCCTCTACGCCATGCGCAAGATGGTGCCGCTAGATGCCGCCACCGTGTGGCGCCAACGCGAGCAGGAGGCGGTGGTCTACCTGCTCGCCGAGGACGAGCAAAGCGGCGAGATCGTCGGCTCGGCCATGGGCGTGGACCATGCGCTGGCCTTCGGCGACGAGCAGGGCGGCAGCAGCCTGTGGTGCCTGGTGGTGGATCCGCAGACCCACCTCGCCGGCGTGGGGCGCGCGCTGGTCACACACCTGCTCGCGCGCTTTGCCGAACGCGGCAGGCAGTCGCTCGACCTCTCGGTGCTGCACGACAACGAGCACGCCATCGGCCTGTATCACAAGCTCGGCTTCAGCCAGCTCGATGGCTTTGTCATCAAGCACAAGAACGCCATCAACGAGCCGCTGTTCGCCGGCAGCAGCGAGTGCGACCGGCTCAATCCCTACGCCGCGCTGATTGTCAAGGAAGCGCGCCGGCGCGGCATCGGCGTGGACATCGTCGATGCCGCCAGCGGCATCTTCGGCCTGCGTTTCGGCGGGCGCGAGGTGCTGTGCCGCGAATCGCTTTCGGAGCTGACCGGCGCGGTGGCCATGACATGGTGCCAGGACAAGGCGCTCACGCGTGCCCGGCTGGATGCGGCGGGCCTCGCGGTGCCGCGCCAGCAGTCCGCGGGCAGCGAGGCAGACAACGCCGCCTTCCTTGGCGCCTGCGGCTCGGTGGTGGTCAAGCCCGCCTGCGGCGAGCAGGGGCGCGGCATCAGCGTGGACGTGCGCGACACCGCGCAACTGGCCAGCGCTATCGAAGCCGCGCAGCGCGAAGGCGGCAACGTGCTGCTGGAGTCGTTCCGCCCCGGGCAGGACTTGCGCATCGTCGTGATCGGCTATGAGGTGGTGGCTGCCGCGATTCGCAAGCCGGCCGAAGTGGTGGGAGACGGCAAGTCGGATCTCAAGACGCTGATCGAGCGCCACAGCGCGCGCCGCGCCGCTGCCACTGGTGGCGAAAGCCGCATTCCGATGGACGGCGAAACCGGGCGCTGCATCGCCGCGCAAGGCCTGGAGATGGCTTCGGTGCCGGCGGCCGGCCAGCGCGTGCCGGTGCGCAAGACCGCCAACCTGCATACCGGCGGTACGCTGCACGACGTCACGGCGGAACTCCATCCGGTGCTGCGCGAAGCCGCCGTTACCGCCGCACGCGCGTTGCGCATCCCGGTGGTGGGACTGGACTTTCTGGTACCCGCGCATGACCAGCCCGAGTACGTGATCATCGAAGCCAATGAACGCCCCGGCCTGGCCAACCACGAACCGCAGCCGACCGCCGAGCGCTTTGTCGATCTCCTGTTCCCGTTCACCGCCTGACCGCGTTCCCTGGCGTACCAACTTCTTCCGTACCAACTTCTTCCTGAACCGAACCATGAACCCGCACGCATGCAGACACTGACGATCGACCCGTACTACCTCAAGACCACGCTGCTGGAGCTGCTCGCCATCCCCAGTCCCGCCGGGCTGACCGACGAGATCGTGCACTACACCGCGCGCGTGCTCGACAGCCTGGACATTCCGTACCAGCTCACCCGGCGCGGCACCATCCGCGCCACGCTGCGCGGCAATCGGGCGGAAGCCGGGCTCGGCCCAGACTGCGCTATCGTCGCCCATCTCGATACGCTTGGCGCCATGGTGCGCGAAGTGAAGCCCAATGGCCGCCTGGCGCTGGCTCCCATCGGCACCTGGTCCAGCCGCTGGGCCGAAGGCGGGCGCGTGACATTGTTTACCGAGAGCGGCCGGCATCGCGGCTCGACGCTGCCCTTGCTGGCTTCGGGGCACGTATACAACGAGGCGGTGGACACGCAAACCGTCAACTGGGACCAGCTCGAACTGCGGCTCGACGAAAATGCCGCCACGCCGCAAGCACTGCGCGAACTCGGTATACAGGTGGGCGATTTCGTTGCGTTCGACGCCAACCCCGAGATCCTCGACAACGGCTTTATCGTCTCGCGCCATCTCGACAACAAGGCCGGCGTCGCCGCGGTACTGGCCGCGCTCAAGGCCGTGCGCGAAAGCGGCGCGCCGGTGCCGATGGACTGCCACGCCGTGTTTACGCTCACCGAAGAAGTTGGTTCGGGCGCCACCGCGGTGATCGAGGACGACGTCAGCGAAGTGATCGGCATCGACATCGGCCCGGTGGCGCCGGGGCAGGGCGCGAGCGAAAGCGGCGTGACCATTCCGCTGATGGATTCGGCCGGACCGCATGACTATCACCTTACGCGCCGCTTGCTGCGCCTGTGCGAAGAGCACGGCATCCCCAGCCATCGCGACGTGTTCCGTTTCTACCACTCCGACGCGGGCGCGGCGGTCAGTGCCGGGCACGATGTGCGTACGGCGTTGCTTTGCTTCGGCGCCGACGCCTCGCATGGCTATGAGCGCACACGGTTGTCGGTGCTCGTTCATCTTGCCGAATTGCTCACCGTCTATATTCAGAGCGGGCCAACCTTGCCGGAGGACCGCCAGCGCCGCATGGGCTCGGTGGCTGGCTTCTCGCATCAGCTCGATCCCGGCCAGCTCGCGCGCAGCGAAACGCCGTTGCCCGACGCAGGCGAACTGGTGCATCGCCGGCGCGACGGCGCGGCATCGTGAGCCGCACATGACCAGTCTTTTCAATTTGATTGCCGGAGCCGAATCCATGGACCTCAACTTGATCGAGCCCAGAAAGCTGGAAGCAGCCTGGACCTACCTGCTGCAACTGGTGGTGCAGCAGGGCCTGAATTGCATCGCTGCCGTCCTGATCCTGATACTGGGCTGGTGGATCTCGGGTCGTGCCCGCGCCGCCGTGCTGCGCGCATTCGACCGCCCGCGCGTCGATGCCACCTTGCGTCCCATGCTGGCCAGCGTCACGCAGTGGATCGTGCGCGTGATCACGATTGTGCTGGTGCTGTCGCAATTCGGCGTGCAGACCGCCAGCATCATCGCCATGCTCGGCGCCGCCGGCCTCGCCATCGGGCTGGCCTTGCAAGGCACGCTGCAGAATATCGCCGCGGGCATCATGCTGGTGCTGCTGCGGCCGTTCCGCGTGGGCCAGTACATCGATGCCCAGGGCGTGGCGGGCACGGTGCGCGAAACCGGGCTGTTCATGACCGAGCTGACCACCTTCGACGGGGTTTGCCTGCGCGTGCCCAACGGCAAGATCTGGGGCAGCGCCATCACCAACTACAGCGAGAACCCCACGCGCCGCCTCGATATCGAGGTCACGGTCACCTTCGGCGCCGATATCCAGGCCGCGCTCGATGCGCTGCGCGCCATGCTCGCCGCGGAAGACCGCGTGCTGGCGGACCCAGCCGCCGAGGTCATGGTGGTCAACTACGCGGCGCAAGGCGTGACGCTTAACGTGCGCTGCTGGCTTGCCGCCGGGGATTACTGGAACGTGCGCTTCGCGTTCTACCACCGCATCAAGCAGGCGCTGGAAGCCGCCGGCTGCGCCATCGCCGTGCCGGTGCAGGAACTGCGCGTACCCGACGATGCGCAACTCGCCGTGCCCGCCGCGGCCAATCCCGCGCGCAGGCTGAGCTGAACCGTCTGGCCTGATCGTCTTCCGCCGCCGGGGCGCGCAAACGCCCGGCGGCGATTCTGTCTTGTGGCGCGCCCCCGTGATGCCGCCGCACTTTCGCCCCTTTGGGTCTCTCACGCGTGTCCAGGGCCCGCCACCGGAGCGGCGGGCCCTGGCATGTATTCAAATCTGGAACTGGCATTGACGTTTGACTCCACGCCCGCACTGAACCCCACACGGAACCCATCACATACATCCCCGCGCTTTCGCGCCGTGACGCCGCCATGCAAAAGCGCATTTTCCCCCGGTCTGCGCCGCAAGCGCGCACTGGCGCGCTGCCTGCCGGCGCTCGCCTGCGCCGCCGTACTGGCCCCGGCCGCACCGATGGCGCAAGCGCAGGGCAGCCTCACGCTGTATGGTTTTGCCGATGCCGGCATCTTCCGCCCGGCGCCGGGACAGCCGGTCCAGCTCGGCACCATGCAGCGCAGCTTCATCGGCCTGCGCGGCAGCGAGCCGCTGGGCGGCGGCTGGGCCGCCACCATGAACCTGCAGACACGTTTCGATATGGGCGACGGACGCCTCGAAGCCAGCGGCGCCACGCCTTACTTCCAGGGCGAATCCACCGTCGGCATCGGATCGCCCTATGGCGACCTGCGGTTTGGCCGCGCGCTGACGCCGATGTGGCAATACGACTGGCAGTACGACAGCTGGGACAACTTCAATCGCGTCAGCTCGGTGGCCTGGTTTGTGTACCACCCGTCCTATCGCACCGATCCGTACCACAACGGTCCGGCGGGCGAATATTCACGGCTGAACAACGGGGTGTTCTACGATTCGCCGAAATGGGGTGGCGTGCATGTCCACGTCGCCGCCGGCGTGGAAAAGAACGAGACGCCGGATGCCGCCGGCAACCGGGACCGCACCCGGCCGCTGGCCGCCTCGCTCAACTACGACGCGGGACCGTGGTCCGCCATGCTCACCGCCGAGCGCAACTCGGCCCGCGACAACACCTGGTTTGCCGGGCTCGCCTATGCCTTCAGCGCGGTGCGGCTGAAGGCGTCGTATAGCCAGACGCATCTGAGCGCCGCCAGCCAGGCGTTTCTCGGCGATGCCAGCGCGAAACGCAGCGCGGCCACCCTCGGCGTGAACTGGCGCGTGGGCGCCGTCACGCTGAAGCTCTCCGGCGCGCGGGATTTCCAGGGCTACGGCCAGGCCGGCACGACCGACTATGTCACCAACGGGCTGGACTATGCGTTATCGAAACGCACCACGCTGTATGGCGCGGTGTCGTATCGCCACAGCCGGCAGGCCAGTGGCGGCACCGGGTTTGGTGCCGGCATCAGCCATAGTTTCTAAGCGGGGCGCTTCAGCCCTCCTGCGCGAACAGCGAGCACGCGCCCGCCTCGGCCGTGCTGACATGGCGCCGGAAGTTTGCGAACAGGTCGCGTCCCACGCCGTGCCGGTTGGCGGTGAGATCGGGCGGCGTCACGTCGCGCGCGGCCCACTCCGCTTCTGGCACCATCACCGTCAGCACGCCGGTGTTCGCATCCACGCGCATCGGGTCGCCGTCGCGCACGCGGGCGATGCCGCCGCCGCTCAGTGCTTCGGGGCAGACGTGGATGGCGGCCGGTACCTTGCCCGACGCGCCGGACATGCGCCCGTCCGTCACCAGCGCCACGTGGAAACCGCGCTCCTGCAGCACCGTCAGCGTAGGTGTGAGCTTGTGCAGCTCCGGCATGCCGCAGGCGGCCGGCCCTTGCCACGGCAGCACAGCGACGAAGTCGCGCTCCAGTTCGCCGCGCTTGAAGGCGTCGATCAGCGCATCCTGCGTATGGAACACCAGCGCGGGGGCCTCGACCACATGGTGCTCGGGCTTGACCGCCGAGATCTTGATTACCGCGCGGCCGATATTGCCGTCAAGCAGCTTGATGCCGCCCTCGGGCGCGAACGGCTGGCTGGCAGAGCGCACCACGCTGTCGTCCAGCGGTGCTTCCGGCCCGTCGATCCAGGTGAGCCTGCCATCGCGCAGCACCGGCTCGCGGGTGTAGTCCGCCAGCCCCTTGCCCACCACGGTAGTGACGTCGTCGTGCAGCAGCCCGAGCTGCAGCAGGCCGCGGATCACCACAGGCAGGCCACCTGCGGCCTGGAACTGGTTCACGTCCGCGCTGCCGTTGGGGTACACGCGCGCCAGCAACGGCACCACTTCCGATAGTTCAGCGAAATCGTCCCAGCCCAGCACGATGCCGGCGGTGCGCGCCATCGCCACCAGGTGCAGCGTGTGGTTGGTGGAGCCGCCGGTGGCCAGCAGGCCGACGATGCCGTTGACGAAGGCGTGCTCGTCGAGCACGTCGGCCACGGGCGTATAGCGCTCGCCGCCATGTACCAGGCGCAGCGCCTGCCGCGCGGACTCGCGCGTGAGCGCCTCGCGCAGCGGCGTGTTCGGATTGACGAAGGCGGTGCCGGGCAGGTGCAGGCCCATGATCTCCATCAGCATCTGGTTGGAGTTGGCGGTGCCGTAGAAGGTACAGGTGCCGGGGCCGTGGTAGGACTGGCTCTCCGCCTCCAGCAACTCGGCGCGGCTGATCTTGCCCTCGGCATAGCGCTGGCGCACGCGGGCCTTTTCTTCATTGCCGATGCCCGTGGTCATGGGCCCGCCGGGCACGAAGATCGCCGGCAGGTGGCCGAAGGACAGCGCGCCCATCACCAGCCCCGGCACGATCTTGTCGCACACGCCGAGGTACAGCGCGCCGTCGAACATCTGGTGCGACAGCGCCACCGCCGTGGACAGCGCGATCACATCGCGCGAGAACAGCGAGAGATCCATGCCGTCCTGACCCTGCGTCACGCCATCGCACATGGCGGGCGTGCCGCCAGCGAACTGCGCGGTGCCGCCCGCTTCCAGCGCGGCCTCCTTGAGCCATTGCGGATACTCCGCCAGTGGCTGGTGCGCCGACAGCATATCGTTGTAGGACGAAACGATGGCGAGGTTGGGGCGCTCCTGCGCCTTCAGGCGGATCTTGGCCTGCTCTGGCATGGCCGCCACGGCGTGCGCCAGGTTGGTACACGAGAGATGGGCGCGTTCCACCTTCTGCCCCGCCATGGCGCGGGTGCGGTCCATGTAGGGCTGGCGGGTGCCAGCACTGCGCGCCACGATACGGGCGGTGACCCGTTCCAGGACTGGGTGACTTGGCATGGGGATCTCCTGCGTGGGGATGTCTTTTTTCAGCCTAGCGCACTTTGGGGCGGGGTGCACGTATGGTGCGCTGCAAGTTTTTCCTGCAAGTGCTAGACTCCGCTCCATTCTCTGGAGTTCAGGCAACATGAAGCAAGCAGCGCAACGCACCGCCATCGCAGTGTTTGCCGCGGCACCTTACGGTGAACGCGTGCTGCTGGCTATTCACGCCTAGTCTTCCGAGCGTCCGCCCGGAAGGCTGCAAGGCCGGTTCCGGGAGTGACGACACAGCATATCGCCAACCCCGGACGGCCCGCAGGCCCTCCGGGGTTTTGTTTTTTTGTTTCGCCACCATCTGACACGCCATGCGTACCTACGACAAGCTGATCGCCACGATTCAAACCGGCCAAGGGAACGGGAGCTTGCGCTCGTCCCTTGGTGCGGTAACGGCGTCGGCTGGCGTAGCCACTGAGAAGGTTGCGTGCCGCATGCGGCATGCCGGCGCCGCCCCGCAAGCGATCCCATAGCCGCCCGGCCGCACATGCAGTCCGGGAGGCCTCGCAGATCGCCTCCCAGGGACCCAAGACACCCTGGCAGGCACACACCCGCCAGGGTGTTTGCATTGTAGGCAGCCCATCATGGAAAGCAGAAAAGAACGCAGGAACGAACGCAGAAACCTCAGGAACATCGGCATCATCGCCCACGTCGACGCCGGCAAGACCACCACCTCGGAACGCATCCTGTTCTACACCGGCGCCAGCCACCGGCTGGGCGAGGTGCATGACGGCGCCGCCACCATGGATTTCGATCCGCAGGAGCAGGCGCGCGGCATCACCATCAACAGCGCGGCCACCACCGTGTTCTGGCGCGAGCACCAGATCAACCTGATCGATACGCCGGGCCACATCGATTTCAACATTGAAGTGAACCGCTCGCTGCGCGTGCTCGACGGCGCCGTGGTGGTGTTCGACGGCGTGGCCGGCGTGGAGCCGCAGACGGAAACCAACTGGCGCCTGGCGGACCGCTATCGCGCGCCGCGCCTCGCCTTCGTCAACAAGCTGGATCGCACCGGCGCGGATTTCCTGCGCGTGGTGGGCATGATCGAGGACCGCCTCGGCGTGGTGCCGCTCGTGCTGCAATTGCCCATCGGCAGCGAGGGCGATTTCACCGGCGTGATCGATCTCGTCACCATGCAGGCCTTGCTATGGCAGGGCGGTGCGGGCACGACCGGATACGTGACGCAGGCCGTGCCGGCCGCGCAGAGGGAGCATGCGGCCGTATGGCGCGAACGTTTGCTGGAAACCCTGGCCGAGCATGACGATGCCTTGCTCGAGGATTATCTCGCCGGCCGCGAGCCGGCCGGGGACGCGCTGCGCGCGGCCATCCGGCGCGCAACGATCACCGGCGCCGTGGTGCCGGTGCTGGCGGGATCGGCCTTCAAGAACAAGGGCGTGGAGCCGCTGCTCGACGCGGTGACGGCCTATCTGCCGGCACCCGGCGAGCTGGATCGCCATGAAGTCAGCGCGGATGCGGACCAGCCGCTGGTGGCGCTCGCCTTCAAGGTGGTGCACGACGCGCACGGCACGCTAACCTTCGTCCGCCTGTATCGCGGCAGGCTTGCCGCCGGGGACACCGTGCTCAACGCCGGCAGCGGCAAGCGTGAACGCGTGGCCCGGCTGTACGAGATGCATGCCGACCGGAAGCAGGAGCGCGATGTTGCCGTGGCGGGCGACATCGTGGCGATCGTCGGCCTCAAGGCCACCATCACCGGCGACACGCTGACCGATCCGGCGCATCCCGTGGTGCTGGAGAGCATCGAGTCGCCCGAACCGGTGATCGACGTGGCCATCGAGCCGAAATCGCAGGCGGACCAGGCTGGCTTGTCGCGCGGCTTGCAGGTGCTGGTGCAGGAAGACCCGAGCCTGCGGCTGCGGCAAGATCCGGAGAGCGGCCAGACGCTGCTGTCCGGCATGGGCGAATTGCAACTTGAGGTCACGCTGGAAAAACTGCGCACGCGGTTCAACGTGGAGGTGACGGTAGGCCGCCCGCAAGTGGCTTATCGCGAAACGCTGACCCGCGCCGCCGATGCGCGCTATCTGCACCGCAAGCAAAGCGGCGGGCCGGGCCAGTTCGCGGAAGTGCTGCTGCGTTTCGAGCCGCTGGCGCGCGGAGAAGGCCTGCAGTTCGAGAGCCGCATCACCGGCGGCGCGGTACCGCGCGAGTTCGTGCCGGCGGTGGAAGCCGGTATCCGCCGCGCGGCAGCGCAAGGCGTGCTCGCGGGCTACCCGGTGGTCGATTTCAAGGCCACCCTGCTGGACGGCAGCTACCACGAGCGCGATTCCTCGGCGCTGGCCTTCGAGACCGCGGCGGCGGCGGCCTTCAGCGAAGCCGCGCGTGATGCGCAGCCGATGGTGCTGGAGCCGGTGATGGCCGTGGAGGTGGTGACGCCCGCGGATCATGTCGGCGACGTGATCGGCGACATGCACCGGCGCCGGGGGCTGGTGCGGGGGCAGTCGCAGCGCGGCGGCGATGGCAGCGGCAACACGGTCGTGGTTGAAGCGCATGTGCCATTGGCCGGCATGTTCGGCTATATCGGCAGCTTGCGCGCACTGACCTCGGGGCGCGCAAGCTTTGCGATGCAGTTCGATCACTATGCGGGGGCGCCAGCGAAGGCGGTGGCGGAGATCGCCGGCTGACGGCAGGCGTTGAACGGGCGGGCACCAGTCTGGTGTCCGCCTTTTTTGTTCAGCGCCTGCCTCCCGGATCGGGGCTGCCATCCTCGGCGTCCCTCCCGTACTCCTTCAAGTAACTGAGCACGCCGCGCACCGCCGCCGACATCGGACGCGAGCGCCGCGTCAGCAACCCGAGATTGACCATCGACACCGGCAACTCCACGGGAAGCACGGAGACCATTGCATAACGCGCGTAATACTGCGCGACGTCGTTCGGCACCACGGAAATCATGTCGGAGGTTTCCATCATGGCGGTGGCGGCAAGAATGGACGCGGTCTCGACGATGTCCAGGGCATCGATCATGCCCGCCTGCGTCAACGCACTCTCGACTCTCAGCCGCATCGGGCTGCCCACGGGGTGAAGAATCCAGGTCATCGGCACCAGGTCGCGCAACGCCAGTGGATCGAGCCTGGTCAACGGATGGTCCGGCCGCGCGATCACCCGCATCTGCTCGCCCCTTTCGAACAATTCAATGTCCAGGTCCGGATGACTGAGCCGGTCGGGCAAGCGGCCCAGCACCACATCGAAGTCCCCCCGGATCAGCGACGGCAGCAGGGTGTCGCTCGTCCCCACCTCAATGGCAATCCGCACCTTCGGGTTAGCGGCCTTGAACGCCAGCAGCCCGCGCGTCAGGACCGTCGGCACCGGACCCATGACGGTACCGATCCGCACCAGGCCCGAGGCGCCGCGGCCCAGTTCCGCGATTTCCGCTTCAGCATGGCCGAATTCGTGCGCGACCCCCTGGGCAAAACGGATCAGTACTTCGCCGTAGAGCGTCGGCTCCATGCCCCGCGGAAGGCGCTCGAACAACTGCACGCCGAGTCTTTCCTCAAGCTGCTGCAGCAACAGGCTGGCCGCCGGCTGGGTGGTGTGCATGGCGGCCGCGGCCCGGCGAAGGTTGCGGTGTTCCGCCAGCGCGTTGATCAAGGCGATCTGCCGGCTTGAGATCTTCAGCGGCGCGAACGCTTTCGCCGATTCCGCGGAGGGTTCGGTGGGCTCGGGTTTCACATCGGTTGGCTTCACATCGAACAGATACCAATTTTGATATCGATATATATGAAAGCACGATTATGCAGGTATCAATAGGGGCTGTACAGTCGACGCGTCCCAGATGGCCAGGATGTTCCAGACGGCCCCAACAACCAATCAGGCGAGCGTCAAATGCGTATTCGAATTACCCACCTCAGCGTCCACGACATTCGCTTCCCGACGTCCAGAACCCTTGACGGCTCCGATGCCATGAATGCCGCTCCGGACTATTCGGCAACCTATGTGGTGCTGCACACCGATGCCCCGCAAGGCATGGAAGGCCACGGGCTGACCTTCACCATCGGCCGTGGCAACGAGATCTGCGTGCTCGCCGTGCAATCCCTGGCCCCGCTGGTGGTTGGCCTGACCCTCGAGGAAATCACCTCGGACATGGGCGCCTTCTGGCGGCGGTTTGCCACCAGCGACAGCCAGTTGCGCTGGCTGGGGCCGGAAAAAGGCGTGATTCACCTTGCCACCGCGGCCATCGTCAACGCCATCTGGGATCTGTGGGCAAAGTCAGCCGGCAAGCCGGTATGGAAGCTGCTGGCGGACATGACGCCTGAAGAACTGGTCCGCTGCCTGGATTTCAGCTACGTGACGGATGCGCTGACGCCGGAGGAAGCGATCGCGCTGCTCCGCCGCCAGGCCCCGGGCAAGGCACGGCGAGAGGCGCAGATGCTCGAGCAAGGCTACCCGGGCTACACCACCGCCGCGGGCTGGCTGGGCTATTCGGAGGAGAGGATGCGCCAGCTGGCGCGCGATGCCGTCGCGGCGGGATGGACGCACTTCAAGCAGAAGGTCGGCGCCGATCTGGAGGAGGATATGCGCCGCGCCACGATCCTGCGTGAGGAGATCGGCTGGGAGCGGACGCTGATGATGGACGCCAACCAGGTCTGGAGCGTGGATCAGTCGGTCGACGCCATGCGCCGCCTCGCGGCCTTCGATCCCTGGTGGATCGAAGAGCCGACCAGCCCGGACGATATTCTCGGGCACGCTGAAATCCGCAAGCGCATTGCGCCCATCGGCGTGGCCACCGGCGAGCATTGCCACAATCGCGTGATGTTCAAGCAGATGTTCCAGGCGCGGGCGCTGGATTTTTGCCAGCTTGACGCCGCGCGCCTCGGCGGTCTCAACGAGGTACTGATCGTCGTGTTGCTGGCGGCGAAGTTCGGCATCCCGGTCTGCCCGCATGGCGGTGGCGTCGGTTTGTGCGAGTACGTGCAGAACATCTCGCTGTTCGACTACATCGCGGTATCGGGTTCGCTGCAAAACCGCGTGCTCGAATACGTCGACCATCTGCACGAGCATTTCATCGAGCCGGTAGTGATTCGCAACGGCCGCTATATGCCGCCCCAGCGGCCGGGCTACAGCATCGAGATGCATGCCGGCACGCTTGAGCGCTACAGCTTTCCGGACGGACCGGTCTGGGCCGACCTCGGCCCGGCCTGAGCCGCGGCGGCGCTGGCGTGCCAGCACAAGAAGAACATCAATAAAACACCAATATCAGGAGACCCCATGCTAACTGCCGACGCCGTCGCGGCGCGCGTTGAGCCCTTGGCCGACGACGCGCAGCGCCTGAACAAACTACTCATTCGCAAGCTGATGCCTTTGCTTGTGATTGTCTACGTGATCAGTTTCCTCGATCGCACCAATATCGCCCTGGCCAAGGCCAGCATGGGGATCGACGTGGGATTGTCGGCGGCCTCCTATGGCCTGGGCGCCGGGCTGTTCTTCCTGACCTACGCGCTGTTCGAAGTCCCGAGCAACCTGATCATGCACAAGGTGGGCGCCAGGTTCTGGATCACCCGCATCATGATCACCTGGGGCCTGCTTTCCGCAGGCATGGCATTCGTGCAGGGCGAGACCAGCTTCTACATCATGCGGCTGTTGCTCGGCGTTGCCGAGGCGGGCTTGTTCCCGGGCGTCATGCTCTACCTGACTTACTGGTTCGACCGCGAGCAGCGGGCCCGGGCTACCGGCTACTTCCTGCTGGGCGTCTGCGTCGCCAACATCCTGAGCGGCCCGCTGGGCGGCGCGCTGCTCCAGATGGACGGCCTGATGGGCCTGCATGGCTGGCAGTGGCTGTTCATCATCGAAGGGCTGCCGACCCTGGCGCTCGCCTATGTTGTCTGGAAGACCCTGCCGGATGGTCCGGGCAGCGCACCCTGGCTGACCGTGGAAGAACGCCAGCGGCTGCAGGCGCGGCTGGCTGCGGAGCAGGGCCCGGGCGCGTCCCAGCACCGCTTCACGGAGATGCTGCGCGATCCGCAGATCTGGCTGACCATTGCCGTGTATTTCTGCCACCAGATCACCATCTACACGGTCATCTTCTTCCTGCCGGGCATCATCGCGACCTACGCCAGCCTGTCACCGCTTGAGATTGGCGCGCTCAACTCCGTGCCCTGGGTGGCGGCTGCCCTCGGCGCCGCGATTCTGCCCCGCCTGGCGACAACGCCGCAGCGTTGCCGGCGTATGCTGTTCATCGGGCTCCTGACGATGTCCGCCGGCCTGCTGGTGGCCGCGATGTCCAATTCGTTTATCGGCCTGATCGGCTTCTCGCTGACGGCGTTCATGCTGTTCGTGGTGCAATCTGTTCTCTTTATCTTCCCTTCCAGCCGCCTGAGCGGCACGGCGCTGGCAGGGGGGCTGGCGTTTGTCACGACGTGCGGCCTGTTCGGCGGCTTCTTCGGCCCTTCGATGATGGGCCTGATCGAGCAAGCCACCGGCAGCACCCACAACGGACTGTTGCTGATCGCCGGCCTGCTTGTGCTTGCCGCGCTGATCAGTACCCGGCTGCGGCAGGGACACGAACAAGCCTGATCCGGCACGCATTGGAGACTACATCGCATATGGAAACACTGACCTCTCTCGATTTGTCGGATGCGCTGCCCGACGACGGCTGCGCCGGCACACTGGTGGGACGCGCCTGGGTGCCCGGGCGGATCTCCGGTCCATCGGTCGTCGCGATTCGCGACGACGGCGTCTACGATCTGTCGGAGCTGGCCTGCACCATCAGCGGGCTGCTCGAACTGGATGCGCTCGCCGAGCGGGTCCGGCGCACGCCCGGCCGGCGGCTCGGCAGCCTTGCGGAGATCCTCCGCAATACCGGCCGCCCCGCGCGGGATGCGAGCCAGCCCCATCTGCTGGCGCCGTGCGACCTCCAGGTCATCAAGGCAGCGGGTGTCACGTTCGCGGCAAGCATGCTGGAGCGGGTCATCGAGGAGCAGGCGGGCGGGGATGCGTCGCGCGCGGATGCGGTGCGCCAGGAGGTGAAGGCCCTGATTGGCGACAACCTCGCGGCCGTACGCCCCGGCTCGGCGCAAGCCGATGCGCTGAAGCAACTGCTCATCAAGCAGGGACTCTGGTCGCAGTATCTCGAGGTGGGCATCGGCCCCTATGCCGAGATCTTCACCAAGGCCCCCGTGCTGGCCGCGGTGGGCACGGGGGCCGATATCGGCATCCATCCGGAGTCCACCTGGAACAATCCCGAGCCCGAGGTCGTGCTCGCGGTCAACAGCGCCGGCACGGTGCTGGGCGCCGCGCTGGGCAACGACGTCAACCTGCGTGACTTCGAGGGCCGCAGCGCCTTGCTGCTGAGCAAGGCCAAGGACAACAACGCCTCCTGCGCCATCGGCCCCTTCCTGCGCCTGTTCGACGCTACCTTCTCGATGGACGATGTGCGTGCGGAGGAGATCCAGTTGCGCGTGGAGGGCGGCGACGGCTTTGTGCTCCGCGGCGCCAACTCGATGAGCAAGATCAGCCGGGACCCGCTCGACCTGGTGGCGCAGGCCGCCTCCCGCTGCCATCAGTATCCCGACGGCTTCATGCTGTACCTCGGCACCCTGTTCGCGCCGACCGAGGACCGCGATGCGCCCGGCTGCGGATTCACGCACAAGCTGGGCGACGTGGTCACCATTCGCAGCCACAGGCTCGGCACGCTGCGCAACCGCGTCAACCTGGCGGACCAGGCAGAACCCTGGACCTTCGGCATTCGCGCGCTGGTGAACAATCTCGCCGCGCGAGGCTTGCTGTCGAATCCGCTGTAAGCGCCATCCTTCATTTCGCCATCTTGAGAGCAAGAGGAACCATCATGCAGTCACCCGCCGCGAGGGAATGGCTTTCACCCACCATCAAACTGAGTCCGGCGGACGACGTGGTGATCGCACGCCAGCAACTGATCCCCGGCACGCTCCTGAGAGACGAAGGCGTGACCGTCGCTGGCATGATCCCGCCAGGGCACAAGATCGCGCTGCGCCGCATCGAGAGCGGCCAGCCGGTGCGCCGCTACGGCCAGATCATCGGCATCGCGTCGCAGCGGATCGAGCCGGGACAACATGTGCACACGCATAACCTGGGCATGGTCGAGTTTGCCCGCGACTATCGCTTTGGCGACGCCGCGCCCGTGCCGGCCGCGAGCGCGGGCGCGGCCACCTTCCTCGGCATCCGAAGAGCCGACGGGCGCGTTGCCACGCGCAACTACATCGGCATCCTGACCTCGGTCAATTGCTCGGCGACCGTGGCACGGGCGATCGCCGACCACTTCCGCCGGGATATCCATCCCGAAGCCCTGTCGGACTACCCGATGGTGGATGGCGTGGTGGCGCTCACGCATGGCGGTGGCTGCGCCATCGATTCGCAGGGCGAGGGCCTGGCGATCCTGCGGCGCACCCTGGCCGGCTACGCCAGGCACGTGAATTTCGCGGCGGTGCTGTTTATCGGACTCGGCTGCGAGACCAACCAGATCGGCGACCTGCTCGCCGCCGAAGGACTGGCCGGCAAGCCCGGCCTGCGCACGGCGGTGATCCAGGAAGCGGGCGGAACGGCGCGCACCGTCGCGCTCGGCGTCGAACAGGTCAGGGCCATGCTGGCCGAGGTCAATCGCGTGGCGCGGGAGCCCGTCAGCGCCGCGCACCTGGTGGTCGGCTTGCAATGCGGCGGCTCCGACGGCTATTCCGGCATCACCGCCAACCCCGCGCTTGGCAATGCCGTGGACCGCCTCGTCGGCCAGGGCGGCACGGCCATCCTGTCGGAAACCCCGGAGATCTACGGCGCCGAGCACCTGCTCACCCAGCGTGCCGTGTCGCGCGTGGTGGGCGAGAAGCTGCTCGCGCGCATCCGCTGGTGGGAAGCCTATTGCGCCAGGCTCGATGCAAACCTCAACAACAATCCCTCGGCCGGCAACAAGGCGGGCGGGCTGACGACCATCCTGGAGAAATCTCTCGGCGCGGTCGCCAAGGGCGGCAATAGCCCGCTGACGGATGTGCTGGAGTATGCGGAAACCGTCCGGAGCAAGGGGCTTGTCTTCATGGATACGCCGGGCTACGACCCGGTATCGGCAACCGGCCAGGTTGCCGGCGGCGCAAACCTGATCTGCTTCACCACGGGCCGGGGCTCGGCCTATGGGTGCGCGCCTACGCCATCGCTGAAGCTCGCCACCAACAGCGCCGTCTGGCGCAAGCAGCAGGACGATCTCGACCTGAACTGCGGCACGATCGCGGATGGCGAGGAGACCGTTGACGAAGTCGGCGAACGCATCCTCGCCTTGATGCTGCGGGTGGCTTCCGGCGAGCGCACCAGGAGCGAGATCCATGGCTACGGGCAGAATGAGTTCGTGCCCTGGCAGATCGGGGCGGTGACCTGAAACCCGGCTGGTTCCGGTGTCTCCAGTGCCCGCTGCCCGGATCCGCCGGGCTACCTTCCGCGCCTGCCCCGGACGGCGCGCGCCGCCATCGCCTCATGTACTGCCTCGCGCACGCATACGGCCAGCAGTTCCGACGCCGGCGTGCGTGACATGCGAGCCGAGCGGGCAATCACCAGGGGCTGTCGGATGGTCTCCTCGCGGATCGGCCTTTCCACCACGCCGGCCGTCTGCGCGGCCGACGGCGCCTGGGTGATCAGCAGGCACACGCCGAGCCCGTTGGCGACCATGCTCCTCGCGAGTTCCAGCGAGGTCGCGCGATAACGCACCTCCGGCTCCAGGCCGTACTGCCAGAACGGCGCCATCAGGAAATCGCGGCTGTGCGGCAGGTCGATCAGGATCAGCGGTTCGCCGGCCAGCTCCCGCAGCGAGATCCCGCCTCTTCCCCTGGCCAGTTTCGAGCCGGCCGGCACCAGTCCGTAGGGATGCAGTTCGGCGATGCACTCGCGCTCGATCTCGCTGGGCAGCCCCACGTCGTAGGTCAGCGCGAATTCGATATGGCCGCCGTGCAGCCAGTCTTCGATCTGCGCCAGGTCGCCCTCGACGAAGCGCACCGAGAGCCTGGGAAAGCGCTCGCGCGCGATCCGCAGCAGCACCGGCAGGTACACCGGCGCCAGCGTGCTGAACACGCCGATGTGCACTTCACCGGAGGCGGCATCGCCGCTCTGGTCCGCCTCGAACGCAACCGCCGCGGCGAGGATCTGGCGCGCCTCGGCCAGCTTGCGCACGCCGAAGCGGGTCAGCGTCATCCTCGACCCCGCGTCGCGCGCGAACAGGTCTTCTCCGAACAGCGTTTCCAGTTCGCGGATGGCAACGGAGATCGACGGCTGCGACACATTCAGCGAGCGTGCCGCCGCCGTGGTGCTCCCGGCTTCCGCCGCCGCCGCGAAGTAGCGCAACAGGCGCAAGGAGAGTCTCATCAGGAAATCGTATAGGTGCTAGTTGATATCAATATTTTACTTGATAGCCAAGGCTGCCCAGAATCCTGTCATCGGCACGCAAGCCACGCTGTATCGCCTTCCTCTGGCGGCGATCGCGCTGGCGAAGCCGCCCTGGCTATCTGGAGGAGTGTGAAGTGAACCATCCCGACCTGCCGCTTGCCGGCATCCGCGTGATCGACTTTTCGCGCGTGCTTGCCGGGCCTTACTGTACGGCCCTGCTCAGCGATCTCGGTGCCGAGGTGATCAAGATCGAGCCGCCGGGCGGTGACGACTACCGCGCGGTCGGGCCTTTCGTCGATGGCGAGAGCGGGCTGTTCGCCGCCATGAACCGCAACAAGCAGAGCATCGTCATCGACCTGAAGGCTGAGTCGGGCCTGGAGCTCGCGCGCTCGCTCTGCGCGCGGGCCGACGTGGTGGTGGAGAATTTCCGCCCCGGGGTAGCCGACAAGCTGGGGATCGGCTATCAATCGCTCCGCGCGCAGAATCCTTCGCTTGTCTACGCCAGCGTATCGGGCTTCGGGCAGACCGGACCCGAATCGCACCGGCCTGCTTACGACATCATCCTGCAGGCGATGTGCGGCCTGATGGATGCCACCGGCTCGCCGGACGGCACGCCGACGCTGCTTGGCGAAGCCGTATCGGATGTGGTGAGCGGCCTCTTCGCGTCGTGGGGCGTACTGGCGGCACTGCTCTCGCGGGAGAAGACCGGCAAGGGCACGCATGTGGATGTGTCGATGTTCGACGCCACCCTGAGCCTGAGCGCCACGCTGGTCGCCCGCTACGCCGCGACCGGGCTGGCCCCGCGCCGCGTGGGCAACCGCCACCCTTCCTCCGCGCCGTTCGGCGCGTATCGCGCCGCAGACGGCTTCTACGTGGTGGCGGTGCTGAACAACAAGCTGTTCCAGACGCTTGCCGGCACGATCGGCCAGCCGGAGCTGGCGGCCGATCCGCGTTTCGCCGACGACCACTCGCGCTGCAACGCGGAGGGCGCCCTGCGGGCATGCATCGAGGGATGGTCCGCCACGCGCACGGTGGAGGAAGTGAACCAGTTGCTCAGCGCCGCGGGCATTCCGGTCGCCCCCATCCGCAATGTGAAGCAGGCGATGGAGAGCAACCATGCCGCTTACCGCGGCTTGCTCACCGAGGTTCCCGACGCGCGCGGCGGCAAGGTCCGCCTGCCGTCGCAGCCCGTGAAATTCTCCGGCTACGGCGCCAATCGCGTGACCAGCGCGCCCGCGCTGGGGGAGCACACGGACGCCATCCTGGAAACGCTCGGCATCGCTGGCGACGCTTTGCCGGCAATGCGTGCCAGCGGCGCGCTGGGACCGCAGCCGCTCCGGCACGCCCCGCACCATCGCCCGGCGGCTGGCGCCACACCGGAAGACACCAACATGGAGAATCAACATGCATAAACGATTGGGCGTGCAACCGGGCGACCTCGAGATCGCCGACGCCATCGGGCGGTTCGCCCAGAGCGAACTCGCGCCGAAGGCCGCCGAGCTCGATCGCGATGAAATCCCGGCCACGCGCTATGTGCCGCTGCTTGCCGAACTCGGCGTGATGGGCATGAACCTGCCGGAGCGCTGGGGCGGCACTGACACATCGCCCGTCGCGCTGATCCTGTCTCTGGTCGAGATCGCCAAGGCCTGCGCTTCCACCTCGTCGATGATCGGGGCCCACTATCTCGCGACCGACTCCATCCTGATCGGCGGCGACGACAGCCTGCGCGAGCGCTACCTGCCGGACGCAGCGGCCGGCATCAAGCTCGGCGCATTTGCGCTGACCGAGCCGCGCGCCGGCTCGAATCCCGCGGACATGGCGACACGCGCCATCCCGGAGGGCGACGGCTACCGCCTGCGCGGGGTGAAGCACTTCATCTCCAACGCCAACGCAGCGGACTTCATCGTGGTCTACGCGAAGACCGATCCCGAGGCCGGAACCCGCGGCATCAGCACCTTCGTCGTCGACCGGAAGACGCCGGGCGTGAAAGTCGCCCCGGCGGAGAAGCTGATGGGCATCCGCGGCGCCCCCGCGCACGAAGTGGCGCTCGATTGCCTCGTCCCCGCCGCGAACCGGCTCGGCGCCGAGGGCAGCGGCTTCCGCACCGCCATGAAGGTGCTGGACAACAGCCGCCTGGATGTGGCCGCAACTAGCCTTGGCATTGCAGAAGCCGCGCTCGAAGCCGCGATCGAATGGGCGAAACAGCGCCACGTGGGCGGCGAGCCGCTTTCGCACAAGCAGGGCCTGCAATGGATGTTCGCGGACATGAAGACACGGGTGGAAGCCGCCTGGCTGCTGACCCTGCAGGCCGCGGTCAGGCGCGGGGCCGGCGAGCCCTTTACCGACCACGCCTCGATGGCCAAGCTCTATGCATCGGAAACGGTGGCCTTCGTGACGGATACCGCGTTGCAGATCCATGGCGGCTACGGATTCACGCGCGAGATGCCGCTGGAGCGCCTGGTGCGCGACGCGCGCATCCTGCGGATCTACGAGGGCTCCTCAGAGATCCAGCGCACCGTGATTGCGCGGTCCGCGCTGCGCTGAGCGATCGCCGGCGGGCAGCGCATAAATTTGGCGGGCAGCGCACGATGTCGAGCGGGGTGCGGCTTGGCTTTATCCTGCTGATGGTCGGGCTGCCGACGGTGCTGGCGCTCGCCGGCGAGCAAGCGTTCCTGAAGGAATTTTCGGCGTTCCTGCTTGCCTTCTTTACGCCGTGGAGCGCGATCAACCTGGTGGACTACTACTTCGTCACCAGGGAACGCTACGATGTGCCGGCGCTCTCCGATGACGCCGGTTCAGACGTCGACGATCACCAGCGTCCCGTGGCTGCCGGGCAGCACGGCATGCGCGATGCCGGCCAGGGCGAGATACATCTCTCCCGGCCGGACCACGACGTTTCGTCCTCCGTCTGCAAAATGAGCTGTCCGCTCACGACAAACAGGCCTTCGTTGTAGTCGTGCGTCTCGGCTTCATACGCCTGCTCATTCATCCTCAGGACCTTGATGCGGGCGGGTCCCGACCTGCCCCACGACGGAGGACTTCCAGGCGGCTGGCAGACCGGAGGCAAGGGCGTCAAACCGAATCAGCGACACAAGCGTGTCTCCAGGTGCGGGGGGTTAGCCGCGCTTGGGGATATCCAGCCCCCTGGCCACGGCGGGACGCGCAAGGAAGGCCTCGAGCGCGCGCGTGACGTGGGGGAAATCCTTGATGCCGACCAGTTCGCCGGCTTCGTAGAAGCCGATCAGGTTGCGCACCCAGGGGAAGGTGGCGATATCGGCGATGGTATAGGTATCGCCCATGATCCAGGTCCGGTCCGCGAGGCGGCCATCCAGCACGGCAAGCAGGCGCTTTGCCTCCGCGACATAGCGGTCGCGCGGGCGCTTGTCCTCGTACTCCTTGCCCGCGAACTTGTTGAAGAACCCAACCTGCCCGAACATCGGGCCGATGCCGCCCATCTGGAACATGAGCCACTGGATGGTCTCGTAGCGGCCGGCGGCGTCCTGCGGGATGAACTGGCCGCTCTTGTCGGCCAGGTAGATCAGGATCGCGCCGGACTCGAACAGGGCAAGGGGCTTGTCGCCGGGGCCGTTGGGATCCAGGATGGCGGGAATCTTGTTGTTCGGGCTGATCGACAGGAATTCCGGCGTGTACTGGTCATTGGCGTCGAAGCGCACCAGGTGCGGCTCGTAGGGCAGCCCGGTCTCCTCCAGCATGATCGAGATCTTGACGCCGTTCGGCGTGGGCAGCGAATAGAGCTGGATTCGCTCGGGACGCAGGGCCGGCCATTTGTTGGTGACGAGGAATGCGGAAAGATTGGTCATGGAAATCCGTTCTGGCCGGGTTGGGCCGGGTGGGCTGGTTTGGCTGATGCGGTGAGGAGGATCGATTGGCTCAAGCCGTGACGGCTCGATGCCGATGGTCATCATCGCGGGGTAAGGCGGGAGATCGCCGGCGCGACGCCTGTCCAGGCAGGCGCAGGGTCACTTCGGCTTGTCGCCGTTGTCCGGCGAAGTGATGCCGGCGGCCACGAGGCAATCGCGCAGGTGCTTGATTTCCTGCTTGGCGCACACATTGCCGTGATGCGGGTGATGCAGGTAAAACTCGTACTCGTTGAGCACAACCCGGAAGCGCGCGCCCTGGATCGGCTCCACGCTCGCCCCCAATTGCTGCAGCAGGGACTCGACTTCGCGCCAATGAATATTGTTGCTCAGCGGGTGGCTGAAGATGGACTGCAGGAGGCTGCGTGATTTGTGGCTCATGGCGCGGGTCAGGCATCGTCGGCGGCAATAGCCGTAGCATACAAGAGAGGGTGCGTTGCTGCTTGGAGGGTGCGTTGCTGCTTGCATGTGCGTTGCGCAAGGTTTGCGCGCGGCGCCATTCAATCCTTGCCCATCGCCAGGTAGGCGCGCGGCGTGGTGCCCGTGTAGCGCCGGAACAAGGCGATAAAGCTGCTGACGCTCGTGTAGCCCAGCCCGAGCGCCACGGCGGTGACGCTTTCACCGGCAACCAGCCGCTCCATGGCCGCGAGCATGCGCAATTGCTGGCGCCATTGCGCCAGGCTCCAGCCGGTGTCCGCCTGGAAGTGGCGCGTCAGCGTGCGCCGGGCCATGCCAATGCGCGCCGCCCAGCCATCCAGCCCGGTGTTGTCGTCGGGGTTTGCCAGCAAGGCGGTGGCCATGCGCAGCAGGCGCGGCTCCTGCGGCATGGGCAGGAACAGCGTTTGCGCCGGCTGGCGGGTGATGTCATCGGCAAACACCGCGAGGTAATGCTCGCGCACCGGCCCGGCTGGCGGGCCGGCCTGCACCAGCGTGTCGAGCAAGGCGGCCAGAAGCGGCGACAACCGCACCACCTTGAGCGTCGCAGGCATCGCGGCACGGCTCCAGGCCTCGTCGAAGTACAGGCTCATGCCGGTCATTGCCCCGTGAATGCTCGCGCCGTGCGATTCGTACGGCGGCACCCAGCCGATACAGCCGGTTGGCATCAGCCAGCGGCCGCCGCCGGCTTCGATCACGACTACGCCGGATTTCACCGTAAACAACTGCCCCTGCGCATGCTGATGCGGCACTTGCTCGCGCGAGGCGCCGTGCGCGAGCGGGCGGATTTCTCGTAGCGGCATCGCTTTGGCCCGTTTCGAACATAAGTTGGCATTCTATCGTTAGTTGGCAGTGCGGCAAGTGCCTAGACTGGCTGCACCAACCACCCCAGGAACGATCCATCGTGAATGCCAACGTAAAAACGCCAACCCTCTCCGAACGCCTTGGCCAGCCGGTGCCCGGCGTGCTCGATATGCTGACCGCCCTGCTCGCCGGGCAGGGCTGGTGGCTGCGTACCGGGCAACCGCTGAGCGCGCCGGCCGATTTCGACGCGTTGCGCGTGGCGTTCGATCACCACAGCGGCACCGTGGGTTCAGTGCTGAAAAAAGCCCTGCTGGAGCGCTGGCCAGAGATCCCGTTTTCCGACAAGGAGTTGGAGAGCGGCGAGCAACAGGCGCCGGAATTTGCCGACGCCTACTGGGTTTGCGATCCCATCGACGGGGCCTTGCACTACCTGAGCGGCATGCCGGGCTGGACCATCGCACTGTGCCTGGTGGTGCGGGGCGATCCGGTCCTCTCGCTGGTGCACGATCCGGCCACCGGCCGCACTTATCGCGCGGTGGCAGGGCAGGGCGCCGATTGCGATGGCCAGCCGTTGCGGGCCAATGCGCGCTCGGCGCTGACGACGGCGCTGATTGCCACGGCGCATCCGAACTGGCCGGGGCAGGTGCGCAGCGATACCGCGGATTTCCTTGACCGTTTTGGCCGGATGTTGCCGCAGGTGTTCGGCCAGCGTGTGTACGGGCCTACGTCCTTGTTGCTGGCACTGGTGGCGCGCGGCGCGCTCGATGGCGACTGGGAGTGCGGACAGGACTATTACGACTGGTTGCCCGGCGTCTTGCTGGTGAGGGAGGCGGGCGGCACTGTGACTGCGCTCGATGGCAAGCCACTGACCTGGGGTTGCCAGGGGATTGTGGCGGCTGGGGCGGCCATGCATGGCGTGCTGAACGCGGCGCTGTCGGGAGAGGGCGCATGAGGCCGGATGCGTTGCTGCCCGATGGGGTGGATGTGGTGGAGGTGAACGGCGTGACTGTGCGCAAAGGTAGCGTGGGGGCGTTTTTGATTAGCTGGCGGGTGATGAATGATCCGGGGGAGGATGCGGGTCGGCGGGCGGCGGCGCGGGAGGATTTGGTGGGGTTGTTGCCGGGGTTGAGGGCGATGGGGGTGTTTGATGTCTTTGCTGCGCGGGATCCTGGGTTGGCGGTGTTGATTGATGGGGTTGGCTAACGGTTGGCTAACAGCGGCTGCTTGACTTCAACTGCTTAACTTCAACTTCAAAGGCTTAAAGTCAAAGGCGGTTTCACCACCCCTGGGGGGCGGCGACCTACTTTTTTGTCTTGCCAAAAAAGTAGGCAAAAAAGGCGCGCCGGATGGGGCGACCCCTTCCTCGTCGGCAGGCAAAAAGAGCGGCCGGGGGCCAAACTCACATCGCCTTAAGGCGATGGCCCCCTCTTTTCCGCTCTTTTTGCCTG
>JYOD01000013.1:128638-219494 GCA_000955785.1 Burkholderiaceae bacterium 16
GGGGTGTGGCCCGCCCTTGGGGGCGCTCCACACGGCTACACCGAGTCGTTGATCTGGCGGCAGCGCTATGGTTTGAGGCCTCGGTTATCGAACGTTGGGGCTTTCGTCCAGCACCTGCCAGCGAGCCGCCGTCCGCCGGTCAGGCTTTGTCAGCCGAAGACGATGGTGGTGCGGGAGCCGTGCTGAGCTGCGCGGCGGCGGATTGATTCAAGCGTGGTCGGGGCCATCTGGCTGTCTCCTTCTTGTTTTTGTACGCAGGATTGCTTACGCAGAAACGGGTACGCTTTGGTCGTCCAGGCTGCGTTTATCCCGGATTCGCGCGTGTATCGGTGTGTGTCAGCCGGAGAAATTGCCGTGCCGCCCGGCGCCGCCGACAAAGCGGGCGGCGCCCTGGAGGCCTTCCTGGAAGACGATCGGCGCGCCACTGGCGCCTTCGGCTCGCAGGGCGTCGGCCAGCGGCAGGTCCCATTGCCCATAGGCGGAGGCGCGGTCCGTCAGCATGCAGCGTTGGGGAAAGGCCGCCAGTTCGTGCGCCAGCGCTTCGGCGGCGGCGCGGGCCTGGCCCGGTTCGACCAGGCGGTTGGCCAGTCCCATGGCCAGCGCTTCCTCGGCGGGCACGGCGCGGCCGGTGAGGATCATGTCGAGCGCGCGGCCCATGCCGACGATGCGCGGCAGCCGTACCGTGCCGCCGTCGATCAGCGGCACGCCCCAGCGCCGGCAGAAGACGCCGAAGACAGCGCCGCGCTCGGCCACGCGCAAGTCCGCCAGCAGCGCCAGTTCCAGCCCGCCCGCCACCGCATAGCCGCTGACCGCCGCGATCAGCGGCTTGGACAGGGCCATCCGGCTCGGGCCCATCGGGCCCGCGCCGCCGCCTTGCGGATCGAGTTCGTGGCGCCGTGCGGGGTCGCCCACCGCCGACAGGTCGGCGCCGCCGCAGAAATGGCCGCCCGCGCCCCACAGCACCGCCACGCGCAGGGCCGGGTCGGACTCGAAGTGCGCGAAGGACTCGCGCAGCGCCAGCGCCATGGGACCGTCCACGGCGTTGCGCTTGTCGGCGCGATCCAGAATGATGGTGAAGACCGGGCCATCGGTTTCGGTCCTGACATAGGGGTTGGGCTTAATATGCATGCTCGCTTCCTCGGTGCCTGGGATTGTTAACGCGCTTATCAAGTGGCGATGGGGTGTGGGTTAGGTGTTTTTCCAAATACCAAAATATTTCATTGAATGATATATAAGTGACATTAAAAGAAATATTTGTGGTATACCCTTCGCCGTTCACGGTGCCAACACTGCACGCATTGCCGCCCTTATTGTCCCCGCTGCCGCTCATGCATGAAATAGAGATCCGCGAGCCCTCCGCCACCGACCTGGTGCTGGACCTGCTCTTCGGCCACCCGGAACGAACCTTGCCGGTGCAGGCGCTGGCGCGCGGCGCCGAGGTGATGGGCATCGGCACGCCCAGCGTGCGCGTGGCGCTGACGCGCCTGCAGCGCCAGGGCCGCATCGTCAAGACGGAGCGCGGCTGCTACGCGGTGCTGCCGGAGGGCAATCCGGTCTATGACGAGGTCGAGCACTGGTTTGAAAAAGAAAGCCGGCTGGAACATTGGGCCGGCGACTGGCTGGTAGTGCAGGACGCCGCGGTCGCGCGCAGCGAGAAGACCGCGTGGCGGCATCATGCGCGCGCGCTGGCGCTGTGCGGCTTCCGCACACTGGCGGCCGGCATCAATGTGCGCCCCGACAATCTCGTCGGCGGCGCTGTGGCGACGCGCACGGCGCTGTCCCGGCTGGGCATGGCCGGTGCCAGCCTGCTCTTCGTCGGCCGCGAGTTCGACGCCGATGCCGAAGCGCGCATGGAACAACTGTGGGACGTGCCAGCGCTGCAATCGGCCTATCGCCGCGCGCTGGCGCAGCTGGAGCGCAGCCAGGCCAAGCTGGCGCGCATGGCGCCCGACGCCGCCGCGCGCGAGACCATGCTGGTGGGCCGCGCCATCATCCGCGCCATCGTGCGCGATCCGCTGCTGCCCGAGGCCATCATGGACCCGGCGCCCCGCCGCGCCCTGATTGAGGCCACCCGCACCTACCAGTTGCAGGCCCGCGGCCTGTGGGTGACGCTGCTGGACGGCTGATCGCGGCCCGGTGCCCGCCGGGAGGCGTATGCGCACCATGCCTCGCCAAGTGGCGGCGACTCACGTAAACTGGCCGGAACTTATGCGGCGCATCGTGTCACTCAGTCAAGTGACGCGCGCTGGCGTTGCCGGGACCTCGCGGGCCCCGTCAGGTGCTTGCGCCGCATCTACGCTGGCCAAGACAAGGAGTACAGGGTGAGCATGCCCGATTTCGACATGGTGCTGTTCGGCGGCACCGGAGACCTGGCGCGGCGCAAGCTGCTGCCGGCGCTGTTCGATGCGCACCGGGCGGGTTTGCTGCACCCGAACGCGCGCATCCTTGCCACCGGCAGCCATCCCCTGACCACCGAGGACTATGTCGGCTCGCTGGAGCAAAGCGTGCGGCCCGGCCTTGAGCACGCGCCCCCGGAAGCCTGGGCCAGTTTCCTGGCCCGCATCAGCTACGTGCAGGCGGATGCCCGCGAGCCGGCGCACTTCGATGCGCTGGCGCAGAAGGTCCTCCAGCGCGCGCCCGAAGTGGTGGTGTGCTATCTCGCCACAGGCCCGCATATCTTTGTGCCCATCTGCGAGCAACTGGCGCGTACGGGGCTCAATCATCCCAATGTCCGCATCGTGCTGGAGAAGCCGCTCGGGCACGACCTGCATTCTTCCGATGCGATCAACTCGGCGGTGGCGCGGTTCTTCGCCGAAGACCAGATCTATCGCATCGACCACTATCTCGGCAAGGAGTCGGTGCAGAACCTGATGGCGATCCGCTTCGGCAATGCGCTGTTCGAGCCGCTATGGCGCCGCGAATGGGTGCAGGACGTGCAGATCACCATCGCCGAGGAGCTTGGCGTGGAAACGCGCGGCGAGTTCTACGACAGTACCGGCGCGCTGCGCGACATGGTGCAGAACCACCTGCTGCAATTGCTGTGCATGGTGGCGATGGAGCCGCCCACCAGCCTGTCCGAAGACGCCATCCGCGACGAGAAGATCAAGATACTCAAGGCACTCAAGCCCATCACGCCGCAGGACGTGGCCGAGAAAACCGTGCGCGGGCAGTATCGCGCCGGCGCCGTGGGCGGCAAGCCGGTGGTGGGCTACCTGGACGAGAAGGGCATCGCGCCCGACAGCCATACCGAGACCTTCGTCGCCATCAAGGCCGAGATCGCCAACTGGCGCTGGTCCGGCGTGCCGTTCTACCTGCGTACCGGCAAGCGCATGCAGTCGCGCGTGGCGGAGATCGTGATCCACTTCCGCGATGTGCCGCATGCGATCTTCCCGCGTCCGCTGACCCTGTCGCCGCAGAACCGGCTGGTGATCCGGCTGCAGCCCGAGGAGAGCATCCGCCTGTATTTCCTGGTCAAGCAGCCCGGCGATACCGTGGCGCTCACCGGGACCTCTCTCGACCTGGACTTCGCCAACTCCTTCAAGGTGCGGCGCGCCGGCGCCTACGAGCGCCTGCTGCTCGATGTCATCCGCGGCCGGCTGGGTTTGTTCGTGCGGCGCGACGAGCAGGCGCAGGCCTGGCGCTGGGTCGAACCCATCCTGGATACCTGGGCGGACAGCACTGTGCCGCCCAAGCCGTATACCGCCGGCACCTGGGGGCCCGCCGCTTCGTCAGCGCTGATGTCGCGCGACGGCTCGCTCTGGCACGAAGAGGTCTAGCCGCGGCTCTGTTTGCAGGTTCTTGCACGCCTTGCCAACCATCATTCGAAAAGGAGAAACCATGCGACGCTACGAACATACTTCCGAGGCGGACCTGGCCGAAGCGATGGCGATCTCGGTGGCCCACGCGCTGGAGATTGCCATCGGCGTAAACGGCTGGGCGGTGCTGGCGGTATCGGGCGGCCGCTCGCCGGTGCCGCTGTTCGAGCGCCTGCGCCACCGCACGATCCGCTGGGATGCGGTCACCGTTACGCTGGTCGACGAGCGCGTGGTGCCGCCGGACCATGACGACAGCAATGGCGCGCTGGTGCGCCGCCACCTGCTGCGCGAGGCCGCGGGCAAGGCGGCCTTCGTGCCGCTGGTGGCCGATGCCGCCGAGGTGGCCGATCCGGCGAGCGCGGTGGCGCGCCTGAATGCGGCCTGGCGGCAGCCCGACGTGGTGGTGCTGGGCATGGGCGAGGACGGCCACACCGCCTCGCTGTTTCCCGAAGCCCCCGAACTGCAGCAGGCGCTGGCCGACACGCAGCCGGGCTACCTGGTGACGCATCCGCACGAGGCGCCGCACGCGCGCATCACGCTTAACCTGGCGGCGTTGCTGGCGGCCGACCGCGTCTTCCTGTCGTTCGCGGGGCCGGCCAAGGCAGCCGTGTTCGCCAACGCCAGCAAGGGGCCCACGCCGGCGCTGCCCGTCAGCCTGGTGCTGAGCCGGCATCGCCACGGCACCGATGTTTTCTCGGCCTGACGCCATGCAAGGCTATCCGCGCCTGCTGGGCGATGTCGGCGGCACCAATGTGCGCTTTGCGCTGGAGACCGCGCCGCAGCGCATCGGCCCTGTGACCGCGCTCAAGGTGGCCGATTTCCCCTCGCTTGAGGCGGCCATGCTGCACTACCTCGGCGGACTGCCGCCCGGCAGCGCCAGGCCGCGCTACGCGGCGGTCGGCCTGGCCAATCCCGTGACCGGCGATCGCGTCAAGCTGACCAATCACGCCTGGGCGTTTTCCATCTCGGAGATGCAGCGCTCGCTCGGCTTCGACCTGCTGCTGGCCATCAACGACTTCACCGCGCTGGCGCTGGGTTTGCGACACCTCGGCGAACAGGACCTGACGCTATTGCGCCCGGGCACCGCCGTGGCCGGCGCGCCGCTCGCGCTGGTCGGGCCCGGCACCGGCCTGGGTGTGTCCGGACTGGTGCCGGCGCGCTCCGGCCCGGCCGTGGCGCTGGCCGGCGAGGGCGGGCATATCGAGCTGATGCCGGAGACCGAAGACGAATGGACCGCCTGGCGTGCGGCCAATCAGGCCTTCGGGCGCGTATCCGCGGAACGCCTTTTGTCGGGCATGGGGCTGTCGCTGACGCACGCCGCACTGCACGCAGAAACGGGTACGCCCCTGGCGCGGCAGCTCGAACCGGCGCAGGTAACGGAAGGCGCGGTCCACCGGCACGACCCGGTCTGCGAGCGCGCGCTCGCCGTGTTCTGCGGCCTGCTGGGGTCAGTGACGGCCGATATTGCGCTGGTGCTCGGCGCGCGCGGCGGCGTCTACCTGGGCGGCGGCATCCTGCCGCGCTTCGTGCCCGCGCTGCGGGCGTCTGCCTTCAACGCGCGGTTTGCCGCGAAGGGCCGCATGCGCGCCTACCTGGAAAACCTGCCGGTTTACGTGATCACCGCCGGCTTCCCGGCGCTGCCCGGACTGGCGCAGGCGCTGGCTGAGGCGATTGCTCACGGACTCCCCGACGCACAATCCAATCCAAGCAGGCCAGCCTGAACCGGAAGAACTGACAATGCGAGTGCTGCTGGTGGAAGATGACGCCATGATCGGCGATAGCGTGAAGCTGGCGCTGCGCCAGGAAGGCTTCGCGGTGGATTGGGTACAAGATGGCGAGGCCGGCCTCGCCGCCGCCATCCAGTCGGGCGGACCGGACGGCGAAGCCTGCTACGCGCTGATCCTGCTCGATCTCGGCCTGCCCCGCCGCTCCGGCCTGGAGGTGCTGGCCGCGCTGCGCGCGCGTGGCGTGAACACGCCGGTGCTGATCCTGACCGCGCGCGACGCGGTGGCCGATCGCGTCGCGGGCCTCAATGCCGGCGCCGACGATTACCTCGTCAAGCCCTTCGACCTGCAGGAACTCGCCGCGCGCATGCATGCGCTGATGCGCCGCGCCGAAGGCCGCGCGGAGCCGCTGCTGCGCTATGGCGGCATCGTGATCAACCCCGTCACCCGCGAAGTCACGCTCGACGGCGAGCCGGTGCGCTTGTCGGCGCGCGAGTTCGGCTTGCTGTCCGCGCTGCTGGCGCGACCCGGCAAGGTGTGGTCGGTGGCGCAGCTCGAAGAGCGCCTGTACGGCTGGGGCGACGAAGTGGGCAGCAACACGGTGGAGGTCTACATCCACGCGCTGCGCAAGAAATTAGGCGCGGCGCTGATCCGCAATATCCGCGGCGTGGGCTATGTGATGCCGAAGCTGGAGGACGGCGCGCCGTCTTCGTCCGGGAGCGCGGGCTGATGCGTTCCATCCAGAGAACCCTGCTGTGGTGGCTGGCGCTGGGCCTGCTGGCCGGCATTGCCATCGCCACCTTGCTGATCTATGGCCAGGCCCGGCAAGAAGCCAACGCGCTGTTCGATTACCAGATGAAGCAGGTAGCCGCCGCGCTGCCCAGCCAGTTCGCCAATCCGGTCACGCCGTTGTTCACGCCGCCGGAGTCGCCCGGCGGCAGCCTGTTCCATGCGGACGAGGATGTGGTGATCCATATCTGGGACGGCTCGGGGCGCAGCCTCTATCTCTCGCACACGCATCCGGCCCTGCCGCCGCGGGCCGAGCTGGGCTTCTCCAATGTCAGGACCGATGAAGGCGAATGGCGCATCTACAGCGTGCAGCTCGGGCCTGCCGTGGTGCAGATCGCCCAGCCCATGTCGGCGCGCAGCCAGGTGGCCGCGCGCATGGCGTTGCGTACCGTGGCGCCGTTGCTGTTGCTGCTGCCGCTGATCGGCTGGGTGGTCTGGCTTGCCGTGGGGCGCGGCTTGCGGCCCTTGCGGGAGATCGCCGCCGGGGTGCGCCAGCGCGACATCAATGCCCTGGCGCCGCTGGCCGTCAGCAGCATGCCCGACGAGATAGCGCCCTTGACCGAGGCGCTCAACCAGTTGCTGGCGCGGCTGTCGCACGCCATCGATACCCAGCGTGCCTTCGTCGCCGACGCCGCGCACGCGCTGCGCACGCCGCTTGCGGCGTTGCAACTGCAAGCCCAACTAGTGGAGCGCGCCGACACCGCCGGGGCACGCCAGGAGGCTGTGCGCAAGCTGCGTCAGGGGCTGGAACGGTTGACGCATCTGGTGGCCCAGTTGTTGACGCTGGCGCGCCAGGAGCCCGGCGCGGCGGTGCCGCCGCATGAGCCGGTGGACCTGCGCGCGCTGGCGCAAGACGTGGTGGCCGAGATGACCCAGGCCGCGCTCGATCGCGAGATCGACCTGGGGCTGGATGCCGATGCGGATGCCGGGCCGGCTATGGTGCGCGGCGATGCGGATGCGCTGCGCATCCTGCTGACCAACCTGGTCGACAATGCGCTGCGCTACGTGCCCGCAGGCGGCAAGGTCGATGTGCAGGCCTGCCGCGTGAAGGCCGTGGCGGCCGGCGCGGCCGCGGACACGGTGCAACTCGTGGTGCGCGATGACGGTCCGGGAATTCCGGCCGCCGAGCGCGCGCGCGTGTTCGACCGCTTCTACCGTGTGCCGGAAGCCCCCACCGGAGGCAGCGGGCTGGGCCTGGCCATCGTGGCGGAGATCGCGCAATCGCACGGCGCGCGCGTCGCGCTGGAAGACGCGGCGCCGGGGCTTCGCGTGCGGGTGGAATTTCCCGCGGGCTGAATCGCGCCGCCTCCCGTATCAGCCTACCGGCGTGAGCACCGGCTCCCCGGCAAAGTGCAGCCGGCTGTTCTCCAGGAACTGCCGCACCGATGCCGCGATGGCTTGCGGCGACCAGCCCGCCATGTGCGGGGTCAGGACCACATTGGGGCAGTCGAACAATTCGGCCGGCGGCTCGGGCTCGGTCTCGTACACGTCGAGCCCGGCGCCGCCGAGCTTGCCTGCGCGCAGGGCGTCGGCCAGTGCCGCGGTGTCGAGCACGCTGCCGCGCGCGATATTGACCACGAAGCCGCCCGGGCCGAGCCGGGCCAGCACCCCGGCGTCGACCAGGTGCCGGGTGCCGGTGCCGCCGGGCGTTGCGATCACCAGGTAGTCGGCCCATTCGGCCAGCGCGCCAACCGTATCGAAATAGCGGAACGGCGCATCGCCGCGCGGCGTGCGGTTGTGATAGCCCACTTCCAGATCGAAGCCCAGGCCGCGCTGCGCGATGCGCCGCCCGATGGTGCCCAGGCCAAGGATGCCCAGGCGCTTGCCCGACACATTGGGGCGCAGCGGCAACGCGGTGCGCCACTTGCCGGCGCGGGTGGCCTGGTCCAGCACCGGTATGGCGCGCACGCTGGCCAGCAGCAGCGCCATGGCGTGATCCGCCACGCAGCTGTCGTTGGTGCCGGCGCCGTTGGCGACCGTGATGCCGCGCGCCCGCGCATGGGCCACGGCGATGTTCTCGTAGCCGGCGCCCAGCGCGCACACCAGCTCCAGCGCGGGCATGGCGTCGATTTCGGCGGCGGTGAGGCCCACCGAGCCGATCGTCAGCACCGCGCGTACGCTGGCGCCGGCCTCCTTGATCTGGGCGGCGCGGCTGGCGCTGTCGGGCGCGTAGCGTACCTCGTATTGTTCGGCAATCCAGGAAAGGTGTTCGGTGCTGACGTGGCTGAGGACGAGCAGGAGCGGCTTCATGTTGGGCGGGATGTTCTGGGGCCGCCGTGACGGGCGGGAAGAGGGCGGCTGGCTCCAGGGGCGGGGCCTAAGCTGCACCGCGGCATTGTAGCGGCGCTGCGCCAGGCTTGCCGGCGCGGGGCGGATGGGGGCCGATTATCAAATTTCCGCCAAGAGTGCTTCCAATCCAGGGTGGATGATCGGACGGCGACGCATGCTCATAATGACCGGAACGGAGGAGGCCTTCCCTTCTCCATCATCGTTTGACGATTAAAGGAGTCTTGCCATGTTCCCCGATTTCAAGGACGCCAGGGTGCTGGTGGTTGGCGGCAGTTCCGGCATCGGCCTGGCCGCGGCCACCGCCTTTGCCACCCTCGGCGCGAACGTCACCATTGCCTCGCGCTCGCGGGACAAAGTCGATGCCGCCGTGCGCGGCCTGGCTGGCAGCGCAGGCACGGTGACGGGGGCCACGCTGGACATCACCGACGACGCCAGCGTGGCGCAATTCATGAGCACCGCCGAACCGTGGGACCACGTGGTGATCTCCGCCGCGCAAACGCCGACCGGCCCGGTGCGCCAGTTGCCGCTGGCCGACGCTTATGCCGCGATGGACAGCAAGTTCTGGGGCGCCTACCGCGTGGCGCGCGCGGTGCCGATTCGCGCGCGGGGCTCGCTGACGATGGTGTCCGGTTTCCTGGGCGTGCGCCCGAGCAAGACCTCGGTGCTGCAGGGTGCGATCAATGCCGCGCTGGACGCGCTGGGCCGCGGGCTGGCGCTGGAGCTGTCGCCGGTGCGCGTCAATACCGTGTCCCCGGGCCTGATTGCCACGCCGTTGTGGGACAAGCTCGACGACGCCGCGCGCCAGGCCATGTACGAGAGCGTGGCGGCGCGCCTGCCGACGCAGCGTATCGGCCAGCCCGAGGATGTGGCGCAGGCCATCCTCTACCTGGCCGGTACGGGGTTTGCCACGGGTTCTACGGTGCTGGTGGATGGCGGCGGCGCCATCGGCTGAGCATCGCACCGAGGCGCCGAACGCACGCAGAAACGGGTACGCTTTGCCGCCGGGGCGGCCCGGCATGACTTGAAGTGGTTCAGGAATACCGCTCTAATGCGGCGGATGCGACTTCCTGGTCCCCCAATGAAACCTGCCTTCCTGTCTGCCTTGTTGTTAGCCACTGCTCTGGCGATCTCGGCCGCCCCCGCGGCGGCGGCCGCACCGTCCGCTGCGACGCAGGCCGAGGTGAGCCACCTGTTCTCCTATCTCGCCGGCTCGAATTGCCAGTTCAACCGCAACGGCAGCTGGTATTCCGCGCCTGACGCGGCCGCTCACCTGAAGAAGAAATACGACTACCTCGCCGACAAGGGCGCCGTCACCACTAGCGAACGCTTCATCGAACTGGGGGCTAGCAAGAGCAGCGTCAGCGGCAAGCCCTACCTGGTGAAGTGCGGCCAGGCGCAGCCGGTGGAGAGCGGCCCCTGGCTGGGCGCCGAACTCGCGCGCTATCGCCAGAAGGCGGAGGGCAAGTAGGCCTGGCCGGACCGGCGCGCCAACCGTCGGCAAGACGCTTTTCCGGCGCTTGCCGGCGCGTTTGCAGGCGCGCAGAAACGGGTACGCTTTTGCATTCCGGCACGCCGGACCGGATCGTGCGGCTGTGTCAGACAGTTACCTATGGCGGCTCGGCATTCGCCGAACCATACTTCCCCTCGGACGGTACCCCAGGCGTATCGGCCAATCTGTCCTCGCGGCCCCGCGCGCTACCTGCCGCGCTGGGTTCTTCTCAGGCGCATGCGATGCCGGTCCAGGCATGGTTTGTCCAGGCGGCAGATTTGTCTAAGGAGACTCCGGATGCAGACTGTCATATCCCATCGCGAAAGCGGAAACCAAAACAAGAGCGATAGCAATCGCGTGCCCGCCGCCACCTGGCGCCGGCTGACGCACCGGGCCGGCGTGCTCGTGGCGGTCTGCAGTGCCCTCGCGGCGCTGGGCTGGATTGCCTGGATCTGCTGGCGGCTGGTCGGCGTGGGTTCGCCAGGCAGCATGAGCTTTGTCGACGCCCTGGTGGTCCTGGTGATGCTGGTGTTCACCTGCGGCGCTGCCGTGGCCGTCTGTGCCCTGTGCGAAATGGGGCAGCGCCGAGCCGGCGGACCGGCCTGATTTCGCCACGATAGCCGGGCACTTTGCACCGGGCTGGGCGCATAGGCGGTGCGGCCGCGCGCATATCCGCGGCACCTCAGGTTTCCTGCGTCATCCCGTTCAGGTCTATCCATGCGTCGAACTGGGCCTCGGTAACATGGCCCGACGCCAGTGCCGCCTCGCGCAGCGACAGGTTCCGCCTGACGGCCAGCCTGGCAATCTCGGCGGCGCGGTCGTAGCCGATGTGCGGATTGAGCGCGGTCACAGGCATCAGCGAGCGCGCCAGCAGTTCGGCGATGCGCTCGCGATCCGGTTCCACGCCTTCCACCATGTGCGTGGCAAAGCTCGCGGTGGCGTCGGCCAGCAACGTGACCGATTGCAGCAGGCTGTAGGCAATCACCGGTTTGTAGGCGTTGAGCTCCAGCGTGCCAAGCCCGTTGGCCAGCGTGATGGCGGTATGGTTGCCGATCACCCGGCAGCACACCATGGCCAGCGCTTCGGCCTGGGTCGGGTTGACCTTGCCCGGCATGATCGAGGAGCCCGATTCGTTGGCCGGCAGCACCAGTTCGGCAAAACCGGCGCGCGGGCCGGACCCGAGCAGCATGAAATCGCGCGCGATCTTCAGGAAGGACGACGCAGTGGTGTTGAGCGCGCCGGACAGGTCGGCCAGCGCATCGTGCGACGCCTGCAGCGCGTACCGGTTGAGCGCGGGCTCGAACGGCAGGCCGGTGAAGTCGGCCAGCGCGCGCGCGAACGCGGCGGCAAAGCCATGCGGCGCATTGAGTCCGGTGCCCACCGCCGTGCCGCCCTGGGGCACCGGCATGGCGCGCAGCATGGCATGCTGCAGGCGCGACTGGGCATCGCCCACCTGGGCCTCGTAGCCGGAGAATTCCTGGCCGAGCGTCAGCGGCACGGCGTCCTGCAAGTGCGTGCGGCCCACTTTGACGATGTCGGCGAAAGCGTCCACCTTGCGCCCGAAAGCCTGCCGCAAGGTCTCCAGCGCAGGCAGCAACAGCAACTGGATCGTGCGGGCGGCGGCGATATGCATCGCGGTGGGAAAGCTGTCGTTGGAAGACTGGCTGGCGTTGACGTGATCGTTGGGATGCACCGGCTTCTTTGAACCCGGCTCGCCGCCGAGCAGCTGGATCGCACGGTTGGCAATCACCTCGTTCAGGTTCATGTTGGTCTGGGTGCCGGAGCCCGTCTGCCAGACCGAGAGCGGGAACTCGTCCGGCCATTTGCCGGCGATGACCTCCTGCGCCGCCTGATCGATGGCGTGGGCCAGTTCGGGTTTGAGCACGCCCAGTTCGCGATTGGCGCGGGCCGCGCAGAGCTTGAGGATGGCAAAAGCTTCGATCAGCGCGGACGGCATTTTCTCGGTGCCGATGCGGAAGTTCTGGCGCGAACGCTCGGTCTGCGCCCCCCACAGGTGCCCGGCCGGCACCGGCACGTCGCCAAGGCTGTCCTTTTCGATCCGGGTGGCGTCTGGCTTGCGCTCGGACATGGCATTCTCCTGTTCGGTCGGCGGACGGCTCCGAAAAAGACGCCTGGCTTTGCCGCGCTGACGGGAAGTGTGAGGTGTCCTGGCCGCAGCGTCGGGATGCGGGTCCAGACCTTCAGAATAGGCCCGCCGCCGCGGTTCATTGTCCGCAGGCATGAATGTCAATCCCCTTGTGCCATGAAAAATGACACAAGGAAGCGGTCTATTTCACGCCTTGTTTTATAGAAACAAGCATAAATTCCATACAAAAGCTAAATGTCGGGACAACACGCGTTGCCCCCCGGACCTGTGGCTGGCGTCGCCGTCAGGCGCGGCGAAAGCTGTCTCATATCCCCGCTTCCGGAGGGGGAGGGTTCACGCCGGTGCCGGAAGCTGTCAGTCTGTAGACGCCCGTCTGCCCCGGCCGGCCAAGCTGTTGGCTGTTAACACATTTCAATCTGCATCGTGTGCTTTAATCACACCTCGTGGCGCGCGATCACAAAGCCGCATGTTGCATGGATGAAACATGGCCGGCCGACGGACTATTGTTGCGCACGAAGCATTTGCGGATAGGCCCGGGTGGTAACAAAATGGGCTTCAACAATAAGAATAATTTCGGCGAATATTTAAAACAGGAACTCGGGGTGAATCAAGCGATTCTTCAGTATTTGACTGAGCGCCATTGCTCATCGCAATGGCGCGAGGTCTTGTCAGCGCTGGGTGAGGAACTGGCGGAAAGCATGGATCCGGCGAGCCTGCGCGCCGTCATGTGGCGCGTGGGTGTGCGTTTTGCTCAACGTTTCGATCCGGGCGCGTGCGCCACGCTCGCCGAACTCGAAAGGGCCATCGCCCAGATCTGGCTGGACGTGGACTGGGGCTGGACCAGCATCGAGGATGCTGGCGGCGCCCTGGTGATCCGGCACTATTGCGCACCGCTGAAGGCGGCACTCGGAGACGCTGCCGACGACTGGTCGCCGGCGTTCCTGGAGGGGGCGTACCAACACTGGTTCCGCATGCTTGGCTCGTCCGAGGCCCTGCGGGTCAGCCAGAGCACGCCGATTGATGCCACCGGATGCGTTGAATTCCGGTTCGGGCGTTGAGGAGCTGCGGCGGTTTGCCGCAGGTCCGCCCCGGCCCCCATCCTTGCGTGAGTGAAATGCCATGAGTCAATCCGACGATTTGTCCAAGCTGTTCCAACGCTTCGGCGGCAAGACGGAGACGTACAAAGAGATTGTGCGCGAAGACGCCGCGGCGCAAGCGCGCGAGCGCTGGCCGCTGCTGTCGGCTATGCGCGTCGACCGCGCCGCCGTGGTGCCGGCGGTCCAGCCCGCGGTGCCGCCCGGACATGAATTTGCCCGCCCGGCCGCGGAGCCGGCCGCATCGCCCGTGCCACTGTGGCGGGCCGCGGCGCCCGCCAGCGAGCCGCCACCTGCCGCGGAGCCGGTCCGCGAAAATGCAGGGCATGAAGCGCCGTCGGCTGTGAACAGGGCAGTCTCCGGGATGGCGCCCCGATTCCGCACGCCGGAAGGCATGGCGCCTCTGGCGCCGGCCGCGAGGCCGCTCACGCCCGCCGCGCCGGCGCAGGCAATCCCTGCCGCACCGGCAGCGGTGTCAGGCCCCGCGATTCCCGCACCGCAGCAAAGCAGCTTGTGGGCGCCGGTGGATCCGAACCACGCCGCCGGCACCGGCACGGAACTGGACAAGGTATTCGCGCGGCTTGAAGGCCGCAAGGAACCAGGCGCAACCAGCGAGCGCGCGCCAGCGCGCCGCTCCTTTCTTGATCGGCTGAATCGCTCGTGAAGATCATTGCTGTTGTTTCGGCCAAGGGCGGCGTGGGCAAGACCACGCTGTCGGCCAACCTGGCCGAAGCGCTGGCCATTGCCGGGGAGAATGTGCTTGCCGTCGACCTGGATCCGCAGAATGCCCTGCGCCTGCATTTCGGCATGCCGCCACAGGAGGTCGCGGGCCATGCACGGGCGACCCTGGCTGGCGAAGCCTGGCAGCAGAGCATGTACAAAGGCCGTTCACGCGTGCTGGTGGTGCCGTTCGGCGCGCTGAACGAGGCGGACCGCTCCGCGTTTGAAGCGCACCTGGCCACCCACCCAGGCTGGCTGCGCACCGAGCTTGCCGCGCTGGGCCTGGGCCGCGATGACGTGGTCGTGATCGATACGCCCCCCGGTCCGTCGCCCTACATGCGCCAGGCGCTGTCGTGCGCGCAACTGTGCGTGATGGTGTCGCTGCCGGATGCGGCGTCCTACGCCACGCTGCCCCTGATGGAAGACCTGATCCGCACCTATTGCGAGGGCCGGCCGGATTTCCTGGGCCACGTGCTGGTGATCAACCAGGTGGACGTGAGCCGCCAGCTCGGCAAGGACGTGGTGCAGGTGCTGCGCGCCCAGCTCGGCCAGCGCGTGCTGGGCGTGATCCACCAGGACCAGGCCGTGGCCGAGGCGCTTGCCTACGATCGCAGCGTGCTCGAATACAACCCTCACAGCCAGGCCACGCACGACCTGCAGCGCTGCGCTGCGTGGATACGGAAAGCGTTGGCCACCCACGGAGAAGCCGCGTGAAGCCAGCCAAGGCAACAGCCACTGCCGCGCCCAAGACCGCGCGGGCCAAGGACCAGAACCAGGACAAAGACAAGCCCAACGGGCTGTCGTCCCTATTGCAGCGGTTCGGCACGACTTTCGTCGAACTTCCCTTGTGGGACAGTGCCCCGGCGCGGTGGCTTGCGCTGCTGGGCGGCCTGGCCATGTTTGCGCTGGTGGTCACCGTGCCGCTGGATTTCTGGCAGCAGGTCGGGTTTGCCGCGGTGTGCTTCGCGCTTGCGGTGTGGCTGAACAAGGTCAAGGGGCACCTTGCCACCCTGATGATGGTGGTGCTGTCGATCGCGGCTTCCAGCCGCTATATGTACTGGCGGCTGACCGAAACCGTGGGCCTGGGTGGCTGGATCGACGCCGCCTTCGGCATCGGCCTGGTGCTGGCCGAGCTCTACGCTTTCGTGGTGCTGATGCTGGGCTACTTCCAGACCGCCTGGCCGCTCAAGCGCCGCCCGGTTCCGATGCCGGCGGACATCGCCAGCTGGCCCACCGTGGATATCTTCATCCCCACCTACAACGAACCGCTGTCGGTGGTGAAGCCGACGGTGTTCGCCGCCATGTCGCTGGACTGGCCGCGCGACAAGATCAACGTCTACGTGCTGGACGACGGACGGCGCGATGAATTCCGCGAATTTTGCGAGAAGGTCGGCGTCACCCACATCACGCGCAACCACAACCGCCACGCCAAGGCCGGCAATATCAACGAAGCGCTCAAGAGCACGCACGGCGAGTATGTGGCGATCTTCGATTGCGACCACATTCCCACGCGGTCCTTCCTGCAGATCTGCATGGGCTGGTTTCTCAAGGACCGCAAGCTGGCCATGCTGCAGACGCCGCACTATTTCTTCTCGCCCGATCCGTTCGAGAAGAACCTGCGCACCTTCCAGGAAGTGCCTAACGAGGGCGAGCTGTTCTATGGCCTGGTGCAGGACGGCAACGACCTGTGGGACGCAACCTTCTTCTGCGGTTCGTGCGCCATCATCCGCCGCGCGCCGCTGCTGGAAGTGGGCGGCATCGCAGTGGAAACCGTGACCGAGGACGCACACACCGCGCTCAAGCTGCACCGCAAGGGCTATGGCACCGCCTACCTGGCGATCCCGCAGGCGGCGGGGTTGGCCACGGAGAGCCTGTCCGGCCACGTGGGCCAGCGCATCCGCTGGGCGCGCGGGATGGCGCAGATCTGCCGGGTGGACAATCCGCTGTTCGGGCCCGGGCTGTCGCTGCCGCAGCGGCTGTGCTACCTGAACGCCATGCTGCACTTCTTCTACGGCCTGCCGCGGCTGGTGTTCCTGACCGCGCCGCTGGCCTACCTGCTGTTTGGCGCCCACGTGATCCAGGCCTCGGCGCTGACCATCGCCATCTTTGCGCTGCCCCACCTGTTGCACGCGAACATGACCAACTCGCGCATCCAGGGCAAGTTCCGGCATTCGTTCTGGAACGAGGTCTACGAATCCGTGCTGGCCTGGTACATCATGCGTCCCGTGCTGGTGGCCTTCGTCAACCCGGCGGCCGGCAAGTTCAACGTGACGCCGAAGGGCGGGGTGATCGAGGAAGCCTACTTCGACTGGGTGATATCACGGCCCTACCTGGTGCTGCTGCTGTTCAACCTACTGGGCGTGGTGGTGGGTTTCCTGCGGCTGTTCCTGTGGAATCAGTTCGAGGCCACCACGGTGGTGCTCAACCTGATCTGGACGTTCTACAACCTGATCATCCTCGGTGCCTCCATCGCTGTCGCCAGCGAGACGCGCCAGATCCGCGTGGCGCACCGGGTCGCGATGACGCTGCCCGCCACGCTCCATTTCGCCGATGGCCGCGCGCTGGTGTGCGAAACCATCGACTTTGCCGAAGGCGGCATCGGCATGCGGCTGCCGCCGGGCATGATCGCCACCGTGGGCGAGCCGGTGCAGATATCGCTTTACCTGCAGGATGACGAACACATATTTCCCGCCAAGGTGGTGTTCCAGGGCGAGACGCACACTGGCCTGGAACTGGCGGAGATGAGTCCGCGCGAGGAACTGGCTTTCGTGCAATGCACCTTCGCGCGTGCCGACGCGTGGATCGATTCCTGGGGCCGCAAGCGCCCGGATGCGCCTGGGCTGGCCGCCGGCCAGATCCTGCGCATCGGCCTGCTCGGTTTCCATAATGTGATGTTCCACCTGGGCCGCGAGATGCGCCGCCTGCTGCGGCGGCCCGAACCTGGTGCCTCCGCAAACTGATTGGCCTGAGCGGCCCACGTGCCGCTTCCCCGCCCCATGGGGAGCGGCGATCTGACCACGCACCGGACCACTGGCAAGAAAGAAGAGAATGCGTTTGACCAAGACACCACGCCTGCCCGCACGTTTGTCCACAAGGCCACCCACGCGCTTGCCAGCACTGACCCGCCTGGGTGCGCTGTTCGCGCTCACCATGCTGACGGTAAACCCGGCTGGCGCCCAGCGCGCCGGCGTGCCCGATGCCACACGTGACGCCGTCGCGGCGCAGGCGCCCGCCGCCACCGCCGCGCAGGCCGCCACGGGCGCGCCCCGCAGCGGCGCGCGCACGGTCCAGCTTACGCTCAAGCAACTGGGCGCCACCGCGCCCTTTCAGTTGCGCGGCGTGGACGCCATCAACGGCGTGCCGTTCTCGGTCCGCGCCGACGAGATCGTGACCTCGGCGCGGCTCAAGTTGCGATACACCTATTCGCCCGCGCTGATACCGGCGCTGTCGCATATCAACGTGATGGTCAACGGCGAAGTCGCCGGTACCGTGCCGGTGCCCAAGGAGACCGCGGGCACCAGCCTGGAGCGCGAGGTGCCGATCGATCCGCGGCTGATCTCGGAATTCAACCGCCTCAACCTGCAACTCATCGGCCACTACACCACCGACTGCGAGGATCCTTTCCACTCCAGCCTGTGGGCCACCGTCGGCAACAGCAGCGTGCTGGAACTCACGCTGACGCCGCTGGCACTGGCCAACGAACTGTCGCTGCTGCCGCTGCCGTTCTTCGATCGCCGCGACGTCGGCCGCCTCAGGCTGCCCTTCGTATTCGCCGGCGCGCCGTCGCTGGCCACGCTGGAAGCGGCGGGAACCGTCTCGTCGTGGTTCGGCGCGCTGGCCGGCTATCGCGGCGCATCGTTTGCCGCCACGCTGAACCAGGTGCCGGCCCAAGGCAATGCGGTGGTGTTCGCTACCAACGAGGAAAAGCCGGCGGGCGTGCAGGTGCCCGCCATCAACGGGCCGTCGATCGCGGTGGTGCCCAATCCGGGCGATGCCAACGCCAAGCTGCTGCTGGTGATGGGGCGCGACAGCGCCGAGCTGAAGACCGCGGCGCGAGCGCTCACGCTCGGCGCCCGCGCGCTGTCGGGGCAGGGCGCCACCATCAATAAGCTCGAAGACGTGGCGCCGCGCGTGCCCTACGACGCGCCGAACTGGGTCCACAGCGACCGGCCGGTGCGTTTCGGCGAACTCGCCGAAGTGCGCGACCTCAACGTCTCGGGCTACAACCCCGACCTCGTGCGTGTGAATTTCCGCCTGCCGCCCGACCTGTTCGGCTGGCGCACCAAGGGCATCCCGATCGACCTGAAGTACCGCTATACGCCGCGCCCGGTGGTGGACAAGTCCACGCTCAATATCAACGTCAGCAACCAGTTCCTGCGTGCCTATCCGCTGCGTTCGCTGAAGAACCAGGATGGCCGCGCCAGCCAGTTGCTGGCCAAGGTGCTGCCGGACGGCTCGGTGCCGGTCAGCGAACACATCGACCTGCCGCTGTTCATGCTGCCCGCGCACACGCAGCTGCAGTTCCACTTCTATTACGACTATCTCAAGCAGGGTGCCTGCAAGGACGTGCTGCTCGACAACGTCAAGGGCGCCATCGATCCGGATTCGACCCTCAACATCTCCGGCCTGCCGCACTTTATCGCGCTGCCCGACCTGGCGGTGTTCGGCAACAGCGGCTTTCCGTTCACGCGGATGGCCGATCTGTCCGAGACCGCGGTGATCCTGCCGGACAAGCCGGCTGCCGAGGACTACTCGACCTATCTCACGCTGATGGGGCGCATGGGTGAGTCCACCGGTTATCCCGCCACCGGCGTGGCCGTGAGCGTCGCGGCGCAGGTCGACAAGCAGTCCGCGCGCGATCTGCTGGTGATCGGCACCACGCAGAGCCAGCCGCTGTTCACGCAGTGGGCCGAGCGCATGCCGGTGTCGCTGGGGGGCAATGAAAAGCGCTTCTCGCTGACGGATATTGTCTCGACCGTCGCCGGCTGGTGGAACGGCGCGGACGGCACGCGCAACCGTCCGCTGGAAGCACGGATGTCGATCAGCAGCGCCAGCACCGATGCCGCGCTCAGCGCCTTCGAGTCGCCGCTGGCGTCCGGGCGCAGCGTGGTCGCGGTCACCAGCAACGCGCCGCAAGGCCTGCTGGCGATGACCGAGGTGCTGCTCGATCCCGACCAGGTCGCCAACGTGCAGGGCAGCCTGGCGCTGGTGCGCGGCAAGGAGATCGACAGCCTGGCGGCCCAGCAGAACTACTACGTGGGCAAGCTGCCGCCCTGGACCTATGTGCAGTGGTGGCTCTCGCAGCGGCCCCTGGCCATGGTGCTGATGATCGGCGGCTCCGCGCTGCTGCTGGCCGCCTTGCTCTTCCTGTCGCTGCGGGCGCGCGCGGCCCGCCGCAAGCGGGGAGAAGACAAGTGAGCGTGAACCAACTGCGCGTGAATCAACCGCGCCGCCGCTGGCTGGCTGGCCTGCCCGGGCTGGGCGCGCTGGCGGCACTGGGCGGCTGGCCCGCGCTTGCAGGGGCGGCGACGCCCAGGCCTGCCGCGCCCGCAGCCTGCGCCTGGCCGCTATACCAGCAGTTCCTGTCGCGGTTCGTGCAGGCCGATGGGCGCGTGGTCGATCCCTCCACCAGGGAGCAGCAAAGCACCTCCGAGGGCCAGTCCTACGGCATGGTGTTCGCGCTGGTGGCCAACGACCGTGCCACCTTCGACCGGCTCTGGCAGTGGAGCATCGCCAACCTGGGCGCGGGCAGCCTGCAGGACAAGTTGCCCGCCTGGCAATGGGGCCACCGCGCCGACGGCTCGTGGGGCGTGATCGACGCCAATCCGGCCTCCGACGCCGACCTGTGGTTCGCCTTCGCCCTGCTCGAGGCCGCCCGCTTGTGGCGCCAGCCGCGCTATGCCGAACTGGCGCGCGCGCTGCTCAAGCTGGCGGCCCAGCACGAAGTCGTGTCGCTGCCGGGCTTCGGCACCATGCTGTTGCCGGGGCCGCAGGGCTTCGCGCAAGGCAAGGCCGACGGCCCGCGCCAATGGCGTCTCAATGCCAGCTACCTGCCAGTCCCGCTGCTGCGCCGCCTGGCCGCCGCGGACCCGGCCGGCCCCTGGGGCACGCTGGCCACGCAGACTGGCAAGCTGGTTGAGGCGGTGGCCCGGCAGGGCATCGTGCCGGACTGGTCGGCCTATCGCAGCGACAATGCCGGCAGCGCCTTTCTCGCCGACCCCGACAAGGGCGACGTCAGCAGCTACGATGCCATCCGTGTCTATCTCTGGGCCGGCATGACGCCGCGCAGCGACGCCGCCGCGCGCGTGCTGATGAAGGCGCTGGCGCCGCAGGCGCAGCGCATGGCCGGGCGCGCCGCGCCGCCCGAACGCATGCACGCCGACAGCGGCGTGCTGGAAGGCGAAGGGCCGACAGGATTCTCCGCCGCGCTGGTGCCTTTCCTGCAGGCAGTGGGATCGCCGGCCGCAGCGGTGCAACGCGCGCGCGCCGAGTCGATGCTCGATGCCGCGCAAGGCAAGCCCGCCGCTACGTATTACGACACCGTATTGGGATTATTTGGCCTCGGCTTTGCCGAAGGCCGCTTCCGGTTCGCGCCTTCGGGGCAACTGGAGCTGGAGTGGGAGAAGACATGTCGAACCGCAAGCGCCCGGCCATGATCGGAGGCGCGACCGCATCCAGAGCGACGCACGGACTGGCAAAGTCCGGCGACGCCGCGCAGGCCAGGGGCCTGCGCGCCAAGACGCTGGTGCTGAGCCTGCTGACGGCATTTGCCGCGGCAGCTACCGCACAGGAGGACCCCGTCAAGCTGCTGGTGGACCAGGGCAAGTACTGGCAGGAACGCGGGCGCAGCGATCGCGCCGCCGAAGCATGGCAGAAAATCCTGCGGCTTAATCCGAACCAGCCCGAAGCCCTGTACGGCATGGGCGTGGCCGAAACCGAAGCGGGCCGCGCCGACGGTGCGCGCACCTACCTTGAGCGCCTGAAGAAGGCGCAGCCCAACTCACCGCTGGTGGCGCGCCTGACGCAGGTGATCAACAGCGGCGGCGAGACCAGGCAGGTCGAGCAGGCGCGCCAGCTGGCGCGCAGCGGCCAAAGCGAGGAAGCGGTCAAGCGCTACCAGCAGGCCGCGGGCGGTGCGGTACCGCAAGGCAACCTGGCGCTGGAGTACTACCAGACGCTGGGCGGCACCGCGCAAGGTTGGGAAGAGGCGCGCAAGGGCCTCGAGCAACTGGCGCGCGCCAATCCTTCCGACCACCGTGCCCAGCTCGCGCTGGCGCAACACCTGACCTATCGCGAATCCACCCGGCGAGATGGTATCCGCCAGCTTGAAGCGCTCTCGAAGAGCAGCGACGTGGCGGCCGCGGCCAGCGAGAGCTGGCGGCGGGCGCTGACCTGGCTGGGCGGCCGCCCGGCCGACGCGCCGATGTACCAGGCATGGCTGGCAAGCCATCCCGACGATGCCACCATCCGCGCCAAGCTCGATGCGATCAAGGGTCAGCAGCAACAGCAGCAGGCCACGCAGGTCGCCGGCGCCGCCAGCAACCCGGTGCGCCAGATCGTGCAGCAGGGCTTCGACGCGATGGATGCCGGCGACCTCGAGCGCGCCGGCGAACGCTTCCAGGCCGCGCTGGCCCAACGCCCCGGCGACGCCGATGCCCTCGGCGGCATGGGCGTGCTGCGGCTCAAGCAGGAGAAGTTTGCCGAAGCCGTGGACTTTCTCGACCAGGCTGCCAAGCATGGCGCGGGCGGGCGCTACCGCAGCGCGCAGAACAACGCCACGTACTGGCTGCTGTCCGAACAGGCAAGCGCCGCGCGCAGCGCGGGCAATCGCGTCGAGGCACGCAGCCTGCTGGAGCGCGCGATCAAGCTCGACCCGCGCGAGCCTTCGGCGCAGGTGGCGCTGGCCGACGTGATGGCCGAGGAGGGCCAGTACGCCCAGGCCGAAGCAGCTTACCGGCGGGTGCTCAAGCAACAGTCCGACAATCCCGATGCCACGCGCGGCCTGGTCGGCGTACTGGCGGCGCAGAACAAGAGCGCCGAAGCGCTCGCCATCGTGCAGAACCTGACGCCGGCCCAGCAGGACAAGGTCGGCTCGCTGGGCAAGCTGCGCGCGGAAGAAGCGCGCGGCCAGGCCCGCGCCGCGCTGCAGCGCGGCGATACCGCCGGCGCCCGCCGCGCGCTGGAAGACGCCATGGCGGCCGATCCCACCAACCCGTGGGTAAGGCTGGACGTGGCGCGCGCCTATGCCGCGATGGGTTTGAAGGAGCAGGCGCGCAGCGTCATGGACGGCTTGCTGCTGTCCAATCCCAATATGCCGGACGCGCTGTACGCCAGCGCGCTGCTGTCTGCCGAAACCGGCGACTGGCAAAGCGGGCTGGACGCGCTGGAGCGCATTCCCCCGCAGAACCGCACCCGTGACATGGGCACCCTGCAGCGTCGCCTGTGGGTGCACGCCGAAGCCGACCGCGCCAGCGGACTCGCCGCCGCCGGCCAGCAAGCCGCCGCGCTTGGCGTGCTGCAACAGACCGAACGCTACGCCCAGCAGGACGCCGACCAGCTTGGCGCGCTGGCGCTGGCCTACGCCGATGCCGGCGACGAGGCGCGCGCGCTGTCGCTGATGCGCAACGTGATGAGCCGCACGGTGCGCCCGGATGTCGGCATGCAATTGCAGTACGCCGCCATCCTGCTCAAGACCAAACAGGACGTGGAGCTGGCCGGCGTGCTGCGCCAGCTCGCCAATGCCAGCATGAGCGCCTCGCAGCGCCGCGACTACGACGACCTGCGCGTGGCCTATATCGTGCGGCAGGCCGACGCGTTGACCGAGAGCGGCGACCTGGTGGCCGCCTACGACATGCTGGCACCGGCGCTGTCCGAGCGTCCGGGCAACGGCGCCGTGCGTGCCAGCCTGGCGCGCATGTACGCCCAGGCCGGCGAGAACAAGAAGGCACTGACGCTGTACGAGAGCGTGCTGGAGAAGGATCCGCGCAACCTCGACCTGATGCTGGCGGCCATCGGCACCGCCACCGCCGCCAAGGAATACAGCTGGGCCGAAGGTACGCTGCAAATGGCGCTGGCGCAGGCGCCCAACTCGCCCAAGGTGCTGACCGCCGCCGGGCGGCTCTACCGCGCCGAGGGCAAGACCTCGCGCGCGGCGGACTATTTCCGTGCGGCGGTGGCCGCCGAGAACGCACTGGGCACTTCGAGCGGCTCCGCACGCCCGGGTGGCGCGGGCTTTGACCGCGTGCCGTCCAACCCGTTTGTCGGATTGCCCGGCCAGCGGGATAGCTCGCAGTTGCCGCTACCCGGCTCGCAGGCGCCCTATCCGGTCGTGCCAGGCCCCAGCCGTGCCGCGGCGCCCCAGCCCGCGATGATCCCGGTGCCGGTGATGATGAATGCAGGAGGGCAGCCCTCGCAGCCCTATATCCCGGCGCCGGTGTCCGCCGGCGGGCAGCCGATGGCCCCTGTTATCCAGCAGCCGCAGGCCTACTATTCGCAGCAGGTGCCCGCCCCGACGCAGGCCCCCTCCAGCACCGCCGGCACGCGTGGCAAGAACACGCGCGGCAGCACCAAAGTGGCTAACCAGACCACGCAGCCCAATCAAGGCTATGCCGCTTACCCGGCCCCGGCCCCGGCCCCGGCCTATCCGGCCTATCCGGCCTATCCGGGCAACGCGCAGGCCGCCCAGCAATCCGGCGTACCGTATCCGGCCCCGCAGGCTGCGGCGGCTCCCCAGTATCCAGGGGCGCAATACGCGGCGCCGGCCGGCGGCTACGGCTACGCGGCGGCACCCGTGCCGGCCGCGCCAGCGCGCCAGCCGATCGGCGCGCAGTCTCGCGCGCCCTGGCTGGCCGATGCCGACTCGCAGGCGAATCCGGGGGGGCCAAAGACCGCGCAAGAAGAACTGCGCGAGATCGAGGCGCAGCGCAGCAGCACCTTCGCTGGAGGCCCCACGCTGCGTGGGCGCAACGGCGACTCTGGCATGAGCCAGCTCACCGAAATGCAGGTGGTGGCAGAGGCCAAGATGGCTGCCGGCAACGGCAAACTGGTGGCACGGGTGACGCCGGTCGCGCTCGACGCCGGCTCGGTGGGCGGCGACTACAACAGCGCCTCGCGATTTGGCGGCGGTCCGCTGGCCTTCCCGGTGGGAGGGGCGCCGGTCAACCTGAACGGCACGCCGTTGCAGTCCACTTCGCCAGGGTCGCAGAACGCTTTTGGGGTGGCGCTCGGTGTGGCCTACGAGTCGGACAATTTCAAGGCCGATATCGGCAGCACGCCACTGGGCTTCCGCTACACCGACGTCAACGCCGGCGCTCGCTTCAACCTGCCGGTGACGCAGCGCACCACGCTGTCGCTGGGCGCGTCGCGCCGGCCCGTGACGGACAGCTTGCTGTCCTACGCGGGCGTCAGCGACGACCGCGTCGGCCTGCAGTGGGGTGGTGTGATGAACAGCGGCGGCCGCGTCGACCTTGGTTGGGACGATGGCCTCTTCGGCCTCTACGGCTATGGCGGCTACGGCGTGCTGACCGGGCACAACGTCATGCGCAACAACCGCTGGGAAGGGGGCGGTGGCTTCTACCTGCGCCTGATCGACAACGCCGAGCAGCGGCTGATGAGCGGCGTCAACTTCACCTCGATGGGCTACTCGGACAACCTGCGCTACTTCACCTTCGGGCAGGGCGGTTATTTCAGTCCGCAGACGTACTTCGCCGTGACGGTGCCGCTCTCGCTGACAGGCCGCAGCGGGCGGCTGGCCTACAATGTGCGCGGCGGGCTCGGCATGCAGGCCTTCCGCGAGGATGCATCGAACTATTTCCCGACCGATGCGGCAGCCCAGTCGGCCGCCAATGACGCGGCGGCGAAGGCCTTCAAGGCTGGCCTGACCAACTCGAGCAATGCGGTATATCCGGGCCAGTCCAAGACCGGCGTGGCCTACAATCTGGTTGGCTCGGTGGAGTACCAGGCGGCCCAGCAGCTGTTTGTGGGTGGCCTGGTCGGGCTCGACAACGCGCGTGACTACAGCCAGTGGTATGCCGGCGTCTACGTGCGCTATTCGCTGCAACGCCAAACCGGTCAGATCGCGTTCCCGCCGGTAGCGCCGCAATCTGCGGTTGGCCCGGTGGCGTTTTGAATGAGCACGGGACCATACGGAGGGCGGGCGCGCAACGATCCATCAATCAATTGAGAATGCAGCAAACAGGCTGTGGAAGGAAGTACATCATGGGTGAAGCAAAACGACGGGGCAGCCAGGCAGAGCGTGCCGAGCAGGCACGCACACGGCTTGAGGGCCTGCGGCCCGCGCAACTGGTGTGCGGCTCATGCAAGACGGCGTTCAGCACCTTCGATGCGATCGATGCGCCTAACCTGCGTGGCATCGATGCGGTGTTTGGCGGGCAGTGTCCCAATTGCGGGAACGATGTGCTCGTGTTCAAGGGCGAGCCCAATGCCGTGGCCGATGCGATGGTGGCGTGGGAGCGCATGATGGGGGCGGACACCAAGCTTGGGTACCAGTCGCGGGACGGCAAGCACGTGCCATTCAACGAGGTGAAGGAGTAGGCGCAGCGCCGTCGCAAGGCAAGTAAAGGGAAGCAGCGAGCGCCTAGCTAAAGGCGCCCACGCAGACCATCGCCGACATCCGTTCTCCGAAGCGCTGCAGGACGCGGGGCAAGTCATCGCTGTCCGTGCCCAGCGTTTCGGGAATCGGGGTGATGCCGCGCTTTGCGACGCTGTGCAAGCCGTGCCGCGGCCCTGGCCGGCAGCGCCAGTTTCAGTCCTCGTCCCCCTCCCCCAGTAACGCCTCCGGCCCCATCTCGAACCGCCCGCGCCCCGCGGCCTTGGCACAATAGAGCAGCGTATCGGCCTGCCGCATCAGCTCCTGGTCCGGCATCGGCGCCCCCTGATAGAGCGCCACCCCGATACTCACGTCGACATCCGCGAACACGCCGTCGATAAAGAATCGCCGGCCAACCGAATGCACGATGGCCTGGGCGATACGCCGCGCGTTGGCGGCAGCGCCTATATCCTCCAGCACCACAGCGAACTCGTCTCCGCCCAGGCGTGCCACGGTGTCGCGTTCGCGCACGCAGCGCAGCAACCGCCGCCCGAAGGCCTGCAGCAGCAGGTCGCCGGTGATATGGCCGTGGAAATCATTGACGGCCTTGAAGCGGTCCATGTCCAGGTAAAGCAGCGCCATCAGCCGGCCATCTTCACGGCTGCGCGCCATGGCCGCCTGCAACAGCGACTCGAAGGCGCCGCGATTGAGTAACTGGGTCAGGTGATCCAGCCGGGAGATGCGCGAAAGCCGCATGGTCTCCAGCTTGCGCTGGGTCACGTCCTGCACATGCACGTGCACGCCCATCACCTGGCTGCGGTCGGCGCTCCATTCGGGGCGGAAATTGGTTTCCATGCAGTGGTACTCGGGATCGCTTTCCTCCACCTCGAACGTTACCGAGGTACCCGACAAGGCTTTTTGCAGGAACGGCCGGACGCGCGCATAGCGGATTTCGCCGATCACCTCGCGCACGGTCATGCCGCGCAGCGTTTGCACCGGAATGCCAAAGGTCCGCTCATAGGCCAGGTTGTTGAAGACATAGCGTTCGTCGGGCCCGACAAAGGCCAGCAGCGCGGGCAGCGTATCGGTGACCGCGCGCAGCTGGCGCTCGCTCAGGTCGAGCTGTTCGCGCCGCTCGCGCACGTCATGCATCAACTGCCCGAAGGCGCGCGCGAGATCGCCGATCTCATCGTTCTGCAGTGCCGGCAACCGTTCGTAGGCGGCAAGGTCGTGGGCGCTGTCGCGTACCACCTGGTGCAGGCGCGTGAGCGGCGCCAGCAGGTGCCGCAGGGTCAGCCAGATCAGTAGCGCCACCACCCCCAGCGCCAGCAAGGCCAGCCCGAGGAAGCGCGCCTGCATGGCGTGCAGCGGGGCGAAGGCTTCGCGCGCGGGCAGCACCGCCACCAGCTCCCATCCCGTGCTCTCCATCAGGTAGCGGGAAATCAGCGGCCTGGAAGGCGAGAGAAACTCTATAGCGCTGCTGCGATCATAGACGCCACAGGTGTTGCCCAGCGCGCGTGCCGGTTGCGCCGTCATGCCCGGATCCGGGTGCCGCACGTAGACCGGCATGCGCCCCGCCGATACCAGGCAATAGAAGCCGGTGGTGCCAAGCCGGTTGTGCGTGATTTCCACCAGGAAGTTGGCGCTCGACAGGTCGAGCCAGCCTCCCAGCAGGCCGACGAATTCGCCTTGCGGGGAGACGATCGGCACGGTCACCAGCACCCCGGTCGCACCATTGACGCGGGCGCGGATGGGCGGCGTGATCACCGGCTCCAGGGTGCGCGCGGCCTCGCGGAAATAGTCGCGGTCGCCGATGTTCACCGGCGCGCCGTCGCGGGCCAGGATGCGGCCCTGGGCATCGGCCACCATGAACGAATTGAAGCTGCCCGGAACGGGAATCCGCCGCTCCAGCAGGCGGCGCAGCTCGGCGCCGGGGCGCCCGAGTTCCCCGGCTAGCTGCGGGGCCACATGGGACAGCAGGGTGATGCGGTCTTCCATCGCGGTGTCGAGCTGGTTCGAGGCGAGCTTGACGATGGAGTCCTGCTGGTCCTGCAACGCGGCGCGCAGGTCGTCGTGCGCATAATAGAGCGACGCCAGCACGATGCCGGTACCAAGTACGGCGGCGAACGCCGTGGTAATCAGCGCGAGACGCGCCTTCAGGGAAAGCGAAACTTGGGGCATGCGAGCCGGCGGTGTCGGGGAATGGCGCGTGCCTTCTGGCCGGCCGGCCCGCATAGCTGCCGGGAGTCGGGCTCCGGCAGGCTTGCGGGCCCGCCAACCCTACCACAAGCGCCTGCCCCGCGCGAGTCCGGACGGGCGCGCGGGGTGTGCCGGGCGAGTGCGTGTGGCGCCGCACGTTACTCCGGGATGCCGGGGGTGGGCGAGCCGTTGACGTCACGGTATAGTGGCTCGAAGCCCTGCGGCGGCAGGGTGAGGCCGTCGAGGGCTCCCATCCGCTCCCCCCTGTTCATGAAACTGCCCTCACTTTCGCCCGTCTTGCTATCCCTGCTGGTTGCCGCTACCGGCGCCCTGGCCACGGGCGGCGCCTGGTACGGCATGCGCGCGCTGGAGCACCGGGTGGCGCGCGACGATTTCGATGCGTTGTTCTCGCCGGTCTTTACGGCCTTGCAACGGCGCCTGCAGGAGAACGAGCAATTGCTGCGCGGGACCGCGGGGCTGTTCGCCGCCGATCCCGTCGCCACGCGCGAGCAATGGCGCAACTACCTGTACACCACGCAGCTGGACGAGCTGCCGCCCGGCACGCAATCGATCGGTTATGCGCGCCTGACCCCTCCCAGGGAGCTCGACTGGCTGGTCGAGACGATACGCCACCAGGGCCAGCCAGGCTTCGAGGTCTACCCGCTGGGCCCGCGCGACGTGTACGCGCCGGTCGTCTATGTCGAGCCCTTCGCCGGGCGCAACACGCGGGCGCTTGGCTTCGACATCCTCTCGGACCCCGTGCGCCGGGCCGCCGCCGAGGCTGCCCGCAACAGCGGCGAGGTGCGCCTGACCACCGGCGTGGAACTCGTGCACGAGAGCGAAACGCAGGCGCCGCAACGCGGCGCGGTGCTCTACCTGCCGGTGTACGGCAGCGGCATGCCGCTGAACACACCGGTCCAGCGCCAGCTGGCCGTGACCGGCTATGTCTATACGTCCTTGCGCCTGGAGGACTTGTTGCGCAGCGTCGGCTTGCCCGCCGCCGGCGCCTTGTCGCTGATGCTCTATGACGGGCGCGACACCCGGCCGGGCGCGCTGCTGGCCGGCGACGCGGAGCCCGTGGCGGCAGCCGCGCCGGCGCCGGACCAGCGGGCAGAGCGCGAATTGACATTTGGCGGCCGGATCTGGACCCTGCGTGCCACCACCATGCCAGCCTTCGAGACGGGGCATCGCCCGCGGGGCTCCCGGCTGACGCTGGCGGGCGGCCTGGCGGCGACGCTGATGGCGGCGTGGCTGGTGCTGGTGCTGGCCCGGCAGCGGGGCAGGGCGTGGCGGCTCGCGGCGCGGGCCCGCCAGGGTCGGCAGGCAGACGCCGCATTGCAGCGCGCGGGCCTGGCCAGCGCCACCGATGCCTTCCTGGTGTGCGATGCCGATGGCCGGGTCCAGATCGCCAGCGCCGCTGCCACGACATTGTTCGGCAAGGCGGAGGATCAGTTCGCCGGCACGCCCATTGCCACCTTGCTCCCCGACGCCGCCATGCTGCCCGCGCCCGCGCCGGACGGGAGGCGCGAGACCCGCGCCCGCAAGGCCGATGGCACGGTCTTTCCCGTGCGCGTAGCCGTGACGCCAGTGCCCGCCGCCGGTCCCGGCCGCGTGATGTGGGTGGTGACCGACCTGAGCGCCATCCGCCGCGCCGAACTGGCTGCCGCCGAGCAGGCCGAGCGCAGCGCCCGCGTGCTTGACCACACGGCGCTTAGCGTCATTACCTTCGACCGCGATGGCCTGGTGACGGGCATCAACCGCGCCGCCCAGCGCATGCTGTGGTACCAGGCCGGCGAGGTGGCCGGACACATGCGCTTTCTCGACCTTCTCGACCCCCGGGAGGTCGCGGTGCGCGCCGCCGCGCTGACCAACGAGCTGGGCGAGCCGGTCGCCGCAGGCTTGCCTGCCGTGGTCGGCAAGGCGCGCCTCGGGCTGGCTGATGAACAAGAGTGGACCTATGTCCGCAAGGGCGGCTCGCGCCTGCCGGTGCAGCTGACGCTGACCGCGCTGCCCGAGGCGCGTGTCCCCGGCGCCACGGACGATACGCCGGGGGCTGCCGTAGCCGGCGGTGCTGTCATCGCGGGGCTGAACGCCGGCGGCTATCTCGCTATCGCGCATGACCTGACGGAGCGCAAGCGCGCCGACGAATATATCCGGCACCTGGCGCATCACGACGCCCTCACGGGTTTGCCCAACCGTGCCCAGCTCCATGCACGCACGGAGCTCGTGCTGCAGCGCGCGTTGCGCAAGGGGGAGCGTATCGCGCTCCTGCTGCTCGATCTCGACCAGTTCAAGCGCATCAACGAATCGCTCGGCCACCACATGGGCGACGAGGTCCTGCGCATCGTCGCCGACCGCCTCAAGGCCGCCGTGCGCCACGCCGACTTCGTCGCGCGCATGGGCGGCGACGAGTTCGTGGTGGTGCTCGACCCGGTAAGCCAGGACAGCGAGGCCGAGCTGGTCGCCGCCAAGATCCTGGCGCGCTTGTCGGAAGATCTGCAACTGGGCAACCAGCGGCTGCGTGTGACGCCTTCGATCGGCATGGTGATCTGTCCGGACGACGGCGACAACCTCGCCGACCTGCTCAAGAACGCCGATGCCGCCATGTACGCAGCCAAGCGTGGCGGCGGCGCGCAACTCAGCCGCTTCTCCAGCGAAATGGCGGAGGCGTCGATGGCGCGCTTCACCATCGAGGGGCTGCTGCGGCGCGCGCTGGCCGCGCAAGCCTTCAAGCTGCGCTACCAGCCCATCGTCGATGCCGCCACCTTGCGCATCCTCGGCGTGGAGGCGCTGATTCACTGGGACACGCTCGAGCGCGGCGTGATCCCGCCGGCCGAGTTCATCCCCATCGCTGAACAGAGCGGCCTGATCATGCCGCTGGGCGAATGGATCCTGGCCACGGCCTGCCGCGAGATCCAGCAGTTGCGCACCAGCCTTGGGCTGGACCTGGAGGTGGCGGTGAATATCTCGCCGCTGCAACTGCGGCAGGCCGGGTTTCCCGCCATGGTCACGCAATGCCTGGCGGCGGCCGGCCTGCCGGCCGCGAGCCTGACCATCGAGGTCACCGAGGGCATCCTGATCGAGGGCGGCAGCAAGACCATCGACACCTTCGAGCGCGTGCGCGCGCTCGGCGTGGGCTTGTCGATCGACGATTTCGGCACCGGCTATTCGGGCCTGAACTACCTCACGCGGCTGCCGATCGACAAGCTCAAGATCGACAAATCCTTTGTCGACGACGTGGCCCATGATGAACATCACCAGGCGGTGGCGTCCGCCATCATCACCCTTGGGCACCAGCTGCATTTGCAGGTGGTGGCCGAAGGCGTGGAGTCGCCGGCGCAGTTCGCCTTCCTGCGCGACCGGGGCTGCGACGCGGTACAGGGCTACCTGTTCTGGCAGCCGGTGCCGCTCGCCGGCCTGATGGAGATCTGCGCGGAGGGCGGAAAAGCGACGATGCACGCCAAGGTGAAAGCCGTGCCGACAGGCTACTGACCCCGAAATCCGCCAATACCCATATCGGGATTCTTTGCCCGGCTGCCACACGCCTGGCATCCGGCTTCCCTATGCTGCCCGCTGTTACCAAAGCGCAGAGGGTTGTTCATGCAAGCAGGTGAGTCCGTGCCGGAGCGCGCGTTCCTGGCGATCGAAGGGGTAGGCAAGCGTTTCGGCGGGGCAGGCGGTTTTCAGGCACTGGATGGTGTTTCGCTGTCGGTGGCGCAAGGCGAGCTGTTGTGCCTGCTCGGTCCGTCGGGTTGCGGCAAGACCACTTTGCTGCGGATCATCGCCGGGCTGGAGCGTGAAGACGGCGGGCGCATCCACGCCGGCGGGCGCGAGCTGACCGGCTTGCCGCCGCAAGCGCGCGACTACGGCATCCTGTTCCAGTCCTATGCGCTGTTTCCCAACCTGTCCGTGGCGCAGAACGTAGCCTACGGCCTGCAGGGCCGCGGCATGGGGCGCGCGCACCGCGAGGCGCGCGTCGAGGAAATGCTGGCGCTGGTGGGGCTGGCCGGCAGCGAGCGCAAGTTTCCCGGGCAGCTCTCCGGCGGCCAGCAGCAGCGCGTGGCGCTGGCGCGCGCGCTCGCGCCGGCCCCCTCGCTGCTGCTGCTCGATGAGCCGATGTCGGCGCTCGATGCGCGCGTGCGCGAGCACCTGCGGCTGGAACTGCGCCAGTTGCAGCGCCGCCTGAACATCACCACCGTGATGGTCACGCACGACCAGGAAGAAGCCATGGCGATGGCGGACCGCATCGCCGTGATGGAGGGCGGACGCATCGCCCAGGTCGGCACGCCCGGCGAAATCTACGAGCGCCCGGCGTCGCCTTTCGTCGCTGAGTTTATCGGGCAGGCCAACTGGCTGGCGGGACGGCTCAGCGGGCGCGACACCTTCAGCGTGGGCGAGCTTGAGCTGGCGGTTTCTCCAGCCCGCGCCGGCGAGGTCGCCGATGGCGCCGCACGCCTGTGCTGCCGGCCGGAAGCGGTCCGGCTGCACCCTGCCGACGGCGAGCCTAACCGCTTGCTGGCGCGCATCGTTGACCAGACCTACCTGGGCAGCCGCTACCGCCTGATGCTGGAGGCCGATCGCCTGCCGGGCATCACGCTGTTCGCCGACGTACTGCGCGAGGAACGCCACCTGCTGCCGGCGCAGGGCAGCCACAAGTTCTGGGTGTCGCTGCCTAGCCAGGCGTTGCAGGTGTTCGCATGACGCGCGCGTTGCCCGTGGCCGCCGCCAAAGCGAACGATGCTGCCACCATCGCCAGCCGCGCGCGCGGCGCCGGCAGCCTGGCGGACCGAATCGCCCACGGCGCGCCGGCCGCGATGAAATGGCTCTGGCTGGCAGCGCTGGCCGTGGCGCTGGTGCTGCCGCTGCTGGCGCTGTTCGGACAGGCCTGGTTCGATGAGGCCGGGCACTGGGCCCTCCCCGCGCGCATGGCGGAACTTGCCGCCAATCCCAATTTCGTACCACTGCTGGGGCGCAGTCTGGCCGTCTCCCTGACCGTGGCCGCTCTGGTGGTGCCGCTGGCTTTCGGCTTTGCCTATGCGTTGCAGCGTTCGCGTATCGCCTTCAAGCCGCTGTGGCGTGGCATTGCACTGTTGCCGTTGTTTGCGCCCTCGCTGCTGCCGGGCATCGCGCTGGTCTACCTGTTCGGCAACCAGGGCATCTTCAAAGGCGCGTTTGGCGCGGGCGGCATCTATGGCTTCTGGGGCATCGTGCTGGGCGAGGCCTTCTACACCTTTCCGCACGCGCTGATGGTGCTGATTGCGGCGCTCTCGCTGGCCGACGCGCGCCTGTACGAGGCCGCGCGCGCGATGGGCGCTTCGCCGTGGCGGACGTTCCTGACGGTGACGCTGCCAGGGGCCCGCCACGGGCTGTTTGGCGCGGCCTGCCTGGTGCTGACGCTGGTAGTGACGGATTTTGGCGTGCCCAAGGTGGTGGGTGGCGGCTACCCGGTGCTGGCGCTGGAAGCCTACAAGGCGGTGGTAGGCCAGCAGCAGTTCGCGCGCGGCGCGCTGATCGGCATGCTGCTGCTGTTGCCGGCCTTGCTGACCTTCGGCGTGGATATCGCCATGCAGCGCCGCCAGCGCGCGCAGATGTCGAGCCGCGCGCAGGTCTATGTGCCTGGCCGCGACCCGCTGCGCGACGCCTGCTGCACGCTCGTGGTGATGGTGACCGGCGCTCTCCTGCTGACTGTGCTGGCCGCGGCGGTGGGCGCTTCGCTGGTCAAGCTGTGGCCGTACAACCTGCAGCTGACGCTGGCGCACTACGACTTCGACAATATGGACGGCGGCGGCTGGCTGGCCTACCGCAACAGCCTGCGCCTGGCCGCGCTCACCGCGCTGGCGGGCACGCTGGCGATTTTCTTCGGCGCCTGGCTGACCGAACGCACGCGCGGGCCGGCCTGGCTGCATGGCGTGCTGCGGGCAGGCTTTGTGCTGCCGATGGCGGTGCCCGGCCTGGTCCTCGGGGTGGGCTATGTGTTCTTCTTCAACGCGCCGTCCAATCCGCTGCACACGCTGTACGGCACCATGACGCTGCTGGTGATCTGCAACGTGGCGCACTTCTACACCACCGGCCATCTCACTGCCGCCGCCGCGCTGCGCCAGCTCGATGCGGAGTTCGAAGCCGCGGCGCTTTCGCTCGGCGTGGCGCCGCTGGTCACCTGCTGGCGCGTGACGGTGCCGATTTGCCTGCCGGCGCTGATCGATATCTTCCGCTACCTGTTTGTCTCGGCGATGACCACGGTGTCCGCCGTGGTCTTCCTCTACAGCCCGGATACCGTGCTGGCCGCCATTTCTGTGCTGAACATGGACGATGCCGGCGACACCGCACCGGCGGCGGCCATGTCCACGCTGATCCTGCTGACCTCCGCGCTGGCCTGCCTGCTGCTGACGGGCGCCGCGCGCGGCTGGCTGCGGCGCACGCAAGCCTGGCGCGCGCCGCAAGGCTGAGACCCGCCAACCCTGTTTGCCCGACACCAAGACACGCATCCCAAGGAGAAACCATGCCTCACCTGTTCCGCACCGCCACCGCTGTGGCCGCCCTCTCGCTGCTGGCCGGCGCCGCCCATGCCAGCACCGTGCTGACGGTCTACACGGCGCTCGAAGCCGACCAGATTGCCGCATACAAGGCCGCCTTCGAAAAAGCCAATCCCGATATCGAGATCAAGTGGGTGCGCGATTCCACCGGCATCGTGACCGCCAAGCTGCTGGCCGAGAAGGCCGCGCCGCGCGCCGATGCGGTGTGGGGCCTGGCGGGCTCCAGCCTCGCCATCCTCGACAAGGAAGGCATGCTGCAGCCCTACGCGCCCAAGAACCTGGCCGCGGTGGATGCGCAATACCGCAGCGCCGCTAACCCGCCGGCATGGGTCGGCATGGACGTATGGGGCGCCGCGATCTGCTTCAACACGATCGAGGCGCAGAAGCAGGGTTTGCCCAAGCCCACGTCGTGGGCCGACCTGACCAAGCCGGTATATGCCGGCAAGATCGTCATGCCGCACCCGGCGTCGTCGGGCACGGGCTACCTGGATGTCAGCGCCTGGCTGCAGATGATGGGCGAGCAGAAGGGCTGGTCTTACATGGACGCCCTGCACAAGAACATCGGCCTGTATACGCACTCCGGCTCCAAGCCCTGCAAGATGGCCGCCCAGGGCGAGTTCCCGATCGGCATTGCGTTTGAATACCGCGCCATGAAGTCCAAGAAGGAAGGCGCGCCGATCGATATCGTGCTGCCCGCCGAAGGACTGGGCTGGGACATCGAGGCCACCGCGATCATCAAGGGCACCAAGAACCTCGACGCCGCGCGGAAGCTCGCCGACTTCTCCGCCTCGTCCGAGGCCATGGCGCTGTACGAGAAGAATTTCGCGGTCCTGGCCATTCCGGGCATCGCCAAGCCGGATCCGCTGCTGCCGGCCGACTACGAGAAGCGCCTGATCAAGAACGACTTCACCTGGGCCAGCGCCAATCGCGATCGCATCCTCGCCGAATGGAGCAAGCGCTACGAAGGCAAGGCCGAGAAGAAGTAAGCCAGCAAGAGTAGTCAGTCAGCAGGCCCGGTGCGGCCGGTTCAACCGCGCGCCGGCCCTCGCCGGGCCTTCTTCATTGACGCGAAGCATGTTGCCTCACGCAGAAACGGGTACGTTATGCATCGCATGCAGCATTGCGGCGAAGCGATTCTGCACGGGGCGATTCTGCGGGGGGACGTGTACGGGGAAAACGCGATCGGAGAAGCCCGTACGGGCTCGCGCCGGCGCCAAGGGGGGCGGCCAATATCGTTGGCCGGCCTCCGGGGCAATCAGCTGTGGGAGGCTTCCGAAGTATTGTTGCGGGAGTGCAGCCGGCGGTAGAGATCGTCGACGTGGGCGCGGCTGCTTTGCAGCTCTTCCCGGCCACGCTCCGTGATCAGGTAGACGCGGCCGATGCCGTCGCGCAGGACGCTCTCGAGATAGCCTTCCATCTGCAAGGCGCGCAGCAAGGGGCGGACGGTGCCGATATCAACCTGGAAGCCGTACTCCATCAGCATCTCGGCCAGCATGGCCACGGTGGCCGGCACCTCGACGGCAAATTGGAGGACGTAGATGCGGGCTAGCAAGCCAAGGAACTGTCGTTTCATGACGCTGCAAACGCGGCATCTCCCGTTGCGGTTGACGTTGATTTATAGTTGTGAGCCGTGCGCCGCAAAAAAAAAAGAAGCCGCCACGTGAGTGGCGGCTTGTCGGGAATGCGTCGGAGGGGTCAATTAACTCTGGCGCAGACCAGATTTTAAAATAACTAAATACGACTTGTCACGTACCACATGTGGACGTCCCCTCATCAGTAGGGTATAAGCGTTGCAAATTTACATGTAAGAGCCTAATGCGGCACGTTTTTGGACCGTTTCCGGTGCCTGCCTGTGGCACCTGTTTCAGGCAGGGAGATGTCCGAAACCAGCTTGCAGCCACTTCGGCTGCGGGGTTTAATCCGTGCACACGATCCTCGATGCCCTCACATGAAACCCGCCGACCTGATTCGCCTGCTCAGCCTTGCCGCCATCTGGGGCGCCAGTTTCCTGTTCCTGCGGATCGGGGCGCCGGTGCTCGGCCCGCTGACTGCGGCCTTCCTGCGCGTACTGATCGGCGCAGTCACCCTTGCGGTCTGCCTGGCCCTTATGCGCGTGCGCTGGGATATGCGGGGCAAGTTGCGGCAGGTCATGGCGCTGGGTGTGATCAACTCCGGCATCCCCTTCGTCATGTACTCGTTCGCGGCCCTCTGGCTGCCGGCGGGCTACTCGGCAGTGTTCAATGCGATGACGCCGCTGATGGGTGTCCTGATCGGCGCAATGTGCTTTGGCGAACGCCTGACGCTGCCCAAGGCCGGCGGGGTCGTCCTCGGTGTGGCCGGCGTCGCGGTGCTGACCCGCACCGGTCCGGTGGCGTTTTCGCCGCAGGTGGTGCTCGGCGCCGCCGCCTGCCTGGTAGCGACCGCCTGCTATGGCCTGGCCGGCTTCCTTGCGCGGCGCTGGATTACCGCGCAAGGCGGGCTGGACAGCCGCCTGGTGGCGACTGGCAGCATGTTTGGCGCCAGCCTGTTCCTGCTGCCGTTCTGCGCGATCGCGCTGGCGCGCGAAAACACATTGCCGGCTGCCGGGCCGGGCGTGTGGCTGGCGATGCTCGGGGTGGGGATGCTCTGCACGGCCATTGCCTACATCCTGTACTACCGCCTGATCGCCGACCTCGGACCGGTACGCTCGCTGACGGTCACCTTCCTGATCCCGCCGTTCGGCATCGTCTGGGGCGCCATTTTCCTTGGCGAGCAGTTGTCTTGGGCGCATGTGGCGGGCGGGGCGCTGATCGGCCTGGCCGTCTGGCTGGTGCTGCGGCCCACCGCCCCGGTCGCGGCCGGGGGCACGGCAGTGCCTGGGCCGGGCCGGTCCTGAGGACTGTGGGCCGTGCTATAAGGCCGCCGGCTAGCGGAAGCGGTAGGTCACCGCGGCCATGCCGGTCCACTGCTGACGCCGCTCGGTGATAGGGCTGCTGGCCGCATCGCCCTGCAATCGTGCAAATGTCACCGAGCCCAGCGCAGACCAGTTGTGCGAGATTTCATAGCTGACGATGCCATTGGCATGCCATTCGCGCAGGCCAGCCCCCACGGCATGCGTGGGCAAGCCGGAGCGTGCGCTCTGGTCCGCCGTGACCCCGAAGAAGGTCTGCATGTACTTGCTGTTGGTCCACGTCAGTCCCGGCCCCAAAGTGAATAGCCACTTACCCGCGGGCAGGCTGAACAGTATGTCGCCGTTTGCGATCAGGCCTTGTCCCTGGCCAGCGATATCCTGCGCGACATCCGCCGACAAGGTCACGAACGACACCTGTGCTTGCGCAAATGCCCGCGCCCGCACGGTCATGTTGACGTCGCCCAGGCCGTTCAGCCGGCTGTCGTCCTTGCTCTTGCGCCAGGTCGGGTCGAACTGGAAATCCGCGCCAACCTGCCAGATGTCGTTGTTGACAGCGTAGACCCCGAGGAAATCGAAACCGCGCGAGAAGAAGCGGCCTTTGTAGTCGATGTCCTGGTAGATGATCGGGTAGATGAGCGAGTCACGGGCACCGGGGAATTTCGGTGAGACGTAGATGCCGGGGCCGGCGGAGATTTTCCAGTTGCCGGTGGTGGTAGCGGTGGAAACCGGTACATCGGGTACGTCGGGCATTTCGGGCGCTGCCCATGCGGCTGTGGTGCCCAGGGATAGGGCGAGAGCCAGGAGGGCGCGGCGGGGCGCCGGGTAGGTGGGCATTGGGGGGCGCGGGGTAGCGGTTTGTGGGCCGCGCTGCGCGCGGGGGCAGGGGGATTTTAGCTGGATGTGGTGGGGGTGGCGGGGCGGGGGGTGTTCGTGTTGGTTTTTTGCCGGATATTGGGATTGGGACTGTTATGCAGCCGAAGCCGAAGCAAAAAAACATCAAACCAGCCCCAACGCCCCCATCCCCTCAACATTAAACCTCTCCCTGACCATCACCACCACCCGCCGCGCCAGCGGCAAACTCCTGACGGCTTCCTCCTCGCTCCGTCCGGGAAAATCCACTTCCGCGCTCCAGTTGCACCCGGTATGGTCAGGCCGGTGCACGCACACCGCGTGCAACTGGCAACCCTGGCATCCAGGCTGCTCCCGCAGGCAGTCATTAAGCAAGCGTTTGAGTTCGGGCAGTGGTTTGGTCTGGCGATCCATCATGGACTCCGGTTGCACGCCGGCACTCGCAGCAGACTGGCCGGGGCCGGGCGAGGCCGAGGTTCCGGGGGCGGCGGCAGGGGAACCGATGGCCGTCTCAGTTGATCGCCTTGTCGGCCCGGCATCCCGGGCAAAGGCCGTATAGCACCAGCATGTGCTCACGCAGCACAAAGGAATTGGCGGTGGCCACTTCGCGCTGGCGGGCTTCGATGGCTTCGTCGCGGAACTCTTCCACGCGCCCGCAGGCTACGCAGATGAGGTGATCGTGATGGCCGCCTTCATTAAGCTCGAATACCGCATGATCGGCTTCGAAGCTGTGGCGTAGCAGGATGTTGGCTTGCACGAGCTGGTTAAGCACGCGGTAGATCGTCGACAAGCCGGCATCGACTTCCTGCGCCAGCAGGATGCGGTAGACGTCTTCGGCACTGAGATGCCGGCGCGGGCTGGCGCGGAAGACTTCAAGCACGCGGACGCGCGGTGACGTTGCCTTCAGTCCGGCACGCTTGAGATCAATGGGTTCGATACTGTCGAGAGGCATCAGCATACTGCGGCTTCGCGCCCGGAACGGGCGCATCTATCGGAAAGGAAGGTGCTCCGGCGGCGCGGCCGCGCCGCCTCGCGCTTTGCGCTGACGTACGCCATTGCGTGCCGTAGGAGTGCGGCGGGCGGCTTCCCGGCAGGAAGGCCACCCGCGGCTGCGAGCCGTGCTGGCATGGCTCGCGAAATAAAAAAATGGCTTGGCTTGTCGACCGAAGAGGCGATCGGGAAAGCGGGGTCTGGTTGCTTTCCCGATCCTCCGGTGACTGGCTACTGCCAAACGCTCCGCGGTACGGAGCGGTCCCCACAAAAGACGGTGATGGATGCCGCGTTGCGACACCACAAAATTCTGGTTGCCGCGGACTTGCCGCCGGCCTTGCTCGTGTCCCTTCTTGTCTCGCGCCGGGGGGCGTTTTGCTTGCCCCGCGTCAGACAGTGAAGCTATGGTAAATGGGAATTAATCTCATTACAAGGAAAATTTTCATCTTGTTTCGAAAGCGGGCGGGGAGCGGCAGGGTGGGCTGTGCGCCGGGAGCGAGAGCCGAAAAAACCGTGCGCCGGGCAGCGGGAAAGCCCCCGGCGCACGAGAAGCGCGCGATAACGCATGCGCGGCTAGCGGCGCCGGGCTTGCCGGCTTCTGGCGCCGCTATCTACTGCCTTGTGACGGCCCGCGGGCCTCAGGCGCCCGCGAGCCGGAACGCGCCAACTGTGCGGTGCAGCGCATCGGCCTGGTCTTCAAGCGAGGCCGCCGCGGCCGCCGCCTGCTCCACCAGCGCGGCGTTCTGCTGCGCCATCTGGTCCATCTGCGTGACGGCCTGGTTGACCTGCTCGATGCCACCGGTCTGCTCTTCGGTGGCCGCCCGCATTTCGCCCATCAGGTCGGTAACGCGTTTGACGGCTTCCACGATCTCGTCCATGGCCTGGCCCGCTGTTTCCACCAGTGCCGAGCCCTCGTCCACCCGCTGTGCGGAGTTGCCGATCAAGGCCTTGATCTCCTTGGCGGCGGTGGCGCTGCGCTGGGCCAGGCTGCGCACCTCGCCGGCCACCACCGCGAAGCCGCGGCCCTGGTCGCCGGCCCGGGCGGCTTCCACCGCGGCGTTGAGCGCGAGGATATTGGTCTGGAACGCGATGCCTTCGATTACGCCGATGATGTCGGCGACCTTGCCCGAGGCCGCCTTGATATCGCCCATGGTGTTGACCACCTTGCTCACGATGGCGCCGCCGCGCACCGCGATCTCCGAGGCGCCCTCGGCCAGCCGGCTGGCCTGGCGCGCGTTATCCGCGCTCTGGCGCACGGTGCCGGTGAGTTGCTCCATGCTGGCCGCGGTCTGCTCCAGCGACGCCGCCTGTTCCTCGCTGCGCCGCGAGAGGTCGGCGTTGCCGGTGGCGATCTCCCTTGCCGCCCCGGCGATGGAATCGGCCGAGCTGCGGATGCTGCCGATCGCGCCGGTCAGCCGGGTTTGCATTCGCTGCATGGCGAACAACACGCTTTGCTGGTCGCCGGGGGCAGTGTGCACTTCGCTGGCCAGGTCACCTTCCGCGATACGCGCCGCGATGCGCGAAGTCAGGGCAGGCTCTCCGCCAAGCTGTTTCTGCAGGCCGTTGGCAATGCGCAGCACCACCACGGTCATGAGCGTGCCGATCCCCAGCAGCAGGGCGAGGGATTTGAACAGCGCCAGGCGGAATGCCGCATTGATATCGTCCAGGTAGACCCCGGCGATGAAATTCCAGTCCCACGGCTTGAAGTTCGCCACGTAGCTCAGCTTGGGCTGCGGCGCCTCGGCGCCGGGCTTGGCCCACAGGTAGTGCACATAGCCGCGTCCCACGCTCTTGCCAATCGCGGCGATTTCCCGGAACAGGTAGGTCCCGTTCGGATCCTTGGTGTCTTCCATGTTCTTGCCGTTCATTTCGGGCTTGAACGGATGCATCACCACGACCGCGTCGGAACGCATTAGCGTGAAGTAGCCGTCTTCGCCAAAGCGCATGGCGCGCACGCGCTCCAGGGCCTGCTGCCGGGCTTCTTCCATCGGCATCTTGCCGCTGCGCGCCAGCGCCTCGTACGACTGCACGACAGACAGCGCGGTATCCGTGACGTGGGCCAGGTCGAGTTTCCTCTCTTCGAGCCGCAACTCGCGCATCTGCCAGGCATCCCACAGCGTCAGCCCGAGCAGGCAGACCCAGCTCAGGAGCAACGGCAACAGCAATTTCTTCCTCAGGCTCAGGCGTTCCAGCATTGTTTCTCCCCCCGGTTTTTAGGTATGGATTGACTCCACTCCTCCGCGATAACGGCGCCCGGGAAGGCAAACTTGACGCTATGGCGCTAGGGGATTTCCTCAGGTGTGGAAAGGGATTCAGGGCGATCGGATGTCTCACGTGCACGTCGCCGCACAATATCTTTCGCGTCGTGGATATTCGCGCACTTGACCCGGTTGGACGGGCCAATTGCCTGGTGCGTTCAGCGGGCGTCCTTCGGCCGGTCGCCTTTGGGCCAGTCCTTTGCCCTGCCCGCATAATCTGGTCGCGGCTGCTGGGTGAAGTAGGCCGCGACATCCACGGCATCCTGCGCCGATAGCGTTCCGCCCTGGCCGAGCGGCATATTGTGTTTGACGAAGCCGGCTGCCGTGTACATGCGTGCCATGCCGGCACCGACATTGAACGAGTCCTTGCCCCAGACTGGCGGGAAGATGTAGCCGCCTTGCGGGTTCCTGGTACCTTGGCCTTCCGCTCCATGGCAGGAGGCACATTGTGCTGCGTACACCGCCTTGCCATGCACACGGTCCGGCACCAGCGAGGTATCTATTTTTTCGAATCCTCTGCCAGTCACGTTCGTGCCAGTCGGGACGCCGGTGGAGAGCCACTTCATGTAGGACAGGATGGCATTCATCTCGGCCGAGTCGAATGGAAGCGGCTTGCCATTCATCGAGCGCTGGAAGCAGTCGTTAATGCGTTCCTGAAGCGAATTGACCTTGGCGCTGCGGGACCGGTATTCCGGAAAGACGCCGGTGAGGCCTACCCAGGGCGACGCATATGCCGTTGTCCCGGCATTGAGGTGACAGCTTGTGCAATTCAGGCCATTGCCGACATTGCGGGGAAGTTGTTTATGGGTGTCCGTCAGCAACACCTTGCCGCGCTTGATGGCATCGCCCATCGGTCCCTTGGGAATCGATGCTTCGTCAGGCACGGGCATGGCCACGGTCGCCGGTTGTGAAAGTGCTGGCGCGCTGACTGCCGCCAGCAAGGCCATGGCCGCAGTGCCAAGTTTGATGGTGTTCACGAGTGTCTCCTCCGGAAAGGGTGTGCCGATGGGTTTGTGTTTGTATCTTTGTGGATCTGCACTTGGCGTGCTCTCCATCTGTTCATCACTTGCCTAGTGTTGTCATCAACTAGCCCAGGTGGCTCCAGGCTGCAGCGAGCCCCGGGGTTTAAGCCCGTTGCATGCCCGATTTCATTCGCTCAATCACCTCGAAGACGACCATGCCGGCCACCATGGCGGCGACGAAGCCCACGGCCTTCGGATAGCCCGCACCCATTGCAACCAGCGCGGGACCCGGGCAGAAGCCCGCCAGGCCCCAGCCGATGCCGAACGCGGTGCTGCCCAGGACAAGCCTCGGCGTTATCCCGGTGCTGGCCGGGAGTTGGACAGGCAGTCCCAGCAATGAGCGCTTGCGGCGCTTGGCAATGAAAAAAGCGAGCGAGCCGATGACTATCGCTCCGGCCATCACAAAGGCCAGGGAGGGGTCCCAGCGTCCCGCCAGGTCGAGGAAGCCCAGCACCTTGGCCGGATTGGCCATGCCAGAAACCATCAGGCCGATGCCGAAGAGCAGGCCGGCCAGCAATGCAGTGACGGCAGTCATGTCAGCCTCCAATCATGTGTCGTCCTACCAGGACGGTCAGGAAGCCCGCCGCCATGAAGGTCATGGTCGCGACCAGCGAACGCATGGACCCGCGCGAGATACCGCACACGCCATGGCCGCTCGTGCAGCCGCTTGCGTAGCGGGTACCGATGCCGACCAGGAAGCCGGCGACCAGGATTTCGCCCCAGCAGGCCTGAATGTCGGGAGTCGCCGGCTTGCCAAGCAAGCTGGCGAGGACAGGAGCCGCGACCAACCCGACGAGGAAGGCCACGCGCCACGCCATGTCATTGCGCGGCGAGCTGAGCGTGCCCCCAAGGATGCCGCTGATGCCTGCAATCCGGCCGTTGAACAGGACGAGCACGGCAGCCGCCGCGCCGATGATGAGCCCTCCGGCCAGCGATAAGCCAGGTGTGAAATTACCCAGGTCAATCAACATACCGCCTCCTACTTGGTGTTGGCACAAAACTGCTCATACAGCACAGCCATGACGGCAAGCGCCTCCTGGCTGGCAATGGAATAGAAGATGCTCTTCCCCTCGCGGCGCGTTGTCACCAGACCGTTTTCGCGGAGCACGGCGAGCTGCTGGGAAAGCGTCGGCTGCCGGATGCCGAGCTGTTCTTCCAGTTCGCCGACGGACAACTCGCCCTGGGACAACTGGCACATCAGCAGCAGTCGGTCTTGATTTGCGAGCACCTTGAGCAGCGCGCAGGCTTGTGCGGCAGCGGCTTGCATGGTGCCAAGGTCAATGGCGGGATGGTTCTCGCTCATGGTCTGCCTTCAATTTCAATATTGATAGTATATTAATAAATATAATGTTTGTGAATAGAGTGTGTGGCGTCCAAACATGCAGGCGACCACGCAGGCGCCTGTAATGGAACGTAATCACCCGCCATGCGTCGCGTCATTGCGGTTTCAAATGAGAACCATTATCCTTTCGCCTATTTGCATAAGCCGTCACCCGAGACCGGGGAACATGGCGGCTGAGGCAGGCTGACAAGTGTGGCGCCAGGAAAAACAGGCTGCCGGGCGCCGGAAATTCGACATGACCGAAACATCGCTGGGGGCAGGCCAGCAGCAGCGGGCCTTCTGGCTCAAGCACCTGCATCAGTGGCACTGGATCAGTTCGGCGCTTTGCCTGATCGGCATGCTGCTGTTTGCTGTCACCGGCTTTACGTTGAATCACGCCGGCCAGATAGAGGCTCGCCCGCAAGTGGTCACTCGCACTGCGACCGCGCCGGCTAGCCTGACGGCTGCCTTGCGCCAGGCCCGGCATGCCGACAAGGGTCCGGTGCCCGCGGCGCTCGGCGACTGGCTCACGCGGGAATTCGATATCGACGCCGGAGGCCGCGAGGCCGAGTGGTCGGGCGATGAGATCTACGTCGCGCTGCCCCGGCCGGGTGGCGACGCCTGGGTCAGCCTGGCGCTGGACAGCGGCGAGGTGCAGTACGAGAAAACCACGCGCGGCTGGATCTCCTACCTGAACGACCTGCACAAGGGCCGCAACACCGGCCGCGCCTGGAGTCTGTTCCTGGACGTGTTCGCCGCGGCCTGCCTGATCTTTAGCATCACCGGGCTGTTCCTGCTCAAGCTGCACGCCGGTGGCCGCATGGCGACCTGGCCGCTGGTCGGGCTGGGCCTGGTGGTGCCGCTGCTGCTGGCCCTGCTGTACATCCACTGAGCGGCACCGCCAGCGAGCCGTGCCTTTAACGATCGCTTTCACAGTTTCACAGTTCACAGACGAGGACCCGTTTATGCGCCGATTGCTTACCGTCACCCTTACCGGCATGGTCGCGGTTCCGTTCGCCGGCCCGGCCGTGGCGGCCGAAATGAACGTCAAGGTAGAGATTCCGCGGCTGAACGTGGCGGAGTACCACCGGCCCTATGTCTCGATGTGGATCGAGCGGGCCGACCAGAGCCCGGCCGCCACGCTGGCGGTCTGGTACGACGTCAAGCACAAGGATGGCGAAGGCACCAAGTGGCTCAAGGACATGCGCCAGTGGTGGCGCAAGGCCGGGCGCGATATGCAGATGCCCGCCGATGGCATCTCCGGCGCAACGCGCGCAGCCGGGGAGCACACGCTCACTTTCACCGATGCCAAGGCACCGCTGGGCAAGCTGCCCGCCGGCGACTACCAGCTCGTGGTGGAAGCCGCCCGCGAGGTCGGTGGCCGCGAACTGCTGCGCGTGCCCTTTGCATGGCCGCCGAAGGCCGCCGCCTCGGCCAAGGCAAAAGGCGAGCATGAACTCGGTGGCGTCTCGGTCGACCTGAAGCCCTGAGCCCCTCATTCCATAGGAGTATGACGATGACGACTTTCGCCACCAAACTGCCCGTCCGGGCCGCCGTGCTGGCTCTTGCCGCGCTGATGCCGCTGGCGGCTCACGCACACCGCCAGTGGCTGTTGCCGTCTGCCACCGTGCTCTCGGGCAGCGACCCGTGGGTGACGGTCGACGCAGCCGTGTCGAACGACTTGTTCTACTTCGAACACGTCCCGCTGCGCCTGGACAACCTCGCCGTGACCGCGCCGGACGGCGCCGCGGCGAAAGTCGAGAACGCCAGCACGGGCCGCTACCGCAGCACCTTCGATGTGCACCTGACCCAGCCGGGCACCTACAAGGTAGCCATGGTCAGCCACGGGCTGTTCGCCAGCTACAAGGTGGATGGCCAGGCCAAGCGCTGGCGCGGTTCGACGGAAGCCTTCGCCAAGGAGGTGCCGGCCGGTGCGCAGGACCTGCAGGTGACGCAGGCCGACAGCCGCCTGGAAGCCTTCGTGACGGCGGGCAAGCCGACCGCCAAGGTGCTGCAGACTACCGGCCGCGGGCTGGAACTGGCGCCGGTGACGCACCCGAACGACCTGGTCGCGGGCGATGCAGCCAGCTTCCGCCTGCTGCTCGACGGCAAGCCCGCCGGCAACGTCAAAGTGGCGGTGGTGCCGGGCGGCATCCGCTATCGCGATCAGTTGCAGGAGATGTCGTTCACCACCGACGCGGACGGAAAGTTCAGCGTCAAGTGGCCGGCGCCGGGCATGTACTGGATGGAAGCCGAGGTCCGCGACGACAAGGTCGCGGTCAAGGAAGCCAAGACGCGCCGTGCCAGCTACGCGGCTACCGTCGAGGTGCTGCCGCAGTAATCGCTGTCGACAGCAGGCAGCCAGCCGGACCTTCGTCCGGCTGGCGGCGCAAGCCCCGGGCCGCCGGTGCGCTTTTTGTGTTCCCGTAGTTTCGCTTTCATCGTCTTTCCAGGTTCACCCGCATGCAGCGTGTCCTCGTTCCCCTTTCGCTTGGCGCCGCCCCGCCCGCGTCCGATGCGGCGGCGCGCCTTTGCCGGCGGCAGGGCGAGACCATGGGCACCACATGGTCGGTAGCATGGGCCGCGCCGCCTGGCGCCATCGGCGAGGACGCGCTCGACGCCGGCATCCGTGCCGTGCTGGCCGGCGTGATCGCGCAGATGAGCAACTGGGACGAAACCTCGGACCTGAGCCGCTTCAACCGCGCCGCAGCGGGCGACTGGCAGGTGCTGCCGGCGGACTGCTTTGCCGTGCTGCAAGCCGCGCTGCAAGTTGCGCGCGATAGCGGCGGTGCCTACGATCCCAGCGCGGGGCCGCTGGTGGACCTTTGGGGCTTCGGCCCGGCGCCTCGGCGCAGCGAAGCTCCGGCGCTGGCCGAGATCGAACAGGCGCGCGCGCTGTGCGGGTGGCAGCGTATCGCGCTCGACGAGGCCGGCTGCCGCGTGCGGCAGCCGGGCGGCCTCCGGCTGGATTTCTGCGCCATTGCCAAGGGCTTCGGGGTGGACGCCGTGTCGCGCTACCTGAGCGGGCAGGGCATCGGCAGCCACCTGGTCGAGATCGGCGGCGAGTTGCGCGGCCGCGGCGTCAAGCCCGACGGGCTGCCGTGGTGGGTGGCGCTGGAAACGCCGCCCGGCGGCGGCGCGGCAGGCCGCGAGACGCTGGTCGCGCTGCATGGCCTGTCGGTCGCCACTTCGGGCGACTACCGCCGCTACTTCGACAGCGAAGGGCGCCGCTACGCCCACACGCTGGACCCGCGCACGGGGTATCCGGCCAGCCATGCGCTGGCCTCGGTCACGGTGCTGCACCCGCAATGCATGCTGGCCGATGCGTTCTCGACCGCGCTGACCGTGCTGGGGCCGGAGGCTGGCATGGTGTTCGCGCGCCGCCATGCGCTGGCCGCGCGCTTCCTGATCCGCCATAGCGGTGGCTTCGACGAACGCCTGTCGCCGGCTTTCGAGGCCATGCTGTCATGAGCCCGCCGGATACCGCTGCCTCGCTACCGGCCGAAGCGCCCGCCGCGCAGAGCACGCGCACGCAGAGCCACGCCAGCCGCGCCGAGCGGCACATGCGCGCCATCCGCGTCGCGATCGCACTCGGCATGCTGGCAGGCCTCGCCGGTCTGGCCCTCGCCTTCCTCGCGCCGACCCGCGCGGGCATGGCCGCCGGCGTGGTCATTGCCTACGCCGGGTTCTGCGCGGCCGTGATCGCCCGGCACCGCCGCCGGCACGCGCGCGCCGGTCTGCTGGCGCAAGCCAGGGATGGCGCCACGCTGGTGGCCTACGCCAGCCAGAGCGGGTTTGCCGGGCAGCTTGCGCTGCAGACCGCGCAGGCGCTGCAGGATGCCGGCGTGCCCGCGCAGTTGCTGTCCTTCGCGGAGCTGGATGCCGGCCGGCTTGGCAACTGCCGCCAGGCCTTGTTCGTGGTCAGCACCACGGGCGAGGGCGATGCGCCCGACAGTGCGTCGGGCTTCGCGCGCCGGCTGACGGCGGCGGCCGGCCCCGGTGGCCTGCGCGAACTGCGCTACGGCATTCTCGCGCTCGGCGACCGCAGCTATGCCCATTTCTGTGCCTTCGGCCACACGCTGTCGGCATGGCTGCAGCGGCAGCACGCGCAAGCGCTCTTCGACATGGTGGAGGTCGACAACGGCGACGCCGGCGCGCTGCGCCACTGGCAGAACCACCTCAGCGCACTCAGTGGCGGCGCGGAGATCGCCGACTGGGAAAAGCCACGCTACGCCGAATGGCTGCTGCACGAGCGCCGCCTGCTCAACCCGGGCAGCCCCGGCTCGCCGGCCTTCCACCTGGCGCTGGTGCCACCGGCGGGCGATGCGCCGTCATGGCGAGCCGGCGACATCGCCGAGATCGGCCCGTGCCACGCGCCGGCCGAAGTGGAACGCCTGCTGGCAAAGCTGTTATTCGACGGCGCCTCGCCGGTGCGCTGCGACGGTGTGTCGGCCACGCTGGCGCAAGCGCTGGCCACGCGCATCATCCTGCCAGAGCCGCATCTTGCCGCGCTCGCCGGGGTGACGCCGCAGCGGCTGGTGGATACGTTGCCGCTGCTGCCGCACCGCGAGTATTCGATTGCCTCGATCCCGCAGGACGGGCGGCTGGAACTGCTGGTGCGCCAGCAGCGCCATGACGATGGCCGCCTCGGGCTGGCCTCCGGCTGGCTGACCGCGCATGCGCAGCCGGGCGCCGGCATTGCGCTGCGTATCCGCACCAACCGCGGCTTTCATCCGCCCGCCGACGGCCGTCCGCTGATCCTGATCGGCAATGGCACCGGCCTGGCTGGCCTGCGCGCGCATCTCAAGGCGCGCGCAGCGGCTGGCCACCATCGCAACTGGCTGCTGTTCGGCGAGCGCACCGCGCAGCACGACGCGTTCCACCGCGATGAACTTGCCGCATGGCAGGCCGAAGGGGTCTTGCAGCGGATGGATCTGGTGTTCTCGCGCGACGGCGGTGCCCTGCACTACGTGCAGGACGCGGTGCGCGCGTCGGCCGGCGCAGTGCGGGATTGGGTCGGGGCGGGCGCGGCCATCTACGTTTGCGGCAGCTTGCAGGGCATGGCGGGCGCCGTCAACGAGGCGCTGGCCGAGGTGCTGGGCGAGGAGGCGCTGCTGCAACTGGGCGAGCAAGGGCGCTACCGGCGCGACGTTTACTGAGGACGGATCGCGCCACGGCAGCGCCATGCCGGCCTGCCTGTCAGGCGGTGTCCGCCGTCACCTCCATCAGCGCATCCACCACCACCGCCCCGCCCGCGCTCACCATCACCGGGTTGAGATCGACCGAGCGGATCGCGCCGTTCGCTTCATGCATCAGGTTGCCCACGCGTACCGCGATCCGGCACAGCGCGGCCACGTCCACGGCAGGTTCGCCGCGCACGCCCGCCAGCAGCGGCGCGATGCGCAAGCCGGCCACGGCGCGCTCCACCGCGGCTTCGGTGCAGGGTGCCAGCAGCACCGCCGTGTCGCGCAGCACCTCCACGTATTTGCCCCCGTCGCCCACCAGCACCATCGGCCCGAATACCGGGTCCCAGTGCGCGCCCACCATGCATTCGCGCTGGCCGCGCTCCATGCGCGCCACGACCACGCCTTCGCAAGCCGCGCCGAGCGTTTCCAGGATGCCGGTCTGCGCGAGATAGGCATGCGCCACCGCGTGCTCGTCATTGCAGTTCAGCGCCACCAGGCCATGCTCGCTCTTGTGCGGCACCTGTGGGGAGCTAGCCTTGACGGCCACCGGCCCCTTCAGCGCGCGCCACGCCGCGACGGCCTCATCCACGCTGTGGCACAGCTGGTGCGCCACCACCGGGAAGCCGGCCGACGCCAGGCGCGCGAGGCTCGCCGCCTCGCTCAGCGAGTGGCCGGCAACACGCGATACAGCCCCCGCAGCCGGTGGCTGGCGCGCCTGCAACAGCGTGTCTTCCGTGGCGATGTCGCGCAGCCGCTGCTGGTGCGTGACCAGTTGCGCGAAGGCCGCCAGCGCCTCGGCCCCGCTCGTGTACACGGGCACGTTGACGGCGCGGAAGGCGGCCGCCACCGGGGCCTGCCATGCCGCGACGGCAATCGGCTTGCCGGCGCTGTCGGCAAAGCTGGCGGCATCGCGGGCGAAGCGCGGCAGGTCGTAGCCCATCCCGGCCACAGGGATATCGAGCAGCAGCAGGTCGGCCGAGGGGTCCGCCGCCACCACGGGGAGCACGTCGCCAAACAGTCCGCTGTTGGTCAGCAGGGCAGCGGTGACGTCGACCGGATTGGCGGTGGACGCGAACCCCGGCAGCCGCGCGGCCAGCGCCGCCTGCGTGGCCTGCGCCAGCGGCGCCAGCGACAGGCCGAGCGGCTCGGCGGCGTCGGCGGCCATCACGCAGCTCGCCCCGGAATTGCTCACCACTACCAGCCCCCGCCCGCTGGCCTGCCAGCCGCGCAGGTACAGCGGCGCGCAGCGCACCAGCGCGTGCGCGTCGTCCACGCGGCAGATGCCGTGCCGCGCGAGGAATGCCCCCACCGCGCGGTCCTCGTTGGCGATGGCGCCGGTATGCGAGGCCGCCGCGCGCTGCCCCGCGCTGGAGCGGCCTGCCTTGACCGCCACGATGGGCACGCCGCGCTGGCGCGCCACCGCGGCGGCTTCGGCCAGCACCGCGGGGTCGGTCAGGCCTTCCAGATAGAGCAGGATCAGCCGCACATCGGGATCGCGCGCCACGGCCAGCGCCAGTTCGCTCACCGTGATGTCGGCCTCGTTGCCGGTGGCGTGCATATGCCGCACGCCGATGCCTTGTCCGCGCAGCAGGCCGTAGACCATGGCGCCGACGCCGCCGCTCTGGCTCACCACGGCCACCGGGCCATCCTGCGGCGGCACTTCGATAAACATGGTGGAGAAGCTGGCAATGGTGCCGGTGCCGAAGTTGGCCAGGCCCTGGCTGTTCGGCCCTACCAGGCGCAGCCCGGCAGCCGCCGCGACGCGCACCATTTCGTCCTGCTGGCGGCGGCCCTCCTCGCCGGCTTCGCCGAAGCCCGAGGCAATCACGATGGCGGCGGCCACACCCAGGCGAGCGCAATCGCGCACCGCGGATACCGCCGCATCGCCGCTCACTACGACGATGGCCAGTTCGGGCACTTCGGGCAGCGCATCGAGCGACGCAAAGGCCGGCAGGCCCTGGATGGTGTCGCGCTGCGGGTTCACCGGGTAGAGCTTGCCGGCGTAGCCATGCTCGCGCATGTAGTGGATGGGACGGCCGCCGATCTTGTGGATATGGTCGGAAGCGCCGATCACCGCGATCGAGCGCGGTGCCAGCAAGGCTTGCAAGGTCTGGTTCATGATGATGCGATCCAAAAGCCAAGGCCGGGAGCGTGGGCGCCGGGCGTTGCCAGCAGCGCGGCGGCAAGCGCGATCGTGCTCGTCGGCAGGGCGAGTACGGGCCGCCGAAGCGGCAAGGTTCGGTTCATGTCGGTCTCCTGGTGTGTCTGTGGCCGCCTTGCGCGGCTACGTCATGCGATGCGGCTACTCGCGCCGGAAGCGCAGCAGCATGCGTTCGCCGTGGCGCATGAAGCCGGCCCGCACGCGCTCACCGATGGCCACGCCGGGCTCGGCATGGGCCATGACGCGCGGGCCTTCGTCGAGTGTGGCCAGCACCAGTGTGTAAGGCGCCAGCGCGCGGAATTCTTCAGTAGGGGCGCGCGAGACTTCGGTGACGGAATGGATGGTGGCGCCGCCGCCCGCATCGCGCCAGGCCAGCCGCGTGCTGCCGCAGGCGCGGCACGCGTGGCGCTGCAGCGGTTGCCACGCACCGCAATCCTCGCACGCCTGGTAGCGCACGAGGCCGGCGTCCAGGCCTGCGTGGTAGGGATGGTCTGTACTCATGACAATGTCCTTGGCGAGTGCACCAAATGCAGCGCTGGTTCGCTCCCCTCTCCCGCTTGCGGGAGAGGGGACGGCGGAGAGGGCAGGCGCGCGCAAGAGCAAAGACGCTCACTGCCAGCGAGCCAGGCATCGGGCATTGCAAGCACTCTCATCCCGCCTCCAGCACCAGGCTCACATGCGACGAGAGCACGCCCCCGTCCGCGTGAAACAGCGCGCGCTTGCGCGCCGGCACCTGTCGCGCGCCCGCCTTCCCCGCAAGCTGCCGCATGGCTTCCGCCAGATGCATCAGTCCGCCCGCGACGCCAGAATGTCCGAACGCCAGCAAGCCACCGTGTGTGTTGAGCGGCAGCGCGCCATCGCGGCCGAAATCTCCCGCCGCCAGCCGCGCCGGGGACGCACCGCGCCCGGCCACGCCAAGTTCCTCCAGCAGCATCGCCAGCGTGATGGTGAATGAGTCGTAGATCGCCAGGTAATCGATCTGCGCCACCGTGTTGCCGGCTTCCGCCAGCGCGCGCCGCGCGGCATCGGCCGCGCCGGTGGCCAGCACGCTTTCCAGCGTGCACAGGTGCTGGTGGCGATGCGCCTGGCCCGCGCCGGTCACGCGCACCGGGGTGCCGCTGCCCGGCTCGGCGGACACCACCAGCGCCACCGCGCCATCGGAGATCGGGCAGCAGTCCGACAGCCGCAGCGGCGTGGCGATGGGCCTGGCGGCGCGCGTGGCGTCCAGCGTCATGGGCTCGCGCAGGTGGGCGTCGGGATGGCTCGCGGCATGCTCGCGCATCAGCACCGTGAAGCCGCTGAGCGCGTCGGCGTGCATGCCCGTCTCGGCAAGATAGCGCGAAGCCAGCAAGGCGTAATACGCCGGTACGGAGGCGCCATTTGGCACTTCCATCTCCGGCTCGCCAACCTGTGCCAGCGTCTGGATCGACTGGTCGCGGCTCTGGCCGGAGAGCCGGTTCTCGCCGGCCACCACCAGCACATGGCGGCAGCGGCCCGCACCCACCAGCTCGCGCGCCAGCATCGCCATGACGCCGCCGGTCGCGCCGCCCGAGGCCACGCCATGCGCGTAAGCGGGATCGAGCGACGCGTACTCGCAAAAGCGCGTGGCCAGCATCAGGTGGGGCAGGGTGGTGGCGTAGCCGCACAGCACGCCGTCGATGTCTGCGCGGGCCAGGCCCGCATCGGCCAGCGCGGCGTCGGTGGCGGCCGCCATCAGCGTCAGCGGCGTGCTGCCTTCGATACGGCCAAAGCGCGTATTGCCCGCGCCGCGCAGGTAGGCTGCGTGTTGCATGATGCCTCGCTCAGTGCTTCATGACTTCGATGCTTCAGGATTTCAACGTTTCAGCAGCGGGCACTGGGACTTGGACACCGGCATGAAGGCCTGGTCGCCCGGCACCGTGGCCAGCAGCTTGTAGTAGTCCCACGGGTACTTCGACTCCGCCGGCGTCTTGACCTCGAACAGGTACATGTCGTGGATCATGCGGCCGTCTTCGCGGATGCGGCCGTTCCTGGCGAAGAAATCGTTGATCGGCATGGCCTTCATCTGCTTCATCACCGCTGCGGTCTCGTCGGTGCCGGTGGCCTGGATCGCCTTGAGGTAATGCATCACCGATGAGTAAGTGCCGGCCTGGCTCATGTTCGGCATCTTCTTCAGCTTCTCGAAGTACCGGCGCGACCATGCGCGCGTGGCGTCGTTCATGTCCCAGTAGAAGCCTTCGGTGAGCAGCAGCCCGGACGCGGTCTTCAGGCCGATGGCGTGGATGTCGTTGATGTACAGCAGCAGCCCCGCCATGCGCTGGTTGCCGCCCTTGGTCAGGCCGAATTCGCTGGCCGCCTTGATGGCGTTGACGGCGTCGCCGCCGGCGTTGGCCAGGCCCACCACCTGCGCCTTGCTGGACTGCGCTTGCAGCAGGTAGGAGGCGAAATCGCTGGCGCCGATGGGATGGCGCGCCGCGCCCAGCACCTTGCCGCCCGTTTCGTTGATCACCGCCGTGGCCGATTCCTGCAGCGTGTGGCCGAAGGCGTAGTCCGCGGTCAGGAAGAACCAGGTCTTGCCGCCGCGCTGCACCACTGCGCGCGCGGTGGAGTTGGCGAGCGCGTAGGTGTCGTACGCGTAGTGCACCGAGATCGGCGTGCACAGGTCGTTGGTAATGCGCTCGGTGCCGGGACCGGAGAACACCACGATGCGGTTCTTCTGCTTGGCGACTTCCAGCACCGCCAGCGCGGGAGCCGAGGCGGCGACGTCGAGGATGGCGTCGACGTGGCCCGTATCGAACCACTCGCGCGCCTTGCTGGCGGCGATGTCGGCCTTGTTCTGGTGATCGGCCACCACCAGCTCGATCTTCTTGCCCAGCACCTTGCCGCCGAAGTCGTCGATGGCCATCTGCGCGGCGGTGGCGCTGCCGCGCCCGGTGACGTCGGCGTACAGGCCGCTCATGTCGAGGATCAGCCCGATCTTGACCTCGTCGTCGGAAATGCCGGCCTTGGCGGCTTGCGCGCAGGCCTGGCCGGCGCCGCACAGCAGCGCGGCGGCAATGGTCAGTGCACCCAGCGGGCGGCGCAGCAGCGAGTGGCTTCGTTTCATGGTGGTCTCCTCCAGCGCGGCCTTTCGGGCCTGCTTCTTTATGGTGCTTCGGCGGAACAGCGGGAAACGGCACGGCGCCGTCGGCGCCGTCTTGCTAGACCGTGGCGATCGGCGTGGCAGGCGAGCCCACCGCGCCCGGCAGCCGCAGCGGCGGCGCCGTCAGCATGAAACGCGAGCGCTGGTTGGCGCGCAGCCACTGCGCCAGTTCCTTCATGTACCAAAGCTCGCCTAGTGGCAGGCCGAGCTTGAACAGGCAGTGGTGGTGCAGCGGCAGCAGCGGATGGTTGGGCTGGTCCGCCGGCGCGGGCCGCGCGGGATAGCGCTCCACCGCGTAGTTGTCGGCGATCAGCGCGGCGATGCCGGAGTCGGTGATCCAGTTCAGCAGGCGGTCGTCGCGGCCGTCCAGCGCGCAGCAACTGTGATGCAGCACGGCTTCATCCGGCTCGCGCTGCATCGACAGCACCACTTCGGCAAAGCCGGTGCGCAGCAACAGCATGTCGCCGGTATCCACCTCGATGCGGTCGGCCTCCAGCACGCGCATCAGGTCGTCGTAGCCGACGTTGCGGAAGTCCTGGCCGAAGGCATGGGCCAGGTCCACCAGCACGCCACGCCCCTGCATGCCCTTTACGGCGAAATTCTCGATGCCGAGCGCGCGTGCCTCGCTATGGTCGTGGCCGCACGCATGGGCGGCGAAGTGGTCGTCCTCGGCGTAGTCCACCGGGCCGACGATATGCTCGTTGGCGCGATAGCCGTTGTAGTAGACGCGCTCCGGCCGGCCATCGCCGTCGGCGTCGAACAGCGCGCCCACGTGGGCCAGCGAGTCCCATTGCGTGGAGTACTGCAGCGAGAGCAGCACCTGGTCATCGCTGATCACGTCGGTGGCGGTTGGGTCCACCTTGGCGAGCGGGAAGTTCACATACGGGATGTCGTCGCGGAACGTGGGGCGCAGCACCGGCGGATGGCGACGCGGGTTGAGCTTGTTGCCGCCGGGATAGTCCAGCGGCAGCGACAGGCAGAACGAGAGCCCGGCCTGAATCTCGCGCGCGCCCTTGCGGACCTGCTCGGGGCCGATCAGGTTGACGCGGCCAAGCTGGTCGTCGGGGCCGAAATCGCCCCAGTTGGAACCCTGCGGTCGTTGCTTCCAGCGCATGCTCTATGTCTCCGGTTGTAGGTCGGTAATCGCGGTGGATGTTCGCGGCGTCTTCCGCGCGGGCGATGTCCTTGCCATCGCGCCGCCGCGACGCCGTGCCGCTGTTGAATTGGGTGCCGGCGGCGTCCAGGCCGCGCAGACGGTCTCGGCCTCGCGCCGCAGCGCGCGTGCCAGCGCGGGCTCGCGCTCGCTGATGCGTTCGTTGAGCGCGGCGATGCTGATGGCGCCGAGCGGATAGCCGTCCGGGTCCGGCAGCGCGATGGCGATACCGCCCATGCGCTCCACCACCACATCCAGCAGCACCGCGTAGCCGCGCGCGCGGGTGGCCTCCACCTCGCGCAGCAACAGCGCAGCGTTGATGCGCGGGTAGCGCTTGAGCGCGGGCGCGATGCATTGCAAGGTGGCCTCCACCTCGGCATCGGGCAGCGCCGCCAGCAGCGCCAGGCTGCCCGCACCGACGCCGAGCGGTCGCCGGCTGCCCACATCGAGATAGTTGGCCCGGATGGGAAACGTGCCGGGGCGCAGTTCCAGGCAGACGGATTCCCAGCCGCTCGGTACCGACAGCATGGCGGTGTCCTCGAAGGCGTGGGCAAGGCGGATCAGCGCGGGCCGCACGCTGGCGCGCGGGTCGATGCGGCGCACGCTGGCGGCGCGAAGCGCCAGCCATTCGGGGCCCAGCGAGAAAGCCTTGGTGTCGGCGTCGCGGGCGATAAAGCCTTCCGCGGCCAGCGTGTCCAGCAGGCGCAGCGCCGAGGCTTTGTCGACGCCCGCGGCCACGGCCAGGTCGGTCAGGCGCGTATTGCGCGCATCCGACAGCGCGCGCAGCAGCCTGCAGGCCTTCTGGAGAGAGGTGGTCGGAACCGTCACGCGCGCGCACTCCGGGTGGACAGGTTTCGGTGAATGAAACCGGTTATGGGGTTATAGGCGCCTTGGTGCGCTCCGTCATTCTGCAGTGCATCAAAGTTTTGCCGGATGAAATTCCTTGCAAGCCGCGCCGGACGGGCTTTGGGAGCCGCCGGGGACGCCCGCGCCAGGCGCTTTTCCGGCAAAAACGCGCCGCCCGATCAGGCTGGCCCAGGCGTCTTCCGCTATCCTTGGCGCGATTCGCCGTGCCAGCCCGGGCGCGGCTTCGATAATGCGATCCCCACGTCCCCAAGGAGACATCATGGTTTGCCGAGCCCGCCGCCTTGCCGCCCTGCTCGTCCTGAGCACCGCGGCAACCGCCGCCCAGGCCGCACCGCCCGCCGCTTCCGAGGCCCCCGCCACCGAAACCTTTAAGGTGGCTGGCCTGGAAAAGCCCGCCAGCATCCTGGTCGACCGCTGGGGCGTGCCGCACATCTACGCCAATACGCTGTACGACGCCTTCTATGTGCAGGGCTTCATGGCCGCGCGCGACCGCCTGTGGCAGATCGACCTTTGGCGCAAGCGTGGCCTGGGCGAGATGGCCAGGGACTTCGGGCCGGCCTATGTGGAAGGCGACCGCATGGCGCGCGCCGTGCTGTTCCGCGGTGACATGTACCGCGAATGGCTGGCCTATGGCTCGGACGCCAAGCGCGTGGCCGAGGCCTTCGTGGCGGGGGTGAACGCCTACGTGGCCCAGACGGAGAGCAAGCCGGAACTGCTGCCGCCCGAGTTTCGCCTGCTGAACTACAAGCCGGCGCGCTGGCGCGCGGAAGATATCGTGCGCATCCGCCATCACGGGCTCACGCTCAATGCCATGGGCGAGGTCAATCGCGCGCAGGTCTACTGCCAGGTCAAGCCCGATGCCGCCCGCACCGACTGGGTGCAGCGCGAACTGGATCCGCCGGTCCAGCCCAAGCTGCCGGACGGCCTGGATCCCTGCGCGCTGCCCGCGGCCGAACTGCGCCGCGCCTACGAGCTGGCCACCGCCGCGCCGCGCTTCCCGAAGGAATGGTGGTCCTCCGCCCAGGCGGACGACATCGCGCACGAAGCGCTCTATGCCACGCTCGACGTCAACAGCGACACGGCGCGCAGCCTCGGCTCCAACAACTGGGTCATCGCCGGTTCGCGCACCAGCACAGGCCGCCCGATCCTGGCCAACGACCCGCACCGGGCGCATGGCGCGCCCAGCCTGCGCTATATCAGCCACCTGAACGCGCCGGGGATGTCGGTGATCGGCGCCGGCGAGCCCTTCCTGCCGGGCATTTCGATCGGGCATAACGGCATCATCGGATTTGGCCTGACGCGCTTCTATATGGATCAGGAAGATCTCTACGTCTACGAGACCAACCCGGCGCAGGCGCACGAATACAAGTATCGCGGCCGCTGGGAGCCGATGGAAACGGTGACCGAGGACATCGTCGTCAAGGGCGAGCTGGTGCCGCGCAAGGTCAGCATCGATTTCACGCGCCACGGCCCGGTGCTGTTTGCCGACGCCAAGGGCAACCGCGCCTACGCGCTGCGCGCGGCGTGGCTGGACCTGGGCATGGCGCCGTACTTCGGCTCGATGGACTATATGCGCGCCCAGAACTGGGACCAGTTCCGCGCCGCCATGAACCGCTGGGGCGCACCCGGCGAGAACCAGGTCTATGCCGACCGCGACGGCAATATCGGCTGGATTCCCGGCGGGCTGACCGTGATCCGGCCAAACTGGGACGGCCTTACGCCGGTACCGGGCGATGGCCGCTACGAGTGGTCGGGCTACCGCAACATGGACGAACTGCCCTGGGCCTACAACCCGGCCGCCGGCTTCGTGGTGACCGCCAACGAGAACAACATCCCGCCGAACCACCCCGCCGCCAGGATGGGCGTGGGCTATGAATGGAGCGACACCGCGCGCGCGCGCCGCCTGAAGAGCCTGGTCGCGGGCAACCCGCACTCGTCGGTGGCCGACAGCATGGCCTGGCAGAACGACACCACCTCGCTGCCGGCGCTGCGCGCGGTGGCGTTGCTGGCCAGTGTGCGCACCGACGATCCGCAGGCGCGGCGCGCCCTGGACCTGCTGCGCGGCTGGGATGGCAACGAGCGCGCCGACAGCGCGCAGGCGGCGCTGTTCGAAGTGTGGTTCAGCAAATACCTGCGTCCGGCCGTAGTGCGCGCGGCGTTATCGGCCGAAGGCGCCAGGCTCGCGGGTTACGGCGACGCCAGCCGCGTGCTGGCGGTACTGGAGAAGCCCGAGCCATGGATGCCGCCGGAGCGCCGCAACGAAGTCATTGTCGCTTCGCTCAAGAGCGCCATGGCGGAGGTGGAGCGCAAGCTCGGACCGGACCCCAAGGCCTGGCAATGGGGCAAGCTGCATACGGCGGTGTTCAGCCATCCGCTGGATCCGATCCTGGACGGCGCGGCACGGCAGCGATATGACGTGAATGCCGGACCGATTGGAGGCTCCGCGTTTACGCCGATGAATACCAGCTACCGGAACAATGACTACCAGCTTACCGCGGGTGCGTCGTTTCGCATGGTGCTGGATGTGGGCAATTGGGATGCTTCGCGGGCGATCAATGCGCCGGGGCAGTCCGGGAATCCAGCCAGCCCGCACTACCGGGATCTTGCGCCGCTATGGGCGAGGGGCGAGTATTTTCCGTTGCTCTATACGCGCAAGGCGGTGGAGAAGGAAAGCCGGGAGAGGGTGGAACTGGTGCCGCAGTGAGGGATTGGATGATTGGAGGCTGACCCGCGCGGCGCTCCCCGGAAGCCGGTGAAGCGTCAATTCCATCACATCTTGATCAGGGTCAAGTGGGTGAATGGACCGCAATGCAGCGTCGGTGGATACTCGGTACTCACAACAATAAGCAATCCATCAACGGTACGCCGGCCACGCCAGACAAGCAGTCGCATCCCGTTGAGGGGGACGAGGGCCTTGACGCAGCAGGTCCGCGTGCCCGTCAACGTTATGCACATCCTGTCGATCAAGTGTAAGTGGCCACTGGCCAAGGCAGTCGCCGTATTGCAGATCTCATGGCTGTTCGCGGCAGCCGCCTGCGCCCAGACTCTCCCGCTGCCCGTGGCGGCCCTCCCGTCCCCGCATGCCGCCGTGCCCCAGGTCATCGATGACCTGCCCGCCAACTACTCGGCCGACCTCGATGCCGCCACTCGCGCCCAGGTGGAGCGCGGACGATACGTGGCGCGCCTGGGCGACTGCGTGGCATGCCATACGGGCGAGAAATCCAAGCCAATGGCGGGTGGCCTGGCATTGCAGACGCCCTTCGGCGAACTGCATTCGACGAATATCACGCCCGACCCGGAGACCGGCATCGGCGGCTATAGCTTCGAGCAGTTCGATCGCGCCATGCGCAAGGGCGTGGCCGCGGACGGCCACAACCTGTACCCGGCCATGCCATATCCGTCCTACGCGAAGACCTCGCCCGAGGATATGCGGGCGCTGTACGCCTACCTGATGAAGGGCGTCGCGCCGGTGCGCCAGGCCAACCGGCCGCTCGCCCTGCGCTTCCCCTTCAACCAGCGCTGGGGCCTGGCATTGTGGAACTGGGCGTTCCTGGACGACACACCGTTCCAGGCCAACGCCGCACGCAGCGCAGAGTGGAACCGCGGTGCCTACATCGTGCAGGGCCTGGGCCACTGCGGTGCCTGCCACACGCCGCGCGGCATCGGCTTCCAGGAAAAGGCCATGTCGGATGCCGGCGCCAAGGGCGAATACTTCCTCTCCGGCGAGACGGTCGAAGGCTGGCGCGCGCTGAGCCTGCGTAATCTTTGGACGGCGCAGGAGACCGCCCAGATGCTCAAGACGGGGCGCAACAGCCACGGCACTGTCTCGGGCAATATGGTGGATGTGGTGCAGCACAGCACCCAGTACATGAGCGACAGCGACCTGATGGCGGTCGGCAGCTACCTCAAGTCGCTGCCCGCGGCCAGGCACGACAAGCCCATGCAGGTGGCGAACGGGCCGGCCCCCGCGATCCTGCCCGCCGGGGCCGCTGCCACGGTTGCCAGTGCCAACGTACCGCTCGATCTCTATACGAGCCGGGGCGGACTTGGCTACCTGCAGTTCTGCAACGACTGCCACCGCTCCGACGGGGCGGGCGTGAAGGACGTGTTCCCGCCGCTGGCCGGCAACCCCGTGCTGCGGTCGGACGAGCCCGCCACGCTGCTGCACATCATGCTGACAGGCTGGCGCTCGCCGCAGACCGCGAGCCACGCACGCGTGCTGACCATGCCGGCATTCGCGCGGCTGAGCGATCAGGAGATTGCCGATATCCTGAACTTCACGCGCAAAAGCTGGGGACGGGCTGACGCGCGCCTCATCAGCGCCGGGTCGGTGCGCGATATGCGCAAGAAGCTCGACGCCGGCAAGGTCGACAGCGGCAAGTTCCAGACGCCCCGCCTGGCCGACATGCTCGACGAACCCAACGCCAGGCAGCTCACGCTGGGTGCCAGGCTGAACATCGATACGCGGCAGATGCTCCCCCGCAACGTGGGCAATGCGCTGAACTGCGCGAGCTGCCACCTCAATGCCGGGACGGTGGCCGATGGCTCGCCCTACGTCGGCGTGTCGGCCTTCTTTCCCGGCTATGCGGCGCGCGCCGGCCGGGTGATCACCCTGGCGGATCGCATCAACGGCTGCTTCCTGCGCTCGATGAATGGAAAGCCGCTGCCGCTGGATTCGGCGGAAATGAAGGCCATGGTGGCCTACTTCGACTGGATGCGCCGCGAGACCAAGCCCGAGGACAAGGTGGAGGGCCGCGGCGCTGGCAAGGTCAGCAACCAGATCGTGCCCAACGTCGACAACGGCAAGCAGGTCTATGCCGCTCAGTGCGCCATGTGCCACGGCGCCGACGGCGAGGGCATCAAGAATGCCTCCGGCCAGTGGGTGTATCCGCCGCTCTGGGGCGACCAGTCCTTCAATATCGGTGCCGGGATGGCGCGCACGTACACGGCCGCGGCCTTCGTCAAGCGCAATATGCCCATCGCTTTCCACGATCGTTTCCCGCTGGGCCAGGGCGGCCTGACCGATCAGGAGGCAGTGGACGTGGCCGAGTACTTCACCCACCAGCCCCGGCCGGACTTCGCCGGCAAGGTCAAGGACTGGCCGAAGGACAAGAAGCCTGTGGATGCGCGGTACTGACTCCAGGCTGCGGGATGCCGCACGCAACGCGTTGATCGGATGAAAGTTTCCCGGCGATTCTCCCGGCCTCTCGACGTTCCGCGCCTTCGCGGTGGGCATGGGCAACGGCGCTTCGCATCGCGCTGGCGTGCTTCAGGCCTGTTGGGCTGGAAACACGGCTACACTGAGTCGATTTTTACCATCATGGATACGTTGATTATTCGCCGGGCCGAGATACAGGACGCTGCCGCAATCAGCGCGCTGGCAACGAGCGTTGCGCACTACTTCACCATCAAGGCGTCGGGCGAGGGCGCGGAAGCATTCCTTGCCAGCCTCTCGCCGGATTCGATCGCGGGCTATGTTGCCAGTCCGCGCTTCGATTATCGGGTTGCCTATCGTGGCCAGCAGCTGGCTGGCGTTATTGCCATGCGAGACGGCAGCCACCTCTTCCACCTGTTCGTCGCGCCGCATATGCATCGGACAGGCGTTGCCGGGCAACTCTGGCAGGTGGCCAGCCATACGGCGATGGTGTCCGGCGGGGTTCGCGAATTCACCGTGAATTCGAGCCCGTTCGCAACGGTTGTGTATGAACGTTTCGGCTTCCGGTCCGTCGGCCCCCGCGCGGAGACCAAGGGCATCGCCTATGTGCCCATGCGCCTGGCCGTGGAGGAGACCGGAAGCACACCCGGGCCCGGCAAGCCCTAGCCGACGTACCAGAGGATGCTGACGAACTGGCAGGCGCTGCCGGCCAGCACGAACAGGTGCCAGATGCCGTGGAAATGCCGCACCTTCTCGTCGAACAGGAAGAACACGATGCCGGCCGTATAGAGCACGCCGCCTGCCACCAGCCAGTACAGGCCGGCGGCCGGCAACGCAGCCACCAGCGGGCCGAAGGCGAACAGCACCAGCCAGCCCATCAGGACATAGATCAGCAGCGAGAACACGCGCGTGCGGTGGCCGATCCATAGTTCCTGCGCGATGCCGATGACGGCCAGCCCCCAGTTCACCCCGAACAGCGTCCAGCCCCAGGGCCCGCGCAGCGTGACCAGCGCGAAGGGCGTATAGCTCCCCGCGATCAGAAGGTAGATGGCGCAGTAGTCGAGCCGGCGCAGGATGTCTTTCGGGCGGCCGCGCAGGCTGTGGTAGAGGGTGGAGATGGTGTAGAGGAAGACGAGCGTGGTGCCGTAGACGACCGAGCTGACGACCTTCCAGGCGTCATGGTAAAGGGCAGAGGTGGTGATCAGGACGGCGGTGCCGGCGGCGGCAAGAATGGCGCCTGCCAGGTGGCTGTAGCCGTTGAAACGTTCTCCACGGTACATGTCGTTGGTTCTCCTGTAATGGTCGCTGGGCGGGTCGATTGCAGGGGGCTTGTACTGCTCGCAGATAGATGGTTTTGCTGCAGCGCGTTATAGGCGTATTTTTGCATGGAAATCAGGTTGGGGTGGGCGAAGGGCTGAAAGCGGCGGGAGTGGGGCCCTGTTGCCGGCCGGCATATCCATCTGCGAAACCATTCGTTCCCTGCCTGCCTTGCCGCCGCTATCGTCTCGCCATCCAACCTTTGCGAGACTTCCATGCGTATCCCTTCGCCGTTGTTCAAGGCCGCCCTGAGCTTGGTGGCCGGTCTCACCGTGCTCGCCTCCACGCCCGCCCTGGCAGACCGCCTCGATGACATCAGGAAGGCCGGCGTGCTCCGCGTGGGCGTGTTCGATGCGAACCCGCCGTTCGGCTTTGTCGAGGCGGGCAGCGCCACGCCGGTGGGCCTCGATGTGGACTACGCCGCCGAGATCGCCAAACGGCTGGGCGTGAAGCCGGAGTTCCGCGCTACCAATCCGGCTAACCGCATTCCGCTGCTGGCTTCGCAGAAGGTGGATATCGTTGCCGCGAACTTCACCATTACGGATGAGCGCCGCCAGCAGATTGGCTTCTCTACCCCGTATTTCGCCAGCGGCCTGCAGTTCATCGCCAGGAAGGGCACGCTCCGGCAGCCGGACGACCTGAAGACGTGGCGCCTGGGTGTGGATAAGGGCACCACGCAGGAGACCACGCTGCGGCAGAAGTATCCGGACGCGCGCGTGATTGCGTACGACGACTCCCCGCTGGCGCTGACCGCGCTGCGCAGCGGCGCGATCCAGGCATTCGCGCAGGACGGGGCGAAGCTGGGTGCCCTGCTGGCTACGCTGCCGAAAAAGGATCAGTTCGAGATTTCTTCGTTCACGCTGACGCGCGAATACATGGGCGTGGGCATTCCCAAGGGCGAGGACCGCCTGACGGCCGAGATCGACCGCATCCTGGCGGACCTGGAGAAGAATGGCACCGCCGCGCGCATCTATGACAAGTGGTTCGGGCCGAAGAGCGCGGCGCCGCTGGCGCGCGATTTCACGATTGGCAGCACGGTGAAGTGAGGGTGCTGCCTCTCGTTGATGGGCAGCGGTAGCCGTGGGGATGCAAGCCATCCTGCTGCAGCCGCTGCCTGCCAGGTACGTCGGCTGGATCGCCGCCGGCTTCGGCCTGACGGTAGCGCTGTCTCTCGCGGTGTTCGTGCTTGGCTGCGTGCTTGCCGCATTCTGGCTGGCGCTCGCGCGTAGCCCGCTGGCGCCGCTGCGCGTGGCAGCGCGCGGCGCGCTTGGCTTCCTGCGCCGCACGCCATTGCTGGTACAGTTGTTCTTCTGGTATTTTGGCGCGGCACAACTGCTCGGAGAGGACGCGATCGGCGTTCTTTATAGCTGGCAGGGCATCCAATTGAGCGGCTTGCACCTGCCCGCGCCTTCGCTCGAAGCGCTCGCCAGCCTGGTTGGTATCGGCCTCTATGCCAGCGCCTTCTATGCGCGTGAGCTGGAGGCGGGACTGGCCAATGTGCCCGCGGGCCAAAGCGCGGCAGCGCTGGCGCTGGGCTTCACGCCCGCCGCCGCGTTCTGGCGCGTGGTACTGCCGCAGGCGCTGCGTATTGCCGCGCACCCGATGGTGGGGCAGTTCTGCCAGACCATCAAGAACACATCGCTGGCGATGGCGATCGGCTTTGCCGAGATGTCCTACACCGCGCAGCAGGTGGAAACGGACAGCCTGATGACCTTCCAGGCGTTTGGCCTGGCCACCTTGCTTTACGTGGCGCTGATCCTGCTTTTGCAGGCGGCCGCGCCGCTGCTGCTGCGGCGGCTGGGATGGACGGAGGCCGTACGTGCCTGATCACGCGATCTCCGGCTGGGCCGTGGTCCTCGGGCAGTTGGCTTACCTGCTGTCGGGCACCTTTCCGGATGGCCCCCTGGCGGGCGCCGCGCTGACCTTGTGGATGGCGGTGCTGGGCTGCGCCGGTGCCACCGTGCTGGGCGTCGGCGTTGCCGTGCTGCTGGACCAGGCGCCAGCGCCGCTGGCGCGTGCGATACGCGCGCTGCTGGCCGGCCTGCGGGCGATCCCCGTGCTGATGCTGATCTTCTGGGCTTACTTCCTGCTGCCGATGCTGGCCGGCGTCCATGTGGGCGAGGTGCAGACGGTGGTGCTGGCGCTCGCGCTGATCGGCGCGGCCTATACCGCGCAGGTGATGGAAGCCGGCTTCGCCGCGATCGGGCAGGGCCAGCGCAATGCGGCGCTGGCGCTCGGGATGACGCCGTTGCAGGCGCTGTGGCTGGTGGTGCTGCCGCGCACGCTGCGCGCCATGCTGCCGTCGCTGGGCAATGTCTGGGTGTCGCTGGCCAAGGATACGTCGCTGGCCTATATCGTGGGCGTGGTGGAATTGTCGACCGTGGCGACGCAGGTCAACGGGCGCAGCGTGGGGTATGCGGCGCAAGTGTTCGCCGCGGTGGCGCTGCTTTATTTCTTCATCTGCGTGTGGATTGAAAGCGTGGCGGCGCTGCTGCTTGCCGCCACGCGGAGCCGGCAGCGCCGGCCCCTGTGGCGCTACGTAACGCTTACTGCTTTTCGCCTTGCGCGTACACCCGCTCGCCCGCCACCCACGTCTGCGTCACGCGGGTCTTCCAGATCTCGGCCGGCGCCACCTTGAACAGGTCCTGGTCGACCAAGATGAAGTCGGCCCACTTGCCCGGCTCCAGCGACCCCAGCGTCTTCTCCTGGTGCTCCGCGTAAGCGGCGTCCAGCGTGAAGGCGCGGAAGGCCTGGGTCAGCGTCATGGCCTCTTCCGGATGCCAGCCCTTGATCGGGCGGCCTTCGTGGTCGGTACGCGTCACCGCCGCGTGCAGGCCGTAGAAAGGGTTAGCCGATTCCACCGGGAAGTCCGAGCCGCCAGCGATCACGGTGCCTTGCTTGAGCATGGTCTGCCAGGCGTAGGCGCCCTTGATGCGTTCCTTGCCGATGCGGTCTTCTGCCATGTTCATGTCGCTGGTGGCATGGGTGGGCTGCATCGAGGCGATCAGGTCGAGTTGCTTGAAGCGCGGGATGTCGGGCAGCGCCACCACTTGCGCGTGCTCGATGCGGTTGCGCAGTTCGCGGCCGCCGACTTCCTTGTAGGCGACTTCGATCGCGTCCAGCACCTGGTGGTTGGTGGCGTCGCCGATGGCGTGCACGTTGACCTGGTAGCCGGCCTTGATGGCCATCTTGACGCTGGCCTGCATGGCGGCGTCGCTCATGAACAGCAGGCCGCTGTGCACGTGGTCGTCGGAGTACGGCGCCATCAGCGCGGCGCCTCGGCTGCCCAGCGCGCCATCGCCGTACAGCTTGACCGCGCGCAGGTAGTAGCGGTCGTTGCCGTAGCCGGAGAGCGGGCCCTTGGCGGAGAGCGCCTTGAAGTCGTCGCCGGTGTCGCGGATCATGCCGTAGATGCGCGTGGTCAGCTTGCCCTGGTCGGCGAACTCGCGGTAGATACGGTCTTCCTGCGCGGTCACGCCGGCGTCGCCCGCGCCGGTCAGGCCGAGCGCGTTCATGTGCGCCAGCGCGGCGGCCAGCGCGGCGCGGCGGTCGTCGTCGGAATACGGCGGGATCACGTTGTTGACCAGCGCCATCGCCTTGTCGACTAGCACGCCGGTGGGGTTGCCGTTGGCGTCGCGCTCGATGCGCCCGCCTGCCGGGTCCTTGGTGTCGCGCGTGATGCCGGCGGCCTGCATGGCCTTGGTGTTGAGCCAGGCGGCGTGGCCGTCCACGCGCACCAGGCGCACCGGGCGGTCCGATACGGCGGCGTCCAGCTCAGCCGCCGTGGGGAAGCGGCCCAGCTTCCAGTTGACCTGGTTCCAGCCGTAGCCGAGCAGCCATTTGCGCTGCGGGTTCTTGTCGCCATAAGCGCGGATCATGCCCTGCGCTTGCGCCAGGTCCCTGGTGCCGGACAGCGAGATCTCGGTGGTCTTGAAGCCCAGGCGGAACACGTGGCCGTGGGCGTCGATCAGGCCCGGCAGCAGGGTCTTGCCCTGCCCGTCGATGCGCCTGGCCTCCGGGTATTGCGCGCGCAGCGCGGCGGCGTCGCCGGTGGCCAGCACCTTGCCCTGGTCGAACACCAGGCCGGTGAAGCTGGCGACCTGGTCGTTCTTCAGGGTGTAGCCCTGCACGGACTCGATCAGGGTGGGCGCGGCGTGCGCGGACAGGGCGGTGCCGGCGGCCAGGGCCAGCAGGCTCTTGCGGATCGCGTGTTTCAAATCAACTCTCCTTATTGTTGTGGTACAGCGCTTTGGTTTTCTTATGTGCTCTCAGGATTGACTGCTTGCTGCGGACTGCTCTTTATTCGCCCGTCGCCGTGGCGGGGAAGACGGCGCCGCTTGCCTCGCTGCGCGCGGGCGGCAGCGGCGGGAATTTCATGTCGGCATAGCGCACGAAACGCGTCTTGCGCACGATGCGGTAGCCCAGCCAGATCAGCAGGAAGATGGGGATACCGACATAGGTGGCGGTCACTGCCACCCAGTCGACCTTGCCGTCCATGAAGGCCTGGTAGTTCTGCCCCAGCGTGACGATCAGGCATAGCGCGAACGCGAAGATCGGGCCGTACGGGAAGAAGGGCGAGCGATAGGGCAGGCGCGACAGGTCCAGGCCCTGCGCGACGAAGCCGCGGCGGAAGCGGTAGTGGCTGATGGCAATGCCGAGCCAGGCGATAAAACCTGTCATGCCCGACAGGTTGAGCAGCCACAGGTAGACCGACTTGCTCTCGAACATCGAGGTCAGGAAGCACAGCGCGCCCACCGCGGTGGTAGCCAGCAGCGCCGCCATCGGCACGCCGTTTCGCGTCAGGCGGGCGAAGAGGCGCGGCGCGCGGCCCTCGGTCGCCAGGTTGTAGAGCATGCGGGTGGAGGCGTACATGCCGGAGTTGCCGGCGGACAGCACCGCCGTCAGGATCACCGCGTTCATCACGCCGGCGGCGAATGCCAGTCCCGCATGGCGGAACACCAGCGTGAACGGGCTGACGCCAACCGTTTCCACATCGCTCTTGAGCAGGCTGGGATCGGTGTAGGGAATCAGGATGCCGATGATCAGGATCGCCAGCACATAGAACAGCAGGATGCGCCAGAACACCTGCCTCACGGCGCGCGGGATGTTCTTTGCGGGATCGGCCGATTCGCCGGCGGCCACGCCGATCAGCTCGGTCCCCTGGAAGGAAAAGCCGGCGATCATGGCCACGCCGATCATCGCCGGCAGGCCGCCGACGAAAGGCGCGTCGCCCGCGGTCAGGTTCACCAGTCCCGCCGGCACCCCGCCTGTATCGCCGCGCAGGATGCCGAAGATCATCAGCACGCCAATGACGATAAATGCGACCACCGTCACCACCTTGACCAGCGCGAACCAGTATTCGGCCTCGCCGAAGCCCCGCACGGAGATGGCGTTGAGCAGGAACATCAGCCCGAGAAACAATGCGCTCCACAGCAAGCCGGGCGTGTCGGGGAACCAGTACTGCATCACCAGTTGCGCCGCCGCCAGCTCCACGGCGATGGTCACCGCCCAGTTGTACCAGTAGTTCCAGCCCAGCGCGAAGCCGAATCCTTCATCGACATACAGCGCGCCGTAGGTGGCGAACGAGCCCGACACCGGCATATACGCAGCCAGTTCGCCCAGGCTGGTCATCAGGAAATACACCATGGCCCCAATCAGCACATAGGCCACCAGCGCGCCGCCGGGCCCGGCTTGCGCGATGGTGGCGCCCGAGGCCACGAACAACCCCGTGCCGATCGAGCCGCCGATGGCGATCATGGTGAGATGGCGCGCGCGCAGGGTGCGGCGCAGGGCGGGCGGCGGAGCGTGGGGAGTGGATGGCTGGCGGGTCATAGAGAAAAAAAGGATTGGGGCGCCCGGCCCGGACGCGCCCGCATTCACCGGTGTCGCCCGCATCCGGCCGTGCCCGGCCTGGGCAAACGGGGATACATGGAATACATTCACCGGCTGGTACATTGGGCGGCATCATAAGAGAAAACGCCGCGTGGGGAAAGGCGGCGCGGCTCGCGTGCGGCCGCTTTTGCGTTCGTTGCACTGCGGCATGGCTAGAATCGAGGGTTTGCATCCTCGCGGTATTCGGACCGAACCTCATGAACCTGCCCTTCAACGACAGCTATCTCCTACACATCGCGCTGAGCGCCGGCATCGTGCTGGCCGGCATGCTGGCCGTGAAGGTCATCAACCGCTTCTTCCAGGCCCGCCAGCAAGGGGACAAGGACAATCGCGGCAGCTATCGCACCTGGACCGTGGCCTCGCGCAACGCGGTCGCCGCGGTGGTGTTCCTGCTGCTGCTGGGCATCTGGGTGTCCGAACTCAAGAGCGTGGCGATCTCGCTGACCGCCTTCGCGGTGGCCCTGGTGATCGGTGGCAAGGAACTGGTGATGTGTTTCCTCGGCGCCTTCCTGCGCATGATGGCGCGCCCCTTCCAGCTTGGCGACATCGTGGAAATCGGCCCGCATTCCGGCGAAGTGGTGGACATGGATGCGCTGACCACCACGCTGGTGGAGATCGCCGGCGCGCGCCAGTTCACCGGCTCCACGGTGCAGATTCCCAACAGCATGTTGCTGACCGTGGCCGTGCGCAACCATTCGCAGTCCGGCAAGTACACGCTGGACACGCTGCGCATCCCGCTGCCCGAGAAGAGCGACCCGGACCGTGTCGAGGCCGACCTGATCGCGATCACCGAGCAAGTGTGCGCGCCATTCCTGGCCGAGGCCCGGCACAGCCTGCAGGAATACGGCGGCTCGCGCTTTCTCGATCTGTCGCAGTTCGAGCCGCGCGTGATGTTCGAAGCCATGGCGGCGGACCGGCTCGATGTGCTGGTGCGGTTCCCGGTGCCGGTGGCCTCGAGGCTGTCGACCGCGCAGCAGATCCTGCGCAAGTACCACCAGCAACGGAACGCGGCGCTGGCTTTGGCAACGGTGGCGGCCAACGCGGAGCCCGCGCCTGCACAGCAGGACAAGGCGGCGCCGCATTCCTGATCCTTAAGCGTTTGGCAGGGGCGGGAACCGTTTTATGGCTTCACTGAACGGCGTTTCGGTTGTATGGTAGCCGTGCCGCCGCCCTTGCCGGGGACGGGAATCGTAGCGAACTGTGTCGAACGATATCGAACAACGAGGAGACCTATGAAAGCCGCTGTCCTGCATCAACCCAAGACCCCGCTTGTGATCGAAGACGTCGCCATCGGCAAGCCGGGGCCGCACGAGGTGCTGCTGCGTACGGCGGCGGTGGGCGTTTGCCATTCGGACCTGCATTTTCTCGACGGCGCCTATCCTTTCCCGATGCCGGTGGTGCTGGGCCATGAAGCCTCCGGGGTGGTGGAACAGGTGGGCTCGGAAGTGCGCACGGTCAAGCCCGGCGATCATGTGATCACCTGCCTGTCGGCCTATTGCGGCCACTGCGAGCACTGCCTGACGGGGCACCTGTCGCTGTGCGTCGAGCCGGACACCAAGCGCCGCGAAGGCGAAGAGCCGCGTCTGCTGGCCAAGGGCGCGCCGATGAACCAGTTCCTGAACCTGTCGGCGTTCGCCGAGCAGATGCTCATCCACGAGCACGCGCTGGTGGCGATCCGCCCCGAGATGCCGCTGGACCGCGCGGCGCTGATCGGCTGCGCCGTGACCACTGGCGTCGGCGCCGTGGTGCACACCGCGCGCGTGAGCCCTGGCGAAACCGTGGCAGTGATCGGCTGCGGCGGCATCGGCCTGGCGACCATCAACGGCGCCGCCATTGCCGGCGCCGGCCGCATCATCGCCATCGACCGCGTGCCCGGCAAGCTGGAGCTGGCCAGAAAATTCGGCGCAACCGATGTGATCAACGCCGCCGACGTGGACGCGGTGGAAGCCGTGCGCGAACTCACGCGCGGCGGCGTGCATCACGCTTTCGAAGCCATCGGCCTGAAGCAGACCGCCGAGCAGGCATTCTCCATGCTGCGGCGCGGCGGCACCGCCACGGTGATCGGCATGATCGCGCCGGGCGTGAAGATCGAGATCAAGGGCACCGACTTCCTGGCTGAAAAGCGCATCCAGGGCTCGATGATGGGCTCCAACCGCTTCCCGGTGGATATGCCGCGTCTGGTGGATTTCTACCTGTCGGGCAAGCTCAAGCTGGACGAGCTGATCTCGCGCCGCATGCCGCTGGAAAAAATCAACGAAGCGTTCGACGAACTGCGCCGGGGTGAACTGGCACGCTCGGTGATCATGTTCGAGCACTGAGCGCCGCAGGCGTGGCCCGGGTGTGCTCCGCCCAGGCCACCGTCGTCCCGTCCGCCACGGCATGCCGGCCGCGCCGCCGCAACGCTCTCCCACACCGCGACCACACACATCACCGCGCTGGTCAGGCCGCTCACCATCAGCCCAGTTGGCGCCGCCACGGCGCGCTGAATATTTTTCGCCGAATGCCCCTGCGATTTCGGACTTATCCGATTCCTTGCACGATAAAGTCTCGTTAGACTTCGTCGGTCGGGCCGCCCGCGTGTGCCGATCCACCTTTGCATAGTGGGTGACCCCCTCCTGCCCGCGCTCGCACCCCAGGCTGTTCTCCCCTTGACAGCCTGGGTTTTTTTGGGTTTCTCACCGAGTTCCGGGGAAGGCTGCGCGAATCTTCACCGCATGGAAAGGAGACACAATGATGCTCACCAGCAAAATTTCCCGCTATGACAGCGGATGGCCTGCGCTTTTCGTCACCGAGAAGGAACGCATAGCGAAGGGCCTTGGCGCCGAACTTGTCGATATTTATCACGTCGGAAGCACCGCTGTTCCAGGACTCGCGGCCAAGCCAGAGATCGACCTCTTGGTAGAGGTATCAGAGCATCGAAACGAGGCAGCCCGAGATAGTTTCATGGGCGTACTGGGTTACGTTCGGGGAAGCGATCTTTCAGCAGGGCACCACTTCTATCGCCGCGATGTTGATGGGGTGCGAACGCACAAGGTGCATGTATGTGTTAGTGGCCACCGGCAGATTGAGAGAATGCTCCGATTTCGCGATCTTCTTAGGAGCGATGCCGTTATTCGACAGCGGTATCAGGACTTGAAATTCGAGCTCGAAGCGGGCAACCGTGGCGGCATCGCTGAGTACCTTACGCTGAAGGCCCCCTTTATTGATGCCTTGATGGGATCGTGTCCGAGTTCAGCAAAGCATTAAAGACAGAGGCGCCGTGCTGCCGACTCGGACATCGACCGCTCATGCGTCAACCGACCAAAACTGGCCGCACTCGGAACTTGAAGCGGGGGTGCCGGTCGTGCGCTGACGACTCGACAGCTAACTTCCGTAGTCAACCCATCTCGGTCATTTGCACCGCGCCGTTTGAACGACCGGCATTCGGTGCCGATTCAACCGTCGGACCGATCCCTGAACTAAACCGTCACCCCGGCCGCCTCGGCTTTCCCATCCCGCAATTCGGCGAAGAACCAAAAAAAAACCCGCCGAAGCGGGCTTCCATCGTGCGATGACGATCAATAACCGGCGGCCAGCCCAGTGTTGCGGCGCGGGTCGTTGGCGCCGTAGAAGCGGTTGTTGCCCACTGGCTTGCCGTTGAGCGACGGCGCCCCAACGATGATCGCCGCCAGATGGTTGGCAGGCTGCGGTGGGCCGAAGTGGTGCCCTATGTCCTCCAGGATCTTGCGCGTATCCGGCGACAGCGCATAGTCCTCCACATTGGTTAGGTCCGGCAGCCATTGCTGATGGAAGCGAGGCATGTCGACGGCTTCCTGCACGCTCATGTTGTAGTCGATGGCGTTGATCATGGTCTGCAGCACGGCTGTGATAATACGACTGCCGCCTGGCGTGCCCACCACCATCACCGGCTTACCGTCCTTGGTGACGATGGTCGGGCTCATCGAGGACAATGGGCGCTTGCCCGGGGCAATAGAGTTGGCCTCGCCCTGTACCAGGCCATACAGGTTCGGCACTCCGACCTTGGCGGTGAAGTCGTCCATCTCATCGTTCAGGGTCACGCCCGTCTTGGCCGCCATGACCTTAGCGGCAAACAAGTCGTTGAGCGTGTAAGTGACCGAAACGGCGTTGCCATACTTGTCGGCGATCGAGTAGTGGGTGGTGTTGCTGCCCTCATGCGGTTCTACGCCAGGCTTGATGTCCTTCGACCCGCCCGCCTTCTTCGGGTCAATCGCGGCACGGATCTTAGCCGCGTAGTTCTTGTCCAGGAGGCGGTCCAGCGGGTTCTTCACAAAGTCCGGATCGCCCAGGTAGCTGTTGCGGTCGACATAAGCGTGACGCATGGCCTCGATCTGGTAGTGCACGGCCTGCGCTGAGTGGTAGCCCAGTTCCTTGAGCGGATAGGCTTCCAGAATGTTGAGCATCTCGCAAATGATCAGGCACCGCAGCATGCGCGGCCGCCGCGACTTTAATCCTGAGTTGATGAAGCGGTATCAGCTTGCCCTGCTGTACGGAGGTGGTGCCGCATTATCGGCTTTTATCCTGCTGTGCTCGGTGTTGGCCGTGTGGATGGCGGCCAGTGACTACAATGCGGCCGCACGCGCCAGCTTTCTGACGCAGGAATCCGGGCTCCTTGTCAGCATGACAGGGGCCGGCGCGGTCCTGAAGCGGGGCACGGGCTATGCAGAAGGCGTGTGGGATAGCCAGGGGCAGCCGTCGGCAGCCTTGCGCGAACAGTACCTTTCGCATAACGGTCAACTGTGGATCAGCCAGGATTCGGGCCGCCGCGTCTATGCCGTGGCCACCGAGGTCACCGACGTCCGGCCAGCATCGAGCTTCCTGCCACTGCTGGCAATGGTGGAGAAACAGCTCAAGTCCAGTATCGTGCTGACGCGGACTCCCGAGCTTTCCGCGAACACCTATTTCTATTCAGTACAGGGGGATTTCCTGGCTACGCTGCTCCGGTCGGGAAGCGGCTACGCTGTACCGTCGTCACGGCTGCCCGATGCGCTCCGGTTGTTCAGGGAGGCCTGGCCGGACGTCGTCAGCCTCACGCAGGCTGCTGTAGCCCATCCCGAAGCCGCGCCGGCGGACGTGGTCTGGATGGCGCCGCAATTTGATCCGCTATCGGGTGAGCTGATGGTCCGCTTCGCACAGTTCCTGTTCGACAGCGATCGCAGGCCGCTCGGCATAGTCGTTGCCAACAGGCGTCCGGGCCGGTTCCTGAATGGCCTGCAGAATCCGTTCCATGGGGGAGAGTTCGCCATTCTCGACGGGCGCGGCAAGGTACTGTTCATCAATGACGTGCAGGACGTTTCCAAGGTCGAAGCGGGGCAGTTGACCTTCGAATCCATTCCTTTCCGTTGTGACCAGTTGCTGCAAGACGTGCGCGACACGTTCGCGCCGCTGGCGGAGGCCAAGGGCCTGGCGCTGACTTGCGAAATCGCGCCGGGCGCCGCCGGCCACTTCCTCGGCGATCCGACCCGGATCCGGCAAGTGATCGCCAACCTGGTCAGCAACGCGATCAAGTTTACGGAAGCAGGCCATGTGGCAATTCGCGCCGGCTTCGTGCAAGACAACGAGGTATCCGTAGTGCAATTCGAGATTGCGGATACCGGTATCGGGATGGATCCGGCCGTTGTACCAACACTGTTTGCGCTCTATACGCAGGCTGACAGCTCTATCCACAGACGTTACGGAGGTACTGGCCTCGGGCTGCCGCTGTGCCGGCGCATCGTGGAGGCAGTGCAAGGCCATATTTCGGTCGACACCACGCCGGGGCAGGGCACCACTTTCACGGTCAGGTGGCCATTGCAACGGACAGAGGCGCCTTCCCACGGGGCACGGGACGGCGGCGCAATGTGCGCCAAGGCATCGGATGCCGCAAGTGCGGTGGAGTCCGATGACGGCGAGCCGGCCATCCGGGTGCTTGTCGCGGAAGACCACCCGGCAACCCGTGCCATGCTGGCCGACCAGCTCGGCTTTGAAGCGACGATTGTCGAACATGGCGCGAAGGCACTGGAGGCGCTTGCGCACGGTCAGTATGACATCGTGCTGACGGACATCGGCATGCCGGTGATGGATGGCTATGCACTGGCATCGGCCATCCGGCAGCAGTACCCCCGGCTTGCCGGTCGTGGCAATGAGCGCGCATAGCACATTGGAAGACGCGGGCCGCCGCCTGGAAGCGTCCATTTCCAAGATGCTGATCAAGCCTTTGCCGCTCGCGGTGCTGGGGCGTGTGCTGCGGGCGCAAGCCGGCAGAGGCCGTACAAGTGAACCGGATAGCGACAAGACGACGGCGGAATTGCCGATCACCCCGCAGGTGTGCGAGGTGATGCATTCCGCCACGCGGGAGGCGGCGGCCATTACAGACGCCTTGCATGCGGGCAACGCCGGCGCAGTCCTCAATGCATTGCACTCGCTGAGCGGTGGCTTCGCACTGGTGAGAAATGCGGCCCTGGCAGAACTCTGTAACGGCCTGCGGCAAGTGGTTCGCAGCGAGGGACTCGATAGCTTTCAGGTGCTATGGCCAGCATTTCAGCAGGAGATAGAAGACGGGCTGGGCGCCTTGAAAGCCGGAAGCCAAGAAACCTGACGCACAACGCACCGAACGAAGCGGCCAGGATGCGCCAAAGCCGCCCGCGATGACGAAGGTTTTCACTCCCTCTCCCCTCATGGGGAGAGGGTTGAAGTGAGGGGCGGTTTGGCCAGGAGCCACGGGAAGCGAAGCCAACGGTTTTGCCCGGCACGACGGAATCCGAAGCTAGCGCTTGTTCCTACGCCCGTGTCTGCCCCGCCGCGGCGGCCTCCGCCGCGCGCCGTACCGCCGCCGGGTAGCGCACGGTAAAGATCACGGCGCCGGCGAAGGCGGCCACGGTGGCCGCGATGTCGATCCACAACGGGATCGCGCTGACATATTCCGCTGACGCGTCGGCGGCCACCATGATCGCCAGCGCTACGGCCCACGCCAGCGTGATGTGGCGGTTCACCGCTAGGAAGCGCGGCGCATTCCAATATTCCTGCGGCACGCGCTCGCGCGCATATTGCAGCGTGAACGGGCGTCCGATCGCCAGCGAGATCGCCACGATGGCAAACAGGCCGGCATCCACCGCGAGCCGCACCGTGGCCACTGTCCATTGGGGCGACGCCATGACGGTATAGAGCAGCAGCAGTGCGAACAACGCAAGGCTCCCTACTTCCAGCACCTTGAGCGATTCGCCGCGCCGCCACATGCGCAGGCACATGAACAGCGAGACCGCGCAGGCCGAGGCCAGGCCAGCCAGCGGGGATGCCAGCCGCATGGCGATGAAGAAGGCGATGAAGGGGGCGAAGCCCGTCAGCATTCCCATGCTGGTCTCCTTGGTGTCGTGATGCAGCACGATGCGTGTCGTGCCGTCTTGCGTGAATGAACAGTGAGGCAAAGAAGCGCCACGGCGCCGGCTCAGTCCGCGCCGTGCCAGTTGCCGTGGAAGCCGAACGGCACGCGGTGCGAAAGCTGTACTGTGGCAATCGGGCCGTCTGCCACCGCGCCGGCGTCGAGCACCACCAGGTCGCTGCGCGCCTGCGCGCCGTGGTAGACCGTGGCCAGCAGCCAGCCGTCGCCTTCGGCGCTGTCGGCCGCGCGCGGCACGAACACCGGCTCGGAGATGGCGTCGCCTTGCGGCAGCACATGGACCGCGCGCTTGCCGCTGCGCAGGTCGATGTGCGCCAGGCCGTCATAGCTGCCGCGCGCGCTGCTCTCGTGCTGGCGGAACGCGAAGTAGCCGTGGCGATAGGGCAGCGTGGAGAAGCGTTCGTCGAAGCGCGGGAATTCCCCCGGCATGTCGTCCAGGTACTCGCGCGTGAAACTGTCGGACTTGCCGGCCATGTCGAAGGTCCAGCGGCACAGGCGCGCACGTTCGCCATTGGCGCTGGGATTGAACAGGGGCGCGCTCTCGTACTGCATCACGTCGGCGATGATCTTGTGGCTGGCTTCCCAGGCGTTCATGACGTGGAACACATAGCAGGCGTCGCCGCGGAACCAGCGCATCTGCGCGGTGCCGCCGTTGCGCGGCATGATGCCGATGTGCGAACCCTTCTCCGGCTCCCACGCATAGGCCGGCTCGCCGCGCATGGCGCGGTCCATGCTGCCGGTGAGCGGCAGCATGGGAAACAGCACATGGTTCTGCGTCACCATGAAATCGTGGACCATGCTGGGGAACGGTGCTTCGAAGCGTTCGAGGCGCTGCAACTGGCCGTTGCGGTCCACCACGCCGTAGCGCATGCCGGGCGTGAAAGGGCCATCGACGGAATAGGCGAAGAACACCATCTCGCCGGTGACCGGGTCCACCTTGGGGTGCGCGGTCATGGCGCCCTTGAGCTTGCCGCCGTAGTCGACGTCGCCGCGCGTGGCTAGGCTCTCGCTGTCCAGTTCGACCGGCAGGTCGGCTTCTTCCAGCGCCAGCAGGCGGCCAGCGTGCCAGAGGATATTGGTGTTGGCCACGCCGTCGTTCTGGCCAAGCACCGAAGGGTCGGTGGTGGCGGGGTTGCCCCAGCTGCCGAACAGCGCATGACCGGCAGCCTGCTCGCGCTGGAATTTATTGGTGCGCACCCAGCGGTTGCGGTAGCGCGCGCGGCCATTCTCGATGTGGAAGGCGTGCACCATGCCATCGCCGATAAACCAGTGGTACTGCGCGTCGCGCGGCGCGTATTGCGGGTTCGGGCCGTTGCGGTAGAGCGTGCCGCGCAGCGCGCGCGGCAGCTCGCCCAGCACCGGCAGATCGGGCGCGTCGCACTCCATCAGGATGGGGGCGAAGTTGCCGCTGAGATAGGGGGACGACGGGAACGGCTGGCTCATCTCGTGCTCCTTTTTGTTTGCTGCCGGGTTGGCTCCGGCATAGCCGGGGGACGGGTTCGTTGCTGGCTTCGTTACTGGCTTTCGTTACTCGTTTCGTTACCGGGTTCGATGCCAGTTTCGGGCATGGGCGCGCGCATGCTTTGCGCCAGCAGCCGCATCATCTCGGCATGGATGGCGCGGAAACCGGGGCCGCCGGGCAGCTTGCCGGCCAGGTGCAGCATCACCAGGCCGTGGATCGAGGCCCAGATCACATAGCTCAGCACCTGCGGGTCGCCGTGGATCAGGCCGCGCTCCACCATGGTCTCCAGGTGCGCGCTCATGGTGCGGTGCGCGCGGGAGCCGGCGCGTTCCAGCTCGGGATAGCGGTCGCCGCCCGGCTGCGTCATGTCGAACATAAGCCGGTAGGCGTTGGGCTCGGCAAAGGCGAAGGCGAGGTAGGCCTCGCCCACCGCGCGCGCCCGCTCGCGCGGCTCGCCGGCGCTGGCGCCGGCGGCTTCCAGCGCGGCGGCGAAGCGGTCGAACGCCGCCGTGCGCACGGCGGCCAGGATGTCTTCCTTGTCCTTGAAGTAGCGGTACGGCGTCATCGGGCTGCAGCCCAGTTCTTCGGCGAGCTGGCGCATGCTCACGCTGGCTACGCCGCCTTCGGCAAAGCGGCGTTCGGCCACCGCGCACAGGCGCGCCTTGAAGGTTTCGATTTCATCCTGGGTAAGGTTCTTTGCCATTTGTCAGTTGTGCTGCGATGGATGCCGTGTGCCTTTTGAGGCATATCGTCAGATGGTCTGGCGATGATGTTTTACAGTGTATATTTACGATGTAAATTGTCAAGAAAAGCTTTCGCAGGGACATCGGCGCACCATTGTTCGCCATATGGGACAATCGCCCGCATTGACGCGCACGACCGATGGCGCGCGCAAGGCGGCGAAAGGGGTTGGCGCATGAAGACGATCGAATGGAAGGACTGGGAAATTTTCTGCCGGGTGGTGGAAGGCGCGAGCTTTACCAAAGGGGCCGACCTGGCCGATGTACCGAAGTCGTCGGCCAGCGCGGCGGTGTCCCGGCTTGAGGTGCAACTCGGTGTGCGGCTGTTCGAGCGCACCACGCGCCGCGTGCGGGTGACCGAACGGGGCCAGCAACTCTACGACCGGGTCGCCCCGCTCTTTAACGAACTGCGCGAAATCAGCGCCGAGGCGGTGTCCGTCAGCGAGCAGGTCAGCGGCACCCTGCGCATTTCCACTCCGTACGAGGTTGGCTCGCTGCATCTGTCGCCCAGCCTCACGCGGCTGCTGCGGCTGCATCCCGAGTTGCGCGTCGAGGTGGATGTGAGCTGGGAGCAGCCCGACCTGGTCGAGCGGGGCTACGACCTGGTGTTCGTGATGACCCACACCGGCTTGCTCGACAGCTCCTTCGCCAGCAAACGCGTGGTGCTGATCGATCGCGGATTCTTTGCGTCGCCGGCTCTGATACGCGCGCGCGGATTGCCGCGCACGCCGCAGGATCTGGCGAGCTGGCCGACGCTGGGCAATGCCGACGACCGGCGCTGGGAGTTCCTGCGCGATGGCGTGGAGGTGGCGAGCCTGGCGGTGGAGCCGCGCATGCGCACGCAGAATGCGGAGATCCGGCTCAAGGCCGCCCTGGACGGGCTGGGCGTGGCGCGGCTGTCGCCGCGCTATGTGCAGGACGAACTGGACCAGGGGCGGCTGGTGCGGGTGTTGCCTGCTTATTCGTCTGCGCCGCTCAAGGTCTATGTGCTGATGCCTGCGCGCAAGCTGATGCCGGCCAGCGTCAGGGTGTTTCTCGATGTGCTGGAGGAGACGTTGGGGCCTGGGGGCGCGGAAATTGTCGACACAGAGCCCAACTTCAACTGACTAACAGGGAACGTCCCCGGCCCGGAGGAGGCGGACCCGCATCCGCTCGCTCTCAATACGGCTGGTCGCCGGGCCTGATCTCCAGCCCCAGTGTTTCGCCCAGGCTGATCATTTCCTCATCGTCCTCGCCGCGCGCCAGCCAGCCGGCATAGGCGTCGCTCTCGGTGTCCCAGTTCCATAGCGTGATGCCGGCCAGGCGCAATTGCTCGTGCGCCAGTTCCATCAGCTCGGGCACGCTGGTTTTTTCCAGGAACGCCTCGTCTTCGGGATCTTCCACGCCCCAGTCGAGTTCGATGTCGAGGCGGTCGCAAAGCTCGTCCATGCAGCTGATGAAAGACGGCGCGTCCTTCCAGTCCACATAGAAGCCGGACTCCCAGTCGATGACGTCCTTGAGGACCCACAGCAGCTCTTGGCCCTCGACCGCATCCGCGTCGTCCGAGCTGGCCAGTGCCTCGTCGAACAGCGTCTGCTGCTTCTCGATCATGATGGGATCGTCGAAGTTGATCAGCTCGATCAGGCGCCAGAGCGCGCGGTGCGTTTCGTCATCCAGTTCATCGCTCATCGCATCAGCCCTCCATGGGTGCGGCGCCATGACATTCCGGCGCATTTGAAAACGGGGATTCCAACCAGGCAAGCGCGCCAGCCGCTCAAGCGGCGATGCGCAAGATCTCGCGTTGCCCGCGCGGCGTCACGCGCAGAGCGCGCGAGGTGGACGTGGGCTCTATCCATTTGCGGGCCATCAGGCTTTCGAGCAGCGCCGCGCCGAGCGCGCCGCCCAGGTGCGGCTTGCGTTCGCTCCAGTCGGGACAGGTGCAGGCGAACTGCCGCCGCTTGCGCCGTGCGACGTCGAGATCCACGCCGAGTTGCGCCATGCCTTGCGTGCCGCTCTCGGTCAGGTCGACGGCCGTGCCGGCCACCACGATCCAGTTGGCGTGCGACATGCGCTCGAACAGTGCAACCGCAAGCTCTCCCGCGAGATGGTCATAACAGGTGCGGGCCTGGCGCAGCGCCGCCGGCGCGGTGCGCGAGGCGGGTACCGCGCGCACGCGCGGCGGCTGGCTCGCCAACGACGCACTGGCCAGCGCCTCGATGGCAACGCCGATCTCGGGCGTGGCAAGCCGGTAGTAGCGATTGCGCCCGCGCGTCTGCACCGCGAGCAGCCCCCCTTCGCTGAGCCGCGCAAGGTGGCCGCTGGTGGACGATGCCGACAAACCGGCGATGACCGCAAGCTCGCCAGCCGGGCGCGCGCTGCCGTCCATCAGCGCCCACAACATGGCGGCCCGTCCGGGGTCGGCAAGCAGGCCGGCCATCTGGCTGATGCTGGGCGCGTATTCCATAGTTCATCTCGCGGTGAAACAACGATCGCAGTATAGACGCATACTCACCAATATCAACCGCGTTCCCACACCGATGCCCATGCCGATCCCGATGCCGTCAGATCCGCTTGCCGCCGTCACCCATGCCGACCCGGCGCCCTACTACCGCGGCCTCGCCGCGCGCCGGCCTTTCTATCGCGACGAGGCGCTCGGACTGTGGGTTGCCGCCGGCGCTGCCGAGGTCGCGGCGGTGCTGGCGCATCCCGCCAGCCGCGTGAGGCCGCCCGCGCAGCCAGTGCCTCCCGGGCTGGCCGGCAGCCCTGCCGGCGCGCTGTTTGGCGGCTTGATCCGCATGAACGATAGCGCGTGGAACGCGCCGCTCAAGGGCGTGCTGCTCAAACGCATGGCGGCCCTGGAACTGGGCGGCATGCGGCAGCGCGTGTCGGCGCTGGCGCAGGGTCTGCCCTTCGACCTGACGCAGCCTGGTGCTGCGGTCAACCACTGGATGTTCTCCCTGCCGGTGCTGGCCGTGGCCGATGCGCTCGGCCTGGCCGTAGCAGGCCAGCCCGGTGTGGCGATGCAGGCCGCTGCGCAGGTGACGGCATTCGCGCGGGCCATGTCGCCGTTGGCAACCGCGCAGGAGATTGCCGCCGGGAGCGAGGCGGCCACCTGGCTGCAGGCGTGGATGCGCGAGAGCTTATCGGTAGGCGCGCCGGCCTCCGCGCCAGGCCGGCCGCTGGATGCGCTGCAACGCGAAGCCCTTGCCGCCGGCGTGGCGAAAGAGGTGATCGCCACCAATGCGATTGGCCTGCTGATACAAGCGTGCGAGGCCACCGCCGGACTGGTCGGCAACATGCTGGTGCGGCTTGGCAGGGAGATGGCGCAAGGCCGGTGCCCGGACGAATCCGGCGCGTTGCGCGATGTCGCCGCGCTGGTGCTGCGCGAAGATCCGCCGGTGCAGAACACACGGCGCTTCCTGGCCACCGATGCACGCCTGTGCGGCGCGGACCTGAAGGCCGGCGATGGGGTGCTGCTGGTGCTGGCGGCCGCTTCGCTCGACGAGCGCATGCCGGGCGAGTGCGCGGGCAAGGCCTCTCGGCCGTGGACCTTTGGTGCCGGCCGTCATGCGTGTCCCGGCGATGCGCTGGCCGCCTCGGTGGCGCAGGCGGTGGTTGCCGCGCTGCTGGCACGCGGCGCGGATCCCGCTGCGCTGGTGCGGGCATTCCGCTACCGGCCCTCGCTCAATACGCGCATTCCGCATTTCCTCTGAGTGCCTGAACGGCCAGGCACCTGAAACACCGCAATCACAAAAGGACAATCACCATGATCGCAGTCATCTTCGAAGTCGAACCCGCCGAGGGGCGGATGGAGACGTATCTGAGCATCGCGGCACAGTTGCGGCCCACGCTGGAAGCCATCGACGGCTTTATCTCGGTGGAACGCTTCCAGAGCCTGACCAACCCGGGCAAGCTGCTGTCGCTCTCGTTCTTCCGTGACGAGGCCGCGGTCATGGCCTGGCGCAACACGATGGAGCACCGCCACGCGCAGTCGGCCGGGCGCGGCGGCGTGTTCGCGGGCTATCGCCTGCGGGTGGCGCACGTGCTGCGCGACTATGGCCTGAACGAGCGCGAGCAGGCGCCGGCGGATAGCCGCGCGGTGCACCAGCCCATCGCGGCGCCTGCGTCGCGGGCGGAGTGAGCGGGCCATGGACTCGACGTTCCTGAGCGCGCAGATTGCGCTGATCGGCTTTACCTTCCTGCTCGCCGGGCTGGTCAAGGGCGTGGTGGGGCTGGGCCTGCCGACCGTGGCGATGGGGCTGCTCGGCCTGGCGATGCCGCCCGCGCAGGCTGCGGCGCTGCTGGTCGCGCCATCCATGGTGACCAATGTGGTGCAACTCTACAGCGGCCCGCGGCTGGGCCAGCTGATGCGGCGGATGTGGCCCATGCTGGCGGCCATCTGCGTGGGCACATGGCTGGCGGCGGCGCTGCTGCCGGCCAGCCTGATGGCGCATGCCACGCCCTGGCTGGGCGTGGCGCTGGTGCTGTACGCGGTGCTGGGGCTGGCCGCCTTCCACCCGAAAGTGCCGGCTGCTGCCGAACCCTGGCTGGGACCGCTGGCCGGCGTGATCACCGGCGCCATCACCGCCGTCACGGGCGTGTTCGTGATTCCGGCGGTGCCCTACATCCAGGGCCTGGACCTGGACAGGGAGGCGCTGGTGCAGGCACTGGGTTTGTCGTTCACGGTGTCCACCATCGCGCTTGCTGTGAGCCTGGCGATGAATGGCGCGTTGCTGCATACGCCCGTCCTGGGCGCTTCGGTGCTGGCGCTGTTGCCCGCGCTGGGTGGCATGTTCGTCGGCCAATGGCTGCGCCATCGCATCAGCGCGGCGCGGTTCCGCAAGCTGTTCTTTTGCGGGTTGCTGCTGCTTGGCGCGGAACTGGCGCTGCGCGGGGTCTGCTAGCCTTGCCGACGGCGCGGCTCCTGCGGAGCGCATCAGCACGCGCGCGGTTGCGCCCGGCAAGCGCATCGCTGCAGGATTCCGCCCGCGTGCCGCCTGACTGGGCGAAAGCCTGACAGGACGACCCGCCGCACGGCATACTGGTGCTGCGCTGCAGCGAAACAGCGCGCCTTCGGGCCAGGTGTGCGGCCCTGACGGCGCATTCCATCACCCCGTGCAGGAGATGCCGCCGATGGCACGTCGCAAGAGCAGTGGCAGCAAACTCTGGAGCACCCTCGGCAAGATCGCCACCCGCAACGTGCGGCGCGCGCAGCGCACGGTCACGAAGTCCGCGATCCAGACGGCAGTCAGGCAGGGCGAGGCCATGAGCAAGGCCACGCAACGTGTGTTGACCGGTGTCGTGTCCCCAGTGCCGGCGCCGGCAGGCCGTGGCGGGGGGCGCTGGGAAGAAGGAAGCTGGGGGCTGGGGCCGCTCGTGCAGCGCCGTTACCGGCTGTTTATTCCGCCAGGGGTGAGCGCTCCGCGTCCGGCGCCTTTGCTGGTGCTGCTGCATGGGTGCGGCCAGGACACGGCCAGCTTTGCCACATGCACCCGCGCCGCGGTGGTGGCGCGCAGCGCGGGCTGCGTAGTGCTGATGCCCGAACAATCCTCCCACGCGAACGCGCAGCGGTGCTGGAACTGGTTCAGCGCCTCCGCGCGCGTGGCGGGCGAGGCGAGCCTGCTGATGGCCATCGTCGAGCATGTGTGCCAGCAGCGCCCGATTCGCCGCGACCGCGTGTTCGCGCTTGGCCTGTCGGCCGGCGGCGCCATGGCGCAGATACTGGGGCTGCGCTATCCGGACCGCTTCGCCGCGGTGGGTTCGCATTCCGGCGCGGTGCCGCTGAGCGCGTCCAACGCCGCGCAAGCGGCGCGCGTCATGCAAGGCAAGGGCCACCCGGACGTGGAGGCCGCGCGGTTGCAGCTGGCGGGGCGCCGTCCGCCGCCACTGCTGCTGCTGCACGGCGATGCCGATCACGTGGTGCGCTTCGACAACGCGCTGGCTTCAGCCGCGCTGTGGCAGCAGTTGCTGCCGCAAGCACCCGTGCCGGCCGCGCCGCGCCGGGGCCAGCGCGGGCAGCGGCGGCCATTCAGCGTCCATGCATGGTCCAGCGAGGGGCAGCCCTATATCCGGCTGGTGCGGATCGAAGGGCTCGGGCATGCGTGGAGCGGCGGCCCGTCCAGCCAGGCCTTTGCCGATCCTTCCGGCCCGGATGCGCTGCGCATCGCGTGGCAGTTCTTCATGCAGTGCCTCGCCGCGCGGGCCGCGCCGGCGCGCAGGCGCAAGCCGGTCAGGGTGGCTTAAGCCTGGGAAGCGTCCGGCAGGCGCGCCAGCGGCGCCTCTATCACCACATCACTCTCGGGATACGCCACGCAGGGCAGGATATAGCCCTCGTCGCGCTCGTCGTAGCTCACGCCCGGCCACTCGATGCGATAGGCAATCCTCCCTGCGGACAGCCGGCACAGGCAGGTGCGGCAGGTGCCATTACGGCAGGAACTGGGGAGTTGCACGCCGGCGAGCAGCGCGGCTTCCAGCAGCGTCTGCGTGGGCAAGGCGGGAAAGCTGCTGCCCAGCGGCTCGACGCGCGCGGCAAAGGCCGGCGAAGGTGGCGAAGGTGGCGAAGGTGGCGAGGGGGGCGTGGCGGCATCGGCCGCGCTGCCGGAACCCGAACCGGGCGCGTGCGGGACGTTGCTCATGACTGCGCCTCGCCATCGTCCGCGCCGGGGAAGCGGGCGCGGCCATGCGTGGCGTCGCGCAGCGCGGCCCGCGCCGCGTCCAGCGCGCTGGCCGGCAGGCGGATCGTCAGCCGGGCGGCGGCGCCATGCTCGCCATGCGCCAGCACGTGGCCTTCCTGCTCGATCCAGCGGCGCACGCGCGCCTCGTCGGCATAGTCCACTTCCGCAACCAGTTCGGCATAGGCGATGCGCTCGATGCGCTGCGCATCCTTCAGGGCCGCGGCGATGGCATCCGTATAGGCCCGCACCAGCCCGCCCGCGCCCAGCTTGATGCCGCCGTAGTAGCGCACCACGGCCGCCAGCACGCCTTCCAGTTCATGGTGGCGCAATACCTCCAGCATGGGCCGGCCGGCGGTGCCGGAAGGCTCCCCATCGTCCGACATGCCGGACTGGCCGCCTGCCAGCAAGGCCCAGCAGACATGGGTGGCGGTGGCGTGCGCTTCGCGCAGGCGCTGTAGTTCGGCCATGGCCGCTGCGCGGTCCTGCACGGGAATCGCGTAGCCGATGAAACGGCTTTTGCGGATTTCCAGGTCCGCCTGGACGGGAGAAGCGAGGGTGTAAGTCGGCACGGGTGGGGCCGCGTCACGGCGGGCCATAAGCGGCGCCGGCGGGCTGAGAGCTAAGGGAATCGGCCCCCGGCAGGGAGCGTGCGTCAGTGTACAACAGCGGTACACAAGCGGCCCCGGCCGTCTGGGATGTGCGGATTGCCCGGATACGCTGATTATGCTGATTGCGCGGACGGCCCCCTGGATGTCTGCAATTTAAGACACTTTCAACAAGTTGTAACAAATCATTCATAGGATGCGAGTCGGCCTGAACGCCACGCGGCTCCCCACAAGCGCGCGGCAAGGCGGCGCAGCGCGTGCCGCCCAATCACTCACATAAACGAAACGGGAAAGAAGAATGCTCGACAAACCGGACGCATCCCGCCGCAAGGCGCTTAAATTCCTGGCCGGCGCACCCATGCTGCCGCTGGGCCTTGGCGCTTCCGCCTTCCTGGTCGGCTGCGGCGGAGACGGCGACGCGGTAGCCGCGCCGGTGCCGGCGCCGGCACCGGCGCCCGGCACGCCCGCCGCCGCCACCTTCACCACCGCCGAGTTCACCGGCATGGCGGCGCCCACGCTGGCCAACCCGGCCGCGATGGCGACCACCACGGTGGGTTCGAGCCTGAAGGTATCGTTCAGCGATGGCAGCAGCCAGACCTTCAAGCTGGCCTACCAGCCCTTCTTCGTCACCGGCGACATGGTCCCGGACGGCGTGGGCGGCACCATCCTCGCGGGCGGCTATGTCGATATCAACAACCAGCCCATCATCGACGCGTCGGTGGCCGGCAAGGAGCGCCAGTTCTTCTCGGACTCGCCGGACGGCACCTCGCTGCTCAAGATCGACGGCGCCAAGGTGGCCGGCGTGAAGGGCAACACGGTCTTCGCCGTAGTGCAGTTCGAATACACCTCGCGCGACCAGCTCGGCAGCGACACCTACGGCCGCCTGCCGTCGCCGATCGCCGTGCTCACGCTGGACCAGGACCCGACCACCGGCAAGCTGGCGCTGGTCAAGTACCACAACGTCGACACCTCGGGCGTCAACGGCCTGTGGATCACCTGCGGCGCCAGCCTGTCGCCGTGGAACACCCACCTGTCCAGCGAAGAGTACGAGCCGGAAACGTTCCCCAATGCGGCGGATGTTCCGACCTACACTGACCAGACTGATCAGTACACGAAGTTCGCCAAGAACCTGTACGGCAATGCGAACATCGCGTTCAACCCCTATCTGTATGGCCATCTGCCCGAAGTGACTGTCAATCCCGACGGCACCGGCTCCATCAGGAAGCACTATTGCCTGGGCCGCATCTCGCACGAACTCGTGCAGGTGATGCCCGACAACCGCACCGTGCTGATGGGTGACGACGCCACCAACAGCGGGCTGTTCATGTTCGTGGCCGACAAGGAGAAGGACCTCTCCGCTGGCACGCTGTACGTTGCCAAGATCGGTGCAGGCTTCTCCATCGATCCGGCGGCTTCCGGCGCGGACCTGTCCTGGGTCAAGCTCGGCCATGCCACCAGCGCAGAAGTCGAGGCGATGGCCAAGTCGAACCGCCCGGTCGACGTCATGGACGTCAAGTGGGCCGATCCCAGCGATTCGGCATACACCAAGATCTTCTCCGGCGGCAAGGCGCAATGGGTCAAGATCCTGCCGGGCAAGGACAAGGCCGCCGCCTTCCTGGAAACCCACCGCTACGCCTACCTGAAGGGCGGCAGCATGGGCTTCACCAAGATGGAAGGCACCACCGTCAATATCAAGGACAAGGTGGCCTACTCCGCGCTGCAGAACATCCAGGACTCGATGGTCACGAACAACGCCAAGGGCTGGAATGCGCAAAGCGGTATCTCGCTGCCCGCCGCGCTCAAGGCCGGCGGCGTGATGCAGCACAACCTCGCCGGCGGCCAGAAGGACCTGGACGGCGCCGCGATCAACAGCGAATGGGTGCCGGTGCATACCAAGGCCCTGATCGTCGGCAAGGACATCGCCGCGGACGCGCTGGGCAATACCGGCGACCCCGAGACGATCGCCAATCCGGACAACCTCAAGTTCTCGGAGAAGCTGCGCACGCTGTTTATCGGCGAGGACAGCGGCCAGCACGTCAACAACTTCCTGTGGGCCTACAACGTCGACACCAAGAAGCTGTCGCGCTTGCTGTCGGTGCCGGCGGGTGGCGAATCGACCGGCCTGCATGCGGTCGACGAGCTCAACGGCTGGACCTACATCATGAGCAACTTCCAGCACGCCGGCGACTGGAGCAGCCTGCATAACACCGTGAAGGCCGCGCTGGATCCGCTGGTCCGTGCCAACTACAAGGACCGCTTTGGCGCGGCAGTCGGCTACCTGACAGCCGATGTCACCAGCGTCAAGACGAGCAAGGCCTGAGTGCGGACTGGACCACGCCGAGGTTGAACCCGGTGCGCAAGCACCGGTAATCCCGGCCGCGGGACGGTCCAGGCCGGCGCGGTGGAACGCCCCCGATGACAACGTCGTCGGGGGCGTTTTGTTTTATGCCCCGGGTTTGGCGGCGCGAGCAACCTGACAAGCCGCTGGCGGCTCCGGTGGCGGGAGGTGGGGCATGCCTGCTACGCTTGCGGCAGCATATTGCCGGTCGCTCGATGTTCCGCGCCCTATGCCGTCCCCAAAACAGGAGAAACGACATGCCGAACCAAGATGGCCAACTTGACGCGCGCCGGATCGCGCCGGCCACCGACCGCAATCGCGACGCCATCCTGGCCGTGTTGCGCCGGGTATTGCCTCAGAGCGGCCTGGTGCTGGAAGTCGCCAGCGGCACCGGCCAGCACGCGGCGTATTTTTCCGCCGCGCTGCCGGGGCTGACCTGGCAGCCGAGCGATCCCGACGTGGCTGCATGCGCGTCGATCGAAGGCTGGGCCGCGCATGCCGGCGTGGCCAACGTGCTTGCGCCACTGGTACTGGACGTGTGCCAGCCATCCTGGGGCATCGAAGCGGCACAGGCGGTGGTCTGCATCAATATGATCCACATCGCGCCGTGGGCGGCGGCCCAGGCGCTGTTTGCCGGCGCCGGCCGCCTGTTGCCGGCCGGTGGCGTGCTTTACCTGTACGGCCCCTACCGGCGCAACGGCGAACACACCGCGCCGAGCAATGCCGCGTTCGATGCGCAGTTGCGCAAAGCCGACCCGGAATGGGGCGTGCGCAATATGGAGGACGTGGCGGCGCTGGGCCAGGCCGAGGGTTTCCGCATGGAAGAGCCAATCCCGATGCCGGCCAATAACTTCAGCCTGGTTTTCCGAAAATAGGAATCTGCCGGCCGAATGCTGGCGGATCGCAGCCCGATTGGCCGGGATGGATCCTGGCTAATGCCGGAGGCGGGGAATCGCGGAAAGGGGATTTAGGTTTTCCGCCCGATTGTCCGCTTAACCGTTGGCTTGACTGCCGGCTTAAGCATTGGCTTAAGACCTGGCGGAAATGATGCCGGGAATGCGGGGTGATGGCGCGTGTTCACGCGATCGTGCCGAATTGGCAGATCGGTCGGGACAGCTGGAAAGACCGGAATTTCGGAAGGATGTCCGGCTGGCCCCGCCAGGCGCCAGCGGTTCGCACAAAAGCGGTGCGCGAAAGGGGACCGAGGCATGGCGCGGATTGCCGCGCGCATGTCCGGGCCGCCTGCCGCGCTGGCCCTCGCGCGATTTACTTCGCGGCGACAGGCGCTTCTGCCTCGACCTTGACGGCCACGGCCTTCTTCGGTGCTGCCGGCTTCTTGGCGGCGGCCTTCCTGGGAGCCTTCGGAGCTGCTGCCTTGGGAGCGGCGGCCGGCTTGGCGGCTGCCTTCGGTGCTGCTGCCTTCTTGGCGGCGGCCGGCTTGGCTGCAGCCTTCTTTGCCACGGCGGCCTTCACCACCGGCTTCTTGGCAGCGGGCTTGGCCTTTGCCTTTTGTGCTGCCAGCTTTTCCTTGGCGGCCTGGCGCTCTGCCAGCACGGCTTGCTTGGCGGCTTCGGCAGCCACCTTGATTTCGCGCTTGGCGGCTTCGATCGCCTTCTTCGCGTCAGCGCGCAGCTTCAGCAGGCCCTTCTTTGCAGCTGCCAGTTCGCGAGCCAGCACGCTGGCCTTCTTTGCCGGTGCTGCTGCCTTCTTGGCGGCTGCCGGCTTGGTCTTTGCTGCTGCGCTGGTTTGTGCGACTTTCTTAGCTACGGCCATTGTATTTACCCGTTAGTTGTAGGAGCGCGGAGTATAACCGGTCGCGCGGCATTACTCGCGCGCCGTGATATTAATCGGTGTGGTTCCTGGCTGAATGCGTGCGCGGATACAACATTTCCTGCACGGCAATGGCAGGGGCAATCGATGCGAATACGCAATACGTATTGCGTTTAACGCGTATTGACCTGAACCTTGATGCCATCGGGCAGCACAGTAATGGCGCCTGGCTCCACATCTTTGCCGGCGATGCGCAATTGCTCCGGCGTGAAGGTGTAAAGCGGGTAATCGCGTAGCAACTGCTGCGCCACCACGGCGCCGATCGCGTTCAGTTGCTCCCCATATTGCGCCGGCATGCCGTTTACCTGGACCCGCTCGACGGATGGATTGTCGAGCAGCACGGCGCGTTTTGCCGGATCGTATTTGAGTGCGCTGCTGAGCGAAAGCGTGCCGTTGATCGGCGGTGCCGGCAGCAAGGTATTGCCGAGTTGCGCGTCCATCTGGGTGGTCACGCGATTATTGGCGTCGTCGAATACCAGGCGCGGATGCGTCAGTTGCACGTCGATTACCTGGCCATAACGCAGCGTCGCGGGAAAGCGTTTTTCCACGGCAGCCTGCAATTCCTCGCGGGTGAATGTGTATTCGCCGGTCCAGACGTTATAGCCGGCCCAGGCGGTGGCGGCGCCAAGCATGGTGAGTGCTGTGACGGCTTTCAAGGTCCTGGCGCGGATGGACCGTGCGGGCAGGAGTCGGGTGCGGGGTTGCATGGTCGGCATGCTGCGGTGCCTCCAGGTTGGCGTTTTGCGCGTTACCCGGTCTGACCGCGGTGGTGATGGCTTTGTTCAATCGTGGCGGATTTTGTCGTCGCGGAGTGCCGCCGTGTGTTCTCAATAATGCGGCGGGATTTCGTGCTGTGGGCCGCCTTCGGCGCCGCCGGTGCCGCTGGAGCGCATTTGCTGGTAGAGCGCCTGCAACTGCTCTTGCAGCAGGTCGATCTGGCGTTGTTGCCGTGCTACGGCGAGGTTGAGGCTGTCGAGGAGGTCGTCCTGGAAGGCAACCTTGATTTCGAGTTCGGTCAGGCGGGAATCCATTTTTGTGTTTTCCTGGGGGGATGGGGAATTGTAAGGCTTAATGGTTGGGTGGCTTTTTGATGGGGTTTGATGGTGTGAGTGGGCGGTGTTGGCTGTTGGACTCAAGGGCTTGGTGAGGTTTCTTTGCTGCTGGTGTTATTTGATCGGTGTTGGTTTTTGCACGCAACAGCCATACGACATCCCCCCTGCGGGGGGCTGCCGGTCACTTTTCTTTGCGTTCGGCAAAGAGGGTGATGACAAATTCAGGCATTGGTCAATCGGCGTACGAGCAAGCGTGCCTGAGATAGCCAGATCCAAGCGGTAGCGCTGGCGACG